>NZ_JH621248.1:5054-114994 GCF_000255455.1 Aquimarina agarilytica ZC1 | reverse complement strand
CCAAAAGCCAAAAGCCAAAAGCCAAAAGCCAAAAGCCAAAAGCCAAAAGCCAAAAGCCAAACTAAAAAAAATGTCCAAATTTAAAACTACCGAAATTTCAGATCCTCGTTTTGAGTCCAATAATTTGCGTCACATTACGGTAAAAAGTAAACACTTAAAAAATAGAGGTGATATTACGGTATATGTACCTTCGGGGAATCATGAAAATTTGCCCATAGTTGTGCTAATGCACGGGGTATATGGTAGTCATTGGATATGGTCACAAAAAACAGGAATACATTTAAAAATGCAATCCTGGATTAAGAATGGTGAAATACAACCGATGATCATAGCTATGCCCTCGGATGGGTTGTGGGGTGATGGAAGTGCCTATGTGCCACATCAAAATTCGGATTTTGAAAAATGGATAGTTGAGGATGTTATTGATGCGACTGTTGAGTTAATTCCTCAAGCAAGTGAACATTCAAAGTTATTTATAGCAGGATTGTCCATGGGAGGCTTTGGAGCCTTGCGAATTGGTATTAAATACCATGAAAAATTTTCAGGAGTTTCTGGTTTATCTTCTATAACTGTTTTAGATGAGATGAAATTATTTGTTGAAGAAGATTTATCTTTATATAAGCAGGATGATATAGAAAACAATTCGGTACTGGAAACTATAAAAAAACATAAGAATAACTTACCTCCATTTAGATTTGATTGTGGATCGGATGATTTATTAATTGAAGGAAACAGAAAGTTGCATAAGCAATTAGTTGATATGGGTATAGCGCATACCTATAAAGAAAACCTTGGTAAACACGAATGGATTTATTGGGAAACTCATATAAAAGAAACTATACAATTTTTTAACAAGATTCTAATTAGCTAACAAAAAATAAAGGGATTCTAATTATAGGGCAATATAGTTTAATTTTTAGACAATAAAGAGTGTGTTTTAAGTTGAAAATCTAACGTTCTTTGCATAAGAGGTTAGTGTTAAGGATATTGAATAAGGTGTTCCCTTTGGGGGGTATATTGAGTCATAAAAAAAGATAGAAATGGAAAAAAGTAAACTTACCGATCCGTTTGAAAAGGCAAGACTTGAAAAAGGTTTTGGGGAAATGAATGATCAAAATGATCCAGTAACCATGCTTTTACGCCTTAAAGATGTGCGTAAAGGAGCGCACAACTGGAAAACATTTCAGTCTGGTGCAGAACCTGGGCGTATTGTAGTTCCTTCGGAAGTGGCTATACGTGACATCCGTCAAATACCTTTTGAAGTTGATCCTCCAGCGCATAAAAGTTATCGAGACTTAATTGAACCTTGGTTTAAACGCCCATTGGAAGAGGAATATAGAAACAAGCTTACAGCTCAAATTAATGAAATTATTGATGAGGTATTGACCAAGGATAGTGTGGAGGTGGTTACAGACTTTTCATTAAAATTACAGTCACGAGCATTAACATTATTGTTAAATATTCCTTACGAAGAAGCCGAAACTTGGATAGGTTGGGGCACACATGTTTTTCGAAGCGAAGGTGAAGCCTTAGATGGTGATAAGGCCAATATTTTATATGATTATATCGATGCCCAAATTGAGAAAGCTATAGCGCATCCTGGTGCTGATTTATATTCAAAATTGATAGCTTCGGAAGTGAACGGTAAAAAATTGACTAAAGAAGAAATTAAAGGAGTAATGATCCTCACTTTTGCAGGTGGTCGTGATACAGTAATTAATGCAGTAACTAATTCAATCGCCTATTTTGCAGAACATCCAGAATCCTTACAACGTATAAAAAATGAACCTGAAATTACAGGAAAAGCGGTGGAGGAATTGATAAGGTATTTTGCACCATTAACGCACATGGGGCGTGTAGCTACCAAAGATACTCAAGTATGTGAGCATGCTGTAAAGGCGGATTCTCGTATTTCATTGTGTTGGGCTTCGGCAAACCGTGATGCTTCGGTATTTGAAAACCCAAATGAAATTGTGTTGGATCGCAAATTAAACCCACATGTCAGTTTCGGTTTTGGGACGCATAACTGTTTGGGAGCAACGCATGCACGTCAAATCATGAAAATTTTAGTAGAAACCTTAGCACAAAAAGTAGCGTCAATTGATATTATAGACTTTAAAGAAAATATAGAAGATTTAGATCAATTTAAGCGAAAAGTAGGCTACGATAGTATGCAAGTAAAATTCAATTCTTAGTAGTTAAATAACAAAGCCTTATATCCCTAAGGCTAAATAGATAAATTATGGCGAAAATAACATTTATAACAACCGATAATGAATCCATAGAGTTAGAGGCAACTTCTGGTTCTGTAATGCAACTAGCAGTTGACAATGATGTGCCTGGTATTGACGGTGATTGTGGAGGCGTGTGTTCCTGTGCAACTTGTCATGTGCACGTTAAACCAGAGCATATGGAAAAAACAGGTGAGGCTAGCGAGATCGAAAATGATATGCTAGAGTTAGATGATCATGTAAATGAATACAGTCGTTTGTGTTGTCAGTTAGAAGTTAGTGAAGCCCTTGATGGATTGGTACTTCAAGTAGCAGAAAGCGATTGATATAATATAAAAAACATGTCCTTAAATTTTTCAAAAGATAAAATCTGCGTAGTTATTGGCGCTAGCCATGCGGGTGTAAATTTTGCTTTTTCTTTACGCAAAGAAGGCTGGGAAGGTCGGATCATTCTTTTTGATAAAGATCCCGTGTTGCCTTACCATCGTCCACCATTGTCAAAGGCTTATTTGACTAGTGCTGATGCTATTGACAAAAATTTACTTAAATCTGCCGAAGCTTATGATAAATCAGGTATCGAATTAAGCTTAGGAGTTACGATAAATACTATTGATCGAGTAGCAAAGCATGTTGTTTTAAGTGATGGAAGGCTACAAACTTATGATACTTTAGTATTAGCAACAGGAGCGCGACCTATTATTCCGCCAATAAAAGGTTTAAGAGAAGCTTCTAATGTATTTACTTTGCGTACTGCAAATGATGTTGAGCGCATACGTAAAGCGATGTCCACTAGTGTGCATAAAAAAGTGGTCATTATTGGTGGCGGTTATATTGGTTTGGAAACAGCCGCTTCATTAAAAAAGTTAGGAGCTAGTGTTACTGTTTTAGAACGAGAAGAGCGTATTCTAGCTCGGGTTACTGCTCCTGAGATGTCTGATTTTTTTGAAAAATTACATGCCTCCAATGGGGTAGAGGTGTTGACAAATAAAAACGTAGTAAGTATAGCCAAACAGGCCAATTTTAATCAAGTTATGTGTGCCGATACTACAAGTTATGAGGCCGATATTATTATAGTTGGCGTAGGGGTGCATGTAAATGTAGCGTTGGCCGAACAAGTTGGCTTGGATATAGCTAATGGAATTAAAGTAAATGAAGCAGCAAAAGCAGCTACTGATATATATGCTATTGGTGATTGTACTAGTCATTATAATCCGCATTATGATCGTTTTATTAGATTAGAATCTGTTCAAAATGCCGTAGATCAAGCTAAAATAGCTGCGGCAGCAATATGTGATAAAAAGCCAGTTTATAATAGCATACCTTGGTTTTGGTCCGATCAATATGATATTAAATTACAAATGGTTGGTCTGTCTACGGGGTATACCAAGGCGTTACTTCGTAAGGAAGAAGGGACGCAGATTAAATTTTCCATATGGTATTTTAAAAATGATGAATTATTAGCGGTTGATGCGGTAAATAACGCCAAAGCCTATGTATTGGGAACTAAGTTTATAAAGAATAAGACTAAAATTGATCAACTAAAATTAGTTGATCCTTTTAGTGAATTTAAGCCGGCTGCTTTAATGATAAAATAAAATTATAGTGGTGATCAATCACTTAGTCATTAAAAATTAAGACGAAACAAAAAGTCGGGTGTAAACTGTAAAGATGCGGTATTAAAACTTTGTAGTATTGAACCTGTTTCATCATTAAAATTCAATTGAAACTCTTGACCAATTTCATTTTTTTGGTTATAAATATTTCGAATTGAAAAACCAATGAGTCCATTAATTTTCTTTTTTTGATCTAATGAAAAACGATAGGTAGTAGAAGCATCTAGTCTGTGATAATTTTTTAATCGTTCTGCATTAAAACCTTTAGGGTCAATGTTGAATTCAACTAATGAGCCCGAAAATTCATTGGTAGAAAAATTAGAAAATGGGCGTCCCGAAGCAAAGTTCCATCCTAAAGCAAATTCTAATTTTTTTATTTTTAATGTTTGTGAAATATTTAAAACATGAGGTTGATCAAAATTGTTAGGAAAAGTTTTTGCTTGCACACTTGGAATCGATACCGAAGTCTTACTCCAAGTATAACTCAGCCAAAAGCGGTAATTTTGGATTCTTTTTTTTAATAAAAAATCAACCCCCCATCGTTCTTCTTTTGAGTTAGTTACAAATTCGTCAGCTGTTGAAGTAATAGTTAATAAAAAGTTATTTGTAAAAGAGGTATCATTTAGGTTTTTATAATAGCCTTCCAGATCAACATGCCATCCTTTTTTAGCGTAAAGTAGTCCTAAAGTAACTTGTCGACTTTTAATAATTTGAAATTCTCTAAGGATTTCATCATTTTTAGCACCCGATAGTATCCATAATCGATCTCCATTGGGTAGGGTTGGGGGGGCATCAGTTTCATTAAACTCGCTAGCAAAAGTATCAACTTGAATTGATTGTTGGTTTTTTAATTCAAAGGAACTGGTTAGTTGTAAGTTTTTTGATAAGGGAGTTGATAAAAACATTCTTGGTTCAAAAAATAAGCTTTTATTGCTATTGCTTAATAGCGAATTTCGTAAACCAATACGCAGGTATATTTTTTTAAAATTGTAAATATATTCGTTGTAAAATGTATGGTTTGAGCCTTTTCCTTTTATAAATAAATCTGTTATTTCTTCGTCATCTGCACCAGTGAAGGTGTTGAAAATAGTAATATCAGTTTCATTATGAGTAAACTGATATCCTGTGTGTAGTGAATGGCTTTTACCAAGTTTAAAATTAAAATCAATTTCAGCTCCTGTATCACTTACCTTATTATCAAGGTCATTTTTGAATTCGAAATTTTCATTAATTCTTTTAAAAAATAGATTGTAATCAAAATTATATTGCGAAGTATAAACACTGAATTTTTGTGAAATTTTAGGCGTGTATTTTTTTCTCCAAATTAAGCTAGCGCCAAAATTTTGAGTTTTTAATTGGTCAGTTATATTGGTTTTAGAACTATTTTCGGCTTGTTGTTCTCTATAATTATCTAATATATTTTGTGTGGCTATAGTACTTAAAGTAATTTTATTATTAGTATTGGGTTGCCATAAAAATTTGAAGTTAGTATCAGCAAATTGGAGGATATCTTCGCGATTATTGTTTTCTTGACCTAGTTCTTCTTCTTCTGTTATTTCGGCTCTAGTATTTTGAAAAACTTTTTGACTCAAGTTTTTGGTAAGTATATTATCATAGATATCTGTTGATGATCTTCGGCCAGCAATTAAGAATCCTGCTTTGGGCGAAAGTGGAATTTTGGCATATATATCTGCATGGGTTAAATTAAATCCTCCACCTATTTTAAAGCGTTCTGTTACATCATCGTCAGAATTAATAATTACCGCACCCGAAATCCGATCCCCGTATTGCACACTTGTTCCACCACGGTAAATTTCTACATTTTTAATAATGTATGGATTAAAGGTGGATATCTGATTAAAAAAATGTCCGGTATTGTAAATTTTGATACCATCCCAAAGGATTAAATTTTGATCTGGAGTTCCTCCTCGTATAAACAAACTAGCAGGGTCTTCGGTAGGACTACTAACACCCGGTAGTAATTGGGCGCTTTGTAGCACATCGGGCTCAACAAGGCCGGGTAAAATTCGTAAACTTTTTGTTGAAATGTGGATGGAAGCATCTTCCTTTTTGTACATTCCTTTGGTTAAATACTCATCAATGATAACATCGTTTAGCGTTTCAACCTTGGGGGTAAGGTAAATAGTATCGCACAAGTTTGAGGGGAATTCTTTGGCAAGAATAGTTTTAGTCGTGTAACCCGTGTAGCGAATACTAATACTATCTGTTTGTATGGTTTCTATGGAAAAAAATCCATGCTTATTGGTTAAGGAAACCGCCCTATTATTTTTAAAAATTGTAGTCTGTGCTAATTCAAAATTAGAAGATTGGTCGACCACAGTACCACAAATTGTAATGGGACTATTATTTTTTATTAGAATATAATTTGTATTGTCAATTTTTTGCAACTTATAAATAGTCTGTTTTTTTACAAGTTGCGCTAATTGTTCAATAGATATATTCGTTAATTTGTTACTTATTTTGACATCAATGTTGTGAATTAACTCTGGATCATAAGAAAACTTAAGGGAGGCTTCTTTTTGAAAATGCAACAAAGCATCTTCAAGGGGTACCTTTAAAGTTAAGTTTGAATTTTGAGAAAATCCGTAAAAGTAACTAAATATAAAAATTAAAAAGGGTTTAAAATACCTCACTCATTATTCCTTTAATACAATTTCATTAGCACTAGCAAATGTATATTTTATATGTAAAGGTTCAAAACAGGTTTTTATTGCATTTTCTAAATTTTTATGTGTAAAAAAACCAGTAAATGTTCTTTTGGTATTGATATGTTTACTGTTAATTTTAACATCGTATTGTCTTTCTAGGCTTTCTATAACCTCGTTTAATGTAGCCTTGTTAAAAGCGCTATAGCCTTGTGTCCATTCTGGTTTGTTATCAGTTATTGTATAAGGAGTAAAGGTATTTTGCTCGTTTATTTTTACGGCTTTACCTTTGGTTAAAATAACTGCTTCGGCGGTATTTTTTACTTGTACTTTACCTTCAAAGCAACGTACTTTTAATTGATTATTACGTGAAAAAACATCAAATTGAGTTCCTAAAACACTAATGGCTCCTTTGTTGGTATTTACCGTAAAAGTGGATCCTTTAGCTACTTCAAAAAAAGCTTGACCTGTTAATTTGAGTGTTCTTTTTTTAAGGAACGTATCTTTATCATATTTAATACTACTTTCGGCATTTAACGTAACCATCGAATGATCGGGAAGTTCATGTGTTGTTTTTTCGGCTAAAGAAGCATTTATAACAATATTAGCCGGCGAAAACATTTTTAAGCCAATAAACATAAGTAGGGCAACAGAAGCTGCAGCGGCATAAATCCATGGGCGCAGTTTTATTACTTTTGTATTTTTCTTAGTGTAGTTTTTGTTGTATTCTTTTTGTTGTATTAATTCATGGTCTAGGTTAAATTCAGGCTTTTCAAACCTTTCAACAGCATTTAAAATTTCGCTGTAAGCGGAAAAATCATCAGATTTTTCAAAAGCTTTTTTTTCTTCAGCCGTCAGGTCATCTTCAAGCCAACGTGCTAAAAAATTATTTTTATTAATATAGTCTGACATGATTATTTTTTTTAATATGATTTTGTACTGGATACCACTAAGTTTTTATAGTTTTCCGACTTTAAAAATAAAGCCTCCTCTTCTAACGTAAGTTGCCTATGCACCCATTTAATTAAAAAATCATTAGTAAGAAAATTATCCATCGTATTCATATTTTAGGTTTAAATATTAGGGATTGTTTTTTTAAGGTTTACTAAGGCTAGCTGCATTCTTTTTTCTACGGCTTTTACCGATATGCCTAATAATTCAGCAATTTCCTTGTATTTTTTTTTCTCTATTCTACTTAAAAGAAAGACTTCCCGTTGTCCCTCTTTTAAATTATTAATAGCATATTCCAACCGAATCATAAATTCCTTTTCTTCCATTTGAAAATGGGGAGACTCATAAGTGCGATCAGATGTAAAACTTGTTTTTTGATGATTTAAAACTACTTTTTGATGCTTAATGTCATTTAAAGAAGCATTATTAGCAACTTTATACAAAAAGCTTTTAGCATTTGAAAAAGTAACCGATTCGCAATTTACCCATAACTGAGCAAAGCTTTCCTGAACCATGTCTTTGGCCTTTTCCATATTTCCATATTTAAAGAACAAGTATTTATATATTTTATCGGCATAAGTTTTATAAATTTCTGCGTATGTTTTTTCTTGACATACACTTATGTTTTCTTCAGCCATGCAATTAGTGTTTTAGTTAATCTTGTAATTTTTAATAAAGAGCGTCCTCATTAGGCTGTTATATTTTACAATAATATAACAACCTTAATTTGAAAAACCCTAAAAAATAATATTCTTGCATAATTAGGGTTTAGACCCAGATTATGTATTAGCACTTCATTATTAGTATGGAAAGCTCAATAAAATCAAGTGTTTTCTTGGTTTTAGCATAACATAGTTATGGTGAAATCAAAAAATGCAGCAAAGCCTTTGATTATGCAGAGATTTCGATACAGAATAGATTTTTTAATGCATAATTTGGGTTGAAACTTATTTCAATAATAAAATACAGAAAATAGGCATTACAATTTATCGTATTAAAAGTAAATTGGTTTGGTATACTAATTACAATTGTTACAAATACCAGTTAAAAGTACCTGCATTTTTTCAATAGTAAAATTAGGTAGTGCAATTGTTATTTCTTCATTTAAATGTTGGCAGGTCACATTATTACAAACATTACATTTAAAATGTACATGGTCATGAGCATGGATGTCGGCAGTACAGCTACTTCCGCATAAAGCATAATAGGTTTCTTCTTTATTGGTAAGGGCTTTATGAATGATGCATTTGTTTAATAAAGTTTGTATGGTACGGTATAGCGTGATACGATCAGTATCGGTTAATTGCTCTTGTATTTTAGAATAGGGAATAGCACTACCAAAACTTTTAATTACTTGAAGTAACTCAATACGAGTAGCGGTAGCTTTTAAATTACGATTACTTAACAATTTTTTGGCAAAATCTAAGTGTGTATCCATAATTAAAAAGTTAATTGTAGACCAATACTGGCATTTATACCTAAATCATCAGCAAAATAACGTTGTCTATTTAAATAATCTCTGTAGGTTGCATTTAAAATATTAGTTACTTTACCTGTGATTCTTAGTCTTGTTTTATTTAGTTGAATATCCGTAGAAGTAGTAAAATCTAACAAATTATAAGCATCCGGAGGTGTTACCGTAATTTCAGGGGAAATACGGTCTTGCTCAGCAGTGGTCCTAGATTGTGTGATGTATTTATTTCTTAGTGCGAGTTTAAAGTTTTCAAATTGTTTTTTACCGATACTTATAGGTTTAGGAAACTCATAACTAAGACCACCACTAAAATTAGTTGTAGGGATAAAGACTAAAGCTTCATTTTTTGTGGTGTCTTCACCAATAATATAACTTAAGCCTGCTTGTAATTTAAAAGAGGGTGAAATGTTATAATTAGTCAATACATCTAAGCCATAAATTTGAGCATCAGTTTGTTTGTAATCAAATAGGGGAAATGCACCTCGAATAGTTAACCGTAGTTCTCCTCTAGGTTGTATAAAAATATAGTTGTCAAATTTTTGAAAATAGGCAAGGGCTTCAAATGAAAACTTTTCGTGAACATCTCCCTTTATGCCTAATGTTGTTTTTAAGGCTTTTTCGGTTTTTAAGTTGTTATTCCCTTGCTCAATACCAGCTACACCTTGATGTAAACCAAAGCTGTATAATTCATTAATTGCAGGATTACGAGTAGCATAACCAAGGTTATAAGACAAGGAAATATGATCTGTAGCCGTATATACCCAACCCCCAGAGGTGCTAAAATTATGGAATTCATTTTTGAAACGTTCTACTCTCCTATTGATTACACTGGCCACATTTTGAATATTATTATCGTAACGTGCCCCCAATTCAAAAAAGGACTTCCCTTGTTTTTTAGACAGGACAGTATAAGCACTTGATTTAAACGAAATATAATCGGGAATTAGTGGGAGTGTACTTGTTATGGGGTCATTTTGATTATTAATATAATTAAACTGTACACCTGTTTTTAGCGTTAAGCTAGGACTTATTTTGTTTAAGTATTTTGTTTCAAAAAATAGGCTGAATTGATCTAAACTTTGGACAGGAAGATTGGAACGACCACCACGTCTTTTGTCAAACTCTTCTCGATTATTTAGTTGAGCAGATACAGTAACGTCTAACCATTGAGAAAAGTCAATAAAGTATTTGCTGTGTAATTTAACTAAATGATGATTTACTTGTTGTTTAGGCGGGTTGATATCAAAACTAGCTTCGTTTTTAGTAAATTGAGGTTCTTTTTCGGTAAATGCCTTTTTCAAATCGGTAGTGTTTCCGATTTGTGTTCCTTCTAAAATACCTAATTCGGTATTAAATGTGCTAAAATAAAAGTCGGTATGCCATTTATCTGAAAATTCCTTTTCAAGTTGCAAAGCAAAATTTATTTCTTGTGTACCTGTATTGGTTAAAAAATAATCGGGAGTTCGTTTGTCGGCACTTTTTTTGAAAGTTCCGTTTACTTTCCATCCAATTTTTTTGGTATATTGTTGTAATTGTGCGTTAACACCATTACTTAAGCCATTACTTTCAAAATAGTAATTGGCTTTCCCATGTAAATGTGGTTCTTTTTCAATTTTTTCGGGCTCAACTAAAATACTTGCGCCTAGGTTAGTTCCCATGTATTCTAGTGATGCAGTACCTTTAACTACTGTAATTTTATTAGCGACTAAGGGATCAATTTCCGGACTATGATCTGCGCCCCATTGTTGTCCGCTTTGTGGTACTCCATTGTTTAAAATGTTAATTCGGTTTCCCCATAGTCCATGTACCACGGGCTTGGCAATTCCGCTTCCGTTTTTAATAGTGCTTACCCCTGCAATGGCTTCTACCATAGTAGCTAAACTTTGATTAGCGTTGTCGGAGATATGTTGTTCGGTAAGTGTTTCTGCTATTTGTGTAGTTGGAGGTGCAGATTTGCCTGTTAACACCACATCATGCAAATCATGGATGGAATGTTTCATGGTTAAGTTCACATCTGTAGTGCTTTCGTTAAGTTCAATAAACACTTTTTTAGATTCGCACCCAATGTGACTTAGTGTAATGTGGTAATGTCCTTTACATAACTTTGATAATTCGAAATGACCATCGGCATCTGTTTCCGTGCCAGTTTCGGTCTCATTAATAAATAAGGTAGCATAAGGAATAGGCTCGTTCGTACCTATATCCTTTATGCTACCAGTTAATGTTAATTCGCAATTTTGTGAAAATCCTACCAATGGCAGGATTAACACTAAAAAAAAATTTAATTTACTCAACAACATTAATATCAAATGTTACATCAGCTTCGGTAACTCCACCTGCATTTCCAATTTTCCCTTCTTTAACACCTTCAGCACTTTTATTTGGTTGGTGTCTTAACTTTAAGTTTATATTACCCATACCAGCATCACCTGTAGTAACCGTTGTAGTTATTCCCAGTGGATTATTATCTGCATCTTTATCGGTATAGGCTATAGTTACTCCTTTAATTGAAGAAGCATAAAAAAGTTGATGATCCTCATCTTCTTCTATTATTTCTTCCGTTACATTTTCACTTTTGCCGTTTTGATTATTAAGTAATTCTAAAACACCTGTATATGTAGTATTGGCTTTTAATGTTCCACCTGTAATGGTTGGTGCGTTACCACCGTCACCATCTAAATCTTCAAATTTAAGTACAACTGGTGTCCCTGTTGTTGGTGTCAAAGTAAAGTTGATGTTGGTAATTACTTCTTCCTGATTAGGTACTACAGGATCCGGTTTTACTGCGTTATTGTCATCATCATCACCGCAAGAAGTAAAAGCAATACTTAAACTGCATAATGCCAAAGCAATTTTTTTCATTTTCATAGTATAAATTGATTTAAAGTTCATATTAATAATGCCAAAAATACTTTTTTATTGCAACAGTGTTGCAATAAAAAAATGTTTTTTCGAATTTTTTATTTTCTACACTTAATTAGATAGGAATATTAAAATAAACGCGCTTTTTTATGAATTTATGATACTTATCAGTGTTTTCATTCCAGTAAATGCGTACTTAAAATAAAAAAATAAAGTGGTGTTTTGAAAATCAATCAATTAGTTTTTTTTGATTTATAAGTTTGATAAAAAGCGTTTTTTTAAGAATGAAATGCTTTGCAAACTTACAGTAGGTTTGGAATTAGTGAGGTATTGGTCTACGATATCAATTTTTGAGTTACTATAAAATTATAACACAATAGTAACTATGGTGTTAAAAATAGTTTTGAGGATTTTGTTTTTTAAATGACCCAAACGTTGTTTGGATATACCGGCTTGATATAATGTTTCAAATTGCAGTAAATCTTTCTGGCTTTTTAAAAGCCATTCAAAATCAGATTCGCTAATTTTTTTTGAAGCCAATAATATAGTCCAACGTTCTAATTTTTCTTCTGAGGCCTTTAAAAAAACTTCAATATCTTTTTTAACTTCCTTTTTATGGTCTAAAAAGCTATCTGTAATTATAGCAATTACAGTTTCCTTTGTTTCTTTTAATATATTGTCAAAATTCATAGCTTATTGATTTTTAATTACAAAATTTTCTAAAAGTGTTCTATTTTCTTTACTTTTTTGCCCTTCAAATTTTAAAAGGATTTGCATAGCTTCTTCAATTTGTTTTTTAGCCTCGGTGGTAAAACTAGCGGATAATTTAGTTTCGTTTTTCCAACGCTTAAAAAATCCGGCCAGTAAGTTTTTGTCAGTGTCAATTAACATTGCCCACATTTTGGTGGTGGTTTCATTGTTTGGTTTGTTTTTTTCGTATTCGTGTAATTTTTGAGCATTTAATAATACTTTTTCAATAGAAGTTGAATATTGGGGATAGGCCTCAGTGGCTTTATCTATTAAATTCATACTTTCAACTTTTATTGAAATGGCTTCTTCATACGAATGTTGATCAAACAAGGCTGTTTTAAAAGAGGAACAACTTATTAAAAAACTGCTGGTAATTAATAAAAAGAGAAATGACTTTAGAAAACTAATGCTTTTTAAACAGTTAAAAGTTAGTGTGCTATTTTTCATAATTTTTTGTAAATAAGGTAGATTTATATTTTAATGATCAAATTGATAAGGATTAATTAGTTTAACGTCAATTTTATTTCTTTTATGATCAATTTTATAAAGTTTTAAGGTTTCATAGTTATTTTGGTTGGGAAATAATTTGAAGGCTAGGTTTCGATTATGGTATTGTGATTCGTATTTGGAATAGTGTAAATTTGGATATTGCGACATCGGTTTTTCATTAGCTACTCTTAGTTTATCGTCATGGTCAATAAATGCTAAATGTAAATTATTAGGTGTTAATAATTGTTTTACTCCTAGCTTTTTAAGCCTAAGCGTAATTTCGCTGTCTTCAAAGCCATAGTTTTCAATATTTAAATTATATCCGCCTATTTTTTTAAAATCCTTATGGTGTATCATAATACGGCCAAAAGCCCCTGCGGAATTTTGATGTGAGGGTCTTAAAAAAAAGTGATGTTCATTTTCAATCATTTGCAAACAATAATCAAGGTAGTTTTCATCAATAAAATTATCTGCGTCAATATTTATTAAATAGGCTCCTTTTGCTAAAAAATGGATGTTATTTTTTGGAAGTGTTCTGTGATAATATTTTGCATCGTAGTTTTTGTAATATGTAAGCAAATTATTTTCAATAGCTTCTAAAAACCAAGGTTGTTCAAAAAGGTAGGCTTCTAATCCATCTGTAGAGTTGTAATCTAAAATATTTAAATCAATTTGACCTGCATATTTTTTAGCAATACCAATATTGTGTTTTAATGTAATTACTACGTGATCAAAACGATTTTTTACTACGGTGCATAAACTTATTTTAAGTGGTTTTTTTTCTTCGGACTTTTTTTGAATAAGGAATGAAAAGTCAGGAAATTTATCGTTTATGGCACGTTCAATTTTTTGCTGAGCGGTTTTACTGTATTTACTAAATGATGTAAAATGAGTATAACCGATATTTTTTGCAAGGTTTTCAATTTCGGAATTATTATTAATGACTTGTGTTAAGCTAGCATTTGTGGACTTGAGTACACAAAATAATAAGTATTGATCTAGTATTCGAGAAAAGTTAGCATGCTTTCCGTTTTCACAAACAGCTAAACATTTATAAAATTCAGAGACGTATTGATCTCTAATTTTAAGGTTGTTAAATCCAATGATGGCAGTATTGCAATAATGATTTCCGGGTTTGTGGAATTCATCAATAAAAAAAGGACTTAAATCCACTAAATGTTGAAAAGCATAAATTTCATCAGTACTTATTTCAGTATCTTTTTTTTGGACTCCATTTTTAATGCTTTTTCTGGTACTTTCTATAATTACGTCGCTCGTACAGTTTTTTATAATTGAAGCAATTTCTTTTTTTACTAAAAAGACATCCCAATCTATATGCACAAAAGGAGTAGTTTGTTTTGAAATGGCTATTATTTTAGCTTCAGTCCAAGTACCTGTATATGTTAAAAAAGTAAGTTCACATGATATGTTATCGGCAGGTAAATCACTAAAATAATGTTTGTCATTAATGTGAGTGAAAATTTCTACTTCAAACCCCCATTTTTTAGCATAGAGTACAGAAAGATATAAACACCTAATGGAAGATTTTAATATCTCATCAGTACTTATATTTGATGAAGACCAACGCTCTTTTATAGAAGCACTCCAAAAGCTGTATATAATTTTATTCATACAGCGTTTGTAATTAACGTTGAATTTGAATAGTTTTTTATTTTTTTAGAAAGCTCTTTATATTGATCCGGGAATTCAGTTTCAAATAAATAGTGAATTCTTTTTATAGTTTTAGGATCGTATTTCGAAGAGCCATATAAATGAGTATACCCAATGTTGTTTGCAAATTGAGATTGCTCTATTTCATTAGTCCCCTCAATAATTTTTTTAGGAATTATATTATTATGATCCAGTAAACAACCTAAATTAAATTGCTCAATTACCAGACAAGGTTCTTGGTAATTTCCTGGACCTCCCATTTCTTCAAGGTAATTTTTATAGGCTATATGGTGTTTTTTGAATGTTTTTTCGAAGGTGTAAAAAGCGCTTACAAAAGCGTTTTTTACATCCATATTAGCAAAGCCAAGTACACCACAGCATGGAATTGATTTAAAATCCGGATTCCAATAATCTAGTTCATTAGCATAATTATTAAAAAAACGAACTAGTGATGAATAATTGTAATAAGCATTATCTGTACGTTCAACTATGACTGAATTAAAGGACAAATCGATATTCTTTTTAAAAAACACATCATTGTCTACATGTATAAAGGCTGAAGTTTGTTTTTGGATCACTTCAATTTTGGATTTCATCCATAATTCTGCGTCATTTTCAAAATCAGTTTGAATTACTTTACAGGGAAAGTCTTTGAAAAACGGAAACCCAATTTTATCAATATACAATTCAACCTCAGCATACCACTTGGTTGCATATTGAATGCTCAACCCGGTCATGTAAATAGTATTTATAAGTTTATTACCCATATTCCAGCGATTATTAGTAATCGGATAGGTGTTTAAACTAAATATAATTTTGGGTGATTTCATTTGTTTTAAGTGACAGAATGCGATTAATTCGTAAAACCTTAGTTTTTGTTTAGTTGGTATTTTTCGGCAATCATATTGCTAATTTCGCCGACCTCACCTAATGATATGTCTAAACCTTTTTGGTTGACTAATTCATTTACAGTCATAATAAGATCTAGGGTGGGCACATCAAAATTAGCACCAACCGTTCTAAGTGCAGAGGATAATAATTCAAGATTGTTATTCATTATTTTCTTTTAAAAATCATTAATTGAGCGTTCAATACAATTAAAAACTCATTCTTTAATTGACCAATTTAATAAATTAAAGAATGAGTTTAAGTTGTGGTACTACAAATCACCTATTGGGGGATTAAAATTAGTTCCTCTAGCTTGGTTTTGCCCAGAATAATAGGCTTGAGATTGGTAATAAGTATAGTAATAAAGCCCCCATGATTCCCCGTACCAATCGCTTAATTTATGTCTAATATCAAAAAACTTACTCTTTCCTGTTCTACGAAACCAATATTGTGCTAACGTATCTAAATCAATTTGATAATTGTCAGCAGTAATATTCATTTCCTCTAAAATATCTTTAATGCTAATTGGTCCACTAGTTGGTAACGCCATGCTTTAAGTTTTTAAGTGCTGCTTTTAATGCTTTAATTTCCTTGTGTAGTTCCTGAATTCCTTTTACAGCAAGTACTGCGCCCATTTTATCATAAGAAACGGCGTAGTGTTCGTTACTTTTATGAACCCATTGTGGAAATACTTCCATAACTTCTTGTGCAATAAAACCTAACTGTTCTGTTTGTTCTTTAGCTTTATCCTTCCATTGGTAAAAAGTAGGTTTTAGTTGATCTATCTTATTTAAAAAACTTTCAGTGACGGGTTTTAAGGCTTTTTTTAGTCTTCTGTCTGAAAAAGCAGTAATGTTTCCTGAGGCAACGGTGTTTCCATTTTCGTCTACTGAAAAAATAACATTTGAAGTACCCGAGGTATTATGACCTATTTCAAATCTGGAATTGGCATTATTGTTATTTGAATCTATATTTAATCGAATATGGTTAAATGAGTTCATGGTTAAACTATCACCAAAAGATGTTCCGTAGGTACTTCTGATGGCATGTTGTGTGTTGGTGCCATAAGTATCAGAGTCCCAAGTAAAGTGGATACCACCAAATTTATATAAATGTGAATATTTTTTGTCAACAGATTTACCTGTTATATTTCCATAAACGGTAGTGTTTCCATTTTTATCCACTTTGAATTTATCTCCCCCTCCACCAACTTGGAGTTCACCATCGGTACGCAAAATTTTACTTCCACAGTAAATACCCGAAGTAAATTGACTTGAAGGGTTTAAGCGTAACCAAGCATCACTAAATTGTATAATTTTTTTATTATCACCATAATAACCTGTGCCATTGGCATGGATGTCGCCAGCTACTTTTAGTGCATTTGCTTTTAGTTGCATCCATTCGACAGGTTCTAGTCTAGTTTGATGATGAATCCATTTAAAATATTCATTTGCATTATCAGTAGTTTTGAAATATAAATAAGAATCAGTATCCCTATCACTGGTATTCTTAAATCCAATAGCTGCACCATCGGTGTTTTTATTCCATTGTAATTCTTGATCTGTCAAATTTAAATGAGCTCCTTCTCTATGTACTTTTTTATCTTGAATAAAAATTTCAGCGCTTGAATTTAAACCGAGTGTGTTATCTAAATTTACAGTAGCAGCTATATTTGTTAATTTGGTATAATCCTTAATGCCTTTTGGAGCAGTTGCATCTGGAATCCATGTTTGGGGTGTCCAACCAGAAGATTGAATATCTTCAAAAATAAAGCCAGATACAGGAGCATCATCGGTATCAATATAAGCTTGTAATACAGCCCCATCATAAGTGCTGGCTTCTTTAATTCTTAAATTTTTAATGGCGCCACCACCCGAATGCCAGCTGTTGGATAGTACCGTAATCACATTTCCGTTTCCATAATTATGTGCGGCATAAAAATGAATACTTTGGTGTCTACCAGATCGGGTTTCTCTTAGTACAAATTTTGCACTAGCTCTATTCCCAATATTGGTAGCAATGGTATACCAGCCAATTTTTAATGTTTTAGCAGGAATAATTTCTTGTCTAGCAAAACCACTGGAGTCAATACCATCTAGTTTATCGGCATCAGAAACTTTTGTGTTTGCAGCTACAAGTCCTGCTAAGGCGGTGTTTACCCAAGTTTGCGTGGCTACACGTACGCCATTTTCAAATATAGCGCCATCGCTATGGCGCATGTAGGTGTCTTTCTGATATAATCTTATGTCTCCGTTAGCATGAACTCCTTTATTGAAATAGAAATTAGAGCGATCGGTTTCAAAATGAAACCAGCTAGTATTTCTTGAACCTAAATCACCATAGCCCGTTGGAGTTTGAATGCGGATTTTTCCACCGTTTATGTGTAATTTTTCTTTAGGGTTAGTTGTCCCGATACCAATATTACCTGTTTTTTGAACAGTAAATACCCCAAAAATTGGTTTTTTTTCAGCTTGATCGTAAATAAATAGCTCCATGCGACCACCTTGATTGGGATTGTGGAAAATATATTTATCATTACTATATCCATCAATAAAATTAAGCCAACTACCCCACTTGGAAATAATATTCATACGTGCACTTAGATGATCAACGTCAATTGTTTCAGGAGTAAGATTAAGTTTGTCATTAAAATAGACATCCCCTTCAAAAACTCCCCCATTTTTTTTAGACACAAAATCGCCAATACTATTAAAAGTGATATCCCATTTGTTTAAGTTAGGGGCTAGTAACTTATGATCCGTTTCGCAATTATGCGATAAGGCATTGATCATTAATTCGGGTTGTTGCGTTGCTTGATCTCCCCATCCCGTTACTAATGCAGTACTTTTTTTGGTTGTGGTTTCGTCTATAATAATAACATTATCAAAAATTAAGTGTCCTTCACCAGTTGTACTATTTTTCCTTTTGGAAAGTATAATGGCTGAACAATTTTCTTTTTGAATAATCAGTTTACTATTTCTTACTTCTAGTCTGCCATTTCCATTATTTCTATGTATTGAAGTGTTTTCAGAATACATTAAACAAGATACTTGAGGACTTATAAGGACTAAATTATCAGTGTAGGTATTATAAACCTCATTTATAATGGAATCGTTATCTTTTCTAGAAGTATCAATTGGAGATATTGCAGCTAGATTTGTCCTATTTGGTCCATTAAATATAATTCTGAATAATAATTCTCCTTTATAATCATAAATATCTGTGGTTTTATTTTTTGGATCATCGGTATTATAAGGCGGTAAAATAAAATCACAATCTTTAAATATTTGATTTCCGCCATCATTTCTAAAACTAGGAAACCTAAGACCATTTAAAAATCTACAATTGGTAAATTTCATGCTTTTATTTTTCCAAAGAGCATATTTAAAAATGATATCCATATTTGCAAAGTCAAAATGTACTGCATGATCGCGCCATATATCAATACCATCAACTAATTTAGCTTCGATATACATGGAGGAAACTTGTTGCATATTAATACCTTCTCGACCGTCAAATGAATCATAATTCTTATTTACAAAAGTTCCTTTACCATATACATTAGCATTAGTGATAGCTTCAAGTTTGTCATTAATTATAGAGCTAACAGTACCTTCGGTCCACACCACAGCTCCATCTTCAAAGTACATGTCCACGTGGTTACGATTCACACTTTCTTCATTATACGTACCTTTAAAAACATACACCATGTTTTTATTGCCTGTTTTATCATAATCAGCTCGTGCCGCTTCTGATGCCGCTACGATAGATTTGTAAAAACGGTAACTATTAGGAATGGCTTTGTCATCGTCCCCTTTTTCTTCCGATACAAAATAAAAATTATCATAGCTGTCTACATAGGGGATGGGCATTTTAACGGTGCCTACGGACCCATTTGTAGTTATATTAATAGTATCTCCACCCACAAAAGTAAATACAAGATTGCCATCGTCGTCAGTAGTTATACCATCAACAATTCCTGTACCTGTAGGGCCATCATTGGTATTAGTGCCTCCTCCTTCGTTTACATGAATTAATGAATCTATTAAATCTGAAAATTGTTGTTCGTTGGGTTTATCACCATTTTCAAAATATGTTTTTAATACGTCTCTTGATTTTACTGCCATGGCTATATGTTTTTACTGTGTTTGTGTTTCTTTAAATCCACATGGTGGAGTTTTTTTAAATGGAATGTTATTTTATTTTGCTATAAATGAAATTCCAGAAAGGCTAATGGTGGCATTTTTATTGCCTGTAACTTTACCATTGGTATTGATCGTAATTTTAACTGATGATGCATTGCTACCCAAGGTATATAATGTAATACTTCTAGAAGGTCTATATTCAGATTTCAACTCAAAAAGATCGGTGTTTCCTGCGGTAGTAGATGCTATGATTATTTCCCCTTCGATAAAAACAATTCCTACTTTTTTACGGTAACGTGGTGCATTTCCAACTTTTGTAATCCCGGTACTTAACGAAATAGTTTCCCATGGGGTATCATCTTCGGTATAATCAGGAATAGTAACCTTTCCAGTTTGTCCATTTACCTCTGTTATAGGTGGGCTAGGTGCAAATTTTTCAACGGCTCTTTTTGCACCTTCGGGAGTTACATATCGTTCTTTGTCTAAACCCGCATCAACTTCAGTCAAAGTTGCTTTTTCAACTATTCCTTTAGCAGTCGAGGTAGCATCAGGCAATTCATTAAACTTAAAATAAGGATCCTCTAATTTGTTTACGTAACTGTCAATAAAGTTCGCATAATCAACTTCGGTTGGTTTATCTCCTTTTTTGAATTTATTTTTTAATTCGTCTCTCGTTTTTTCCATTTTTATGCTATTTATTTTATCGAACTAAATTTGTGTTTTCTATAATCATACTACCTATACCTTCTAATGCAGCTTGTCCAGCTTCTCCAGGAATGGTTAAAATTTGACTCTTGGTATTTAACATGCCTACTGAATTTTCAGCATCTACTTTAAAGTGATGGTATGTTGGATTTCCATCACTATCTTTTATTTGCAATAGACTATCAATATCCGTTTCATTTAAAAACAATTGAACGTCTTGGTCATTAGTAATCAGTTCATGTATTTTTACCCAATTCCCTTGAGTGTTCATTTGATAAATATGATACTTACCGTTGTGAACTGTTTTGTTCCATTTAAGGATGACATTGTCAATAACCGAATCATTATTGGCTAATGCATCAAAACTATAAGTAGCTATTGGTGCATTTGGACTGGATGATTCAACGATACTGCTAATTACTAATTTTGATGGCTTAGAGGGTTGGTACTCTGAAACCAAAATAGTTGGATCACTTTCATTTATTTTAGGCTTGGCATACTCAACTTCTCTACTTACTGTTACTCTGTAAAATAAAGGATCACTGTAAGGGATAAATTCCAAATCAAGGAATTCATCTTTAATGTTTAGGATATTAGTATCTAATTGGTTCGTTAATACCAAATCTATAGAATTTACTAAATCCATTGTTCGAACGCTTAGTGAGTTTTCGGGTCGCATGGTTCGATATAAATTTAGTTTTCGAATACGTTGATCCGATTGATAGGCATTAACCTCAAAAGATAAAGCTGGATTGATTTCGTTTTCAGCAATATCTTTGACCAAAGCTTCGGTAGTCATCATTTGCAAATTTCTGATTTCACTATCGCTATCAAGCATAGAAAAGTCAATAAATAAGGGAATATTACTATCTAAAGCTAATTCGTAAAAAGGACGTTGATCTTTTTTGAAAATTAGATGATCATTTCTTCTTTCTATTTCTAACAAACTATTTTCATCATATTGCACACATTTTTCAATAAATACATCATTTTTATAAATAGATAAATAACCATCATCGCTTGCCAAAAGTGAGTAATCAATTTTTTTAGTACTATCTTGATTAAGTGTATCATCGGCTAAGCCCAACATGATATTTGTTCTCGTTTTTACGTTGTATGATATGGAACCATAATTAGGAATATATTCTACTGAATACGCGCCAGCATCCCAAGCATCGGCATTTATGCCCGCTTCTTTAGTAATCAATTGATCATTAATTTGAACAAAATTTTCTCCCGAAAATGATAATGGAATGTTAGTTCCTTTTAACACTTCCTTTGTGTAGTTAGGCGCAATGGAAAACAATGCGATATCTATAAGGCTACTCCCTGTTGTTTTTAATGAAACATCTAAGACATAATCAGTAGCTCTAATTAATTTAGTTGTATAAAGGATGACCTCATCTCTACTAAAAATAATTTGGTTTGCGTTAACTTCTATTTTAAACTGGGAATCTTTGTTGTAAAAGCCAACTTCGCCAAGGTCATTTCCACTTTCGTATATATGCAATTTACCATTCGCTTTTATGTATAATCCATATTGTATGGTACTGTAATGCGCACTGGTATTAAAACTAGAAAAACCGAGCATTCCTTCGGTACCATCCAAAACTTTAAAAGTAACATAGGAGTTTCCACGTAAAATTTGTCGGCTTGCTAGACCAGCATCCCAGTCATTTGCAGAGATTTTGGTTATGGAACGTTCTTCATTAATTTCTATATTTTCAATATCCGTAAATTCTAATGGGAGTTGCTCATATTCAAATGTACTAGTGCCTAATATGGGTAAAGCCCTTTTTATTTCTGGATTTTCGGGAGCTTTGGTATTTACTAATTTTACAGGCCCTTTTATGGTACTAAAATCCCCTAATTGAGTGGTGCTACCCACCTCTCTTGCCGAATAGAAATAAGTGTTTTTAGAGGTGCCATCTAATTTAAAGTCGGTAAATAAAATATCATCATATAATTTCCCTTCTACATTAAGTCGTTTAGCCATAGGAGCAATATCGTATGCACCAGTTCCAGGCTTAAGTAAATTGCCATTACGGTCTCTTATAACTTGTCTTTTCGTAGTGGGTTGATATGCTTCTCCCTCAATATAGTCATATAATAAAGGAACCTCAGTTAAAGAGACAAATGAATTCATGATGGCTTTTTCGACAAAAGTGGCCACTGTTTTTTCTGGAAATGTATCTAGGCCTTCGATCAATTCTGGTATAACTACTGTACTTAAATCAAAATCCTTTTTAGGATCAAATGCAGCAACCGATTTGTTATTGATTGTATTGAACCTAGTAATCTCATCATTAATATCTTTAAAAAAGGCAGGTTTATTTGGTGTTGGAAAACGATAAGCATTTTCATTTTTAGGAAATGTTTCAAACACAACTTTTCCATCTGAATCGTCCGATTTTTTGTAATCAAAACCTAAAAGATTGTCCCAACGATTGGCATAAAAAGGATCAGGATCGTAGGATTCTAATTTGGTAATAATTTTATTTACAGTTTCATTAGTATATAATGCTCCTAAAATAGATCGATCATTAGATCTGTAATACAACACGCCATAAGGTTGTTGTTTAAAAGAGGTGGTTAGGGTGTAAGTGGCTTTACCAAACGAATCTGGTGGAGTAGCATAAAGAGCCCCTTTTGGCTTATCGGGTTGTAAAGGATCGGTAATTTTATGCACAAACATCATAGCTGGTGCACTTACTTGGGAGGCGTAAATTTTATTATATGATCTTTCCCCATCAAGGTCTCTACTACGTAAACCAAATATGGAATATTTTAGGTCTTCATCAGTAGGAGTAATACTGTTTTTTGTTAAATTAAAAGCGGTATCGGCATATAAATAAGCTTTATAGCCTGGGTAAAAGTTGACTTCTACCTTGTCGCCAATTTGTATGGCATCATCGATTACTATATTCCCATCGGCATCTGGTAATACTGTTCCAAAAGAGTCATCGGATACATAAAGTGCTACATTTTTGGTAGTACTCCCTATGTTTTCAATGCGAATCACATTTAGATTTTTTCGGGGTCCAGTGTTATTATTTGCAGTATGTACTCTGATAATTCCGCCAGACCATTCTACAAAATTACCTGTAGCGTCGGGTTTGTTTTGAGAATGTTTAGCAAGCTTAAAAGGCATTTCAATAAGGTAAAGACCTCTGTGTGCTTCTTTTTTAGGTGTTCCATCATCATTAATTTCAATAACTTGATCCACTTTTGTTATTTTAGCCTCTCCCCAAAAGCCTCTAGATTTTTCTAATACTTCTTCAGGTTGATCATCGGGGCCTTCATTATTCACAATAATTTCTCTATGAATTTTAGTATGATCCCCTAAATCTAAATTAACTTTAAAGGTTTTATTTGGATTTGTAGGTCCCCAGGTTTCTGTAGCAGACATGTTTTCCAATGCCATAAATAAGGCATCATTCATTATTTGAGGAGCTTCTAATGGGATATTTCTTCTAGGAATTACAGTAGTTTGTATGCTGCCGTTTTCAATTTCTTTTTTAAATACATTGATTATTAAATTTGAAGCATTATCAATAATACTTTCTATAAAAAAGTTGGTTCCATTAGTGGTAAATATGCCACCTTCAAAATTTAGACTTGTTGTTCCAGTGGGTAATTCAGGAATTAAATACTCTTCATTTTCTTCATCACTATTACTGTGAACTTTGTATTTGTCTGTGGTAATTACCGAAATACGATCATCCGACGGATGGTCGGCAATACGTATTATTTTACCTCTTATATTTTGTGGAATTTCATTTCTGAAGAAAACTTCAATATGGTCGGCAAAAATCTCCTTTTCATCTTTGTAAACCGCATCATGGTGGAGTAGTGGGTTATCACCCGCAGATAACACCTCTTTTAATTTATCATTGGCCTCTAATTTTAATCTATCTGTGATTTTATATGAAACAAGTTCCTGAGTGGTGTTGTATTCAAAAGCCAAACGGACTAAGGTATCATCGGATTTGGTGTTGTTTTGCAATAACTTTTGCTCACTTACCGAAGTAAGTAATAGTGGGCGCTCTTCAACAATGTGTAAGGCATTAATATTATGTGGAGGCAATAAATTATTATCGGGAACAAACTCCGTTTTTATATTTAAGGCTTTTTGAACAGGAGAAACACGACTAAACCAGTTAATTCCATAAGTACCATAATAGTAAATACCCTCTTGAGTTTGTTTGTGGACAAATAAAGGTTTTTCCTTTTCGGGAATACCCAAAGGAATAATTTCGGGTGTGGGTTTGCCCGAAGCTGTTTTGTTAAAATATTCTTGTGTAATGGAAAGTTCGGGCTTGTCCCAAGGGGTATCACCAGGTTTCCACCCAGTATTACCATCTAAATCCTCAACTTTTTGCTCAATACCACCAAATACAGGAACCGTATAATTTGAACTATTAAATTGGGTTGTTTTTTGATAAAAATCTACCAATACTTCATTTTCTTGATCATCTTCGACAAATAAAGAGACAAAACGAGATCTTCCCTTACTATAGCCATCTTCATTTAACAATGACATGCTTGGTTCCACACTCACCACATTTCCTTGATCGTCCAATTGTTCTGCCTAAGGTAAGCCAGATGGCACTCCAGGTCTCAACTTATCTAATTGAAAAGGGAGCGGTAAACGTTGATCTGTATCAGATGTAGGTAAAGAAGTATATATGTGTTCTACTTCAAAATTTTTGTCATCATCGTATATGTAATTTTCGATTTTGTTTTTAGTAGTATACTTAATGGCATAAATATATTGTTGAGTTTCGGTTTTACCTGATAAATCAAAACAGCCTAAACCAAGCATACGGGCAATATGGTAATCTGCAGCGGCAATATTTAAAATATCGGCATATGCAATTTCTTGTGGATCGGTATCATCTTCACTAAATGAAATTAATTCTTTACCACTAGGATTATTTTGGTTATTACTCAAGCGAATATAATCGGTTACAATTTGTTTAATATCTTTTTCAAATGCCCCTTTTTTGTCATTATTCCATTTGTTTTGGTAGTTTTTTATATTCACTAAGTCTCCTTCATTAAATCTAGGCCACTTGCCATCAATTAGTCCAGCTTTGGGTTCTAAATATTCAAAGGCTTTTGCATCATTGTTTGTTAGGGCATATTCACCCATTTCTTCCCATAGATTCTCTTTATTTGCTTTTTCAACAATAGTAGCATACAATTCAATTTTTATACCTGATACGATACAGTTATTTGCTCTAAATCGTATCCGTTTAATATCCTCAGCTTGTTGAAAAGTAGTAGAAAATTGATTGCTTTTAAATGTTTTTCTAGCAACAATACCTTGTTTTCTGTCGGCAAGTAATTTTTCTTCGGTTGAAATTAATTCGGTTTGAAGTGTACTATTAGGGACACTATTGGCAACTATAAATTCAACAGAAAAAGCTAAACTATACGAGGTTTCTACCTCAATACTATTATTTCCATAACTCTGTAAAAATTCAATAGGATTGGTTTCTGGATTAATAGTCCTTGCCGAATTTTGATACTGGGATATATTATTAAAATAAATAATATATCTATTGCCTTCAACTTCATATACCCAAAAAGGCATTCTTCTTAAAAAGATAAAACTTCTTCTTCCCGAAAATACAAAAGTGGGTAAATCATTAAAGTCGATAATTATTTGCTCCTTTTCATAAGGGACTTTACATATTTTTACAAAATCGTTGGGCTTATTAAAGCCGTTCGAGTTTGCTGCCAAAGTTCCTTTAGGTAGATGATTGTCACCTAAAGTATTTTTAAAAATCCAACGTAAATGCACGCCCTTAGCACTTCCATCTTGTCCAGTCGAACCTGCAGCTTGCAAGTATACAAAGGGAGATTGGGTGTAATTTATTTTAGGTAAAGGCTTCACTAAAATTTTGATAGTAAGCTCTTCGGGGTTGAGTACACCTGCTACAGAAATTATTTCTTCGAACTCTCCGTTTTTAAATGGCGTACCCACTAAAATAACAGGAACTATACCCACGGCACCGCTAGGAATTATCACTTCGGCAATAGCCGTAACTACCAGTCCATTTGTACTAATTAATTGGGTGCCTGCTTTTATTACATGTGGTGATCCTTTGTCATTTTGTAAGCTGATACTTCCAATTTCCAAGCCTACTACTTCTTGTTGAGAAAATACGGTAATTTCATCAAAACTAGTACTTATAATAGCAATGTTACCACAACCTACCTCGGCTTCAATTAATGAATCATTTAAGCCTTTTAATGCAGTACTCAGTTTTTCAAAACTGTTAATTCCTCTGGTATAATCGGTAATTAAAATGTCATTGTTAGAAGTACTAGGTATTGGAGATCTATTCCAATAATAGGATAGGGTATCTTCAATAGTTCTTCGGCTAAAATTTAAACCATTGTGGTATAGTCCTCTATCTAATGCATATACAAATAAGTGTGATTTATTATTTCCTTTTTTAACAGCATCAAAAAGTTTTGTGGATGAGCTGGCTTGAGCGCCATCGGCAACGATAATAATAATATCAGGAATGGATGACAAGCCTTCTACTACATCCAAGCCTGATGACCAGTGATGAGATAAGCCTTTTACTCTACCATTTCTAAAATTAGAAATCCAGTTATTGAAGGTAGCTTTTGAAGTATTGGTTACTTTTTGTTCCAATACATGATCTTTTCGAGTATTGGTATCACTGTCCGACATTCCGATTAAGGAAATCGTAAGGTTACTACCTTCTTGCAATTCAATAAAGGATCGTAATCCGTTCTTTATTTCGTCTATTTCATTTGTAGTATAATTATTGATTGACCCCGATTCATCAATAAGAAAAGCAACGTGAGCAGGGCAGGTTACTTGTGTGGGTCCAACACTGAGTTCGACAGATAATTGGTCTGGATTCAAAACTCCAGCTAACGAAATTATTTCAGTAAATTCTCCACTTTTTGATGGGATTCCAGATAGTACAGTAGGAATATTAATTGTTGCACCCGTTGGAACAACAATAGTTTCAAGTGTACTAATGATGATTCCATTTATAGCAGCTATTTGGGAACCAGCAATTACCGTGTGTGAACTACTTTTATCATTTTTTAAGGTAATAAATCCCACTTCCAGCGCTAGAATTTCTTCTGAAGGCTTTAAATTTATATTGGTAAAACTTGTACTTGTAATAGCTATGTTACCACAACCTACTTCAGCTTCTATTAAAGCTTTGTTAAGGTTTGATAAAGCTTCGCCAAGCTTGTTGAAATCTATTATTCCTTCCTGAAAATCAGTTATTAAAATATCATTGTTTAGAGTGCTTTTAATAGGGGTTCTACCCAAATAATAAGCTAATGATTCTTCAATTGTACGTTTAGCATTTGGGTCTATTCCATTGTCATAAAAACCTTCTTGGAGGGCATAAACAAATAAATGGGATTTGTTATTAATTTGTTTGACTAAGTTTAACAATATTGATGAATCAATTACAACTAAACCATCGGCAATAGCAATTACAACATCGGGAATAATAGATAATGAATTAACAACTTCAAGCGCAGACGCCCATTTATCGGAACTACCACTAACACCTCTATTTCTATAATTACTTACCCAACTATCAAATGTTGTTTTGGAAGTATTAGTAACTTTTTGTTCTAATATGTGATCTGTACGTAAATTGCTATCTCCATTAGACATACCGATTATTGATACTGTCAAATTGCTTCCTAATTGAGCGTCAACAAAAGCCTGAAGACCTAACTTTATTTGAGAAGCTTCTTCACTGTCTATTGAGCTTGATTCGTCAAC
The DNA here is from genome assembly GCF_000255455.1 of Aquimarina agarilytica ZC1. Classification (GTDB taxonomy): domain Bacteria; phylum Bacteroidota; class Bacteroidia; order Flavobacteriales; family Flavobacteriaceae; genus Aquimarina; species Aquimarina agarilytica. Next base: position 86,748 of record NZ_JH621248.1, on the reverse strand, counting down.
TATCAGAGCAACGTGAGCAGGACAAGTAACTTGAGAAATTGGAGTAAATGTACATATCGTTTCAATTGAAAAAGAAGCTAAATCTCGACTTATTATTCCAGTAAAATCATTGTGTTTTATGGGTTGGTTATTAATAGTAGGATTATAATCACTATCTGTAAAAATGGAATTTAATTTTGTTTCAACAACATCTAAAGGCAATGTTTTTATATCAAGGCATTGCCCTAAATTAAAGTCAAGATTGATTTTGCAAAATGAAGGGACGATATCATCAACTTTATTTTTGAATAAAGTCATAATCCCATCACTTAATGAATTAATTTCAAATATGTTTTTGTCAATTTCTTTTTTCCATAGTGGGGTTAAGTTATGGTCAAATTTATAACAGATCGTGCTGTTTGATGTGTTATAAAATGCAAATCTGGCTTTATCATTAGTATCACTAAAATATAGGTTTGTTTCATTTTCTAAACCAGATAATTTAAATGAAAGTGTTTCTAATTCATTTCTCGAATTTTCAAGGGGAAGTTTAGTTGCATATAGAATATTAGTAAGATATTCTTTAGCATAAATTATAATTTCATCATTAACAACATTTAAAGATATATTGGAATATTTAATGTCTGAAGTCCCATTGATATCAATAAAAAACTTTTCTATAACATTTAAATCATGATCCAATTTAACAAAATGCTGATAGTCATGGGATACTTTATATTCATTGTTGTTAGCAGTTGAATTAGTTAAAAAAACAGCTGCAACCATTATAATATACTTTTCAGTAATTTCTACATTATAATGTGGGTTATATTCAGATTGGGTATGAGCGTCTAAAAAATTGTAGCTTAGACTTTTTAAATTATTCCCATTGTTATCAAATATAAAAAATGATCCATCTGAATTATCAATATTATAGTTTGCATTATTAAATAAGAAAAAATTATTGTTATTTAATGGTTTTATAAAATCATAACTATGGTGTCCCGAATCACTTTCCTTTAACCATAAAAATTCACCTTGAGATGATATTTTAAATAGAATACCTCTTTCTTGAGCATAGCCTTTAAATCGCTTTCCAACAAATAAAATATTTCCATCTTTATCAGAAACCCCATCATTTATTATAAAGGAGTTATTAAAATCTTCAGAATTATTGACATTAAAAAAAGAATTATAGGCATATTCTTTACTCCATATAACATTTAGTTGTAAATCAGTTTTTATAATTTTTACATTCTCAGGGTTGTCAATAAGAATATAAATATGCTCATCAATTTTTAACCAGTTAGGTTCTAATAAGCCTAATGAATTTTCAATCTTCTTAATGTAAAACGCATCTGCCATAACCTTATCCTTTAGTAGTTGTTAAAATATCAGTTACGCTAACGGAGCTTTGTCTTTTGTATTCAAATCCGTTCCATAATAAATAGGTAAATCTCATCGCTAATGTTTCAGCGGTTATAGCAATTTGGTTATTCATGTTGTACATTACTAGTATTTGTGAGTAATCTTTGGCGTGTAAAATTTTATAATCTGTATCCACAGTAGCACCTGACATTACAGCAAAGGCTTGTGTGTCTTTGTTTTTTATTCCATTTATTACATCCAATTCAATTTTTGGATCATTAAAAGGTTCAGGATTTCGTATTAGTAAAGCTACAATGTCACCAGTTTCGGTGTTTTTTATAAAATTAAATTCGGTAGTAGCAGCAGGATCTAAAGGAGTAATTTCAAATAATCCATAGATCACCCGATCAAATAAATCGTGGGTTGCTCCTTCAAGGTTTTTGCTGATGCTGTTTGTTTGCGCTTTTCCATTTAAAATAGCATAAGCTGTAGTTAAATTTTGTTTACTAATACTGGTTTCAATACTAAATACAGCTTTATTAGCTACCTCTTCAATTAATGATTCGGTATCGTTTTTAAGTAAATAACTTTTTACTTGTGCTTCAAAATTGATGTAGCGCGATGTTTGAAAAACAAAGTTGTGTATCTCTTTTTCGACAAAATCAGTGGCACCTGCTTTTTTGTATTTTGAATTTACAATTGCCGTATACATTTTTTGCGGCTTCATGTTATTCAAAGTAACTTCGGTCATATAACTTTTAGGTTTGGTAATTGTAGAGCCACCGCCCATACAATTATCACCATTGGCTAAATTGTTATAAAGTTGATGCTCTATAGGGAATAAAGCATTATTATCTGGTGTCCAATCTACCTGTGTAGCAGGTATTTCTTTGATTTCAATATCAGATTTTGGAGGATTGTTTAACAAAATATCCTCGACAGGGTCTTTAACCAAAACCTCAACCTTATTTTCAATAGCGTCTCCAATACCATCGTATGCTGGCCAATCTCCTAACATATGAAAAGCATAAGGTTTTAAATAGAAGAGTACTATTTTATTATTACCCCCTTCTGTACCATAAAACAAAGGTTTTGATAACAATAAGTTTCCATCGGCATTAGGGTACGAACGTTTGTAATCAATATATTGCCTTAAGGTAGCATGTGCATAAATGTCCTTATCGGCTTGCGATAGGTTTAATTTAAAACTGTCTTTTTTGTACACACCATAAATTTCCTTTGGACCTGGGTAATGCCCAACGGGTCCCGAAGTAGCAAAACCAAAATAAAATTCCTTAGTACTTTTAGTGCCTTGAACGGTATCGGCTAAGGAGAAATGAATACGGTATTGCGAGTCTGGACGCCAAATAGGTTCTACTACATTAGTTATAGCGTCAACACTAGCTTGAAAATCTTCGGTGATGGTTTCCTGATTTGGTAAATTTTCAGATAATTGGTGGTCGTAGTCAGATAGCCAGCTAGCTTCAAACAGTACCGTATCACAAATACTTTGAGTAATTGGAGGTACATCAGCCTCTTCTTTTCCAACAATAAAATCATCGTTAACCATCATGTCACCAATACCAGTACAAGCGACTTCTACCTTTCGGCAGCCTTGGGCTTCAAGTATGCTCAACTCATTAAGCAAGCGAGCCAATTCGGCTTCTTGTTCGGCGCTAGTGGTTTCAATATTTTCTACTTCAATATCCAGGATATTGTCTTGTAAAGTTTCAATTTGCTCACGTACTGCGGCAATTTGATCGGCATTGGCCACATCGGGGATTATTTTTACCTGACTAATCGTATTGGCATCGGGAGCGGTGTATTCAAATTCTTCTTCAAGCTGTGCGGCTGTTTGGTATACGGTATCAAAAGCTTCAAAAGTTACCCGAGTGTAGGTGTTATTAAATACACTTTCATAAAAAATAAAAGTAGCTCCTTTTGCCCCTGTATTTAATTTAAAACTTACTTGGCGTGATGCATTACGGTATTTAAGCACCAGTGGATTCAAGTTATTAAATTGCAAGCCTCGACTAAAATTAAAATTAGGACTATAGGTTTTAGCTACCACAGCATAATCGGCTTGAGGTCTGTTACCACCTGTTGTAAATTGATTGCCAATAATAGTGAAAGCTAAGTTTTGGTGCTCATAAAATTTATCAACCTCCGAGGCAATGGCGTCGGTAATATCTAGATCAAGATCCATTTCAACAAGCGGATAACGCCTACCTAAAGGCACATTTCGCCAATTGGCACGTTGTACATAATCAAAAGTATGTTCACAAAATAAGGATTCGGATGAAATTCCCGCCTGTTCTGGTATAAACCAACCCGGTTCTCCTTGTTTAATGTATGAAAATGGCGTATCTCCCAGTATACGCAGTGCATTGTACTTGGCTTCTGATTTTTGCCAATAGCCTATTTTAAGGCGATCTACATTAACATTGTCTTTAATAGTAATGGCTTTGTAAGGGTTGTAAGGCACCCATGCGCTACCATTCCAAGTGGATATCTCAATAGATTCTATACTATATTTATGTTCCACTTGTCTAAAATCCCTTCCACGTACGGATTTTTCTGGTGGAATCAATTCAATACTCCCTTCGGGTCTATGACTTATACCACCAATAAGCGCCCTGACGTTATGAGGAATCACAGGTTTTTGAAATTTCAAATCCACAAAAACATCCATTGGCAATACAGGCAAGTTACTGTTTGGAGCCCTACCAGCTGTACTTTTAGTCATGCGCAACAAATCAAAAGCTTCGCCAGTAAGCATACTAATAGCTTTCACATTTTGATCAGCTATGTGTTCTGGTAATACTTCAATAGGTGTAGTATCAACTCGTTTTTCTTTTTCCCATTTCACATCAACATTAATACACTTCGAAATTTTAATGAAGCCTATTTTTATACGTCCACATACGCGAACACGCGCATAAATTCGGAAAGGTTTTGGTACCTCGGCTCCAAATAACGTATCGAGACTAATTCCTACGTTAAGAATCCAAAATTTAACTTCGGCACCACCCCCAGCAGCTACATAGCCCCCAATTTGCGGACGCTCAAAACTTATTTCGCCCCCTACTTCGGCATATAGCCATGCTTTTACTTTAGCAGGGCCAAAACTTTTATCAAAATTAAAATCGGCACGTGCCCCTACAGCCATTCCTTTAGCAGAAAGCTCTAAGTAGGATAACATGGTAATTAAAGTGAAAACGCGGGCTTCGTTTGGTTTTTGTCGAGTTCCTAAATGTACATACCAAGCCGATGAGTTTCGGAACGGGAAGTAGGCTTCCATACCTACATTTAAGGTAATTAAGTTTCCATTACTTTTAGGAAGCTTAAAGTTGATGCCAGCACCTAACTCTAACGAGCCATCGCCAATAGCAATAAAGGCAAAGAAAGGCGGATCACTAGTATCATCCAAACCTAGGGCAGTACCTAAAATATTAGCACGTCCATCAAATACAAATAAGCTAGGAATCGATAAAATAAACATAACCCTTGCCGAAAGTAACGTGCCATCGGAAGTGACTAAAGTAGCTCCCGCACCAATAGAAAAACCTTTTTTAGCTTTTTCGGATTTATCTGGACCTCTAAACTTTCTAATATTTACACCGCGTTCAGGGTAGGTATAATAATCATACCACGTATCCCCACCTGGACCCGATTTTAAGCCTACAGCTTCTTTTTCGGCAATATACCTAAAGCCTAATAAACCCCGGAATCCACTAATACTTACGGGGGGCACTATAGGAATTGGTGTGGGTATTTCCACACTAGCATCAATAAGAAATGCGGGGTATTTGGGTTGTAAGCGGAACTCCGCACTCCCTGCAATTTTTGCTTTTGGTAGTTTTATGGAAACGCCTCCAATATATTCTGGCGATTCACCAGGTTGCGGTATGGATAAATAACCTTTTATAATGGCTGTTGCCGAAGCTGGCGAGGCACTCCCCGGAATAATAATATCCGCCTCAATGGTCTGGATACGGAATTCGGAATGAAACTCGCCTTTATCAATAGTAAAGTAATATTGCATCCCTTTACCGCGGGCTTCCAAACCTAAGGAACCTAAATTAATAGCTCCATCGAACCCAAATACCATGTATTTACGGGTTTTTCCTTTGTATTCCTGTTGGTAGGATCCTAAATTGATATTGGTAATGGCCACCTCAACAGGTCCTAAATTTAAGCTGAAGTTAGCCGGTACAGGAATGGTTCCTCCAATAATTTCGAAGCTTCCATCACTGTAAATACGCATACGTTGTATGGGAATGCGTTGCGCTCCAAGGAATTTTTTCATTAATGGGCTAGGGAACTCAATATCACAAGCACAACCAATAAAAAACGTGCCATCTTGACTGCCTAGCTCCACAGATTTTAAGTGAAACTGGATTACATTTTTAATCCCAAAGGGTTTAAAGCCATCTTTTTCGGATGCCGATACTAAAAAGTCGCCGCTATCATCAAAATGACCAAAAATTTCTATTTCAGCAATATCACCATTGGCATCTTGTAAGCGAGGTATTTTTAAGCCTCCTAAAATATTGGATTCAATTACTTTGTTTTGTTTAAACGTAATATCAAAAGCCTCAAACCACACCTCAAAACCATTGCCTCCAATTTTTTTAATTAATCGGTTAGGTGCGCCAGCGGTTTCGCAGGTGGTCAAAAAGTCGGCATAAGCAGTTTGGTTAGCAAATGTTTCTACCTCACCATTAACAGTAGTAAGTGTTAATGGGAAATTAAAGGTAAAAGGCTTTCCTTTAAGTTCATTTAGTTGTATAAGTAAATCACTTGAATCTGCAATTTCAATAGTTTCGGCAGTAGCGGTTACTGCAATGGCTATTGGGTATTGAAATGTAAAGCAGTCGCCGTAATAATCGGTAATGGTCCCATCGGTAGGTAAGCTAATTGCTTCTAGAGCAATGGTTCCAGAGATACCGCCAGTACCTATAAGCAAGTCATAACCTGCTACGCGGGCTGTAGTCCCTGGGTGATTGTCTGCACTGTCAAACCACCTTGGGGGTAACGTAATGGCAGCAAGTTGTGCGTATACTCCTTTAAAATTTTCGGGGCGCCCGTCGGCAATAGCTTCGGGGATGTTGCTGTCATTACTTAGATCAACTTTTAAGCCATCAAACTCGGCAATGATACCTGTATTGGCAATTTCGGATCGGGTAAGGCTAAAGCTGTTTTCTTTTACAAATTGGAAACCACTTTGTGTAGAATATTCTAAAGCTCCCGCGTTGAATTCTAATTTAGATTGTTCGGGTTCGGGTAAACGCTGGAAATTTGCATCCAAGGGTTGTAACCACTTACGTGGAAACAATAAGCCTAAACTAACCTTAGGCATAGAAAAACGAAACTTAATTTTTAAAATTTCCGAAATATCGGTAGTTTCTATATTGCCATACCAACGTGCTAAAAGACTTTTTAAGTTTTCAAAACCAGCTTCAAAACCTCCTTTTTCTACATATTTAGTAACAATATATTGAACAAAATCAATATCGCCAGCATCAATATTATTGAGTACTCCTTGTATTTGGTTGCTTTCGGGTTGGTTAGTATCCAAGGCTAATGCCGTGCCATTATCGGTATTAAATTGTGTAACAAATAAGCTTAAGGCGTTGTAATCTTCAAAAAACGTAGTTAATACCTCTTGTAATAATTCCTCTTTGGTAATGCCAGCCAGATCAAATAGGATACCAAAAATTGAACGCACCGAATTATCAAAGCTATCAAAATTAAAGCTACTAAAATATTTAAGGACCTCCCAACTGTAATCGAATGTAATGGGTATTTCGGTAGCTGCACCATCTGCCGAAGGATTAACGACTAACGTTAAATCATTTACAAAAGGAATATCTAAACCCAAAGGGTTTAGTGATAATAAAGTAAGGGTATAATACCCTGCCTCGCCGTGGTAACTTTTACCTACAATAAGGTCCTTAAAATACACTTTGCCCAAAAGTTTTTCGAGCACCTCTTTAATGCTCTCTAACTCCGAGGGTATTTTTTGTAGTGGTAATAAATCACTAACTACGGGATATAACTGGTTTTCTGGCATGGTGGATCTGTTTATTCGTAGTATGTTAGTATTCGTTTGGTATAGGTTTCGGGTACGCCATTTTCTTTGTATGAAATACGCTCGGTCCAATTGCCATAAGCATCATAATTAAAAAATTTGGCTACTCGTTTTCCGTTAAGAAACTCTACCTGTCCAAACTCATTAAATTCAAAATCGCCTACAGACATAGTAGTGCGTAATTTGGCAGACTTTATAATGCCTGTAGGGTAGTATACATACTCATTGGTTTTTCCATATAAATGTCTGGTCTGTGTGTACAGCTTTCCATTTTTGTATTTATAGATATCATGTATACCATCCTCCTCTTTACTTTCAATTAGTCTTCCTTTTTTATCATATTTATGTACAATTGGGTTTGCGTAATCTCTTTCTAATTCTAAATTTGAATTGCCTTCTAAAACTTTCCAATATTGAGAATCTATCAAATCCCCGTGTGTATTGTATTTAAAAACCAAACTATCTTCAGTCCACATGTTTTTATCATCATCATCGTGATTAATTAATAAACGATATGCTTGTTTACCATCAGCTCTATAAGCAAACTTATTTCCAGAAACTGAGAAGAAACCATCCCTGTCCTTTTCTAATACTTTTTCTCGTATTAGTCTACCTTTATTGTTATAAACAAATTCACTTCCTATTTTTTGGATATTACTTTGAGTGGTTTCGTAAGTGTATGTGATATTTCTTTTTTGTCTTCCTAAAGAATCAAATTCTACTTTAAAATTCCAAGGTAAGTCAATTCCTCTTTTATAGTATCGTTTAGTACTTTTTGTATAGTTACCATGCGCATCTTTGTACATATAATACATTACTTCTTCACTTGATTTGACTTTACCATAAAACATACGTTTAAAGCCACTACCTAAATATACTTGCCATATAATGGTGTCTTTAATTTGTTTTTTCTGTCTTATATCTTTTTTTTGATCATTCCTTTTTTTTGATTCTTCATTTTTCTTTAATCTTTTTTCTGCGTCAATTTTATCAAAATCAATTTGAACTACTTGTAATTGCTCTGTTTTATCAGTTTTAGTGCTTGTTTTTTTAGCACAACTTAAACTGATAAAAACAAGCATAAAAAAGCTTAGTTGTTTAAATGTTTCCATAAGCTTGGGTTTTGTTTGCGGTATTTATAATAAGTAAATTGCCTACCAGCACGCTTAAGCCTAATGGGCCAATACTTGTAGCTCCTAATACCCCTATAAAACTTTGGAGTAGTTGGAAATAAGGATCATCGGGTTTAAAAATAGCGCTGAGTTGTCCTTTTTCTAGAATATCAATTTTACTGTAAATACCCCCACTGGCATAAAAACCAAATTCTACTTTATAGCCTTTGCTAACATTACCAGCAAGCGCAGCATCAAAAGTTAATTTATTTTCAACAGCTACATTGAGTTGGGCTTTGACTAACAAAAATTTTATGACTTGTTTGAGTATTTCGGCAATTTCGGACAAGTACGGAGATACAGTTCGTATAATAGCATCAGGTGTGTCTTTTAAGGTGTTAAGTACCCCCTCTTGATCCATAGTTTGTATAAAATCGCCTATAATGTGGGTATAGGGGCGTAGGCTATCGGTATCAAAAGCCTCGGCAGTATAAATGTTTTGTAATTTGGTTAATGCCGTTTCAAACACTGTATTTAGGGAGTTGCTGGTAATAGCCGTTTCGGAATTGACTGCTATTTCGGCTTTGGTTTCGCATACAATACTAGCTACTTGTTCGGCTACTTTTTGGTATATTACAAAATTGTCTCCTGTAAATTGTACTTGCGATATAGCAAAACGCAAGTACTCGTAAATAAATTTAATGGTATTTACAATCTCTTTAGTTTCCAAAGTGGCTTCGGCATCCAAGGCTGTTATAAAAGAAGCTTTTCTTTTGTCATCGATGAGAGAGGCTATAAAATTACTTCTATCATCTTTAAACGTTTTTTTATAAAAGGTACCCGATTTGCTATTTTGTTGTTGTACCGTTTTTTTAGCTTTACGCGAGGCCTTGTTGGTAATGCGATCGCCAATAAGTACGCGTTTGCGGATACTAAAGGAGTTAAATAGTTCAACTAAAGTATCTATATTGGTTACGTAGTCTGCAATGCTAGGTGGTATATTGTTATTTCCTTGGATTTGGGCATCGGTTTGTACTTGGGTGATAAACTCTTTAATTTTAACAAATTCTAAGAAAAATACACTCTCGTTACCGGGTTCCAATGGCGTATCTAAATCACCAGAAAATATTTTAAGTCCTACTTTTTTGGTAATGTTTCCATTAGGGTCTGTGGTGCTAAATAGTTGACTGGCATCAATTTTATGATTAAAAAACTCATGGTTTTCAGGAATGTCTTTTCTCTTATAACTTAATTGGTATAAAATAGCAATCCCTTTATGTAAATTAAAAGAAGGAATAAAAGATATAGGACTAATAGTATTTACTAAACCAGCAATAAAATTGACTAACAAAGCATTAAAACGTAGGCTTAATTCTACTTGTAATTCATAATAAATTTCGCCTTCAATACTAGTTTCACTAGGCATTCTAAAATCAGCGTTATATACTTCGGGTAAATTATCAAATTTAGCTTTATACGTATATTTTCCGCCAAATCGAAAAAAGTTATCGGTATTTGCACTAACTCCACCTAATTTAGTAAGTAGAGCGGTAATACCACCTCCTTTTAATTGATCAACTTGTTTTACATTATCTGCGCCCCATGTATCTGGGTCGGGGACTTTACCTATATAGGCATCGCCATAAATACGCCCTTCCAAATAGAAACCAGCATCATTATGGATTAGATAGTCGCTGGGATCAATATTTATAGAAAAAAAGTATTCTGATAAATCAAATAAGCGTTCTTTTAAAGCTGATTTTAAAAGCCCTGTAGTGCTTGGCACATTGTTTAATGTGTTTTCGAACATGGCAATGGTCATAGCAATGAGTGGCGTGTTTGATTTTGAAATGTCAAATTCATACACGCTAGTCATTTCTAAATTAAGTGTAATTTGGCCCGTAATGGAGGCAGCAATACCGTAGTGAGTTTCCTCTTCTTTGTTTTTACCTTTACCAGCCCCTACATTTTTAGTTGATTTACCTTTGCCACCAGTTTTGAATGAGCCAGTACTAGCTCCAACAGCAAAACCAATACCTGCAGCAAATTTTTCACGTAGATTAATAACAAAGTCTTCATCATTAGTTACTTTTCTAAGTAGGTAAGCATCTCCTTCTGCATTAGCGGTAAGAGGCAGTCCAAATACAGGAGCACTTGCTGAAATTCCGCCTTCGGCAACGCCACCAAAACCACGAGGCCATCCAAATTCGGCAATGTCTTTTACCCAGCCGTGCATTTTTATAAAGTATTCTCGTGCTTCGTTGTAAGTATCCACCACATCATCTACAAAATCGACTACTTCAGCTCGTACTTTTTCTATAAATTTATCGTGCTCATTTTGAGTTGTCCAGTCAAAATAAAAAATTTCGGCTAAGGTATCGGGATCAATACTTGGCTTTGATTTTTTGGTATACATACGCCCATCTTTGGGCTGGTAGTTTAAGCTATAATACAAACCTTCAACATAAGTACGAGAAGGTAACCATACGTATGAGCCTTCGGGTAATTCAATAGGAGCATCAAATCCAAAAGGTTTGTCGGGAGCATTTTCAAAATCCCAGTTATAGTTATCGTCTTTTTTTACTAATTCATCAAAAAACACTTGATAATTGAGCTGGTAACCTTTGTTATCATAAATGTTTACTTCATCTAAATGTGCATCTGTATAATTGCTATAGCCGTTGTATTGGATTCCGTTATTAACCACTGGCGAATGGTTCATGTAATACACCAGGTTTGTTAAAAATTTAAGACGCGTATCTTTTTTTAATTCTCGTTTTGGAAAGCTGTGAATTAAGTTTGATGGATTCGTCTTATCATTTTCGGGAGCATTTTCGTTTTCTAAGTTAGGGCGTTTTAGTATTGGATAGTCATTTTTATAATATTCATCATATATTAAAGAAATAATGGTATCATCTTTTCCTACTCTAACTAAACGTGCTCCAGGTTCGGGTTGTTCTGTAATTGGTGGTTCTATTAGCAAACCCTCAGCATCTTTTTCTAACTTAAATAAATTACTTTGACTTAAACTTGGGTTTGTTGTGTTTTCATCATTCACAAAAATAAGGGTGTCATTAAAAGCTATAGTATCATTTTTAGGAATAATTTTATAGACCTTTCCTTCGGACCCGTCAATTGGGATTTGATTTGTATCCTCGAGTGTAGTTGTTACATTTATTGACACATTAGCTTTGGTAACCACAATACGAGTTTCGCTATTATTGGTATAAAAAGTACCACTAGCGGAATCATATATAGTGTTTTGCGATAGTTGGTAGTCAAGAGCAATAAGTGTTTGACTATCTAGTTCACCGGTTTGAGGTAATTTAAATTCTTTTTGTAAATTTTTTAATGCATTTTGTGTTTGATCACCAAATTTACCATCAGCTTTTAGCGTGTTATCAATACCTAGTTTTTTAGAAACAACCGCTATGGCAAATTGAAGCACTTGAATATTTTCAGTAGTATTGGTAGTGCCTTTTTTTAAAGTATCGGCACCATTACCATGTACTGCTAAATTTTGAAAAAAAGGATTGCCCTTAAAGTAATTAGATTTTAGGGTACTTCCTCGTAAAAACGTAGGCAAATAAGTACTAGCTAGTTCATACGGAATATGCGTTGCTGCTTTTTGAGATATATAAATTGCCATGTTTTATCCTTTAGTAACTAAACCGTTAATCGTTATTTTATCTGTTCCAGAAATGAAACTTTGTTTTTGCTCTAAAATATCCTTGCTGTTATTTAAGCTAATACTTTTTATACCCAATTCCATTTCATCAAGGCGGTACCGGTCGTTTTCCCTAAAATCGGTTTGATTTATGTGAACAAAGGATCTATATTTACTTGCTTCTGCCAGCTTTTTTAACTCATCATATTCTTCAATAGTTATAGTAATGCAATCAAAAGTTCTGGGTTCTATGTATGAAAGTCCACTATTGTTAGTGCCAGGATTTAAATAATATAAATACTCTCTGTTTTCATCGGTACCATTTTTTGGAAACGGATGGCTTACTTTTTTTAATTTTAAGCTTTGCTGTTGTAACCTTAGCGGTAGCGCAGCTAAAAAACCTAAACTTTTAATATTAGGATCATATTCAAATTCATCTAAAAATACAGCATTGTCATATTTTCCTTTTCGAACAAGAGATAAAGGGTAATTTAAGCTGCTATCAGCAGAACTGTGGTTTATTTTATCTTGAAAGGCAAAAAAAGTAATATGATGTTTATCTTTTGCAATGCCAATAGTTGGTAGATATACATCTTTACTATCATCATTACCTACTGTTTTATCTATAACCGGAGCATTTATTGATGAATATAGATAGGTATTAAAATCGCCATCGTCTGGTTTTTTATCATCAATAAGTAATTTCATATCCAATGAAAATAAGGTGTCTAAAATAGAATTTCGAAGTATGCTATTACAAAATGAATATTGGAGTGAACTGTATTTAAAAATAAAATAATTAGCTCCAAGAGTGTCACTGTCATTAGTCCAACTGGAAAGTGTAATTTTTTCAGAAAAACCAACCAAAAATTGTTTTTTTTCGTCTAATTGATTTAGATGATGAAATTTGTTTTTTGAATCAGTTTCGGGAAGGAATTCATGAGTAAACGAGCTTAAGTAATACTTTGAAGTATCATCACTAATTCCAATAAAAGGAAGTTCTAAAATTATTTTAGATGTTGATTTTTTTATAGGAAGCTTTTTGTTTTCTAATCGTAATAAAGGCCAATCATTATAATAGTTTATTGATTCTCCTTGTAATTCATCACTTCCTTCTTGCTCAAAGCTCAAACGAATCGTTTTTCCAAAGCTATCGTAATAATCATAGGAGTAATTTTGGTCATTTCGAATATCGAGGTATACAACTTCTTTATTAAAAAATAGATTTACTATTTTTTCGGCATCTTCTTTTTTTGCAGATTGTCCAGTGTAAGCTTTTACTTTTTTATTAGTTGCTTTTGCACAGCCATAAAAAGCAGCAGGATCTACATAGGTTAATATACTTTCTTTTTGATGCCAATAGTTAAACGTAGCTTCTTTTGTGGTATTTGCAGGAGCATTTACTTCAATAAAAGCTTCTTTGCTTCGTATTTCGCCCAAAGTGGGTTCATAACCCAAACGATCTTGTATAATTTGAAACCCAGCTTTTGAACTGCCACCAATAAATTGTCCTATTTGACAACCTGCTTTTACTAAAGGGAGCTGAATGCTATCTTTTAAAAAAATAGCTGTTTCGGTATAAAAATCATTAGCTTTAAAATTATCACCATCAATAGAGTAGTGGTATCCAATGTTTTCTGATTTAGGTTTTGGTTTATCAACTCCAGTATCACCATTGTCCGCATTTATTTTATCCTGTAAATCGTGTAATACTTTTAAAATATTGTTTGCTTTCCAATTAGAATAATCGTTACTAATTACACCGTCGGCACCAAATAAAGATGATTTTTTTATACCTCGATACACAAAAAATTTAATTGTTGGAAAATCGAAATCTGGATTATTAATTGGATATAAAATAACATTAACACAATCGGGGTTATCAATACATTGCTGTACAAAAGGAATTCCTTCGAGTACAGCAATGGCAGCTGCATTAGTTTTTACAGAAAAACTATTATCGACCTTATATTTTAAATCATTAACTGGTCCAAAAGCATCTTGCTTTACTTGAGTGCCTGTTAAAGAATCTGTGTCTGTAAAAAAGAAAAAATCTGCCATGTAAATGTGTGTTACAACGTGTATTAGTTTTTCAATATCATTTTACCAAAAGTTTGATTCCCCGAACCAATAGCTTTGGTGTAAAATGTAGTATTACTAGCTTTTATTAATGTATTTGGACAAAAATTGGCACTGCTTTTTTTACCTCCTACCTCATCGTCAAAAATGGGAGTGCTCACTTGATTTCCCTGGTCATCAATTATAGTATGGTTCAACGTATATTCCCCGTGATCCATTGTGATAAGTTTATCCGATAGCTCCGTCATATTAATGGAAGAAAACAAGTGTAGTTTTCCATCGATTAGCGTAGGATAAAAAGAGCCTATTTGTTGCTCTCTATTTTTAAATCGTTGACTATATTCAAAATAAGACTCGTAAAGGAGCTCGCCTGTTACATTGAATTTAACTACTATGCCAGGGCCATTAAAATATTCGTAATCATATTCAAAAGATTTACCGGGTATTGCCGTGGCATCTTCTTTATACCGATCTCCAATAAGGTAAATATTGTTCTGGTCTACAATAACATTTTTAAGTGTTAAATGGGTAAACCCCTTTCCTAAAAACTTTTTTGATACCTCTTTGGTCCAAGCATGTTTTATGAGTGTTTTTTGAGTTGTAATATCGTATAAAAAGGCATACTTACTTTTTCTATCGGTATTTGCAACAGCTCCTTTCCATAGGTCGGTGGCAAAACCTAACAGCATAGGTCCTTTGGTGGTTTCTACAATTTTTGATGTAATTACAAAAAAATCATCTGTAGGCAATTCATTTGCTGTTACCTCTTGATTGCCTTGTAATGATACAATAACTGTTTTTGGAGTAGTTTTGTTTTTATCAACGGTTTTAACAAGCAAGCCTTTTTTATCATTGGTTAGGTATAAGACTTCGTCATATGCTTTTTTACTTTTGTAATTAAGACTAACGTCTTTTTTTTCAAGCTCATTAAGCGTATTGGCATCAAATAAGTGAAAAGTAAGTTGCTCTTGGCCTTTTTTTATTTGTGGTAAATGGGCAACTACACCAATACTTTGATTGTCTTCGGAAACTGCAAACAGAAAATCTCCAGAGTTCGAAGTTTTTTCAATAGGAAAACTTACCAGTGTTTTTGGTGCACTTATTTTAGATTGCCCAAAAGTATAGACCTGTACAAATAGGGTGTTACTTTTTCCTTTTACGGGTAAATACGAAAAAATAAGGAGCTGATTGGCGGTGCTAAGGGTGTTTAAATAAATAGCCTCCTTAGCATCAAGTATTGGTAATGCTACTTTAGTATCGGCAATAATTTTGCAAGCAGCATCAAAGGATTGGATGTAAATGTGGTTCCCAAAGGTTTTATTTGGAATAGGTTCCACACTATACGTAACAAAACCTTGATCAGATGCTAAATCCAGTTTAGGGTTTAGCATTCCAATACTAGTTGTGTTGTAATATTGAGACCACTCAAAGCTTGGTTTTTCCTGTGCTGTACTAGTAAAAATAGCACTAAAAAAGAGTAAAGCAAGGAGTTGGTAAATGTTTGTATGTTGTGTTTTCATTGCGTCACTATTTGAAATTAGCATTGTATTCATAAACAATTTTTAAAATACTGAGCATGCCATATCCTTTTTCTTTGTTTTTAATTTTTGTAGCTAGTTCAGGATAATCTTTCATGTAATTACTAACTACTTTTTTAAAGCCTAAGATCATTTTTGGTGATGCAAATTTTAAAACTTCGCCAGTTTCTTTAATGGCAATGATTTCGGTTTGTAATCGTTTCCCGTCAATATCTATAGCCACTTCGGTATTCCCTTTTTTTGCTACAGTGGCTTGAGCTAAATCTTCGGTAACATATTGGAAATATTCAAAAAGGTTTATTTTCCCTTGGACAGATTGGTGTATAAAAACTTTTGTTTTTCCAGTTAAGCCTTCATAAGGAATAGATTCGTAATAATCATTTAATATTTTATAGGCATTTAAGTCTTTTGGGCCATATTTTGTGGGTTTTTTATCTTCTTTTTTAGTATAAAATTTAACCGTTCTTTGGCTAGCTATTTTACCTTTTCGTTTGATAAAACCTTCTATTTTTTCACCTTTTTTTGTAATTACAAAGCCTGGAAGTCTTTCCCCAATATCATTGGGAATATTGGCATCTTGCGCAATTACAGTAAAAAATGAAATAAGACAAAGCAATACCGATGTTATATAGTTTTTCATGATTGTCTTTTTATTTAATTACACAACTCCAATACAAAGTTTCCGTTAATGATACTTCCTTCAATTCCACTGGCTACAACGCTACCGGTAAGTTGATCATCGCTGTTAACACCATTAATTATAAGTTGACCGCAAGCAGGTTCTAGATCAGTACCATCTCTACGAAAGGCAAAATTGGCATTGCCTATTAAGGCAGCAAGTTCATCTGCAGTATTGGCATTCTGAATAGCTTCGGCAGTAGGCTGTTTACCATTTAGTTCAATAGTTTGCGTTTCAAGAGAGTTTATAATAAAGACAATAATATCATTAGTACCTTCAAATTCAGGAAAAAAACAGGTGCTTCCTTCGGACTGTGGTTTTACAAAAATTTCTATAGTGTAAGCTGTTTTTCCGTCAAATCCTGTATCTGTGTAAAAACCTCCTTGTACCGTAAAATCAGCACCCCTAAAGCTTCCTTGAGCTACTTGATCAATAAGTGCTGGCGCGTTACAGTCGGCATTGCTACCTCCATTGCTCGAATCGTCGTCGGAACTACAAGCTAACAGTGTAAGGCTTGTTGCAATAGCAGCTAATTTTGTTTTGGTAAGTGAAATAGTCATTGGTTTAATTTTATCAATTTTGGTTAACATTCATTTTAAAAATGGACATACATTTCCTGCTTCGAAAAAAAACTTTTTTTCGAAAAATTGTTATCTAATAACTCTAGGTGGATTTAGCGTTTAGAGATATTAGTACCATTAAGACTATTTTAGAAACTAGGGGGTAAAAAAATAGCTGTGTTTGTCTTAATCTAAAACTACTAAATTTTTAAACTGGTGCTTAATTTTTTTTTAGATGTAAATGATAAGTAGTTTTTTTAAGGTACTTACTAATAAGTTAGTTTTATATAAACAAAGGGCTGAGCGGTTTTTTGTATTTTATTTGGTAGGAATAAACGTGCAAAATGATTAGAGATAGCTGGGATTAATTATTTTTTATAATTTCATTACTTTGAAATATGTAAATTGTTATTAGTTAGTATTTTATATGTTTATAGATCCTGTTTTTTTAATAAGTTTATAAAATGAGAGCTAAGCCTGATTTTGTTTGTAAAAAGTTCAACAGTGGAGGATTATTAAATAATAATTGCATTTTTATGTATGTAATTTGATGCCTGTATTTTAATTGAAAGAAAATGTAGGTAGTAATTAACCGATACTCGAATGATTTTTAGTATTAAAAAACAGCACAATAAAATATGTCCACATTAAAAAAAATAGCATTCCATGGAACGGAACAGGTAGCATTTTCGAACGAAACAGCTTTGAATTATTATATAGCTACTACTATAAAAGGAAGCTACGACATAGCGTTAAACAGAAACAAGTCATTAGAAAAAATTATTGAAGTAAGCTCGGACGATGTTGTCGAAATGGAATTTGAAAATGGGTTTATTCGGGTAATGACAGCCGATCAGATTGCCGAGGAATTCCCTGGTAGAAAAACCAGAAGTGTACATGAGGGAGTAGGTGTTGATGTGATAAGCCTACCTAATTATATTGACGAAGAAATACAGTCAAGAGGGGTATTAAAAAATATGTTGAAACGCTTGAAAATTATTTCTGTTGATGAGCAATTAGCAAGCATATCTGCAAAGGCAATAACCCAAAAAATTGAATCCAAGTTAATTGTTAACGAAGGTTTATTCCATTGTTACAATGACCCCAATTTAATTGAAGGCCCTGTAGTTCATTTAGAAATAAATCAACCTGTTTTGCTTTTTTTACATGGTACGGCATCCAATACTTCGGGCAGTTTTGGAGGCTTAGTTACTCAGGGAGTTGCTTCCCAAGCATGGACTAAATTAAAGGGAAAATATAAAGAACAGATCCTAACCTATGAACATAAAACCTTGTCCAAAAGTCCGCTTGAAAATGTGGTTCATTTATTAGAAAGTTTACCTCAAAATACTACTTTGGACATTGTTTCGCATTCGCGAGGTGGTTTGGTTGGCGAAATTTTAGCACGCTGTACTCCATCGGACAAAGAAGCTTTTTCGGCTACCGAGTTGCACTTTTTTGAAACCTTAGGCAGAACCGACGATTTAAAGCATGCACAACGTATAAACGCATTACTAAAAAGTAAACAACTCACTATAGGTAAATTTGTTCGAGTGGCTTGTCCAGCCTCGGGAACCACGTTGGCATCCAAACGTCTGGATCAATATTTTACAGTGTTGTTGAATTTAATAGGATTAATACCAGGCTTGCAAACAAGTAGTTTGTATGGTTATATAAAGTCATTTCTGTTGGCCTTTGTTCAGAAAAAAGAAGACATTAAAATATTGCCTGGCTTGGAATCTATGATGCCGAGTTCTCCTTTGATTCGAGTGCTTAACAATGCCTCATTAACTGTAGCGTCAGAATTATATGTGATTTCGGGAGATGTAAAATATCATGGGGTGTTACATTCTTTATCTGTAATGTTAACAGATGTGTTTTTTAGAACACAGCATGATTTTGTAGTGAACACTGCCTCTATGTTTGGAGGAGCACCCCGAGCAAAAATGTATTATACCTTTAATAGTAATAAGGATATTAGTCATTTTAATTACTTTTTTAATAAATCCTCCCAAGGATATATCGCTTCGGCATTACTAGGAAACCCCACAGCCTTTAAAAAATTAACGCAGCAAAACTTAAGTGCATTTAAAAATGATGGTGTACGGGGTATTTTGGATGCGGTTTCGAATGAAACACGTTTTGCCAATAACAAACCCATAGTATATGTAGTGCCGGGTATTATGGGAAGTAAATTAAAAGCCGAAGGCGATCGTATTTGGGTAAACCCTTTGCGTTTAGTAGTAGGTGGCTTGTCGCGAATAAAAAATAATGCTACTGATATAGAAGCTTATGGCTTAATGGGTTCAGCCTATAAAAGTCTGTTAAAAGAGCTACAAGAAAAAAATAATGTGATCCCTTTTCCTTACGATTGGCGAAAATCGATTATTGAAGCAGCGCACAAATTGGCAGCCGATATCACCAATCGTTTGCAAGAAACCACGCAGCCTATTCGAATCATAGCGCATTCTATGGGCGGTTTGGTGGTACATGCCATGTATAGTTTGCCCGAGTATCATGAGTTGTGGCAGCAAATGGTGTCGCGTAATGGGGCACGCGTGTTATTTTTAGGTTCGCCATTAAAAGGATCTCATATGATTCCTTCGCTATTTATGAAGAAAAATAAGCCATTTAAAATTCTTCATTACATGGACTTAAAAAACTCTGCTAAGGAAGTGCTTCAAATTATCAAAGAGTTTCAAGGTTTGTTAGAATTGTTACCTACCGATGCAGAACATGCCTATTTTGATCAAGAGATATGGGATACATTACTCAAAACCGAAAAAGATTTTGTTAAACCTCCAAAGGAATTACTATCAAAGGCAAGTAAAGTATATGAGCTGTTTAAGCAAAAACCAATAGCGGGTGAAGCCTTAGTTTATGTAGCCGGAAAAGAGCGCCTTACGCCAAGTAAATTGAATTTTGAAAATGGAAAAGCACAGCTTATTGGCACCACCCGTGGTGATGGTAGTGTTACTTGGCAAACAGGTATACCCGATGCCTTGCAAGATAGTACATGGTATATGAATACTACTCATGGGAAATTATGTGATGATAAAAAACATTTCCCTGCATTGATGGAATTGCTGGAAAAGGGCTCTACAAATTTACTTTCTAAAAGTCCGATTCTTGTACGTGGTGAAGTGGACGAAATACCCATGCCAGAGGATGAACCATTGTTACTCCTGTCTAACCAAGAGGCATTAGAAAAAACGATAATGGGGATCGACCATTTTCCAGATGTTGAAGAGCCCGATGCGATGATTAATGTAACCATATGTCATGGCGATTTAGGGAATGCGAAACACCCTGTAGCAGTAGGGCATCATATAAATGATCCTATTGTAAGTGCCGAAAGTGTGGTGGATTATTATATGAATTACCGCCTTTCGAAAAATAAAGAAGTAAATGTATACCCAGGACCCTTGGAAACATCATTGGTGATGTTTAATGATTTACCCACCTTATTCCAAGGAGCTGTAGTCATTGGTTTGGGAGAGTATGGTGTATTAAATGAAGGGAATTTGACAAAGAGTATTACCAATGCCATGTTGGACTATGCCGTTACGCATGCTAATAGGAATTGTAAAAATCCTAATGAAATTTTTGGGATAGGTATTAGTGTATTACTTATAGGTAGTGATTATAGTGGATTACCGATTAGAAACTCTATGCGTGCCATATTACGAGGAATCGTTTTTGCTAATAAAAAATTGTTAGCCATGAATGACCCCGAAGTTCAAATTATAAATGATATTGAATTTATGGAAATTTATGAGGATCGTGCTATTCACGCCATGCATGAATTACATAAAATAAGAAAAGAACCTTCTTTTGAAGAGGTAATACATATTAGCGATCCTTATGTAAAAAAAGTTTCGGGAAGGCGAAAGCGAATTCCAGGAGATCAATCTTCGGTGTGGTGGCACCGTATTAAAGTTGAAGGGGCTAAACGAGGTGGCGTGGATAATGAAACCGGCTGCACTAATGCTCCTTTAAAGTTTGTTTCCTTAACAGATAAGGCTAGAGCCGAAGAAGAAATTAAACCTACTCAGCGTATTTTAATTGATAAATTAATTTCGGCTTCGGTGCAACATAACGAATGGAATGAAGAAAAAGCACGGACCTTATTTAATTTATTGATCCCTAATAATTTTAGAGATTATACAACCGATAATAAGAATATCTTATTCATTTTAGATGAGAATTCGGCACAATACCCTTGGGAAATTTTGCATTTACCCAACTCTAAAAGCAATAAACCATTGGTGACCCAAATAGGTTTTATTAGGCAATTGGTCACTAAAAATTACTCCTCCATAAATGCCGTTGTCGAAAATTCTATTTTAGTAGTAGGTAACCCCAAAAATCCGATTTCATTTTTACCTGGAGCCGAGGATGAGGCGCATAGCGTTTCTGAAATTTTTCAAACCCATTCCTTTGAGGTAAACAAATCAATAAATGAGGATGGAGTGGCTATTATTAATAAACTTTTAGGAGGGAATAATTATAAGATTATTCATTTTGCTGGTCATGGAGTTATAGGGAAAGTACCTGCGGAAACAGGCGTGGTATTAGATAATGGGATTTTAATTACTGCAGTAGAAATTGATGCCTTACCCAAAACACCTGAATTTGCCTTTATAAATTGTTGTTATTTGGGAAAAACAGAAGAAATAACACAGGAGTTCAACAAGCTCGCGGCAAATGTAGGGACACAGTTTATACAAAAAGGAGTAAAGGCTGTTGTGGCTGCGGGTTGGGCCGTTGATGATGGAGCTGCTAAACATTTTGCAGAGGTATTGTACCATTCACTTTTGTCGGGAGAAACCTTTGGAGAAGCCGTTCAAAATGCGCGTTTATCAACCTACGACACCTATCCATCAAGTAATACTTGGGCGGCTTATCAATGTTATGGCGATCCGTTTTATAGGCTCACTGATACGCAACGCGTGAATAAAAAGGAAAAAATGACTTTTGTTGATCCTGTGGAGGTAATTGTTGAAATTAATAATTTAACTAGTCAAACGGAACCGGCTTCGAGCAGAGATCGAAAAAATTTAAGTGAGCAATTGAGTGCTATTATTAGTCAGATTCCTCAAAAGTGGCTAGGTAAATCTAAAATAGTAGAAGCTATTGCCAATTGTTATTACGAATTAAACTTATACGAAAATGCCTTGATATATTTTGATAAACTCGGCGATCTTATTGATGGGAATACCAGCTTAGAAAGTATGCTTCGGATGGCAAATATTCAAACAAAAATTTCGGTAAAACAATTGGATAAACCAGAGCAATTGACTCAGGCACAAAAAAAGCAGGCTGTTGTTAGCATCCTGAATTCTGAAAAAATTATTGATAACCTAATTAGTTTAGGCGAAAACAGTAGGCGTTTTGGGGTGCTAGGAGGGCATTTTAAACGAAAATGTATGGTCGGTGTTGATATAGATGCTTTATTAAAAAATGGGAAAGGAGATTTTACAGGGAGTAATGAGTTCGATTTTATAAAGGAATGTTTGTTGAAATCAATAGCATCTTACCATAAAGCGAGCCTTTTTGTTATTGCACAACAGCAAGATTATTATGCCGTGTTAAACTGGGCTACCTTAGAGGTAATGTATAAATTGTATGATGGAAATAGAAAAAAAGAGCTAGCTAAAGCGGAAGAAAGAATACAGCAATTAGAAACGGAATTTGAAAACGGACCTCGTATTTCACGTTCTTTTTGGTATCAAATATTTCCCGCTGCTATTGAAATTTATAAGCTATTAAGTATAAGTAGTGCCGAAAAACGCAAGGCTTGTTTGGATAAACTGATTGCCACTTATGATATGAATTGGGCCAAAGGAGGATCTGTACGAAAGGCTGAAAATACTATTGGACACCTCGATTTTTTAATTATAATGTTACAACGTAGATTAAAATTCAACTTATCGGCGGCAAAAAGGAAACATATTGAGGCTACTGTAGATTCGTATGTTTTTTTAAAGAAAAAATTAACTCAGGTGTTAATTAGTAAAGTTTAAAAAATGGGGAATCAAGTTTTTATAAGTTACAGTAAAAAAGATAGTCATTTTTTGGATGAATTGCGGGTCCATTTAAGTTATTTAGAACGTGAGTATAAATTTGAAATTTGGGAAGATTCTAAAATTCGGGCAGGAGATGATTGGCGTAACGAAATCTATGAGGCTATTGAAAAAACAAGTATTGCAGTATTATTGGTAAGTGCTAATTTTATAGCCTCGGATTTTATAAATAGCGAGGAGTTGCCTGCATTACTCGAAATAGCCGAAAATAAAGGAGCTAAAATATTTTCCGTAATACTAAGTCATTGTATGTTTTCTGATATTGATGCTATAGCTAAGTTGCAAAGTTTAAATCCGCCAAATCAGCCTGTAATTGAAATGGATACGGCTGCTCGAGATGCTTTTTACATGAAAGTAACTCAGGAAATTAAAAAAGGATTGATTACTCAAATAAGCCCATCACAACTAAAAAAGAAGCCAAAAAAACTAATTACCAATTTAGAGTTAGCATTTTTTAAAGTGCGTGTAGTTAAGCTACTGTACAAAAACCCTCAAAAAATGACTATTTCGAATATGCAAAAAGAATTAGCTATTGAAAAACGAAAAATTCTAGTGCAAATAATTCAAGAATTAATTACTGAAGAAATGCTACTAAAAGAGAAAGAAATTAGTGGGGTGTGTTATTTTTTAAGTGCAAAAGGAATAAAAGTATGCTCAAGTTACATTACAAATAATTAATGTACTGTTTTGAGATTTACTTTGATCCTCCTGTTTTACGTCCTGAGCTAGACGATACAAAGCAAACCCCATGTAAGTACACATTACTTAATGAACATTGGTTTCGAACATAGTCCGATCCGATATGTATAATTTGCTTTAACATACTATTCGATTTAGAATTATATATTGTTATATAATTAAAATATACCGCAAATATAAAGCCAAAATTTTATAATTGACAATTAAATTCGCTTTAAATAATAATATGATAATTTTTGTGGTGTTTTAGTTTAACCTACTTTATTTTTTTAGGTTATAAAGTAGGTTAAACTAAAATGAAAACTATTTTTGAGAGATATCCCTAATAGTTTTAAAATCAAAGTCTAGGGTGGTAAACCCATGCGAGCAATGAAAAGTAGTAACAGCTAAGTTTTTATCATCCACAAAATTCACGATATCTTTTGCAAGTGCAATCATTCGCTGTTGGTCTTCGGTTTTAAAAGTATCAAACACATTAATAAAACCAGGATTATATAAATCATTAAAGTAAATGGTTTTGGTCGCTGGTTTGTATAACACTATGTAATCATCCTCTTCGGCATGTAAGGTTGAAATAGTATATAATGCTACTTTTTCATCACCAGTTCCAATAGTCATTACATCTGTTACTCCGGTAACATTTATAGGTGTATTTGCAATGGGATTTGGCAGCACGGTACTAGGGCGTTGTAATACGTTTTCAATAAATGATTTTGAACCTTGTCCAACTATGAGGTCACCTCCTTCGGCTAAACTACCCCTAAGGCCACCAGTGTGATCAAAGTGATTGTGCGAGTGTACCACATATGTAATAGGATCGGTACTAAAATCTTGCCTTATTTTATCAAGTACCACTTTTGATCTACGATCATTAATAGGGGAATCATAAAGTAATAAACCGCCATCAATTTTAAATGCATAGGTGTAATGCGATTGAAAATCACCCGAAACACGATAGACATTGTTATCATTAGCAACTAATTCAGATGCTAAGGCTAATGGTGATGATTGTGTTACAATTTCCACAGGAAAATCAATAGGAAAAGTTTGTAGTAATGTTCTAAAATGAAATTGAGAGGATAGGTGTCCAAATTTTGCTTCGTTGGCATTATAGCTAAAAGCTTCTTCATTGGTAAGTGTTAATTCTGTATTTTCAATTTCGGGATTGATTTTGACCTCAGAAATGGATTCTTTTCTAATGATATTACCATCAAGTATATGTGTTAAGCGAGTAGGGTATTTTAAATCATTACTAGTTTCCCATTTTTCATAAACCACTTCGTATACTACATCACCCAACAAAGGATCATTTTCGAGCACTTGTGATTTAATAGGTAAATTAGTATCCGTATCAATTACAAGTTGAATATCTGGAGTATCACTTCCAAAACCTAAAGGAGATGTATTAAAGTTAACATTTATTATTCCAGCTTTTGTACTTTGTATAGCTCCCTTAGCAATCATTTTAGTAATAGCTATAGGTGATGACATGAGTAAGGTTTTTTGGCGTGCGGCTAATTTTGTTGAAAACATAGGATCGCCAGTGACACCAAAACCACTAAAGTTTGCAGAAAATGTGCCTGTTGTACCTTCAGATTTTCCTTTGGTATGGTCAATAGTCTCTACAAAACTAAAATCTGTAGCAAAGGCATAGTCGGCATTTACATTCCAACTTTGTTTGGATTGTGTTCCATTTAAGTTATAAATTAAGCTGTAGTCAAAATCAGCAACTTTGCCATTAACAGGTTCTGGATCCTCTTGAAATTCAAAAGCTTCTCCAGTAGATTTGTAAGTTATAGTTAATGCACTTGATAGGTTCGCTTTACCACCTAAAGCCTCCTCCACTTTGGCGAATAATGCTTTATTGTCATTGGAAGCTGTGGTCTCATCATCTTTTTTGCAACTTACTATTGCCAGTGTTGCAATGATGCTTAGCCATAAAATTTTACCTAGTTTTTTCATAATTTTTTAAGTTTTAACAATGGATGTGTTGAATTTTAAACCCGAATTATGCATTAAAAAATCTACTCTTTTTATAGTCTATTGCAACTACTATTGTAAACCGTGTTTTTAATTTAGTAATAGCGGTAGGTGTTATACTAAAATTAAGAAAACACTAGTGTTTATATATAAACTTATAACGAAGTGCTAACGCATTATCCGAGTTAGATCAAATTTCAGTATAATTTATGGGCTATAGGTTAAACTAGATTAACAAAGTAAGGAGACAAGGTATTGTTTGATTTATCAGGAAATTGGAATACTACCAGGTTAATACAGGCATTGCTATCTCTAATGTTAAGCACTTGCATGGTATTAGTATTTCTCTATTGAGGTTGTTTTTGAAAGTTTTAATTATATGATAATTAATATTTTATGAAAAATTTAAGTGAATTGGCAGCAGTAACTTTAATTTAATGAAATAATTATTTAATATTAAGAAAGTTCCTTTAACAATTTAGCAACATTTTAATAATTATTATACAGTATTACACTAATATACAAACAACTGTTTGAATTTAATTTTGTCTCAACCAATTAGATAATTAAACTTAGTCAATATGTATAATTCAAAATTATTTTTAAAACTATTTGCTTCATTAGCATTAGTAGCTTCAATTACAAGTTGTGAAACTGAAGATGGTAAGGTAGGACCTCCAGGGCCAGCTGGTCCAGCTGGAACTATAAGCGAAGCCTCAAAGGCAGAAATTGATGCTTTAAAAGCACAAATCGAAGAGTTAATAAAAAAAGGAGATGCTACAGCTGAAGAGATAGTTGAAGCTGAAGAAAAAATAAAAGCTTTAACAAAACAAAATGAAGATGCCGAGGATGAGTTAAGTAGTCTTATGGCTAGTCTAGAGCAACTATTGAAAAGAAATGCGGAAGGTATTCCTTTTGGTGAATTAGTGAATTTTTTAGATGTTAAGCCAGAGTTTTCTTCAATTAAAGTAACTCCATTGTTATCTTCTGAATCAAAATTAGCTAATGAATTTGTATATGGTTCAATGGCCGATGGGTGTGGCTTATTAAAAGAAGCTGATGGAACATACACGTTTATTAATAATATTGAAGCTGATTATTCTGTAGCACGTATTAAGCTGGATGCCGATTTAAAACCAGTTTCTGGAGAATATATATTAAATGCTGAAGCTACAGCAAATACAGCTCAGTGTTCAGGTTCTTTGATAACTATGGAAGAGCACGGTTTTGGTCCCATGTACCTTTCTGGAGGTGAGTGGGGAGGAGACTCTAAAGGGGTTTTTGTAACTGATCCTTACAGATCGGCTTCCGAAGCAGGATCGGCAACAATGTTAACTGCTTTTGGTCAATGGTCAACTGAAAATGCAGTGGTCATAGGAAAAGATGCTTATCCAACTAAAACGGTTGCTTTTATTGGTGATGATGATTCTGATAATGAAGTGCCTCAAGGTCACTTAGGAATGTATGTAGGTACCCGAGGAGATTTATCTGGTGGTAAACTATATACGTTAAAGGTGTCTTCTGCAGGAATTTTGAATGAAGTAGATATGGCTGAAGGAATGGAATACGATGCCGAATTTGTTGAAATGTCGGAAACTGAAATAGAAGCTTTAAATCAAGAAGCTATGGATAAGGGTGCTATGGGATTCTCTCGTTTAGAAGATATCGATTGGAGAAGAGGTACTGCTGAAAACCAAAGAGAAATTTATTTTGCGGTTACTGGTCGTAATAAATCTGGTTTGGTAGGTAAAGGAAGTATTTTAGGACGTATTTATAAAGTAGTATTAAATGAAAACGACCCTACAGGAGCAGCTAAAATTACTTGTGTGTTAGATGGAGATAAAGTAGGAGGAATAGCCGATGGTTTCCACTCACCTGATAATATTTTAGTAACAGAAAACTACGCCTATATTCAGGAAGATCCTAATGGATATTTTGATGTGAATCCTGCGATACAAGGTTATGCTAAAGTATACCAATATGATTTAACTTCGGGAGCGTTAAAAACGGTTTTAGAATGTGATCAAGAAAAAGCAGAAAGTTTAGGTTTTGGTACTACTTCCAGAACATGGGAACTTACTGGAATGATCGATATTTCTGATGTAACAAAATCTGGTAAAAATCAATTCTTATTAATTACTCAAAACCACGGTTGGAATGCCATACCAGGTCAGGTATTTACAGACAAGAATGCCATTTCGGATGCTAAAGGACATTGGGCTCAAGAAGGTTCAATGCTGTATTTAATAGAGGGATTAGATAGATAATAAACTATGAGATTTTATATTTCTTTAAAACAAAAGACATGCCTGTTTTGTGCATGTCTTTTGTTTATTTTAACAAATTGTAATAAAAATAAAACTACAAGTGCCGAAGGTGAATATATAACAAAAAATGAGTTGTTAACACCACTGGAAAAACTGGAGTTGAATTACAAGGAAACGCTTAAAAAAGCTTTTGAAAGTTTAGATAAGTTGCAAGAAGAATCTAAGCATCAAAAAATGGTAGTACATTACAAAGTTGCTAGAAAACAATTTAAGTCTATTGAACCTATTTTGTCCTTTATAGATAAAAATAATTATGCGTCACTAAATGCTCCTAATTTGATTAAAGTCATGGAGGAAGATGCTACTGACATAAAAATTTTACATCCTTTTGGTTTTCAAGTGATAGAAGAACTATTATTTGAAGAGGAAAAAGATCTAGAAGCAATAAAGACAGTAGCTAAAAAAACAGCTAGCCGCCTTAAATTATTATATAATAACACAAAGTTAAGGTTCAAAGATTATCATATTTTATGGTTGATAAGAAATCAAATTGTTAGGATTGCAACAACGGGGATCACTGGTTTTGATTCGCCAGCCTTAGGGCAGTCGTTAAAAGAATCGTCTTGGATTTATCAAGAAATACTACATATTTTAAAGATATATAAAGAAAATTTTTCTGATCCAGAATTAATGCAATCATGGGAAAAAGAAACACAAGCTTCAATAACTTTTTTAAATCATGATTTTGATAGTTTTGATCGCTTTCTGTTTATAAAAAACCACATAAATACCCAGTTGGCTTTAATGGCTAAAATACAACAGGATTGGGGCGTAAAATTTAATGTCACATTGGCATTAAATCACGAAGCGGAAAAGTTATTTTCTGAAGAAGCTTTCAATATGAAGTATTTTTCGGATTACCGTTTTGAAATGAATAATATAGACACAAAAATAGCTATTGGTAAAAAGCTATTTAATGATAAAAGATTGTCTATAGCCAATACGATGGCCTGTGCTACTTGTCATATAAAAGAAAAAGCCTTTACCGATGGATTACAAACTTTTGATAAGCATCAAAAACGAAACACACCTACTATAACTTATGCTGCGTTACAGCAGTCTTTTTTTGTTGATGCTAGGGCAGGTAGTTTGGAGGGGCAAATTGTTGGTGTAGTGACCAATCATGGAGAATTCAATACCAATTTGAAGCACTTAGAAAATGTGGTTAAAAAGGATGCCTATTACAAAAAGGCATTTGATACTTTATACACTCGTGGTGGGACAGATATGAATATACGTCATGCCATGGCTTCCTATATTAGAACCTTGAACAAATTCGATTCTAAATTTGACAGAAACATTAGAGGTGAGGAAAATACATTAACTGCATCTGAAAAAAATGGATTTAATTTATTTACGGGTAAAGCCTTGTGTGCTACCTGCCATTTTGCACCAGTGTTTAATGGTACCGTACCGCCAAATTTTTTAGATACCGAATTGGAAGCCATAGGAGTGCCTGTAAAGAATGATACTATAAATGCTAAAATCTCAACAGATTTAGGAAGGTATAACCAGTTTAAAACCCCACAGCGAAAACACTTTTTTAAAACACCTAGTATACGGAATGCAGCTGTAACAGCTCCATATATGCATAATGGTGTATACAATACACTGGAAGAGGTGGTGGACTTTTATAATAGAGGAGGAGGACAAGGTATTGGTATTAATTTGCCCAATCAGACGCTTCCATTTGATAATTTGAATTTAACAAAATCGGAACAAAAGGATTTAGTCGCTTTTATAAAAACCTTAACTGATGCAGATTTTGTTAAAAAATTAAATAGGGTTTAATGAAATATCTACTCGATAAAAGTAGTTTTTGGAACTTGTTATTAAATGTATAATTAATAACTTTTTTTTAACGAATAGTTAACCGTAATACAACTCGGTAAAATACAATTAAAAGCGCTGAAAAGTCGTTCTAATGCTGTAAATTAAACATATTCAGTATTATGAAGAAAGTGTCATTTTTTTTAATCGTATTATTAATTGTCTCATGTTCAAAGACCGATGAGGCTAAAACGCCAGTTGAAGAGGCTGTAAGTTTTTATGGACTTAAAGAAGGAAATTCTTGGGTATATAAAAGTTTTAGACGTAACAGAGAAACGGATTCTTATGAGGATGTTAATGTAGTGGATTCCGTATCGGTATTGTCAAGAGAAATTATTGATGGAGAAACTTTTTTTAAAGTTAGAACAAAAACTACAGGGAATGAAAAAGGCATTGCTTTTTGTAATCCTAATGGAACTAAATATGAATTTTTAAGAGATTCATTAGGCAGTCTTATAAATGATAAAGGAGAGATTTTGTTTGTAAATAATTCGAATGATAAATTTTTTCGATCTGAGAGGATTGAATTTGAGGTGTTTACTGAATTAAAAGAAGGAACTAGAGATATAACGACTGAAGCGGGAGAGTTTAAAACTTTAGATATGGAAACTTACGCCATAGATTTAAAAGATTCAAAACGATTACCAGGTAAGGATAATGATTATTACTCACCTGGAATTGGTTTAATTTTAAAAAAATATTCAACTGTTTCAGATAGCAAGCATTTGATTGAAAGAAGACTGCAATCATATACAATTAAGTAACTAAAATTAGTGTCTGGTTAAAATTTATTGAAAACCTTAAAGCATCTGTATATGCAGATTTTAAATTAATTTTTTTATAGAAGTTGCTTGATATTAACTTAAGCAATTTTCTTATTCTCCTTAGAAATATAGAGTTAAATCGAAGACAATTTTTAATACAAAAAAATAGGCAAGGTTTTAAATCTTGCCTATTTTCCATTTAGGTACTATTATTATGATCAATAGTAAAAAAATAGATTTAAATTTTCGACCAAGACCATTTAGAACCAGACCAAGAATTAACCCATAAATTACCGTCACTACCCTTAACAAATACATAAGGTCTACTTCCGTCAACGGTTATACTTCCCATGGCTTTGGATATAGAAATATTAGTTTTTGGTTTCCCTTGATTGGCCCACACCCATTTGGATCCTGTCCATAAGTTAACCCATAAATTACCATCATTACCTTTAACAAATACGTAAGGTCTACTCCCGTCAACAGTTATACTACCCATTGATTCGGAAAAGCCTACACCAGGTTTTCCTTGGTTGGACCAAATCCATCTAGTTCCAGACCACCAATTTGACCATAGGTTACCGTCCGTTCCTTTCACAAATACATAAGGTCTGCTACCATCTACAGTAATGGCTCCCATAGATTGCGCGATGTTAGTTCTTGGTTTTCCTTGATTAGACCAAGACCATTTAGACCCAGACCACCAATTTGACCATAAATTACCATCAGTTCCTTGAACAAATACATAAGGTCTACTACCATCTACAGTAATGGCTCCCATAGATTGCGCGATGTTAGTTGTTGGTTTTCCTTGGTTAGCCCAAGACCATTTAGACCCTGACCACCAATTTGACCATAGGTTACCGTCAGTTCCTTGAACAAATACATAAG
The DNA here is from genome assembly GCF_000255455.1 of Aquimarina agarilytica ZC1. Taxonomy (GTDB): domain Bacteria; phylum Bacteroidota; class Bacteroidia; order Flavobacteriales; family Flavobacteriaceae; genus Aquimarina; species Aquimarina agarilytica. Next base: position 55,095 of record NZ_JH621248.1, on the reverse strand, counting down.
GTCTACTGCCATCTACAGTTATAGCTCCCATTGATTGAGAAAAACCTGAGTTAGGTTTTCCGTGATTATTCCAAGACCATTTAGATCCAGACAAACTATTATTCCATAGGTTACCGTCGTTTCCTTTAACAAATACATAAGGTTTATTGTTATTAACAGTTGCAGTTCCTATTGATTGTGAAAAACCAGTATGAGGTTTTCCGAGATTTAAAGTAGATCGATTTCTAGATTCGCTCCAAAGGTCATTGTCATTACCTTTAGAGAATAGGTAGTATGCATTGTTGATGGAGCTATTAGTTATACCCATGGATTCATTAAAAGGAATTAATTTTTTTCCACCTGAAATATTGATATCTCTTTCACTATGAGATTGATGTATATTGGGGTTGTTTGGGTCTATGACTTTTATACTATATGTACCATTAAATATGTCAGAAGGTATTGTCCATTTGTAAATCTCTTTGTCTATAGTAGTTTTTACGTTTTTAGCTATAGTTAAGGAATTTTTATTTCTTTGATGATTATACAGATATATATCAACAGTGTTTGAATCCCATCTGTCACATCCATTGCAAAGTGATCCTTCTAAGTTGATTGTGACTACATCACCAGGAGTCATGTTTAATGTACTTAAATTCGGATAAAAGTCTTTGTTAATAAATACTGTCCAGTTATTTGTTGTAATCGGTTGAACACTTTCAGAAATTTCGTTGTTACTAGTATCTTTCTCGCAAGAAAGAACAAATAATGATAAAAAGTTAATAATTGTAATCTTGAAAAAAATGTATCTCATATTTAAATAAAATTTGGTTAAAATATTAAGTTAAAAATAAATTAAAAACAAATACTTTTTAGTAGTAAAGGAAAAATATTTTTTCGTTTATAAATCTACAAAGTGTAGTGTGTTGAATTAAGTATGGAGATATTTAAAAAAACGCTCTCAATTGTACACTGCCACTATGAATTGTTTTGGAAATTTTTGTTTTTCGACCGCTGTAGTTCAGGTTGAGTTCTAAAAATTTAGTGATCTTTTTTTGAGCTAAAAGATTCCAAGTAAAATTAGTACCTGGTTGTAGTCCATTTAATAATTGATAGGCTACAGGTGAAAAGGAGTTGCCTTCAAATTCGTTTTCAAACCAATCAAAGGCACCTGTTACAGTGGCATTTTCTTGATTTCCTAAACGAAACGCAGCTGTTAGTTTTTGTTGATTTAATTTTTCGGCACCAAGGGCAGTATTTTCTTTAGTTAAAAAAGAATAGGAAACAGAAACACTTGATTGTCCCGAGAATAAATAGGAAACCTTTGGTGTAAATTCATTTCCTTCCAAGGTAAAGTTTCTATCTGGAGTGTTTTCAACCTCACTTTTTTGATGGCTCATAATATAACGGGAATCAAACAACCAGCTTTCTTTAATTTTATGCGAAAAATTAAAATTGTGAGATGTAGTTTCGTTGGATTGACTTCCTGTAATGAGTATGTTGTTGGTAGTTGCGTTTAAAAAGGTGTAGTTACTAGTATAATGTTGTTTGCCTCTGTTGAAAAATAAAGAGTTTCGTAAGTTGGCATTTAAGCCCAAGTCATCGGCGCTATTTTTAAAAATATTAAAATTGAGGTCGTTCCCTTCGCGTGATACTTTACGGTCAATAATAAAGGAGGTTTGGTTGTAAAAATGAGCAGCAAAACGTTTCCATGATAGTTCGGATTTTTTCCAATTAGCTAAGTCTAATGTGACTTGCTGGCTCAGTTTGTTTTGGTAGGTTTTTAGAAAAACTTGTCTTGGTAAAAGTACTCTAATATAGGTAGCTTGATCGGGAAAAGGGCTTAATTCAAATTCAAGCAAATCTTGTTTGCCATCATTATTGTAATCATTCCATGTGTATAAACCACGTCCTGGTTCAACTTCTACGTAAGTGAAATCCTGTCGCGGTAGTGTTCCACTTTGAGTTTCAATAGCGGTGTTCCATAAAATTCTATTTCTCCATAATTTTTGACGGAAAAGGAGGCGCGAATTTAAGTTTTTGTCTTTTTCAGTTTCTCGGACATCATTTTGTACTCGGTAGTTTACAAAAAGGGATAATCGAGTAGTGGAGTTGCTAATAAGTTGCGAGTTTAAGTAAGCGGTATTAGCAGTACTCACACGTTGCAATTGGTTGTTTTGGATGCTGTCATTAACGCGATAGCGATAGCCAATTTTAGCAAATACTTTAGTACTATCACCCACACCAGTAAATACTTCGTAGGATTGATAACGTTGACTTTGGTTTGTGAGTCGGTTGGTGGCTTTTTCCGATTCTTGGTTATTTTCCAACCCCCACTTGGCACCAGTCCAAAATTTTTGTTTGTTGTAATTAATCCCAGTATAACTACGTAAAAAAGTGCTTTTTAGTGCGGTGCTAGTGCTTTTTAAAGTACTTGATCTGTGCGTGAGTTGCCAATTTTTAAGGCGTAATAGTGTGCTAAGTAAATGTCTATTACCTGTATATTGATTCCCAAAATCCAAGTATTGAAAGTCATAATTGATTGTTCCATTTTTGGGATGTTTAAAATGGAGCCCCATATTGGTTAGTAGTTGATCATTAATTCCAGGGGTTAAATTCCAATCTCTATTAAATTCAATATTATATAAACGCTCAATACTGCGATAGTTTTTTTGTACCCAATCTGCACTTCCAGTAGCAGTAGCACTCCAACCAATAGTATCTTTTCCAAATAAGCGTTGCTCAAGTTTAAATCGGGCGGCACCTCCATTATTGTTATTGTCATTGATAGATGAAAACAGATTCTGGTCATTTGAACTAGCGGCTAATTCAAAATCCAATGTGGTTTTCTTATTAGGGATATAAGTTCCCATAAGTACACCAACTTGTAATTTGTTGGGAGCCTGTAATTGGGTTATTGGAGCAAAATCTCCTTGAGGGACTCCATTATCGGGTGCTATATATTCAAAAATACGGTTGGCAACAGTGGTGTTTATTAATCTGTAATTACCGCTTCCTTGAGCTACCCTCGAAAAACGTACTTGAAAAAGTGGTTCATTTGGATTAGCTAAAGTGTTTATGTCAGCTAAAAATTCATAAACAGGATTGGTTTCTGTTCCAGTGTTTCTGTACAAAATTTTATTTTCACCAAAAGTATCGGGTACAGCCGAGGGGGCAGTCATCAAATTTTCATCGTCTCCAGCTTCGGAAAGTACTCGTTTTTGCTCATTACTTAAATCCTGTTGTAGGGTTTGATTTTTAAGATCATTTTCCGAATACACAAAAGCCTCTAAGTTTAGTTTTTTGGAGCTGAGTTTAGCGCCTCCTAATCCAAAAATACGCGCATAGTTTCGTTGTGATGTTTGGTATTCCACAATAATACGCATATCGGTAGTAATGGGGTAGGTGGGGTTAAAACGGAGTTCGCCTGCATTGTAATCAATTATATAGTCATTGTTTTCACCTCGTTTAAGTAAAAGTCCATTTACATATACACGTTCACTGCCCGAAACTATAAGTACAAACAATTCACCGCCTTGACCAATCAGCTTATACGGACCTTGATTTCCCTCTTCCCCATCAATACTACTACGATTGTATTGACCACGAACTAGTGCACCAGATAAATAGGCATTGGTTTCTGTATGAGCTCCGCTAAATGTAGATTGAACGGACAAGCCTTGTAATTTTTTGGTGAATGTGGCAAATACACTTTTAGTATTGGAAAGTTGAATATCACCAGCTCTAATGCCCCATTTTTTTCCTGTTAATTCAATAAAAATTTGATCAAATTCATCAATACTTTGTGAATAACCACCTTCCTGTAAGGGGATATTCGAATCTTGTAAGGATGCTTTTAGTGTAATTCCTTCGCTTAATTGTCCCGAAATTTGTAAATCTAATTCCGAGTTAAATACGGAGTTTTGATTGTTACCCACTGTAATTCCTCTTGAAATACTTCCGTTGGTGGACAGGCCATTAAACAATTCAAAGGAACTTTTGTAATTAGGTTGCTTAAGTTGATATAGTTTTTTTGATAGCGTGTTTTTAGGAATAATTAATGAGGGATCTAGATTTTGATATTTTTTAGTAATAAAATCGGGGTACCTAAAATAGGTTACTTGAATGGAGTCACTAAGGCTTTCGGTGTTTTTTAAATACAATTTCGCTTTCGCGAAGTCGATTTGATAAAGCGTGCTGTCAATTGGTTTTAATGTATTATCAACTAATTTGAAGCCAAATTTTTGAATGCTTAATGAGTCTAGCTGAATGGAATCCGTAACCTTTATAAAACGCTTTTGCAATAGACCAGTGGAGTCCTGAGGGTACCCAATGTAAAAAAAGCTAATTAAAAAGAGAAAAAAAAGTCCTCGCATACCTGTCAAAGCTACACTATTTCGTAGTTAAAACGCAACAAGACTTACAAATTGCATGCTAAACCATAAAATATGGACTACAAAACTAAAAAACTCTTGAAAAAGTACTATTTAAAACATTTCAACCTGATGCGCAGATTTTAATAAATCATTAACTGTTTTTACAGGGTTAAAAGTGGTTAAAGGTACTTCGACAAAAATGCTAATCCATTTGGACATGGCACCATTCCATAAGCCAGGTAATTCAAGTGCTTTTATTTTTTCTCCATTAATGGATTTTTCAGTAATAAATCCAGCTTTAGGGTCAACATAATTTAGCAAATTGAATTTTTCGCCTTTATAGTTTTTCATTCCACAAACTAAATCAACGGGATTAAAGTGAGTAGCTTGTCGCATAATAGTATTTTGGCGCGTGTCACGTTTGTCTATTTGTGCACCTTCAATAATTTGCAACTCCGAACGTCCTCGATTATTTTTAACCCAAAATGGACCTCCACCAGGCTCCCCTTCATTTAATACAATACCGCAAACACGGATAGGCCTATCTAGTACATCAAGTAAATATTCTTGCTTGTATTTTTCTGAAAATTTTTCAAAATCAATAGGCATATTTATATTTAATTCCTTGGTGATAAATTTACTTATTTTAGCAAGTTCTTCTTCATCAGGAATTTCTTTTTCAATAGTTGTTAGTATTGAAAATACATGATTTTGTATGGCTAAAAGCTTTCCGGCCAAAGCTTTTTTGTAAATGGATAATTCATCTTGATATTTACGAACAACTACGTTATCAATGTTTTTAATAAAAACAAGGTCGGCATCAATATCATTAAGATTTTCAATTAATGCACCATGTCCTCCAGGTCTAAATAAAATAGCACCATCAGCTAATCGAAAAGGCTTGTTTTCCATGTCAACAGCTACAGTATCTGTAAATTCTTTTTGAGTAGAATAGGAGATTTCAAAGGTAGTTTGAGTCTTTTGCTCTACAATTTTACGAACACGTTCAAATTCGTTTTTAAAACCCAATAAATGTTCTTTTGAAACAGTAAAATGTAACGCAGCTTTACCATTTACTGCAGTGTAACTTGCGGCTTCATGTAAATGTTCACCAAAAGCAGTAGTTATGGTATCCTTGTATTTGTGAAACGGTAATAAGCCCTTGGGGTAACTTCCATAATTTAAGCCGCTTCCATTTTTTAGCATGGTTTTTACAAAAGCATAAAGCTGTTCCCCTTCAGAATAATCATCAAAACGTGGGTGTTTTTTTTTGGTAGCATCAAAAACAATATGATAAAAAGGGAGTTTTTCTAATCCAATTAAAAACAAACGAATAGCAGTAGCTTTTTCGTAGTTTAGGTAAGAGTTTAAGCTTTCCTTAGTGTAATCGTAATTATCTAAAAACTTAAATAGCTCTTTAAACATACGCGTAGCAGCACCAGAAGCAGGAACAAATTTGACTACACGTAGTTTGGAAATTTGGCGATCATAAATTTTGGAAAGTTCCAATAGTTCGCCAGTATCAAAATTAGTAATACCATTCCCTAGTTTCGCAGCTTCTCTAAGTCTCACAAAAGGGATGTCATTTTTAAAAATTTCAATCTGTTGTGCTACTTGTTCAACAGTTAATCCTTTAGCTTTTATTTGTTTAATGTCAGCTTCTGTAATTTGCACTATAGTCGGTATTTAATCCACAACGTGGTGTTTAATTTTCCGAGTTTTACCTCGGAATAAAAAAATATTGTTCAACATAGACCTTGCGGACTTGCCTTAAGGTGGGGTAACTATATGTTTGCAATATAAGTATTCGAAATAAAAAAAATAACTTAATTGAGTTAGAAAGTGTAAACGCAGGTAAACTCCTCAAATTCTAGGTAAAATACATCAAAAAATTCAATTTCTTCTTTAAAATGAACACTAGCTCTAGTAAAGGTTTCTTTAAAATTAAAAGGTGCTAACTCAATATGTTGTTTAAAACTAAGTCCAACTTGTCCGTAAAGTTTGTAAATGGACTCTTTAGCTCCCCAAATTACCGTTAGTGATTTTATGTTGTTTTGATGTTTGGAAAGCCATTCCTTTTCTTTCTCAGAAACAAATTTGTTAGCTATAGTTTCAATTTTAATACGTTGCTTTTCAATATCAATCCCTACAGGTTTAGCACTTAGTATGATGGCCGAAAATTCATGAGAATGAGTAATTGACACACAAACACCATCACTTAACTTAGGCTTTCCTACTTCATTATAGGTAAGGTCTTCATCGGTATATTGTGCAATGGCGAGTAAATGACGGACACTTAAATAGGCTTTGCGATGCATTTCAGATTTCATTCCCAGAACTCTTTCTGTAGAGTTTTTGCCTAATGAAATCCCAGTGGATAATTCATTTTCTGTTTCTGTAATTTTCCAAATAAGGATATGTGTTTCATCGTCGGCAGCAATGCTTTTGTAAAGTGGCATGAGTATAAGCTATTTTGGTCTGTATTTTGTAACTTTGCACTTCTTAAAATAAAAATATATAATAAAAAGTATCACTATATTTTAAGAATACAAAGTAAGTCAAAAATAGTTACACGACTAAGAAAAATAAAATCTATGAGTACTACTGCAACACCATACGTAGCCTATAAGGTGAAAGACATTTCGTTAGCGGAATGGGGACGTAAAGAAATTGAATTAGCTGAAGCTGAAATGCCAGGTTTAATGTCCTTGCGTGAAGAATATAAAAACGAGCAGCCTTTAAAAGGAGCACGTATTGCTGGGTGTTTACATATGACTATCCAAACTGCTGTACTTATTGAAACTTTAATTGCACTTGGGGCCGAGGTTACTTGGAGTAGTTGTAATATATTTTCTACACAAGATCAAGCGGCTGCAGCTATCGCTGCTGCAGGGATACCTGTTTATGCATGGAAAGGAATGAATGAGGAGGAGTTTGATTGGTGTATTGAGCAAACACTTTTCTTTGGAGAAGATAAAAAGCCGTTAAATATGATTTTAGATGACGGCGGTGATTTAACAAATATGGTGTTGGATCGTTATCCTGAATTGGTAGGTGACATTAAAGGACTTTCTGAAGAAACTACAACAGGAGTACATCGTTTATACGAACGTGTAAAAAATGGTACGTTACCAATGCCGGCAATTAATGTGAACGATTCGGTAACAAAGTCAAAATTTGATAATAAATACGGGTGTCGTGAAAGTGCTGTAGATGCTATTCGTAGAGCCACGGATATCATGTTGGCAGGAAAACGTGTTGTAGTGGCTGGTTATGGTGATGTTGGTAAAGGTACAGCGGCGTCTTTTAGTGGAGCAGGAGCTATTGTAACGGTAACCGAAATTGATCCAATTTGTGCATTACAAGCAGCTATGGATGGTTACGAGGTAAAGAAAATGGAAACAATTATCCCTAATGCCGATATTGTAATTACCACAACTGGAAATAAGGATATTATTTTAGAGAAGCATTTCCGTGCTATGAAGGATAAAACTATAGTATGTAATATAGGTCATTTTGACAATGAAATAGACATGGCTTGGTTAAACGGAGCTTATGGTAATACTAAAGATGAAATTAAACCTCAGGTAGATAAGTACACTATTGATGGAAAAGACATTATTGTATTGGCAGAGGGGCGTTTAGTAAACTTAGGTTGTGCTACAGGACATCCAAGTTTTGTAATGAGTAATTCATTTACAAACCAAACTCTTGCACAGTTAGAGTTGTGGAATAATGCTGCAGCATATAAAAACGAAGTGTATATGTTACCTAAGCATTTAGATGAAAAAGTAGCACGTTTGCACTTGAATCGTTTAGGAGTGGAGTTAGAAGAGTTAAGACCAGATCAAGCAGAATATATTGGAGTAACGGTTGAAGGGCCATTTAAACCAGAATATTACAGGTACTAAAAAATGTACCAATAAATTTTAAAGAGGCTGTCTAATTTTTAGATAGCCTTTTTTGATTCGCTTATATTTGATACTATAATTTTGAAATATGGAAAAGGATCCTGAAATAATAATAAAATCAAAGGAAACATTGTCAGATGATTATTATGTGCTTCATAAGGTAACTATTGATTATAAAAAAGAAGATGGAAGCATTGAGGAGCAAGTCAGGGAGGTGTATGATAAAGGCAGTGGAGCGGCCATTCTTTTGTATAATAAAGAAACACGAAAGGTGATTTTAACACGCCAATTTCGATTACCTATTTATATAAATGAGGGTGAAAAAAATGGGATGTTAATAGAAGTGTGCGCTGGGTTATTGGATGGTCTAGATCCCGAAACTTGTGCTAAAAAAGAAGCTTTGGAAGAAACAGGCTATAAAGTTGATAAAGTAGATTTTTTGTTCGAAGCCTATATGACTCCAGGAGCGGTAATGGAAAAGGTGTCATATTTTATAGCAGAATATAATGAGCATATGAAGGTTGCAGATGGAGGAGGGTTGTCTGAAGAACAAGAAAATATTGAGGTGTTGGAAATAGATTTTAATGAGGCTTATGCGATGATCGCTAAAGGTGAGATTATTGATGGTAAATCTATTATTTTATTACAGTATGCATTTATGAAGATTTTTGATTTATAGCTAAAACAAAAAAGCCGCTTAAACATAGTTTAAACGGCTTTTTATTTATTTTATAGTTTTCCCTTTTTCGTTATGAAAATGGTATTCTAAATACGTGTAAGCGTCTCTTGGAGAGATCTTAATCCATTGCTTGTGGTTTAATGACCATTTTGCACGGATGGATGGAAAGCCTTTAGTTAAAAAGGCGGTTATAAAAGGATGAGCAGTAATGCTAATACTTTTATTCTTTTTGTTGTTAATGAGTTTCTTAAGTTCAACCTCAATTTTATTCACCAAAACAATCGGTGCTTCTACCTCGCTACCAGAACCATTAGGGTTTTTTTCGCGGGTTTTAATGTTTGTTTCGGGTCGAACACGCTGTCGCGTTATTTGTACCAATCCAAATTTACTTGGTGGTAAAATTTTGTGTTTTGCTTTATCATCAAGCATTTCTTCTCGTAGGCAATCAAATAGTTTGCGTCGATTTTCTGATTTTCCCATATCAATAAAATCAACAACGATGATTCCTCCCATGTCACGAAGTCTTAATTGACGAGCAATTTCTTTAGCGCTTATTAAGTTAACTTCAAGCGCGGTGTCTTCCTGGTTTCGGGCTTTGTTTGAACGATTTCCACTGTTTACATCTATAACATGTAATGCTTCAGTATGTTCAATAACAAGGTATGCGCCTTTACTCATGGAGACAGATTGTCCAAAACTTGTTTTTATTTGACGTTCAATGCCAAATCGCTCAAAAATAGGTTCTTTGCTTTTGTAGTGCTTAACAATCGATGTTTTTTTTGGGGCTATTTCAGTTAGGTAATCAGTTACCTGGTTGTATAATTCCTCTTCATCTACATGGATTCCAGTAAAGGTATCATTAAAAACATCTCTTAGAATAGAGGAAGCTCTATTCATTTCTCCTAATACTTTTGAGGGGTGCTCTGCTTTGTATAGTTTGCTACACATACTTTTCCAGCGCTCCACCAAGTTTTCTAAATCTTTGTCTAGTTCTGCTACTTTTTTGCCTTCTGCAACGGTACGAATAATAACACCAAATCCTTTAGGTTTAATACTTTTTACTAATCGTTTTAAGCGGTCTTTTTCCTCATTACTCGTGATCTTTTGTGATACGGATACTCTATTTGAAAAAGGAACTAAAACAATATAACGCCCAGCTATCGATATTTCGGAGCTAAGGCGAGGACCTTTAGTTGATATTGGTTCTTTTACTATTTGTACTAATACAGACTGATTTGCTTTGAAAACATCGGTAATTACACCGTTTTTTTCAATGTCTTTTTCAGTTTGAAAATTCTCTAAAGAATAATCTTTAAGTTTACCTGTGCTTACACGTTTTACAAACTTTATCAAAGAGTTGATTTGAGGGCCTAGATCATGATAATGTAAAAAGGCATCTTTTTCATAGCCTACATTTACAAAAGCAGCATTAAGCCCAGCAACAGGTTTTCTTATTTTGGCAATAAAAATATCACCAACTGAAAAATTACTGTTGTCTTCCTCTTTGTGAAGTTCGATTAGTTTTCCATCCTTTAGTAAGGCAAAATCTGTAGATGAACCCGACCTAATAATTAATTCTTTATTCATTTTATTAGGTTTATGCGTTGCTAAACAACGCTGTTATTACAAATTTTATCACAGGAAATAGCTTAAGTACACAAAATGAATTTAAATAAATTGATATTTAGTGTACTTATTGTATTTTCCAACAAACACATAAATGTGTTTTATTTCAATGAACTGTTCTTTAAAAAAAAAGAAAAAGTAGTACTAGACTACTTTTTCTTGTGACGATTAGCTCTTCTACGCTTTTTACGCTTGTGAGTTGCTACCTTATGTCTTTTACGTTTTTTACCGCTTGGCATATATTAATTTATTTATTGGTTATTTACTACTGTACTTCAACATTAGTTTTCACACCTTCGATGAAAACCTTTGCTGGTTTAAATGCAGGAATATTGTGAGCTGGAATCTTGATAGTTGTATTTTTTGAAATATTTCTTCCAGTTTTTTCAGCTCTTGTTTTGATAATAAAGCTACCAAAACCTCTTAGGTAAACGTTATCACCACTTTCTAAAGATGTTTTTACTTCAGACATAAATGTCTCAACTATAGCTTGAACATCAGTCTTTTCCATTCCTAACTTTTCCGTAATGTTTGCAACAATATCTGCTTTTGTCATAATGTAATTATTATTTTCGGGGTTAATTTGCCTGCAAATATATGAATTTAAAACTCAAAATATCAACAGTTAACGATTATTTTATGTTATTTAAACGCTTATGTTTGCAAAAAAAGTATGTGGCCTACTAATTTTTATAAAATATTGTCATTCTGGTACTTAGAAAATAAAAGAGACTTACCGTGGCGAAATTCTCGGAACCCTTATTATATTTGGCTTAGCGAAATTATCCTCCAGCAAACTAGAGTGGCTCAGGGATTGCCATATTTTTTACGATTTTCTGAAACTTTTCCAACAATTTTCGATTTGGCTAAGGCTTCGGAGGAAGAAGTGCTTAAACTTTGGCAAGGTTTGGGCTACTATTCCAGGGCTAGAAATTTACATGCGGCGGCTAAAATGGTTGTAAATGATTGCAATGGAGTGTTTCCAAAAACCTATAAGGAATTAATTAAGTTAAAAGGGGTGGGGGTGTACACGGCTAGTGCTGTAGCGTCTTTTGCTTCAAATGAGCCTTTGGCTGTTGTGGATGGTAATGTTTATCGGGTATTGGCACGTATTTTTGGTGTATATACTCCTATTAATACTAGTCAAGGAGAAAAAGAATTTAAGCTATTGGCGGATTCTTTATTGAATACCCAAGATGCAGCGACCTACAATCAGGCTATTATGGAATTCGGAGCTTTACATTGTACACCAAAAAAACCAAAATGCGTCGATTGTCCTTTTCGGGAAAATTGTTATTCATACAAGGAGCATGTAGTTTCGGAATTGCCAGTGAAGTTGAAAAAAACAAAAATAAAAAAGAGGTACTTTACCTATTATATAATAAAGAATAAAAAAGAAGTGCTTTTTCGCAAGCGTGGAGCTAAAGACATTTGGCAAGGTTTGTATGAGTTTCCATTAATGGTTACGGATAGTTTGCTAACTTTTGAGGAGGCAAAAAATGGAATTGAGAATTTTGTTACAGTTGATATTGAAAAAATAGCGCTAATTCAACAGAATGAAAAAGCACACAAATTATCACATCAGCATTTATATGCATCTTTTTATGAAGTAGTGTTGGCTGATTTGCCTGCTGCGGATGGGTGTGAAAAAGTAATGTTTGAAAAAATAAATGATTATCCAATGTCGGTTTTGATTTCCAAATTTTTGGAAGGCTATATTTTTTAATGCGTCATTAGGGTTTAAGCAGGTATTGTTTTTGTAAATTTACTTGTTAAACATATTGAGGTGCGCTTTAGCTAATGGGGTAATTAAACTTAATTTGTTTGTAAATAATTTTATTATGGCTGGAACTTTAAATAAAGTAATGCTCATTGGGCATACGGGTGATGATGTTAAAATGATGTATTTTGAGGGTGGAGGGTCTATTGGACGTTTTCCTTTGGCTACGAATGAGGATTATGTAAATAAAAGCACAGGTGAAAGAGTGACTAGTACAGAGTGGCACAATATTGTGGTGCGAAATAAGGCTGCTGAAATTTGTGAAAAATATTTAAAAAAAGGAGATAAGGTATATATTGAAGGAAGGCTGAAAACTAGAAAATGGCAAGATACAGAAGGTAAAGATCGTTACAGTACCGAAGTTCAATGTATGGAATTTACTTTCTTGAGTCCTAAAGGAGAAAATCAAAATCTGTCAAGCGGAGGTAATGCTCAGCAGCCTGAGGGGCAGGTTAGTCAAAATGTACAATCTAATAATAATGCTATTTCTGCAGAAGCTGATAGTTCACCTGTGGTAAATCAAGTTGAAGAGGAGGATGATTTACCATTTTAAATAATTATGATTTTTTTATAAATAGCATAAAATAAAATCTAAATTTATAGAGTTCTTGTTAAAAAAAAACAACGTAATTGGATCCTGATCCCGAAAATTTTATAAACTCAATACTTTTTCAACAAATAGTTAGGATAGTGCTATTGGTAGTGCTGTTGCTGTTTTCTGCTTTAATTTCAGGGAGTGAGGTGGCTTTATTTTCATTGCAACCTTCGGATTTAGAAGTAAATGACGATTCTAAAAAACAAAGAGCAATTAATGTTATAAGGGAATTATTGAATAAGCCAAAAAAGTTATTGGCAACCATATTAGTAGCTAATAACTTCATTAACATAGCAATTGTATTGTTGTTTGATGCCTTGGGAGGGTATTTTTTACATGATATTGACAATGTTGTATGGGGATGGTTGTCTGTTCGTTTTTTTATCGAAGTTGTTTTAGTGACTTTTTTAATTTTATTATTTGGTGAAATACTTCCTAAAATATATGCTAGTAGGAATAATGTGGCTTTTGCAATTTATATGGCTTATCCGTTGCGTTTTTTAAATAAAGTTTTGTTTTTTATCAACTCGCCAATGCGTTATGTTACGCTAAAAATTCATAATCAATTTGGAAGTCAAAAAGCAGAAATAAATGTAAGTCATCTTTCGCAAGCATTAGAGGTTACTTCAGATACAGATACTTCATCTGATGAAAAGCGTATTTTGCAAGGTATTGTTAGTTTTGGTAATACGGATGTACGTCAAGTGATGTGTCCAAGGTTAACTATTTTTTCATTATCCAGTGAGGAAACATTTGTAAAAGCGATCAATAAAATTTCAGAACAGGGTTATTCAAGGGTGCCTATTTTTGAAGATACTCTTGATAATGTAATAGGAGTATTGTATGTTAAAGATTTGTTGCCTTATTTAGGTAGGAAAAAATTTGATTGGATGGAGTTGGTGCGTAAGCCTATGTTTGTTCCAGAGAATAAAAAGCTGGATGATATATTGACAGAATTTCAGGAAAAGAAAAATCATTTAGCAATAGTAGTTGACGAGTATGGGGGAACAAGTGGTTTGGTGACAATGGATGATATTATAAGTGAAATAGTTGGTGATATAAGTGATGAATATGATGATGATTTGGTTTATAATAAATTAAATGATGCTAATTATATTTTTGATGGGCGTACTCATTTAAAAGACTTTTATAAAGTAACCAAGCTAAAAAACAAGGAGGTTTTTGAGGAGTTTAAAGGAGAAGCGGAAACATTAGCGGGGTTTTTACTTGAAATTTCTAGTAATTTACCTAGAAAGGGGGAGCAGTTGTTTTTTAAAAACTATATTTTTAAAATAGAATCTGTAGATCGAAAACGAATTAAAGAAATTAAATTTACCATAAGGGATGCAAAATAAAAATAGGCAGAATGTTAATATGTTTGTAGAGTTGGTTAGGTTTAGGGCTATAGGAATGTTGTTGTTTTTGTTGTTTGGCTTATGGGGATGTAAGGATGAAGTGTTGCCCAAGCCTAAGGCGTTGTTAAGTTTGGAGTACAATGATCCATTGTATGAGAAAAGTGTGGCAGCTTGTGGTTTTAGTTTTCAAAAAAATAAATATGCACAATTAAAAAAAGTGTTAAAAAAGCATAAGTGTGGGTATATTATAAACTATCCAAAGTTGAACGCCTCAATGTACTTGACTTACAGGGAGGTTAATAATGATTTGAGGAAGTTGCTAACAGATGCCCAAAATTTAACACAAGAGCATGTGGTTAAGGCCGATGAAATAATTCCTAAAGAATATGTGAATAAGAAGTCTAGAGTGTATGGAATGTTTTACGATGTGCTAGGGAATGCGGCTTCGCAATCTCAGTTTTATGTCACAGATAGTGTACAACATTTTTTATTAGGTTCTATTTATTTTAATGTAAAACCTAATTACGATTCATTATATCCTGCGGCTAAATACCTGCAGCGTGATATGCGTTATTTAATGGAGACAATCCGTTGGGATAATGAATAAATGACTGTTTTGTAGAATTTTAACATTTATTATGCTACTCTATGCTATTCATTTTTGTAAATTTGAGTATAATATTCTAGTAATTTAGTTTTTTATATGCTAGAGGTAATACTTTTAAATTATGAATAAGTCCAAGATCCCCATGGTATTCGGAATTGGTATTGCAGTAGTGCTTATCTTAGTCTTTTTGATATTTGCATCATTTGGATTACATACTAACCCAATTTTTAGTTTGTTTAATGGCGTAATTATGGCTTATGGTATGTTTCTAGCTATAAAAATGTACAAAAAGGAAAAAGGAGATCTTTTTAAATACGAAAAAGGGTTTGTGGCTACTTTTTTAACAGGGCTGAATGCAACAATTATTTTTAGTGTCTTTTTTGCATTGTACGGGAGTTTGATTGAGCCGGACTATATTGCGACTATGCTAGGTAATTGGAGTACACATTACAATACTTCGGAGGGATTAGTGGTTTTTGTTGTTTTTGTAATGGGTATGACAACTACAATGGTGCTTACCTTGGCCTATATGCAATTATTTAAACCAAGTTGGAATACACACAGTCGAAAACCAAGTATGGGTTTAGGGAGTGTTTAGGATGAATAATATATAGATGTTGTTACTTGATGATTACAATAAGTTTAATATTAACTTTATAAAGTTATTTGATTTTAGAAGCTTATTTAGGTAAACAGAGTAACAACTGAACGGAAGCCTTGTTTTTGTTAAAATACAAGGCTTCTTTTTTTATGTATATCGTAATTTTTTTTAATAAGATGGGTTTATGTTATTTTTTACTAGAAGCTATTGTTAGTTAGTAGATTATTTGTACTTTTGCAGACCATTATTGGAAAAATAAATATATTAATACTTACGCTATGTACGCAATTGTAGAGATAGCAGGGCAGCAATTTAAGGTTGCAAAAGACCA
The DNA here is from genome assembly GCF_000255455.1 of Aquimarina agarilytica ZC1. GTDB lineage: Bacteria > Bacteroidota > Bacteroidia > Flavobacteriales > Flavobacteriaceae > Aquimarina > Aquimarina agarilytica. The sequence continues at coordinate 39,255 of NZ_JH621248.1, read as the reverse complement.
AAAAGTATTTGTTCATCGTTTAGCAGGTAATGAAGGTGATACTATTACATTTGATAATGTATTACTTACTGCAGACGGAGATCAAATTACAGTTGGCGCCCCAGCTATAGAGGGAGCTCAAGTAGGAGCAAAAATCTCTAGACACCTTAAAGGTGACAAAGTAATCGTTTTTAAGAAAAAAAGACGTAAAGGTTACAGGAAAAAGAACGGACACAGACAATCACTTACAGAAATTGTAATTGAAAGTATTGTAGGAAGTGGAGCTAAGCCAGCTAAAAAAGAAGCGGCAAAACCAGTAGCTAAAAAAACTACAGCTAAAAAAGCAGCAAAGGGAGATGACCTTAAGAAAATTGAAGGAATTGGACCAAAAGCAGCTGAGGCTTTAACAAATGCAGGGATTGAAACTTTTGCAAAATTAGCAAAAGCAGAACCAGCTAACATTAAAGAAATTTTAGTTGCTGCAAGTTCTCGTTTAGCTCATTTAGAGCCAGGAACATGGCCACAGCAGGCACAATTAGCCGCTGATGGTAACTGGGATGAGTTAAAAGTATTACAAGATAAGTTAGACGGAGGGAAGTAATTCCACTCTAAAGTTTAATCCTTTTCGCGTTAGAGCGAAAAACAAATCGAAATAAGATGGCTCATAAAAAAGGGGTAGGTAGTTCGAAAAACGGTAGAGAATCAGAATCGAAAAGATTAGGTGTTAAGATCTTTGGAGGTCAAGCTGCAATTGCAGGTAACATCATCATTCGTCAAAGAGGAACTGCGCACAGACCAGGTGAAAATGTTTACGCTGGTAAAGACCATACATTACATGCAAAAGTTGATGGTCTTGTGAAGTTTACTAAAAAGAAAGACAACAAGTCTTACGTTTCAATAGTTCCTTTCGAGGCATAATTGAATCAGTTTTATTAAAAAATAGAGCTCACTGCATTTTTGCAGTGGGCTTTTTGTGTTTTTGTTCATTAAATTGATTTTAAATCAAATTAATTGTATAATATAACTTGGTTAGATATATTGAAATAATACGATTTGCTGATAATAATTTCGTATAAATATGCTGAATTATTTTTTGTTAGTCTAAGGCAAAAAAATCAAGCATAGCCTTAGTTACGATTGCTTTTTTTAACGCCAGAATAGTGAAAAAGAAACAGCATATATGCGAAATTTTTGTTGGTAAATCGTATAACTGATTTATGGATAGATTTTGGTAAGAAATAGATGTACCGTAGTGTAATTCGGGTCTAATATGATTAGTGGATGTTATAAGTCTTTTTTTTAACGCATAATCAAACTATATTTGCACTTAGATTAAATCTAGATAAACAACATGGGAGTGGTGCTAGATTTTAAAGAGATAATGGCAAAATGAAATTAAAAAAAGAAGATATACTTAAGGCCTTAGAAACGATTACTGTTGCTGGTGAAGGGAAAAATATGGTGGAGAGTGGTGCAGTAAAAAATGTAATCACTTTTGCCGATGAGGTGGTGGTTGATTTACAGTTGTCAAATCCAGCACTTCATATACGTAAAAGGGCTGAAGTTGATGTGCTAAAGGTGATTCATGAAAAAGTATATGCTAAGGCTAAAATAAAGGTGAATATAGCTGTTGCTCAACAACAGCAAAAACCAGATGCGCCAAAAACAAACGAGATTAAAGGAAAGCCAATTCCTGGTATTCAAAATATTGTAGCTGTGGCTTCTGGTAAAGGAGGTGTAGGTAAATCTACAGTGACAGCAAATTTAGCCGTAACCTTAAGTAAAATGGGTTTCAAGGTGGGTTTATTGGATGCGGATATTTATGGGCCTTCGGCTCCTATTATGTTTGATGTAGTTAATGAAAAACCACTTTCTGTAAAGGTAGATGGGCGATCAAAAATGAAGCCTATTGAAAGTTATGGGGTAAAAATATTATCTATTGGATTTTTTACATCACCTGATCAAGCGGTTGTTTGGAGAGGACCTATGGCTGCTAAAGCCTTAAATCAAATGATTTTTGATGCCGCATGGGGCGAATTAGATTTTTTATTATTGGATTTGCCACCGGGAACTGGTGATATTCATTTGTCTATTATGCAATCCTTGCCAATTACTGGAGCTGTTGTTGTTAGTACACCACAACATGTGGCTTTGGCCGATGCTAAAAAAGGAGTTGCAATGTTTCAGCAAGAAAGTATTAATGTCCCTGTTTTAGGTATAGTTGAAAATATGGCGTATTTTACTCCAGAAGAATTGCCCAATTATAAATATCATATTTTTGGGAAAGATGGCGCTAAAAATTTGTCAACAGATTTAAAGGTGCCTTTTTTAGGAGAGTTGCCTTTAGTGCAAAGTGTTAGGGAAGCGGGTGATGTTGGAAGACCTGCTGCATTACAGGAAAGTGGAGTTATAGCTACTTCATTTAATGAAATCACTAAAAATGTAGTGCAACAAGTAGTGGAAAGAAACAAAGATTTACCCCCTACCGAAGCAATTAAAATTACAACAATGGCAGGATGTGCTGCTGTGAAAAAATAAATTATGACAGCTACTGAGTTACAAGAAAATGTAGAAAAAGCACTTGAAGAAATTCGTCCTTTTTTAAAAAGTGATGGGGGTGATATCCGTTTGGTTGATATTGAAGAAGGTAAGCGTGTGCGTGTAGAATTACAAGGTGCATGCGTGGCTTGTAGTGTTAATCAAATGACATTACGATCAGGTGTTGAAATGACAATAAAAAAATATGCACCTCAAATTGAAGAGGTGATCGATATTTCTTAAACGTGTTTTTTGGAAACAAAAATGTATAATAAATACAATTATTATCGCAATACATATGCGGTTTATAAAGAGGTAAATCCAGCGGATTTACATTTTTCTGTTTGGCATTATGTGAGTAAGTCGGGCAGTTCTTATTTTTATACAAAAGAAGGAGTGTATCGGCTTTCGAACCACTGGGGTAGGGCAGCTAAATGTCGTTGGGTATTAAGTGCGGCCGATAATAAAATGTATGTGTCCAAAGGGCGCTCCAGAATAGGTTATGCAAAATGGGGTGATTTCTATGAGAATAGTGAATCTACAAAGGCATATTTTATAAAAGTAGATTATCAAAAAATGGAAGTGACCTATGATCACAAATCCAGAGATACTTCAGCGCAAGCAATATATAGAACAGCAAAAGAAACTCAGAAAATTATAATAAAGGTAAAAAGGCTATTGCTAACTAATGCCTGGTCTAAATATTATGAATACGATGATTTGGAAGTTTTAAGAAAAGAGCTTATTGATGAGTTAATTTTTTAATGTATAATCCGAGTGTAATCATGCATCCGTTAGTTTAAGCTTTGTGGCAACTTTATTGAATAATACATGGAATAGTAGTGCGATTAATGTACCAACGCTATATCCAGTTAGCAAGTCACCAGGGTAATGTACGCCAATGTAAACTCGGCTGTAGCCCATTCCAAATGCCCATATAATTAAAAATATAAAAAACTTAGGATATTTTGGTTTTAAAAAAAGCCCCATAAAAACAGCTAATGCCATACTGTTTGATGAATGCCCAGAAAAGTAACCAAAACGGCCACAATATTTGGCAATAGCGCGAATAGCGCCTTCAAGTTCAGGAACTCTACAAGGGCGTGGCCTTTGAAATGTATGTTTGGCTAAATTTGTGAATTGATCGGTCAATGTAACCATGACACCTATAAATAATAATGTTAAAAAAATTTTTTTTTTACCCAATGTTTTGAAAAGTAAAAAGCCAACTAAAAGCATTAAAGGGATATGTGTAGGCATTTCGGTGTAGGTGAGCCAAAAATGATCCCAAGTATCTGATCCTAAATTATTTAAATAAATAAGTAGTTGCGTGTCTAGTTCTGCAATTCGTTCTAACATGGTAGTATTGTTATAATGCAAATATCTGTTTTTTTATTTTTATTGACTAGGCTAATGAGGCTTATTGAAAGTTTGATTAGTTACATTAAAATTAAAAATACCTAAATTAGTGCAAAAATTGATATGAAAATTCTATTAACATTGTTCGTCTTAGTCGGTTTATTATCTTGTAACGATTCGGAAAATAATTCAAATACAATAGATTTTACGGTTCAAAATGACCAAGAAATTCAAGCTTATATTAAGACCAATAATTTAGATGCTGTAAAAACAGATACAGGTCTATATTATGTAATTAATGAACTAGGTGAAGGGAAACAACCAGCAAGTACATCAGATGTAAAGGTGGCATATAAAGGCTATTTTACTGATGCTAAGGTTTTTGATGAGAATAAAGAAGGGGTAAATTTTAATTTAAGTCAAGTTATTCCTGGTTGGACCGAAGGGATAACTTATTTTAAAGAAGGAGGAAGTGGCATCCTTTTAATACCTTCAAGTCTAGGTTATGGTAATAGTGGCAGGCCGGGTATTCCCGGAGGCGCGGTCCTTGTTTTTGATATTAACTTAATAAAAGTAAATCAATAATTTTTTTAGTAATGAGTAATAGATAACATCTATTCCCAAAATAGATGTTTTTTTAACTATAGTTACGAAAACGTTTTCTTTAAAATGTTTTTGTAACACCCAAATTTGTAACCTACGTTTCTGGAGCTTTTAATAATGTAATTGAAAGGCTTTAGGAGATTTTAATAATTATGTTATGTCAATTAGATTTTTTAAGGGTCTTTTGTGGATCACTTTGTGTTGTTTAACTTTTCAGGCAAATGCCCAGTCTCAAAAAGCTTATAGTTTTTTTGTGGGTACTTTTGAAGGAAAGGTTGGTAGTAAAGGAATTTACAAGTTTAAGTTAGATTCCAGAGGGCAGTTTACCTCTTTAGGGTTGGCTGGGCGAACCCAAAATCCATCGTATATTACTTTTAGTGATGATAGAAAGTTTTTGCTTTCGGTAAGTTTGTATCCAAGTTTTGGTCCAGGAATTGTAGAATCTTTTCTAAGAACAAAACGAGGCTTAAAGCCTGTAAGTAAAAGTCCAACAGATAAAGCTCCATGTTTTGTTGCTGTTAGGGATAATCATGTTTTGGTAGCTAATTATTCAGGAGGGAGTACCGAGTTGTTTAAGCTGGGGCCTAACGGAAAGTTGACACACTCTTTGTCAAAAGAACAACATGAGGGAAAAGGGGTGAATAATAGGCAAGAGGCACCACATTCTCATTCAGCATGGTTTTCTCCGGATTCTAATGTTATTATTTCTCCAGATTTAGGAACGAATCATTTATGGTTTTCAGAATTAAATACAGGGACTTCAACTTTAGATCCCAGAAAACAAGAGAAATTAAAAATGAAGGAAGGAGCAGGACCACGTCATTTGGCTTTTCATCCATTGCATTCAGATTGGATTTATGTGGTTAATGAGTTAGATAATACCATATCATTAGTAAAAATTAATGAAAAAGGGAAATATAAAGTCTTTTCGTCTATTAGTACATTGCCTAAAAATACATCAGGGAATAATGTAGCTGCAGATATTGGTATTTCTAGTGATGGTAAATTTTTATATGCTACAAATAGAGGAGTAAGTGATTCTATAGTCATTTACAAAATCAATGAGCATTCTGGAGAGTTAACATTAGTAGGTTTTGAAGATGTTAGAGGGGATTTTCCACGTCATTTTGCTTTTTCGCCAAATGAAGAATTTATAGTGGTAGCCAATCAAAATTCAAATACGTTAGAATCCTATAAAAGAAATAAGCTAACAGGTAAATTGACATTTACAGATAAAATTAAGACGCCTAACCCTACTTGTATTTTGTTTTAGAATTATTAGCTATATTAGCTCTTTAGGTACTTTAGTAAATAAATGATTTTATTTACAGTTAATGGTTATATGAATTGGGATATAATCAAAGTACATATTTTATAAATAGAATATTGCTAACAATTGTTTCGTTTGCAATTAAGTTTTTGAAACAATTATAATTACGTTTAAATGAATAAAATGTATCGTTGCTTTTTAGGGGCATTTTTAGCTTTAGGCTTGTTACAGGCCAATGCACAAAAAAAAGAATCACATGAATTTTATGTGGGAACATTAACTTTTGATGCCAATAGTAAAGGAATTTATAAATACACCTTGGATGACAATGGAAAATTTGAATCTTTAGGTATTGTTGCAGAAACGGATAGTCCATCTTATTTGGCTTTTAGTGATGATAAAAAGTTTTTAGTTTCGGCAAATATGGATAAAAACTGGGGGAATGGTAAAGTAGAATCATTTTCAATTACCGATAAAGGTTTAGTTTCGGTAAGTAAGAGCCAAACCGATAAAATACCTTGTCATGTCTCTATTAGGAATAATTATGTGTTGATTTCAAATTATAATGGAGGAAATACGGAGTTATTTAAATTAGACGCTTCTGGAAAATTATCGGATGTATTAGCAACAGAACAACATGAGGGAAAAGGAGTGACAGATCGTCAAGAAGCCCCACATGCACATTCGGCTTGGTTTAAGCCTAATTCAGATACAGTAATATCAGTTGATTTAGGAACCAATCATTTATGGTTTTCTAAATTAGATGAAGCAGGAAATAGTTTAAAGCCATTAAAATGTAAAAATTTAGAAATGGCTGAAGGAGCAGGGCCACGTCATTTAGCGTTTCATCCTTTAAAATCAGATGTACTATATGTATTGAATGAATTGGATAACACAGTGTCCTTGGTTAAAAATGTTAAAAAAGGGAAATACAAAGTAGTATCATCAATTTCAACATTGCCAAAAGATTTTGCAGGGAAAAATACAGCTGCAGATATCCATATATCTAAGGATGCAAAGTTTTTGTATACTTCGAATAGAGGAGATAATAATTCGTTAGCAATTTTTAAAATAGACGAAACTACGGGAGCATTAACTTTAGTTGGAATAGAGCCGACTAAAGGGCAAGTGCCACGTAATTTTTCTATTTCGCCTACGGGGGATTATATAATTGTGGCTAATAAAAAAACAAACAATTTGGTGTCATTTAAAAGGGATAAGGCTACCGGTAAGTTGTCCTTTGTTGATGAAATTGAGGCGCCTACGCCAACTTGTGTTTTATTTTATAATTAAAGAGTAACAGGTACTTACTTTAATTTATAGAAATTATATGTACAGTGTAATTTTTTACACAAACCGCTGTATTTCTATTCAATAAGCCCAAACAATGGGTATATAGATAAATATGATTTGTGTTTTGTAAGTATTGGAACAATAATTGACTAAGTTTGTGTAATAAAACATAAAATAACCATTAATAATTGATATATGGCTTTAGAAATCACAGATGCTACTTTTGATGAAGTAGTTTTAAAAAGCGACAAACCAGTTTTAGTAGACTTTTGGGCAGCATGGTGTGGTCCTTGTAGAATGGTTGGTCCAATCATTGAAGAGATAAGCAGCGAGTATGAAGGTAAAGCTGTAGTTGGTAAGGTAGATGTTGATGCAAATCAGGAATTTGCTGCTAAATATGGTGTTCGAAATATTCCTACAGTATTGGTTTTCCAAAATGGAGAAGTTGTTGGACGTCAAGTAGGAGTTTCTCCTAAGAATGTATATGCAGATGCTATTGATTCTTTATTGTAATCAGTAACTTTTTAAGGTATAAAATCCACTTTTTGGATTTTAAAAAAGACTCAGTATTTTATATGCTGAGTCTTTTTTTGGTTGAATAAGTTAATAATCTTGATATATTTATACCATTTGCCATTAAAAATAAAGATGTTATGAAGACCCGATGTCAATGGGCCTGTAAAACGGCACATGAAGAACACTATCATGATACCGAATGGGGAGTGCCCTTACATGATGATCAATTACTTTTTGAATTTTTAATTTTAGAAGGAGTTCAGGCAGGTCTAAGTTGGTCTACTGTATTGGCTAAACGTGATAATTATAGAGTGGCATTCAATAATTTTGATCCTAGAATTGTAGCGAATTATAATGAGGAAAAAATTGAAGCGCTACTTCAAAATCCTGGGATTATCCGAAATAAATTAAAAGTGAGAGCTGCAGTAACTAATGCCAAAGCTTTTTTGAAAGTAGTGGATGAGTTTGGATCGTTTGATAATTATATATGGGCATTTGTGGATTACAAGCCAATAGTAAATACATGGCAAACTTGGGAAGAAATACCAGCAACTACACCTATATCCGAGGCTATGAGTAAGGATTTAAAAAAACGTGGTTTTAAATTTGTAGGACCAACTATTTGTTATGCACACATGCAAGCAACAGGTATGGTGAATGATCATACCATTGATTGTTTTAGGTATAATGAGGTGTAATGCTGGAGGATAATTTCTTAAAATCAATAAAAAAATACGCTAAAAGTATAATTCATAATGCATAATTTATAATTTAGAAGAATGAATATAAAAGATGCAGTACAGCAAAGTGTTGGTTTTGGGAATCTAGATTTTTTAGCCAAGCAAGTGGTGGAGGGCTTTATTTCGGGAATGCACAAAAGTCCTTTTCATGGCTTTTCAGCCGAGTTTGCCGAACATAAAGTGTATAATCAAGGAGAAAGTACACGGCATATTGATTGGAAGTTGTATGCAAAAACAGATAAATTATTTACTAAACGTTATGATGATGAAACTAATTTACGTTGTCATTTTGTTTTGGATAATTCTTCGTCAATGCATTATCCGTTGTTAAAAAAGCAAAGTTTAGAGCTGTATAATAAAATTGGTTTTTCGGCATTGTCTATAGCAAGTTTAATGAATTTGTTAAAAAAACAACGTGATGCCGTTGGTTTAAGTGTGTACAATAATCATTATGATTATTATGCGCCGGAAAAAGGAAGTGAGCGTCACCATGCCATGCTTTTAAATCAACTGGATTTGGCTATTCATAAACCCAATGAAACTAAAGGAACAGATACCTATACTATTTTACATCAAATTGCAGAAAAACTGCATAAACGATCCATGGTAGTGCTCTTTTCTGATATGTTTGAGACAAGCTCGGAATCAGATAAATTATTTGAAGCCCTACAGCATTTAAAGCATAACAAGCATGAGGTTATTTTGTTTCATACACTAGATTACAAAACAGAGGTTGATTTTAGTTTTGAAGCCAAGCCACAACGATTTATAGATGTTGAAACGGGAAAGCATTTGGATTTGTATGCCGAAAATGCAAAAGAGGCTTATAAAGAAGCTATGGAGGCCTTTGCGGATCAATTAAAAACTCAATGTGCTCAATATCGTATCCATTATGTGCCCGTAGATATTCAGGAAAAATTTCATCCAATACTTACCCGCTTTTTAGTACAGCGCCAAAAGTTTATTTAAAGTCTTTTATGTTGAAATAAATTTAATTTTTTTTAAAGAAATTAAGTGTTGATTTATAGTTGATTATGTTCTTTTTTAAGCCGCTTGGTAAAATTAATTTTATTTTTTTTCAAAAAAAGCTTGGTAAAGTAAAAAAAGGACGTATCTTTGCACACGCAATAACGCACTGGTCTGGTAGTTCAGTTGGTTAGAATACCTGCCTGTCACGCAGGGGGTCGCGGGTTCGAGTCCCGTCCAGACCGCAAGTATTGTAAAAAGCTTCAAAGAAATTTGAAGCTTTTTTTGTAAAATGTTGTGTTGTGCTATATTATGGTGATATAGCCAGGTGAAACCTTTAAGGTTTTTCAACGAGAAGCTTTTCCTGATATGGAGAGGCTTTTTTTGTGCTAAAAAAGAATTTTCGTACAATAATAATCGGGCTTTGTGTATATCAGAATAAATACGATTATTATCTGTTTTTTTAATTTTTTCAACTGTTTTTTAAGAGTGTATTGTAAGTAAATATTGGGGGTATAACAGGTGTTAATCCCTTTGGTATACTTAGTAAATACAATAAGGCTAGATGATGTTAAGTTAACATGGTAAACTAAACCTATTATAACTTTTTACGATGCACAAAATTACATTAACAGCGATTGGAATACTCTGTAGTTTACAAAGCTTACTTGCTACGGATATTTATGTTTCAAAATCAGGTAACGATAGTAATCCAGGAACCGAATCACAGCCTTATAAAACGATAACAAAAGCAGCTAATGAAGCAGTTGCAGGGGATGTTGTTATTATAGCAGGAGGGACTTATGAGGAATTACTTAGTCCTGCAAGATCGGGAACTGCCGGAAATCCGATTGTTTTTAGAGGAAAAGCGGGAGAAAAAGTGATTATAACTGCCATGCAGGCTATTAATAACTGGTCACTTGACAGTGGGAATATCTATAAGTCTTCTGTAAATTGGGACTTAGAACAAGATAATATGGTGTTGCACAATGACAAGTTAATGGATTTAGCAAGGTGGCCTAATAATGTTCCTCAAAATGTGTTCGAAAGAGATTATTTACCTGGATGTGATAAAGGAAAAGACGGAGGAGGAAATACTTGGATGAATTATAATGGAGGAGAGGCTAATGGTCATGCTACTTCAATTCCACATGCAGGGAAATGGGAAAATGGAGGTTCATTACATTTTTATGGAGGAGCAGGCTTTTTAGCTTGGACAGATTTTGTTACTAAATCAACAGCAAATAGAATAGATTTTAAATTAGAGCGAGCTCAAGGTTGGATTAGGTCAAGGCATAATCCGGGTTACACTGGTCATGGAGTTAGAAAAGGAGAGTTTTTTCTTCAAGGTATAAAAGAGGCACTTGATTATAAAAATGAATGGTATTATGATAAAAATAATAAAACCTTGTTTGTGCAAATCGAAGGAGGTGGAGCGCCTAAACAAAATACAGTACGTTTTAGAAGAAGAACACAAACCATTAAACTAAATAAAAATTATATACATGTAGAGAATCTAGCTGTATTTGGAGGGTCTATTGATATTAGTGGAAATAATAATAGGTTGTATAAAGTGTCAAGTTTTTATGGGAATCACACTTTAGGGGTTATACGAGGTTTTGATTCGGGTAGACAAAGTGTTTTAATGACCGGTAAGCGCAATAAAATTGAACAGTGCGAAATTGCCTGGGGAGGTGGAAATGGTGTGTATGATAAAGGAGAGAATAATGAGTTACTGAATTCATATGTACACGATTTTAATTACTTAGGAAACTATGATTGTGTATTAAATACACGTGGAGCCAAAAGCGGGAAGTATAGGAATAATACATTAACTAGAGCTGGGAAAGATATTATTCAGGCTTATGTTGATGGAGGTGAGTTTGCTTATAATGATATTAGTTTAAATAATTTTGTGGCAGATGATGGAGGGCTTTTGTATACGACTAATGTCAGAAAACAAAAATCGTCTATTCATCACAATACGTTTCATGATTCGCAAGCGCGAAATGGAAGGTTTAAAGGAGCAGGCATTTATTTAGATAATGATTCGCAAAACTGGGATGTACATCACAATGTAGTTTGGAATATAAAATGGACAAATATTCAAATCAATTGGAATGGAATTAATTTGAATATTTTTAATAACACCTTTGCCAAAGGTTCTGCTACTATGGGGGCATGGCATAAAGCGGGTACCATGTTTAGTAATGTTAAAGTTTGGAATAACATTACGGATAAGTTTTCTAGTGATCAAGGAGGAAATCAAGAAAGTGAAGGGACATGGGAACCACAATCGGATAAGCAAAATAATTTGGTCGATAGGGCTTCTTTTGTAGACTGGGAGAATAATAATTATCAACTAAAAACAGGAGCAAAAGCCATTAATTTCGGAAGGCTAATTGACGGTTTTACAGATGGCTTTGTTGGAAATAAGCCAGACGCTGGTGCTTATGAGTTTGGAGCTACTCCTTTTAAAACAGGAATAGATTGGGATGTAACTTTAGGAGCTTCGGGTAATGGATGCTATAATTTGCCAGGTGAACAATGTGATGGTGCTACCGTGCCTCCTCCTACTGAACCAACCGTAAAAGAAACTGTTTTATTTGTAACACCTTCAGATCAAATAGTACAAAAGTTAGTATATGATTTTACGTTTGAATATACCGCAAATGAGGATAGAGATGTAAATTTAATTTTAAAAGATCCAGCGGATAAAGAAATAACTTCGGTAACTAAAACGGTTAGTGCGGCAACTAAAGGGACAGTTGATTTAACATTGAATTTGGCTAGTTTACCTCAAGAGGCTAAAAATTATAAATTAGTACTTAGTATTCGTCCAGTCGGGGCTAGTTTTTCTGAAAATATAGAAAAGAAACTTCACTTTTTTGAGATTATTGAAAACACACTATCCCTAGTTGATTTTGATAGTTTTAATCAAAACGAACAAATACGTGTTTATCCTAATCCTGCTAGTGATTATTTGTATGTGAATTCTAAGGGTTATGGTGCTGTAAATGAGCTAGCTATCTATGACTTAAATGGCAGACTTGTACTCAGTAAAAAAGAATCAAAATTAACTAATATTGATGTAAGCTTTTTGGAACAAGGTGCTTATTTTGTAAAAATAACCATAGGGAATAAATCGGTGTTTAAGAATATTATTGTGGAATAATCTTTTTTTTAACAAAAATGCATAAGTGTGAGGCGATATTTAATCATTTTTAAATATCGCCTTTTTGATTTAGTGAAGTTAATAAATTGCTGTTTTTTAGATTCTTAAAAGGATTTTTATGTTTGATTAAAAATAGAATTTAATTTTTTTAGACCAATCAAATAACAAATTTTGAGAATTGTTATAAATAGCTAATGGTATAATAATGTTAAAATTATATTATATTAGAAGATAAATTTTTCTAAATGTTTAAATCCCTCTTTAAGTTAATTGCTTTTCTTGTTTTGTTGAGTTCTTGCTCAACAAAACCGATACTTAATAAACAAGAGGTGAATTGGCTTAAAGAGCATCCAAATTTAAGTGTTTCCGTTTTTGGTTATTATCCACCTTATCAATTTGCAAATGATTTTGGAGATGTTGAAGGTTTGTTTATTGATTATTTAGAGCTACTCGAAAGAAAAATAAACTATAAATTTAAAAAACAAAAATATACCTATTGGCATAATGTTATTGAAGATGCTCAGGTAGGTAGAGTAGATATTATTCTTGAAATTCAAGAAACTAAAAAAAGGAAATCCTATCTTAATTTTTATTCTCAGTTATTTGAGTCACAACATGTTATTGTAGCCAAAAAAGGTACCGACATTTACAGTTTGTCTGATTTAGAGAATAAAAAAATAGTAATTCCGAAAGGCTATGCCATTTGGGAATTATTAAATGAACAGTACCCCAATTTAACAATTGAAATGGAGGAAAATGAAGTGGAATGTTTGCGGGCATTAAGTGCCGGAAAATATGATGCTTACATTGGCGCCAAAGCGGTTGTAAATTACTTTATCCAAGCTAAAAATTTTGAAGATTTAACAATTAGTGCCGAAATACCCTATAGTTATTCGCCTGGAATAGCTGTTCTTAAGGATGATGTTATTTTAAACGATATCATTAAAAAAGCAACAGAAAGTGTGAGTATAAATGAAAAAAATGCACTTTTTGATCGTTGGTTGCTAAAAAAAGTGAAGCCTTTTTATTTAGAATTTAGCTTCTGGCTTACAGTTTTATTGTTTTTGTTTACGCTATTACTTGCTAATGTGCTTTTTAATAGGTATTTAAAATATAAAATAAAAGAGCGAACCTATGCGTTATTGTTGGCTAAAGAAGAAGCGGAACAAAGTAGTTTATTAAAAACGAGTTTTATTCACAATATTTCACATGAAATCAGGACCCCTTTAAATAGTATTTTGGGTTTTTCTGAATTAATTAAAAAAGAAGGTGATATATCTGCGGATCAGCAAAACCATATTGAAAAGGTAATCCATAGTGGGAAGCAGTTAATTTATATTGTTGATGATATTTTAGAAATCTCGAATTTGCAAACAAAAGAGGTTACTGTACACTATGACGAAGTTGATTTAATTGATGTTTTTACTAATATAATTGATTATTTTAAACCAAAAGCTGAAGAAAAGAAAATAGCGTTAAGTGTGGATTCTTCTTCCTTAATTGAAGGAGATGTAGTGAAAATTGACAAGCAACGTTTGATTACGATACTTAATAAACTTATAGATAATGCTATAAAATTTACATCAGAAGGTTCGGTTTCATTGTCTTATTCCAAGAAAGAAGATGTGCTAGACATTAAAATTGTAGACACAGGTATAGGAATAAAAGATGATGAAAAAGAAATAATATTTGATAGCTTTTTACAATTAGAAAATAAGATTTCAAGAAAATTTAGCGGTTTAGGATTAGGGCTTTCTATCGCAAAGGAAAACACCTTAGCTTTGGGTGGGTCGATTTCTTTTGAGTCTAAAGAGAATAAAGGTTCAACTTTTACTATAAAATTACCATATAAATCTGTAGCAGAAATAAATAAAAACTTTGATGCGGTTAAGTATGAAGATGATAATCTTAATTATACTGTTTTAGTTGCCGAGGATGTAAAAATTAATTTTTTATTAGTGAATTCAATATTAAAGAAATTTTCTCCTTTTAATTTTAGCGTTTTGCATGCCGAAAATGGTAAAGAAGCGGTGGATTATGTCAAAGAGCACCAAGAAATCGATTTGGTTATTATGGATATCCGTATGCCTGTAATGGATGGTTATGAAGCTACTAAAATCATAAAAAAATTAAGGCCAGAACTTATCGTGTTAGCGCATACAGCTTATTCTTCAGACAAAGATATCGAAGCGGCACTAAATGCAGGTTGTGAGGAGGTAATTTCAAAGCCTATCGAGGTTGATTTTTTTAAGAATACGGTTAAAAGATTTTTACTTTCAAGCCAGATTATGCAATAGAACTTTGTTAGGAGTATTGAACGCTTCATAAAATCAAGTGCTTTCTTAATTTTTAGTATAGCACTGCTATTGCTAGTTAAAAGTACAGTGAAACATTTGGTTTTACTGAAATTTTGATACGGAATAGATTTTCTAATACATATTGCTGGTTCAAGCAGTGTGATAGTTTTTAAATGATGTACATCCTTTGCAATAAAAAAGAGGCCATAATAAAATGACCTCTTTTACTAATAATTAGTTGTTAAAAAATTAGATTAGTTGTTGTTGTGATTATTTTTTTAGGAACTTAGTTACGTTACTAGTTCTTCCGTTAGCGCTAAATTGAATAAAATACATTCCAGAAGCGATACCAGATACATTTATGTTTTCTCCATTGGTAATCGTTCCTTCAAGAACAACAGCACCTATAAAGTCATAAACTACATAGTTTGCAGCTTGGTTTAAGCCATTAATAGTAATAAATTGATCAGCAGGATTTGGAGTTATTACAACTGTAGCAGCAAAAGAATTTTCAAGTGATTTAGCACCCGTAGTATTGCCAGTTTTCAATGTGATTTTATCTAAATTCCATTGCCAAATATTACTACCCGAAGCATTTACTCTAATGGTATGACTTCCAGCTGTAAGAGTTACACTATTTGCAGCATTAAGTACTTCGTAGCTATCCCATTGTCCGTTATTAGGAACATTATCAGTAGCAACTAAAGTACCATCAACCATTAGTTGGATTTGAGCATTATCCGATGGGGTTGATATTAAATATTCAATAGCATAATCTCCAGCAACAGGTATATTAATTTCATAGGCTGCCCAGTCACCAGAATTTACATAATTGATGTTTGAACCCGATGCAGTAACACCTAGACCAGATCCTCCAAAAGCAGCGTCATCAATAGTACCTCCAGTGGAATTAAATAATTCTGCTTCAATGACAAGCTCTTGTGGAGTAGTTTCCTCAATAGTATCATCTTCGTCTTCTTGCTCTTCTTCAACTTTCGAAAGTTGGAAGTAGTTCAGATTCCATTCCCATCCATTGGTTCCGGCTCCAAGTAAACGTATGGTATGTGCCCCGCTTGTAAGAGCAACATTTTGACTTCCTTTTAATGAGGTAAAACTATCCCAGTCTCCATTATTAGGGACATTATCCGTCATTATTGAATTTCCATCTAAAATGAATTCAATAGCTGTATTGTCTAATGGAGTAGCAATTAAATAGTCAACTTGATAAGTTCCTCCATCGGCAATAGTTACCGTATACTCTGCCCAATCACCAGTTTGGTTAAAATTGGTAGCAGTAATGTTTCCGATAGTATATGTTTCAAATCCTCCAAAGGTCCCCCCAGTTGCAGAAAAATCTTCGGCTTGAATAAGAAGTGAGTCACCAATAATAACTACGGGCTTATTAACGCTAATAGTTGTAGTATCAGAGAATCCTCCATCATCGGTAGTTGCAGTAATTATAGCACTTCCTTCAGCAACAGCTAAAACTAAACCATTAGTATCTACTGTAGCTACAGATGTGTTATTTGAAGACCAGTTAATTGCTTTATTAGTTGCATTTGCAGGAACTACATTTGCGGTTACTTGAGTTGTTTGACCAACAGTTATTGAATTAGATGTTGTTGTAACATTTACAGCAGTAACATCCACTATAGTTACTACTGCTGGGTTTACAGTAATTTCAATCGTATCTGTAAAGTTTCCATCGGCTGTTGTTGCAGTAATGCTTGTTTTTCCGGCTGCAATACCACTAACTACTCCATTTCCGTTTACTGTAGCTATACTTGGTTCACTAGATGACCATGTGATTAATTGGTTAGTAGCATCTGTAGGTGCAATTGTTGCATTTAGAGCAACAGTTTGTCCCATGTCAACAGCTGTGTTTTGAGCTGTAAGGCTAATACCTGTAACGTCAATTGTATCTTTTACGTCACCTCCATCGGTTCTCCCGGGATTTTTACTCATGTCCCAAACTTGAATACTTACGTTAGTATAAGTGTTCGAGTTTTGAAGTGTACTTTTAATTACATTATTTGTTTTTAAGTACTCAAGCGGAATAGGAATTTCTAATACACCAAAGAATACGTTTTTTTGCGGATCTTCCCCTCTCCAGTCAGAGTTGAATTCTAATGGGAATCCATTTACACTAATAACATTTCTGTCATCTTGTCTGGTAACATGCTCCCAAAAATAAGCACCACAAAGTCTTAACATCGCTTCTCCTTTTGAGGGTACTGCTACACCATTGACTTGAGCAGTCATCGTTCCATTTTCAACTTTAACTCTATGAGGAGTAGCTCCATTTGATCCACTCAAGCTTTCGCCATAATACTTTTTCTCTTTTGAAGTGTGATTAATAGCGATGTCACTAGAAAAGTTGTAAGCTAATATCATTGTAGCTTCGGCGCCTAATGTTACCGATTTTGGAGCACTATTTACAGTGTTATCTGTAAGTGTAGGTTGGTTGCCATTTAGGTATAAATGTTTGATAGTTACATTATCAATAGTATTTCCATTTTCGCCAAAAAAGTTTAGATCAAGTGTTTTGTCTGTTCTTTCAAGGTTGTTAAGTATAAGGTAAGCAGTATTACCATCAACATAAGCATCTACTTGAATATCTAAGTCGCCAGCTTTAGTATCTATACGCGTACCTTTCACATCTGACCATAATTCATACCATTTAATAAATTCACTCCATTGCCAGTCACCATTCGCATCTTGATCCATCATGGTATATGGGTATCTACTAGTTACTTCTCCGTTGGCATTTCGGTAGTCACCCCATTCAGCTTTTAAAGGAGTAAAAGGCATTGTTTTTATGATATAGTCTGGTCTTTCTAAAAACTGCATCATCATTTGAGAGAAAGGTTTTAAGTTTTCCCAGTCTCTACGGGCGGGGTCTAAGCCAGGTTGGTCTATGTAATTAGTTACGGCACCATATTCGGAAATAACAACGTCCTTACGTTTTCCAAATTTATGCACATCATACCATTCCATCATATCCAGCATAGCTTCGGTATGACCACCAGATCTAATGTTAGGAGCGTTTCCATTCCAAATAGGCCAATCGTAAACGTGAACGGAATAAAAGTCCATATTTTCACCAGCAGTATCCATAAAGCCTTTCCACATTACATCCCACTGGTACCATTCATTATTTCGGGTTGCAGTTAAATCGGTTTTGCTCATTTCAAAAAATACGGGTATTTGTTCGGGAGTTAAGTATTTGTCATAATGCCCTACATCAAAGCGCCCTAAACCATCGGGTAAATGAAAATCATGTTGCCCCCAAGTCATACCTCCAATTAAAGGAGCTTGGCTTCCAAGTCGTTCTTTAACTCCTTTAGCTACTAAATTGTGATATTCCCATAGTTTTTCTTGTGAAGTTACCATGAATTGTCCAGTCATCATTAGCATATCTGGTTCATTAATTACTTCCCAATATTTTGGTAATTGAGGCCCATCTTCGGTGTCATTTTTAGCAAAATATTTGTCTAAATATTCAACTACCCAATCAGCAGTAGTAGTAACGTCCTTAGGTTGCCATGCGGGATCTGTTTTTGTTAATCCATTATCAAACCAGCTTAAGGTAGGATATGTCGGATGTGGATTGGTACCCATGATCATTTCCGAGGAACGTGCCTCGTATTGTAATCGGAAAGGTTCAAGCTTTTCATATTCTCCGTTCCAAAAGGCAGCTTTAATTGCCATGGAGTCTATATGAGGGTAATTGGCTATTCTTGGATCAACGGGAGTGTCCTCAAATAAGAATGTAGCTCTTCCGTTGTCTCTACCTAGATAGGCATCAAGTTTATTGAAAAGGTAGTCAACCTTTTCTTCTTCTCCCACCCAGTCTGGCTCACTTAAATTAGCATGTACAGTGATGTGTCTTTCGCGACCAAAGTCCGAAACTCCACCCACAGAGTGTTTAATGTCCAGATTGATGTCCACAGGGACACTTTGCGCAGAAACAGTATTGATTCCTCCCAATAAACTGGCTAAGGATAATACTAATGTTAATTTGGTTTTCATGAATTAGTTTAGTTTTTAATGGTTATTGTTTGTTATTATAATAATTAGTCTTGATTAGAATTATATAAATATCACCGCCATTTTAAGATGAATTTTTAATTTTTACAATCATTTTAAAAGAAAACGTTGTAATGCATTCAACTTATAATTACATAAGCTTAGTTGCATATTTTATGCAAAAAAATAAGCATACGTTATGACTAGTGAACTGATTGTAAAATCACTTAAAATTGATGATGGGGGATTTAAAAATAATTGCTTTGTTAGTTGATAGTTGTTGTAATAGTTCGATTACTATTTTAATAATGACAAAACAATTGTGTGAGCATAAATGTTTTGTTAAATAGTAATGAACGGCATCAAAAATACAAACAAGGAGATTGTTAAAGCACTAGTAATCAGTAGGTTTTTTCTTTCCTAAATTATTTATTTTGAGTTGTTTAGCTTAAAATAATGGTATTTCAGCGATTATATAGTTTTTGTAACTTATTGAAAATCATTTCAATAAATTTTTTGTATCGTTTGATGTGTAATGGAAAGGCTTAATTTGAGAAACAATATATGACAGAATTCGAATCTAAGCTATTAAAAGTTGCTGTTGGTGAGTTACATTACGTTCTAGCATAGTTAGACTTTCTCTCATTTCGTTTATGTGATTTACAAAACGATGAAAAACAGCTCCTACTGGATTCAGTTTACAAGTAATTTTTAAATAAAAACCAATAAAATCTTGTTCAGTAGCTATTAATTGTAGCAAATAAGAATCAATATTTTCAGAATTGATAATCGGTATAGTGAAGTCTAGTTTAAAATCATCTTTAATGCTTACATCAACACTTGGGTATTGTTTTTTTAAACGGTCAATTTCATAAACAGAGGCATTGTAAAATCGTTTTTTTTGACTTTTTAAAAATTCCAAAGAAGGTATAATTTCTTCTAAATCATTGTTATTTATTAATGTATCATAGTGAACAATCATTTTTTGATTGATTTCTGCTACTAGATCAAGTTTTAATAAACAATTTTGTAAAGTGTTCATGTGTTTTTTTTGTTTAAAGATAACTCTAATAGGATAAACAAAAATATATTTATTGATATTTGATAAAATATTAACATACGTTAGTAATTACCTCTTTTTTTAATTTTTATTAATATGATAAAATTAATAGTTGTAAAGGAAGTCGTTCAATATATTTTGGTATTTAATGCATAACTTTATCATGAATATGATAATAATTTATGAGCTCCGAATTTGATGAGTTTGTAGTAATATTTTAAGTAAAAAATGAAGTTCCTTGGAAGTGTACAAGAATATTTGCAGTTAGAAATTATTGATTTTAAAACCTGTCATGTACTCAACGATCAATTAGAAAGTAGCTTGACTGTATTGTGGTTTGTCGAAGATATTAATGAGCTTATAATTGATGGGAAGCACTTTTCTTTTGAGCCAAATCAAATTGTTTTTTTGACGGAGTTTCATAGAATTTCAGCCAAGAAAATTGGAAAAATTAGATTACTACGTTTTAATAGGCCTTTTTACTGTATTCTTGATCATGATACCGAGGTAGGCTGTAAAGGCATCTTATTTTTTGGAGCATCGCAATTACCTATTGTTACGATACCAGAGGAAGAGCTTAATAAGTTTGAGATTCTGTGGAAAATGTTTTGCATTGAAATGGAATCGGATGATAGTTTACAGATCGAAATGTTGCAAATGATGCTAAAGCGTTATTTGATTTTGTGTGCACGTGTTTATAAAAATCAAGAAAATTACCCCGATAAAAAGGAGGATTCGGATATAGTGCGAGAATTTAATTTTTTAGTAGAACAACATTTTAGAGAAATGCATTCGGTTACAGAATATGCCGAACTTTTATATAAATCGCCAAAAACACTATCTAATTTATTTTCAAAAATAGGATCAAAAACGCCTTTACAGTATATTCAGGATAGAATAATGCTTGAGTCTCGTAGGTTACTTTGGTACTCTTCATTACATATTAAAGAAATTGCCTTTGAAATTGGTTTTGACGATATTCAGTCATTTAGCCGTTTTTTTAAAAAACATGAAGGAGTTTCTCCTTCAGAATTTAAGCAAAATAGGCTTCGGGAAGAATTGCCAACTCTTAAGGAATAGTTACCTACAGATTAATTTCTATATCTGCCGACATTTGTAATGTCAAGTTAAAGTTTAACATAAAACATTACAAAATGAAAAATATAGTAACAAGTTTAGCAGCAGTAGTACTAACAAGCTTAGGTGCATTTGCACAGTTGCCAGATCCTGGTTTTACGGTGGATTCACGAACAGCAATAGTTATTACGGACCCACAAAATGATTTTCTAAGTCCCGATGGTGTCACCTGGGGAGTGGTTGGAAAAAGTGTAACAGCAAATAATACAGTCGAAAATCTAGAGTCCTTGTTTAAAGTAGCAAAGGAAAAAAATATGACTGTATTTGTTTCTCCTCATTATTATTACAAGCATGATCACAATTGGAAAATAGAAGGCGCATTAGAGGCATTAATGCACAAGATTAACATGTTTGATCGATCGCATACATTAAAAACAGACGGTTTTGAAAATTCGGGTGCGGATTGGTTAGATCGTTACAAAAAATATATCGATGGTGAGAATGTCATAGTAACAAATCCTCATAAAGTATATGGACCAGAATCTAATGATTTAGCATTACAATTGCGTAAACATGGATTTGATAATGTAATATTAGGAGGCATGTCGGCTAACCTTTGTACGGAATCGCATATGAGAGACTTAGTGGAGTCTGGGTTTAGAGTAGCAGTAGTATCTGATGCCACTGCAGGAGCAATTTTACCCAATATGAATGCGTATGAAGCAGCTCTAGTGAATTTTAAAATGATTGCTAGCCATGTGTTTACTACCGATGAGATTGTAAAAGAAATTAAAACAGCGAAGTAATTGATATGGCTACAGAAATTAAAATAAAAAATATTCCAACAGGTTATCAGTCTATTATTAGCAATGGAAGGCACTCGGTTGTAGGTGACGAACCAAAACCTGCAAAGGGAACTGATTTAGGTTTTTCGCCAGTAGAATTTTTGTTAGCAGGCATTTCTATGTGTAAAGTGGCAACCATACGCAATGTAGCACGCAGAAAAGGATGGGAAATTGGAAATGTAGATGCTGATTTATCGCAAGTAGTTTCTAGAAATGAGGATGGAAGCTTAAAAACAAAAGTGACATCAAGCATAAGTATCGAAGGTCATTTAACAGAAGAGCAACGTGTTTATTTAATAAAGGAAGCAGATAATTGTTATGTTACCCGAATGCTTAGAGGGGAATGGGAATTTGAAGATTCTACAGTGCTAGAATCAGTTTACTAAAATCACTTTCTGCATTGTGTTTTTCAATGCAGAAAGTTTTAACAACGAATGAAATATATGAAAGCAATAGAAAATAATAAAGATTTTAATGAAGTATTGAGTCAGGATAAGCCTGTGTTATTGGATTTTTATGCCGATTGGTGTGGACCTTGTCAGACATTATTGCCCGTAGTAGAAAAATTATCGGATGAATATGCCGGACGATTTGAAATTAGAAAGGTTAATGTAGATAAGAACAGAGAATTATCGGCTCAATTTAAAATACGTAGTATTCCAGCCTTATTTTTTATAAAAGATACTAAGGTAGTTGATCAAATTATTGGGCTTGCGCCAGAAGATCAATTGAGGGCAAAAATAGATACCTTATTGTAGCTAAAAGTTAAATTAGAATAAATTAGAAAAGCCATTTGAGAATATCTTAGATGGCTTTTTTGGTCAATTATTTATAGTTAAGAAACACTTTCGATACCAGAAACAATAAGTTGCCATTGTAGTCGCATTTGATCTTCCCAAGGCATTGGGATAACTCCTAAATCTTTAGCCTCAATAGTACATTGTTCGGGAGTGATTTTTCCTTGAGCTAATTGTAATTTCCACGAAGCAAATTGAGTAGACCATTTTTGTAAAAAAGGATCGGGCCATTTTAATTGTCTAGTTTCTTTAGGGAAAATGAATAAAGGCATTTCCGAAACTAATGTTAAACAATCGTCACTCAAACTACGAATTGATTCCATAGAGCTAGGATGAAATTTTTGTGCAGTTTCAATGTCATTAAGTGCTAAAAAATGTTTTTTCATTTCATTGCTATCAGGTCGCGTACAAAAACCTTCATCAATACGTTTGAAACCTTTTTCGCCTTTTCGGTCTAAATCGAATAAATGATAACCTAATTTTTTGGTACGAAGGGCGCATTGGGATCTTAGTTTTTGGGTACGATTTATCCAATTTTCATCTATTAAAAACCAAGGGCCGTAAGTTGTGGTCATTCCGTGTAGTGATACATGCAGGTCAAATGAGGTGTTTGCTTTTTTCCAAAAATTATAAATGGACTCATTCTCGGGTCTTAAAGCATTGTGTTTTCCCTCAACGGGAAATCCAAATTCCATATCATGTCCAGGAAGTTCTCGAGTTACATGAGTTAAATAAGTAGCTAAATGAGTTTCGGTATCATTGTAAGAGTACCATTTTTTGTTTCGTTGCTCCCCATCTGGATTAGTGTGGGGTATAATGTACCAAGTGTACTTTTGTAATAAAGTATGCTCGTTTTTTAGCTCAGATAAAAAGCTTACTAGTTTTTTTAGTAATAAAGGACCAATAGGTTCATCGGCATGATTTCCAGCAATAAGACTAATCTTTAGAGACCCATTTCCATAAATAAAACCTTCAATACTTCTACCCTCTATTGAAGTCCCTATCTTAATACCCCGAATGTTAAAAATAGAGGCCTTCAGTATAGAGGGTATGTATTGGTAAAGTTCCATTTTAGATAACTTCTATTAAAGTAATTTCTCCTTTATTTATTATTTCGGTATTCACAGATTCGTATTTCTCAAATAATTCTATTCGACCATCTTGGAGTATTTTAGGAATAGAAACACATTTTCCTAGCTTAAATTCTAAATTAGCATTTAAGTGTTGGTAGTGCATTTGTAACGTACCGTTAGGCTCTACCTTGGCAATTAGACTTCCTTTAGTTACTCCGCCACCTTCATATTCACCCCAAAGGATATCGCCTTTTTGGTAATATTTAAAATGAGTAACATCATCACTATCTCCAGCAACTTTAAAAGTTTTATTGTTATAATTTATCGTCATAAGTTTTTTATTTGTTTTTTGATGCTAACTTTTATAACTACATCCAGTATTTTTCATATTCATCCTGAAAGCTAAGTGTTTCCATGGAATCCATGCGGTCAATGAGTAACGTGCCATTTAAATGATCTAGTTCATGTTGCGCGACAATTGCTGCAAAACCACTTAGTTTTTTTTCAAAATAATCCCCCATACGGTCTTGACCTTTGAGTATAATGTTTTTATGCCGTTTTAATTTACCACGTATATTAGGTATTGATAAGCAACCTTCCCAACTATCCACCAATTCATTATCCGTAAATTCAATTTCAGGATTTATAACAACTTTTAAAAGAAAAGAATCTTTGTTAGGGTAACGAGGATTATTTTGCATTTCCATAACAAAGACTCTTTTTAAACAAGCAACTTGAGGTGCTGCAATCCCAGCACCATTATAATTACGCATGGTGTGAATTAGGTCATCAATGAATGCTTGAAATTCAAATGAATGAAGTTCATTACCAACATGACCAGATTTCATGCGTAACGTGGGATGTCCCATTTTTATAACTTTTAATATTGCCATTATATAAAGTGGGGTTATAGTTGATTTTTATCCGAATAAGTTTTCGTCCGCAGAAGAAACATAACTAGCAGGAACGCTAATATTGTTTAGTCTTAAATATAATCCAACTTGGGCTCTGTGATGAATAGTGTGATTAATAATTAGTTTTCTTAAAACAGCATATTTAGAAAGCGTAAAAAAGATAAAGTCTCCTTTTTTCATAGTCCATTCAGCATTTAAATCCTCATTGGTAATAGTGTCAAAGGCTTTAATAGCTGTTTCCACATTACTTTTATA
Source organism: Aquimarina agarilytica ZC1 (assembly GCF_000255455.1). Lineage (GTDB taxonomy): Bacteria > Bacteroidota > Bacteroidia > Flavobacteriales > Flavobacteriaceae > Aquimarina > Aquimarina agarilytica. The sequence goes on along the minus strand of NZ_JH621248.1, from coordinate 14,469 downwards.
AGTAGCTACTAAATCTGTTGCATTAGTAATTTTTGCAGGAGGAGTGTATTTCATCCAGTCCAATTCAGAAGCTCCTAAAACACCAGCAACCCAGCTAGGTATTTCGGTCATGTGATTTACCAATTCAGCTAAAGTTTTAGATTTTTCATGTGGAGTAAAATCAAAAATATCATCTGTTACGGCTTCAAAAATGCGAATGCTCGTTTCCATTTCGTCTTTAAATTCTTGTAAAATGATGTCTTTAAGTGTCATATTTTTAATGTTAAGAGTGTTATTTTAATTGAATTGGAAACGTTGCAAATGTGCTATCCCAACCTATTTTTAAGTGTATTGTTTTTTCCGAAGTTTCATATAAAGCCATGGATAAATGTTCGATTACTTTTTTTGAATTTTGTATTGGTGATGTAATGCTAGCAATGTCCAAAGAAGCATCATATCCATAATTCCCCCAACCATCAAGTAAAGTGTTTAGTTTAAGTGTCCATTGATCTTGTTCGGGAATAGCAATAAGTGAATAACGACCAGCTTTTATATCAGTGCCTCCAAAAACAACATCGGTCATAAAAATAATTTCGGTAGATTCGTTGGCGCCGATTCTCCATGGTTCATTGAATTTAAGGAGTTCTCCAAAAATTTTTCTTCCTTTTTTTGCAGGTCTAGAGTAGGTTACTCTAATTTTAGGAATGGCAGCTTTCTTTTTAGCATCTGTTTTTTCAAACGTGCGTAGTGCAGCATTGGCCGGATAATAAGCTCTGTCCATAGGGCTTTTATCCATTTTGTCAAATTTTTGAGCATTAGCTTGTAAAAAAGCAAATGCCAAAGCGAGTAGTAATAAGTTCTTTTTCATGGAATTGATTTGTTAGTTATTTGTTTTTTGTGTTGATGACATTTTCTGTTTCTATACGTGATAATTCGTCAAGTTTACCTTGTTCAAATAATGCAGGTAAATTTTTCAAAGGCGTACCAGTGGGTGCTTTCCAATTAATATAATCTTGAAATGTAATTCCGTCAATAACGCGTCTATTGTAAAAGCTTCTAAATCTTACACCACCTTTATTTACACTGTAGTTATATGCTAGGTAGTCTATTTTATTCGTTTGTTTATTTATCCAATAATGAAATTCATCATCATGGTCTTTACCGCCTCCTTGTTGGTTAAAAGTGACTTCAATTACATGGTAAGATGCATCCTTTATATTAGTGGTCTCAATAAATTTTTTAATAACAGCACTATCTTTAAGTTTGTGAGGGAGTGTAGCAAAATAAATAACAGAATTTAATGCTCCCATGCCTGCATCAATATGTTTTTGACTTAGATCAATAGGTTCTTCATTAACAAATCTCTCAAATTTACCATTGGTAATAAAATCACAAGTTTGATTGCCATTATTTTTTTGTTTTACGGAATAGGTATACTCATTGCCTTTATTAATAAAGCGATATTCTTTTTTTCGAAAAGTAAAGGAATAGTCGGCATTGTTATATAAGTCTCCACCATGAGCTTCTATGGCTTTTTCAATAATAAGATCCGCCTTTGAGGGTTTTTCTTGTATTTGAGTAGGTAAAGTTGAAGTCATTGTTGCTTGAACTTCGGTTGTGCTTTTTTGCGTATTATTACAGGCTAGTATTGTTAAAAATAACCAGGTAAAACTTAATATTTTTTTCATTTTAAGAAATGTAATTTATAATGTTACTAGTCCATTGGGGGTGTCAATCACCATTTTTAAACTTATTTGTTCACTTTTTTCAATGGGTATTGAAAAGTTTAGTTTTTCAAATAAAGGATCAAACTTTTTAACATTAGGGTGAGTCCCATAAAGTTTTACAAGCTTACAGTTCATGTTTGGTAAAAATTCCGATGGATGAATTTCAGAATTAGACCAATCAACAGTGAAAGGAACGATTTCTACTTCGGGTGTTGCCAATGGTAAGGTTAACTTCCATTTTAGCATGTCATTTTTGGGGGTTTTTCGTTGTCCATTATTTATAATTCCCATGGCATCATGATACTCTTTTAGTAGATGACTGTCTTTTTTTAAATTAGTGGATTTTAAAGCAAATCGAGTAATTTGATTTTTAGTTAATACATCCACTCCCATCCACCTAGGGCTTTTAATGTTTGTATTTTCTGTATCTACAGCAAGTAATTCTAAGTAACAGCCATTATCTAAATTGATCAATGCATTTTTTGTCCCTTGATTTTTATGATAACCGCCAAAAATAGGTGAAACTCCAATTTTTTCTTTAAAAAATTGGATAGCAATATCTAAATCTAATACGCTGTATACAATATGGTCAAGGGGTCGTTTACTAAACATTGTTTTTTTGGATTGAATCAAAAGTAACGGTATTCAAAAGGATGGAATAGTACATTTAAGAAAATAGATGGTAGTTTCGGAAAACTTCTACGAAAAGTACATGAATTGTGTATAGGCTATTTTTTGAAAATGAGGCTGCAAATTTGATTTTGTTGTTTCAACAAAAGGTGTTTAAAAATGTATTTTCCTAAAATTACCATTTATTTTCTTTTAAGCACTATTTGTAAGTGTATGATCATCATAACTTTGTAGTGTCATTAAAAAAATAAATTTTTAAACAAATAAATAATTTTCATTATGAGTAAAAGAGCATTAATCATCGGAGGAAGTAGTGGTATAGGAAGAGCTACAGCTGAAAACTTATTAGCACAAGGTGTTGAAGTACATGTAGTAGGTACAAACGATTCAAAATTAGAAGCATTTAAAAGTGCAGCATCTGGAAACTTACACACGCATAAAATAGATATTACAAATGCAGGTCAAGTTGAGGAATTAAATGCAGCTGTAAATGGATGGGATAATCTTGATTATTTAGTAAATGCTTCAGGTATTTTTGGCCCTAAAGCTTTTTTAGACCATACAGTTGCAGATTATAACTCTTACCAAGATTTAAACAGAGGTTTCTTTTTTATTACGCAAACAGCTGCTAAAAAAATGAAAGAAACTGAAGGTGGATCAATTGTAAATGTAGGATCTATGTGGGCAAAGCAAGCAGTTAAAGCTACTCCATCTTCGGCATACTCAATGCAAAAAGCGGGATTACATTCATTAACTCAGCATTTAGCAATGGAACTTGCAGATCACAAAATTCGTGTAAATGCAGTTTCTCCAGCAGTTGTTGAAACTCCAGTTTACGAAAGTGTATTTGGAGGTAAGCAAGAAGCGCATGATGCGCTTCAAAATTTCCATGGTTTTCACCCAATTGGAAGAAACGGAAAAGCACAAGATGTAGCAGATACGATTTCTTATTTATTATCGGACAAAGCAGGATGGGTAACTGGAGCAATCTGGGATACTGATGGAGGTGTAATGTCTGGAAGAAACTAAGAATATTAAATTATATAATAGGGCAAGGTTATCTATAATTTTGCCCTTTTTAACACTAAAAAAAGAATCACTATGTACGACATGAAAAACCTAAATAAATTAGGTGCACTAGGAAAAAACGCAGAGGCTATGAAGGCGTTTGAAGCTTTTGATATAGCAGCTTTAAAAGACGGAGCAATACCAAAAAAATATAAGGAGCTTATTGCTGTAGCAGTAGCCTTAACAACGCAGTGTCCTTACTGCCTTGAGTTGCATAAAGATTTTGCGATTAAAGCAGGAGCAACCGAAGAAGAATTAGCAGAAGTAACTTTTGTAGCAGCTGCTTTAAGAGCGGGTGCAGCAGTAGTACATGGAACTCACTTAATGAAGGGATAATGACATCAAACACCACTAAATATATTATAGTAGGTGCAGGTCTATCAGGTCTCACCACAGCTTATATGTTGACAAAGTTGGGTGAGACTGATTTTGTTATATTAGAATCAAGGGATCGAATAGGCGGAAGAATCTTTACTGACGATGGAATTGATTTTGGGGCCACATGGTTTCATGATCATCATCAAAATGTAGGTGGTCTGCTTAATGAGTTAAACATAGATAAGTTTTACCAATACAGTAAGGGTAAAAGTGTTTTGGTGTATAGTACTATGGCTCCTGCGCATTATTTTGAAAATGATCCTAATTCCCCATCAGCGTTTAGAATAGCTGGAGGATCCACGGCAATGATCAATTCGTTAGCAGGTCATGTAGGAGAGGAGCGCATAAAAACCGGAGTTACTGCTTCGGAAATAGTAAATGACAACAAAAATGAAGTAACTGTAGTAACTGACAAAGGAACCTATAGTGCAGAAAAAGTTATTGTAACCATTCCTCCACGTATAGCGACCCGTATTAATTTTTCGCCAGAGTTGCCAAAATCATTACAAAAAGTAATGGAGGATACACATACATGGATGAGTAATGCTATAAAAGTAGGGCTTACTTTTAAGTCTCCCTTTTGGAGAAATAAAAATTTGTCTGGCACCCTCATAGGTCAAGTGGGTGTTGTTACAGAGTTATATGATCATAGTGATGTGAATGATAAAACATTCTCATTAATGGGATTTGTTAATGAAGGGATGCGAGATGTTTCTGCTAAAGAAAGAAAAAAAAGAATTTTAGCTCACCTGCAAAAATATTTAGGTAACGAAGTATTGGAATACCTTACTTACGAAGAAAAAGATTGGTCACAAGATAAAGATACCTCGTGTAATAAAATTAAATCTATTTATATGAGTCCTAAGTACGGTAATTCAAAATTTGAAAAAAAATATTTCGATGGGAAGCTTATTTTTTCGGGTGCCGAAACCTCTCCAGTGTATGGAGGTTATATGGATGGAGCTATATATAGTGGATTAGTAGCAGCAAAAAAAATACTTGACAATTAATGTCAACTAAATTTAACTTTTTGTCATTATTTTTTAATCATTCATTTATGGGGGATTTTATAAAATTTTGGTTATAAAATGGTACATTAGAAGTACTGTGTTTTAATACGAGTAATTTGAAAGATTCAAAAGTTAAAATAGAAAAATATCACCTTCATAAAGCACATCCAGAAAAGCTTCAGTTTGCAGTATATGATTTAAATGACTATAGAAAACGGAGTGGTGAAAAAGCAGCCATTGCCCATTCGCACAGTTACTATCAAATTATTTGGTTTTTTGAGGAGGGTGGTGAGCATGTGGTAGATTTTAATACATATGCCATTAAAAAAAATACGATTCTATTTATTTCTAAAGATCATATACACGCTTTTGATACAAATTTAGCTGTTCAAGGTTATCTTATCCATTTTAATGAAAGTTTTTTTATGCATAACGACGTGGATATTTTTTTGAAGTATAATATTTTTAATACAGTTGAAAATCCTTGTTATGTTATAGATGCAGCTACAGCTCAGGTAGCCAACGCTTATATGGATTTAATTAAAAAGGAGTTATCAATAAAAGGTGCCTTTGGGTACGAGGATATTATTCGTTTTTCATTAAAGTCATTATTAATTATTTTAGAACGTATTCACCGAAAAGACGGTGATACTAACTTACAATTTAATAGTCATTATGAGCTTCAGTTTGCAAAGTATAAAGAGTTAATTGAAGAAAATTATCAACAAGGACTTTCGGTAAGTGAGTATGCAACACTACTGAATATTTCTTCCAAAACCTTAACAACAATAACCAAAAATGTGGTAGGGAAATCAGCTTCAGAACTGATATCAGAACGCATTATTTTAGAGGCAAAGCGTTTGTTGCGTTTTACCAGTCTGCAAATAGGAGAAGTTGCTTTTAGAATTGGTTTTGAAGACGCTTCTTACTTTGTAAAATATTTTAAACGATTTGTAGGTTTTTCACCTAAGGTATATAGGGAGCAGGCGTTGAATAATTCGTAGTTACTTGGTATTTATTGATAGCTTTAAGCTTTTGTCAACTAGTGCATATTTAAAAAAATAGTTTTAAAAAACACCTATGAAAAACATTGAAAACCAAAATTATTGGACCCAACGTTATTTAGAAAAAAGAACGGGATGGGATCTTGGTAGTCCCTCGACACCTTTACAGACTTATATTGATCAACTTAATGATAAAAGTATAAGTATATTAATACCTGGAGCAGGGAATGGGTATGAGGCGGAATATTTATATAATAAAGGTTTCAAAAATGTTTACATCATGGATATTTCGGAATTACCACTGCAATCATTTTCCAATCGAAATCCAAATTTCCCTAAAGAACAGCTGTTGCTAGCAGATTTTTTTGAGCATACAGGTCAATACGATTTAATTTTAGAACAAACATTTTTTTGTTCCTTTCCACCAACGGAATCTAATAGACTAGCTTATTCAAAAAAAATAGATGCGTTGTTAAAGCCAAAAGGGAAATTAGTAGGCGTTTGGTTTGATATTCCTTTAAGTGGTAATATGGAAAATCGTCCGTTTGGGGGAGATAAAAAAATGTATTTAAACTATTTTACTCCCTATTTTAAAGTGCATGTATTTGATCCTTGCTACAACTCTATCCCTAAAAGGGGTGGTCAAGAATTGTTTGGGGTGTTTGTAAAAAAATGAGGGTATTTTTGGTAATTAAAAAATGGTGTAGCCTAATATTACAGATGTATTTTTATAGTCCGAATTCCAGGCCACAAAATCGCTTAATATATTTCTGTTTGTAAAAAACCGAAGCTCTACACTGTATTTATTTTTTAGTTTATATCCTATACCAAAGGCAAAATTATTACGCGAATTGATTTCTAACGAAGAAAGAGGAGTGTTGTCCGGTCTTTTGAATTGGATAGTAGGTTGTTTTAAATTAAAATTAATTACATACGAAGCATTAATAAAGATTTTAGAGTGCTTGTTTAAGAAAAAATAATGCCTAACACCAATAGGTAATTCAATGGAAGAATATGTAATGGTTGAAATTTGTTCTATGGGTTGATCTTTTGTTTTTTCGGCAGCGTAATTTTGGTAAGTGGGTTCAGTGAAAACAGCCCATTTGTTTTTGTTAAAAGGGAGCGTGTATTCTGCCTCAATTCCAAATCCAAAACTAAATTTATTTCCAAAATCAGTATCTCTAGCATTAGAAATGTCGTTGGCTATACTTAATGAAGTTTTGTTAAAGCGGGGTCTTAATGTTATATGAAATGCGTCTTTATGTTGCTTTTCTTCATAGTTTGAAAAATTTGAATCACTACAGTTGTTGTAATCGACAAAAAGAGTTATAAGTTTATTTTGTGCATAGGTTAAACTTTCAAGTTTGCTTTTTTTAGTATGTGGGCATTTTAAATCGATCCATAACTGTTGTTTAAATTGATTGTTTTCTCCTATTTTATTACCTGTTTTGTAGCTTTTGTAAACTAACTGTTGAATGTCTGAATTTTCTTTACTATAAAAATACCTGCTTAAGTTTTTATCTTCATATTTATATAAACTAGCTTTTCCTTCAATTAATACCTTTAAAAAAAGGGTTTCTTTATTAAATATGGGATTTTTGGTAGTGCTTATATCAGAAAGGTTTTCACTGGATCTATCGATATCAACACTACTTCTAATGTATTTTGATGTGTTATAGATTCCAAACTCCTTTATGGTAGTAATGGAGGCGTTGCGTATTTCTCCATTTTTGGATAGTTTATAATTAAAATGAGTTGGATTATTTTTCCAATCAATATTTTTGATAAAACAATCTGTTTTCTGTCCAGAATTAATAATATAATAGCCTTTTTCAAAGGATATTTGAGAATAAGAATTAAGGCTAGGTATAATAATTAAGAAGTAAAATAATAATCGGTTCATTTATATGTTGTTGATGTTGTTTGTCAATATACTAACTAATGTTTTTAAATGAATGAAATGTATAGGTATATTTATTTATGTTAGAATATTTTGAGTTAGCCTAATTGAGGGGAGGCTCGAGGTGAAAAGCATAATATATTGATGATAAAAAAAAGCCGACTCGTTAAAGTCGGCTTATCCTATGTTGTGCGGGCGGGGAGACTCGAACTCCCACGCCGTGAAGCACTAGATCCTAAGTCTAAATTAAACCAATCTCTGTTGTCCTTTAAAAACCTAAAATCGTTTATTTATACTGTATTTAAAGGGATTATAAATTTATTAAAGTATTTTAGTTTTCGTTAAAATAGCCTAATTGTTTAAACCATGTTTAAACCAATTGATTATATTTGATTAAAATTAATCATAATGGCTACTGTAAAAGCAATTTTATATAAGAGTAAGAAAAAATCAGACGGAAAATATTCTATAGCAATTAGAGTTACAAAAGATCGAAAATCTAAATATTTTTTCTTAGAATGGATTGATGAAAAATACTGGGATGTTAAGAATTTTAGAGTTAAATCAGCCCACCCCAATTCAAGGCGTTTAAATAACTTGATTGCTAAAAAAGTTGCTGAAGCTGATGATACAATATTGGAATACGAAGCTTCTAAAAAGCATTATGCAATTAACGACATTATAAATGTTTTAAAAGGAGAAAAAATCACACTTTCTTTTTTTGACCTAGCTGAAGAACACATCCTTCAGCTTAAAAAAATGAATAAGGCTAACAGAGCAGTTTCAGACAATAGTAAGATTAATACGTTCAGAGAATTTATTAATAAAGACGAATTATTATTTGACGAAATAACCGAACAATTATTGAATAAATTCAAAGCCTATTTAGTAGCTAAAGGATCTGTTTCTGAAAGATCCATAATGAACATATTTATTTTAATTCGATTATTATATAATCGAGCTATAAAAATGGGTATAGCAGATAGACAAAGGTATCCGTTTGGCGAAAGTAAAATTCGAATTTCGTTACCTGAATCTATAAAAATAGGTTTGGATGAAGATGAAATTAGAAGAATGGAATCTTTAGAACTTGAAAATGGATCACCTATCCTGCACACCAGAAATGTATTTCTTTTTTCTTTTTATTTAGCTGGAATTCGAATTTCAGATGTACTAAAAATGAAATGGAATGATATTAAAGATGATCGTTTGTACTACCGAATGGGTAAAAACAACAAAATAACTTCACTTAAAATTCCTAAAGCTATTTTCGAAATTTTAGAGTACTATAAATCAGAAAAAATAAAAGGGAGTGACTATATTTTTCCAGAATTAAAGAAAGCTGATGAAAATAATCCCGAAGACATTTATATTAAAACAAAAACGGCAATTAAAAAATTTAATAAGTACTTAGGAACTTTAGCAAAAATGGCTGAAATTGATAAAAAAGTAACAACACATATTGCCAGACATAGTTTTGGAAATATCGCAGGTGATAAAATTTCTCCTCATATGCTTCAAAAATTATATAGACACTCAAATTTAAGTACAACAATAGGTTACCAAGCAAACTTTATCCATAAAGATGCAGATGATGCTTTGGATAGTGTTTTAAATTTTTAACGAAATAATCTTTTCAAAAACCCCTTCCGTCTCTCTAGCACTAAAGTGAATAAACTATCCGCTTGAGAGCCGTGGTTTTGAAATTTGATTTCTGCG
>NZ_JH621248.1:0-5005 GCF_000255455.1 Aquimarina agarilytica ZC1 | reverse complement strand
TTCTGAAGATGTTCCAGGGTTTCTTTCCGGGTTTTCGGTAGTAGTAGAAAAATTCGAAATTGTGCTGCACTTTATAATCAGCTAGTAAGCTATCTAATTGAGGAATATACTTGCCCGAAAATTTTAAATCTTCATTGTTGATCTCAAAATGCTTTGCAGGCAGTGTGGCTATGGAGTCAATGACATAAATTGTATCAACGGTACTTGCTTTTATGCTTCCTTGGGTTGAGGCTTTGACTGATGAATAACTGATCAGATTACGTTTTATATTACCCACTTCTTTTTTAATCAATTCCTTTAGATCATTACTTAACACACGCTTTGCATTTTTAGCACTGATCTCAGCAATTTCTGCTCTAGCTCTACTTTTGCCTTCTTTGTCTTTCCATTGCTCAATTTCTTGCTCTTGTACTTTTTGGAAGTTTTTATAATCACGAATTTTGATATGCTGCTTTCTGAAAAAATAAGATTGAGCGATTAAAATCAGTAACAGAATTAATACTGGATAATATCTTTTAAGTCTTGATTGTAGTATACTCCAAATCATAGCTTAGTATGTTAAGTTTTCAAATTCACTTGATTCTATATCATTGTTGTTAGCTTCACTTTCTATTTGCTGATGGTAGATGTTAAATTTAATTCCCGTTTCTCCATACCTGTTTTTTGTAGTTACCGCATAATTGTTCTTGAATGAAGCGTCTGCTTTTACCACTTCAATATTAATTCCAGCATCATAAAGAGGAGCTGTGCCTCCACGAATTGTTTTTTGGGTAGTACGCTGAAATATGACAATGAAAATAGTGTTGGGAAATTGCTTTCGTAATGAATCAAAATCTAATGATGATACTCCGATTTTATTCCAACTATCAATTACAATCACATCAAATTGGTTCGCTGCTTTTTTTATGGTGTTGATCCCTTCGGGAAGCTTGTCCGCTATAAAAACACTTGACTGATTTTCTATAGAAATATAGGCTTCTTTCATTCTGCGAATCAAATCTGACTTGCTTCCAATTTCTAATGAAAATATGGCTATACGATGTCCTAATGCTGCAAAAGCATTAGCTAATTGATACGTAAACCTGGTTTTTCCACTTCCTTGATTTCCCTCAATAGTGATGGCCAATTCAAATCGCTCCAGGTCGCCTAAAAACTCTCCTAGTCCACCTGCTAATCTAAACGTATTTGTTTTTGAACTTTGATCAATGGCATTAATGGATTCAAATAGATTGTTTGTTTTGTTATTTGCATCAATTCGCTGATGGCTTTTTGTAATATTACTTTGGTTCTTTTCCAAACTTTCAAATCCACTCAATGTCTTTATTGAATGTGTATTAATTTGCATCAATTCGCTTAACCAATCTTTATTTATAACCAACCGAATACTGCCTTTTTGTGGGAGTTTGTTGTACTGCGTTATTAATTTGTCCTGTATTTGTGTAATATGCGAAGCATAGGGCGCATTTTTAGTTATTTGCTTGCTTTCTATCGCTTTTTGTAAGTTGGTAATGAATTCTTCGAGCTGCTTTCTGTTTTTTTGCTGATTGTGCATTTTAACAAAAGTTCTTATAAAATATACTGTACTGGGTAGTTCGCTTTGCTTTTGGTTAGCTACATGCGCATTCAATTTTTCTAGATACAAATCAATAGCTTCTTTTACAGATGCTTCTTGGTGGTAAAATGATTTGGCTTCCTTAAAGAAAAGATTCCCTTCCTGCAGTAAATAAGGAAGTGTTGAAATATCAAGTTTTTTTATTTGATGATCGTAATTTTGAAAAGAAATCTGCTCCATACCACAAGAGTATCAAGGATTATTTTTCTAATTTCGGATTCAGGGAGTTTGCTTACTTTTGAATAGATTTATAAAATTCAATCTTTAAATTATGTTCAAATGGATGCTTCAAAAATAGTAGATTTCAATAAAGCCATTATAGATTCTTTTATTGAAGAACTAAGGCCTCCTGCTGACAAAAGAGATCAAATAGATATCGGTTACAAGTTGGTTAGTAAAGCTTATGAATTTTCTGAAATTCGCCCTGATTGGATGGATGCTTCTAAAAAAATGGAATTTCCTTTTGCCAAAATTCGGTATGTAAAATCTCAAAAAGTTTGGAAACTCTACTGGATGCGCGGCTCTGGAAAATGGGAACTTTATCCAGAACTCAGTGATTCCGAAAGTTTACAGGAAGTATTACAAATCATTAAAGAAGATAAATTACATTGTTTTTTCGGGTAGCATTAACAATTTGATCTTAATTGTTTTTGCTTTTAGAATCAATAATTCATCATTATCCATTCCCATTAAACCCGAAGGCATCATTGCAGTAAAATCATAATTAGCTGTTAGTACTTCTGTTTTTGTTTTTGTTGCCTTTTTGGAAACAGCTACTTTGGAATCTTTTGACCATTGGGTCCATTTGAATTTATCGGTAAACTTATCAAGCACTGCGGACGGATAGCTGCTCAATAAAAATTTGCCTTTTATTTTCCCTAGAACAGTGAGTAATTTTAAAAAATCCGTTTTTGAATAATCCCCATAGTGTCCCATATCTGAATTAAAATACGGTGGATCGATGTAAAAAAAGCTGTCTTTTGTATCCCGACTTTCAATTACCTTTAATGCATCATTGGCTTCTAAATCTACAAAATCCAAACGCTTGCAAATCTCTGAGGTGAAATTCATTTTTTTATTGAATAAACGTTTTACGGTGCTATTGCTTTTTCGCTCATAAGCATAACCCCCAAACATTTTAGAAGAAAAACTCATATTGGTCTGCACCCAAAATGCCCAAGCTCTATCCAGTGGTTTATGTTGATCAGCTTCTTTTAATACCTGTGCTGTTTCGGCGTGCAATTTTCTACTATGCGGGGTGGCTTGTATTTTTTTATTTAGTTTGTTGTACGCTGTTTTACATACCTGATAAAAATTAACCACCTCGCCATTTAAATCATTCAACACTTCTACAGGACTTGGTGGTTTGGCAAAGAAAACAGCTGCGCCACCAACAAAAGGTTCACAATATAAATTATGGTCCGGGATTAATGATATGATCAGCTTGGCCATATTCTGTTTGCCGCCATAATAGGTTATCGGTGTTTTTAGATTGGTTTTGGTTAACCCATCAAGTGGACTGTCCATTTTTTGTATTGGTGTTTTTATGGTTTTTGAAATTTTTGATGCTGAAAATATCGGAAGTATCGAAACTCCTACTGCTTTTACTACCGCTACACTCACTGCATTTCCGATCAACTGATAGCGTTTGCTATCGCTTAACTCTATTTTTTCATTGTTTTTTATGCCGTATTTTGTCCATAAATCTGGAAATCCCTGTAAGCGTTCACATTCCATTGGGGTAAGCCTTCGAACACTTTCCATATTTGTCAGTAAGTTTTCTTGATAGCCATTGGCGGTTAATGCTCCAGAAGTATCATTTTCACTTAGTTTAAATTCTTTTTCTTTAAAAGGTGAGTAATCAATCCCCTTTTTTAAATTGGCTTTTCTAATCTTTTTACCTTTTGCTGTTCTGGTAGTTTTTAAAGGTTTCCAGGGATGGGCTATATAATTTGACTTTTTAGCGCTAGTAATACAATTTACATTGGTGTCGGCTCTAAATTCTATTTGTTGTGTGTTCTTTCTTTTCCGAATAGTAAACACATAAGGAGCATAGGTTCCATAATCACCTACTTTGGTATCGATTGTGGAAGCAATGTGAGCTTGCGAGATTGTTTTTTTGATCCCTTTTGTAAACGCCGTATAGTTTTTTGGGATAGGAAATACTTGGGGTCGGGATTGCTTTCTAAGAGATCCGACAAGGTAGATGCGCTCTCTATTTTGGGGTAAAAACCAGCTAGTATTAAGCAATTGCCATTGGAGGTCATAAAGCCCAAGGTCGGCAAACGTTTTAAGTACGATTTCAAAGTCTTTGCCTTGGTTACTCGAGAAAAGTCCTTTGACATTTTCAAAGATAAAAATACGGGGTCTAAATTTTCTGATAACTGCAATTGCTTCAAAAAAGAGTCTGCTCTTTTCCCCATACAAGCCTTCTCGTTTTCCAGCAGTTGATAAATTTTGGCATGGTGAGCCGAAAGTAATGATATCGGGTCTTTCGATTTTTTGTTTGGTAATTTCTTGAACTGCTCCGACATATATGGCGTTTTTAAAATTGTACTGGTAATTGGCAATGGCATGGGTATCCACTTCACTGAAATAATGCTTCTTAAATTTGAAACCTGCCTGCTGTAAGCCTAAGGCAAAACCACCTGTACCGCTGAAGAGGTCGAGGAGGATTAGGTGTTTTTTGTGTGGTGAAGCCATTGCTTTTTAAACAATACTAACATGAATGCCACTAACGACTTCTATTTGATGTGCTTTTGTGCATTTTAAACTCCTTTACTCCTGATTTACAATCAAATAAAATAATAAGTACACATATAGAGTTATAAATCTTAATAACAAAAAAATTTAAAAAATGAAATTAAAACCTAAAACACCAACTCCAAAACAATTCAAAAACTGGTCAATTCCTAGTCAGTCAAGCTTTCTATTATTTAAAAATTCAAAAGGGCAAAAAGCCGTAAGTAGGATTGCTTTATTATTTGCTATTCTAGCATTTATATTTACTACGTTTTTAAAGAAACCTATTTATAATTTTTTTTATAATAATAAAGCCGAAAAAACACAAAATATTCTTGCTTCATACAAAGAAAACAAAGACTGGTTTTCTCTTTATTCCGAAATAGAAAAAGTAGATAAAAAATATCATAATGATGATTGGTATAACTATTATTCTGGAATAAGCATACTGAAATCTGACGCTTCAATAAGTTCAAAAAGGAATATGGAATATTACTTTTTAAAAATTGATCCTTCGAGTCATTTTTTTGGACAAGCAATTTTAAGTTTATTAAACGACTATGTTAGAATTAAGGACAAAAAAGCTTTTAACTGGATACTCCGTTTCGATTTGTGCCAGTAATTTCGGAGTAAACCGTGCCACGTATTTCG
>NZ_JH621247.1:187681-229115 GCF_000255455.1 Aquimarina agarilytica ZC1 | reverse complement strand
AGAGTAGATGATTTTGGCATCCTTAAATATACGAAATATTTATATTAAAAGCGTATTATTAGCAAATCATATAACAAAGCTAATGAGCTAACCAAAAATTCAAAATACGGAAAAATAATAGGCACATTTATTAAGTTAAGTAAAAACCCTAAAAAAGGAGATCAATTCACTGATTTTACACAAAATGACTCCAATGGAAAATCGATTACTTTTTCAAATGTAAAAAAGAAATATACACTAATTGATTTTTGGGCTTCGTGGTGTTTACCCTGTAAAAAATTAAATCCAGAATTAAGAAAAGTTTACCATGAATTCAACGCTAAAGGTTTTGAAATTGTAGCCGTATCATTAGATCAAAATCAAGAAGCTTGGCTTAATGCCATTCGTAAGGATCAATTAGATTGGATACAATTAAGTGACTTAAACGGATGGGAAAATCCTGTGGGCTATATGTACGGAGTTAAAAATATTCCCGAAAACTTTTTAATAGATACCAAAGGAACTATTATTGACACCAGACTAAATCCTAAAAAGCTCAGAAAAGTACTTTCTAATGTCCTAAATTAATATGTATTAAAAAACATCCATTATATTTTACATATTAAGCAAAATATAATAATAAAAATGGTACATTTGCAGCCTTGAAAGAAAATCTTTCAAATGCATAATAATCATTTAAATAATATTGGAATGTATTTAACAAAAGAAGTTAAAGAAGAAATCTTTGCTAAACACGGTAAAGGAAAAAACGATAGTGGAACTGCAGAAGCACAAATTGCTTTGTTTACACACAGAATTACACATTTAACTGAGCACTTAAAACAAAATCGTAAAGATTATAATACTGAGCGTTCATTAGTAAAATTAGTAGGTAAGCGTAGAAGTTTATTAGACTACTTAATCAAAAAGGATATCTTAAGATACCGTGCAATTGTAAAAGAGCTTGGTTTAAGAAAATAAGCCAACGATATTTATATAAAAAAAACGGAGCTAATGGCTCCGTTTTTTTTTATCACCAAATGAAAAGAAAAACGTATCTTTCGTCAAATTACAGATTAAGCTTTTTTTTGAAAAACACCTTTTCAAAACTTACTTTTTTAATAATTTAAAAAACAAAGCTTTATATAAATTGTCTCCCTTGCTAAAAGGAACTTCTCACGAAGCCTAGCAACACAACAACAAATGATTTGCCACCAACAAATCGAGACAAACTAAAATGATTAAAAAAAATTATGATTCCACAAGTTTTTAAGGAGGTCATTGACCTTGGTGACGGTAGAGAAATTACTATCGAAACTGGAAAATTAGCAAAGCAAGCCCACGGGTCTGTTGTTGTAACTATGGGTAAAACAATGTTGCTTTGTACAGTAGTATCAAACTACAAGCAATCTGATGTAGACTTTTTACCTTTAACTGTTGATTACAGAGAAAAATACGCTGCCGCAGGTCGTTATCCAGGTGGTTTCTTTAAAAGAGAAGCGCGTCCTAGTACCGAAGAAATTTTAGTAATGAGAATTGTTGACCGTGTATTACGTCCACTTTTCCCAAAAGATTACCATGCAGAAACTCAAATCATGATACAATTAATGTCTCATGATCCAGAAGTAATGCCAGATGCTTTAGCTGGTCTTGCTGCTTCAACTGCCATTCAATTATCGGATATTCCTTTTGAAGCACCTATATCTGAAGTAAGAGTAAGTAGAATAAATGGCGAATTCATAGTAAATCCAACTTTTGCTCAGTTAGCAGAGTCTGATATTGATATGGTTATTGGTGCATCAGCCGATTCTGTAATGATGGTAGAGGGTGAAATGGATGAAATTTCTGAAGAAGAAATGATTGAAGCTATCAAAGTAGCTCATGAAGCCATAAAAGTACAATGTGCTGCGCAAGTACGTTTAGCCGAAGCTTTTGGTAAAAAAGAAACGCGTGAATACACACCAGAAGATACTGACGAAGAATTAGCAAAAGTAGTTAATGATTTTGCTTATGATAAATGTTATGCGATTGCCAAACAAGCATCTGCTAAACATGATAGAGGAGCTGCTTTTGGAGAAATTAAAGAAGAATTACAAGCGCAATATTCTGAAGAAGAATTAGCTGAAAAAGGTGATTTAATTTCTAAATATTTTAATAAAACACAAAAAGAGGCCGTTCGTAATCTTACGCTAGAAGAAGGAATTCGTTTAGATGGACGTAAAACAACCGATATACGACCAATATGGTGTGAGGTTGACTACTTACCAACCACACATGGTTCTGCAATTTTTACGCGTGGAGAAACTCAAGCATTAGCTACAGTTACCCTAGGAACTTCTCGTGATGCAAATATTATAGATAACGCTTCGCATGAAGGAGAAGAACGTTTCTATTTACATTATAATTTCCCTCCATTCTCTACTGGAGAAGCAAGACCGTTAAGAGGTACTTCTCGTCGTGAAGTTGGACACGGAAACTTAGCACAACGTGCATTAAAAGGTATGGTACCCGAAGATTGTCCTTACACTGTTCGTGTAGTTTCTGAAATTTTAGAATCAAATGGTTCTTCATCTATGGCAACGGTATGTGCCGGTACAATGGCACTAATGGATGCTGGTGTACAAATTAAAAAACCAGTATCGGGTATTGCAATGGGATTAATTTCTGATGGTGATCGCTATGCTGTATTATCTGATATTTTAGGAGATGAAGATCATTTAGGTGATATGGATTTTAAAGTTACAGGTACAGAAGATGGTATTACCGCTTGTCAAATGGATATCAAAGTTAAAGGCTTAAGCTATGAAATTTTGGTAAATGCATTAAAGCAAGCTCGTGATGGTCGTTTACATATTTTAAGTAAACTTACAGATACCATTGCTACACCTGCAGGAGACGTGAAAGATCATGCCCCTAAAATGGTTACACGTGTAATTCCTAATGAATTTATTGGAGCTCTAATTGGTCCTGGAGGTAAAAACATTCAAGAATTACAAAAAACTACAGATACCACTATTGTAATTAACGAAGACCCTGTTACGGAGGAAGGAATTGTTGAAATTTTAGGAACAGGTGCCGAAGGTATTGATGCTGTTTTAGCACGAATTGAAGCCATGTTATTCAAACCTCAAGTTGGTAGTGTGTATGAAGTTAAAGTAATTAAAATACTTGATTTTGGTGCCGTTGTTGAATACAAAGAAGCTCCTGGTAACGAAGTTCTTTTGCACGTATCTGAATTTGCATGGGAACGTGTTGAAAACGTTACCGATGTATTAAACCTTGGTGATGAGCTTGATGTTAAATATTTTGGTATAGATTCAAGAACTCGTAAAGAAAAAGTTTCAAGAAAGGCGTTACTACCTAAACCAGAAGGTTATGTAGCACGTCCACCAAGAGACGATAAAGGAAAAGGCAGAGATAACAGAGGAAGAGACAATCGTGATCGTAAACCTCGTGAAAAAAGAGATTAACCCACCAGTGGGCTTATTCTTTTGAATAAATTACTATTAAAACGCCTCAACAAATTTAATTTGTTGAGGTGTTTTTTTATACATACAAGCATCTAAAAAATACATTCGTTAGCGCTTTGTTAAGGTTACTCATAGATCCTTAGTTTTTATTTATTTTAGAAAAAAATATTGCTATGAAGAAAGGCCTACTTTTAGTTTCGTTTTTATTTTTAATCAAATTTTCATTCGCACAAATCGAATCCAAAATTTATGATATTATAGAAAATGTTTCTGCCAAACAAATAGAAAAAGACATTCGTAAACTCGCTGGTTTTGGTACTCGAAATACATTTAGCGACACCCTTTCTGAAACTCGAGGCATTGGAGCGGCTAGGCGTTGGATTAAGGCTGAATTTGAACAAATTTCAAAAAACTGTAACCATTGTTTGGAAGTTTCTTATCAAAAAGATTTTGTAACAAAAAGTATGAGCAAAAGAGTCCCTAAAGATGCTTGGGTGGTAAATGTACTCGCTATTCAAAAAGGTTCAAAATATCCAAACCGATATGTAATAATGAGTGGTGATATTGATTCTCGCGCAAGCGACACTATGGATTTCACAACAGATGCTCCTGGTGCTAATGACAATGCTAGTGGAATGGCAGGTACTATTGAAGCAGCTAGAGTATTATCAAAATACACTTTTGAAAATAGCATTATTTATGTTGGTCTTTCAGGCGAAGAACAAGGCTTATTTGGAGGAGCAGGTTTAGCTAAATATGCCAAAGAACAAGCTTGGGACATTATAGGCGTACTCAATAACGATATGATCGGAAATATAAAAGGAGTAGATGGAGTTATTGACAACAGATCATTTCGAATTTTTTCGGAACCTACAAATATTACTGATACCGAGGATCAAATAAAGCGTAGACGTTATTATGGAGGAGAAGTCGATGGGATATCTCGCCAATTAGCACGTTATGTACATAAAAGCGTACAAACCTATATGCCCGAAATGAATCCAATGCTCATTTATCGTTTAGATCGTTTTGGTCGTGGTGGTCATCACAAACCTTTTAATGATTTAGGTTATGCAGGTATTCGAATTATGGAAGCACATGAAAATTACACCCAACAACATCAAGATATTCGTACCGAAAATGGTATTGATTATGGAGATACTGTAGAACATGTAAATTTTGGTTATGCAGCAAAATTAACTGCTGTTAATGCTATAAACTTAGCGCAATTAGCTTGGGCTTCTCCCCCACCTACCGAAGTAAAAATAGGTGGTATCGTAGAATCTTCGGTAAAATTGAAATGGAAAAAAATAAGCGATAGCAATATCAAAGGCTATAAAATTTATTGGCGTAGCACTACTTCCCCAACTTGGGATTATTCTCGCTATGTTGGGAATGTTGATCAATTTACTTTAAAAGGAATTGTTATTGACAATTATTTTTTTGGTGTTTCTAGTGTAAGTATGGAAGGTATTGAGAGTCCTGTTGTTTTTCCTAATGCGGTTTTTAAGTGATAACTAAATTATTCATTTTAAATAATCAAATGTATCTACCATTTTATATTTAGGACTTCTTTTAATAAAATCTCTAAAAAAAGCTGTGTGAGATGCCCCCATAATCATAAAAACGCGATCTGTAGGTTCTAATTTGATTCTATTTAAATTTGAATACATTCTTAAATTTCTTTTGTAATATTTTGCTGCTTCATCTGCTCCTTCAAAATTAGCATCTGTCCCAGCATGAGTAAGTATATCTGCATTTGCTTCAATAAGAAAATCTAAGTAATCATCTTGATTCGTTAATTTTAATTTATCAAGCAGACTTAATTTATCCTCATCTACATTAATTTTGGGGTAATACAGTAGTGGGTTTATGTCAAATTGATTATACATAGTAGCATCTATTTGATTCTTAATTTCGTCACCTATCATGTAATTATAATCCATATGGTGATCAATCCCATACATTCTTTTTGTATTACTCAGTCTCCCAACTTCGAATGCTAAAAGTTCAATTTCGCTAGGATTTTTAAAAGACTCCTTAGGATTTTTTATGTACTCATTATAGCTAGCAAGCAATTTTTTATCATATTTAGGTAATCTCTCTACTATTATAACCGTTGGTTTAAATTTGGCAAGTGCGTTGGCTATTTTATGAACTTTTCTTTTATTTTCTTCATTTTTTTCATCAAATTCGGTTTTACGAGCATCATTGGTATTGCCCATGTGAAATGTTCCAAAATTAAGTATTGGCACTTTAGAAATTTCTTCTTCGTTTGAAAGGTGTGATCTGGAAATAAATTCTGTATCAGCTTCTGCTATTTGTGGCACTTCTTTTTTACATGCCGATAATGATAATAACATTGACACATAACAAAATAAAATTAATTTCATAAAATAATAATTTAGGCTAACAAACCTTTAATATTGGTTGTAAATAACTTTACTGCTATAGCCAATAAAATAACACCAAAAATTTTCCTTACTACATCTATCCCTTGATTTCCAAGTACTTTTTCAATTTTGACTGAAGATTTTAATACTATGTAAACCACCAAACAGTTAATCAATATGGCTATTATAATATTTACAGGTTGGTACTCTGATCGGAGTGATAAAATTGATGTTAGCGTACCGGCCCCAGCTATTAAAGGAAAAGCCAAAGGGACTATGGCCGCAGTTTGTAAACTTTCGGCTTTGTACAATTGAACACCTAAAATCATTTCCAAGGCTATAAAAAAAATAATAAATGACCCCGCAACGGCAAAGGAATTTACATCAATTCCTATAAGTTCCAACATTTGCTTTCCTACAAATAAAAATGTGACCATTAATATTGCTGAAACTATAGTCGCTTTTCCACTCTGAATATGCCCTACTTTTTTACGTAAATCAATAATAATGGGAATGCTACCTACAATGTCTATAACCGCAAATAGAATCATGGTTGCGGTAATAATTTCTTTAATATCAAATACCATAATAGTTAATTTAAAACATGATAAAACACTTTTACTTAATATTATTCTTCCAAAAATGGATAGCTATAATTTGTAGGAGGTACAAAATTTTCTTTTATAGTACGCGGAGAAACCCAACGTAATAAATTATAAATAGAACCTGCCTTATCATTAGTTCCTGAGCCTCTGGCTCCACCAAATGGCTGTTGCCCCACTACAGCTCCAGTAGGCTTGTCATTAATATAAAAATTACCTGCCGAATTACGGAGTATAGCTGTTGCTTTTGTGATCACAGAACGCTCTTGGGCAAAAATGGCTCCTGTTAATGCATATTCCGAGGTTTGATCTACTGTTTTTAAAACTTTTTCCCATTGTGTGTCTTCATACACATAAATACTTAAAATAGGTCCAAATAGCTCTTCCGTCATTGTTCTAAAATTGGGATTTTTAGCAACTATAATTGTTGGATCAACAAAGTAGCCAATATTATTATCATAGCCCCCTCCAAAAAGTATGGATGCATCATTTGAGGCTTTTACAAATTCAATAATTTCTACTAATTTTTTAAATGAAGCTTCATGAATTACTGCATTTATAAAATTTGAAACCTTACGTGGAGAACCTACCCTTATCGTTTTAAGTTCAGCTTCTAAAAAAACTTTCAATTCGGCCCACATTGACTTTGGAATATACGCCCTAGAAGCTGCTGAACATTTTTGCCCTTGATATTCAAATGCGCCTCGGATAAGAGCTGTTCCAACTATAGCTGCATCCGCCGATGGGTGCGCCCAGACAAAATCCTTCCCTCCTGTTTCCCCTACAATTTTTGGATACGTCTTATAATGATCTAAATTAAGTGCTATTTGCTTCCATAAGGTTTTAAACACTTTTGTAGAACCTGTAAAATGAAGCCCACTAAATTCTTTATGATTAAGTACACTGTCTGATATCATAACCGGGTCACCAGATACCATATTAATTACTCCTTTTGGTAAACCAGCTTCTATTAAAACTTCCATAATAATGTTAGCCGAATACATTTGGCTTTCCGAAGGCTTCCAAACACAAACATTTCCCATTAAAACGGGTGCCGCTGGCAAATTTCCCGCAATTGCGGTAAAATTAAATGGGGTAATGGCATATACAAAACCTTCCAAAGGGCGGTATTCGGTTCTATTCCATATTCCAACAGAAGAAATGGGTTGCGAACTATATATTTCTTCTAAAAACTTAGCATTAAAATTAAAGAAATCGATTAATTCACAAGCGCTATCAATTTCTGCTTGATATACATTTTTAGACTGACCAATCATGGTAGCGGCATTTATTTTATACCGATAGGGTCCCGAAATTAAAGCTGCAGCTTTTAAAAAAATTGCCGCTCTATCCTGCCAAGGCATTTGCTCCCAATCCGCCTTTGCTTTTAAACATGAATCAATGGCACTTTTAACATGACTAGGACTAGCTTTAACATAATCTCCTACCACATGATTAAAATCGTGTGGCGGCCTAATTGCCTCTTTATTTTCAGTAAAAATTGCTTCCCCATTAATGTACAGAGGAACCACAATTCGCCTTTTATACATTTCATCGTAAGCCTCAAATAATAATTTTCGCTCTAATGATCCTTTAGCATATGATTTTACTAATTCATTACTTGGTTCTGGAATGGTATAAAAAGCATTACTCATACATCATATTTTACGATTAATAACTTGGGTGGTACAATGTGCCGCACCCCAACCTTGTTTTAAATTTTCAAAATCGACCCACTCGACAGCTACATTATGAAGTGCCATTTTATTTTTATAATCTTCAGACTGCCCTTTTACAGCTATAATATTCCTTGGACTAATACATAAAAAATTTAAGCCATAATTTTTTTGATCTTCGTCAGAAATTACAATCACCTCTACTTTTAAATAATCTTCTAAATACTTTTTAAAAGGAATGGATACTTCCGTCAATTGATATGAAGCTGCACCTTTTACATAAATATCAACTAATAACTCTTGTTTAGTACCTGGTCCAGCGTTATAACGATTATGCGAAATAGCTACCAAATCCTTATCAATAATATTAAAATAAGTATCCAAATGCATTTGAGGTTGATAGTGATAGTTATCCTTTATCAGAGCTACTTGCTCTGTCCCAATCACATCGGCTTTCATTAAAATTTCAATAGCCAATCGATTACTTCTCATCCCTTCACCTATTAAGGCTATGTTATTTAACATAAAAAAATCTCCCCCTTCGATATGAGCACTTTTATTTACTTTAGAAAGGTCTAATAGCGGTTTAATTCCTATTTTTTTTAAACACATACATAAAATACGTGTTTCTATTTCTCGCTGAGGCGAATTCAAATTGGTCAATACAACTCCTTTACCTGTAGTAATAATTTGATCTCGGGAAAAATATAAGTTCATTACTGGATTTGCATTATAATCCGCTGTAACAAATGTATTTGTAAGTGTTCTTTTTAAAATTAAATTAGGTTGTAACAAAATAGTACGCACTAAGTCAACAGGATGCATTTTTTTAAACACCTTGTCTAAATAAATATGTTGTTCTACAATTTCATCATAACTTAAACCTGTTAAACTTGGTGTGTTTAAACGCACGCATGAACGGGCAAAATCTCTAAATTCCTCCAACTCTTTACCTTCAATAGGTTCACCTAACTCATCTACTACATTTTTCAATAAAGCTTCTTTAACAGTAAAAACTTCAATACCTCTGTTTTTTAGTAATTGCTGAAATTGCTTGTGTTCTTTAGCCGCTTTGGCTGCATTAAAATAAGAATCAAAAAGAGCCGCATGTGGATGCAATACACCATAATATAATTCACTAGAGGGTTCATGCATTATTACTGCTTGCGCCCTATTGAATTCGGCTTGCACACTATATTTTGGTTGAGAATCTATAAGTATTTTTGTTTCTTCCATTAATTGGATATTAGTATAAATTGTCTATTTCCCATGTAAGGGTTTTAAAAAAATTTCAGCGATCATACAACGCGCTCCTCCTCCTCCATAAGTTTCAATTACATCCAGATCAGCATGTATAATTTTAGCATAATTTTCCATTTCAATTAGTTGCACTTGGGTCAATGAATTAAATGCTTTAGAAGACATAACCAATAAAGATTCTTCATTTTTATTTTTAAGCTGTATCATATTTCCCGCAAACTGTTCCATTTGCGGAATGGATATGGGTATTATGGCTTTTCCTGTTTCTTTAAATAATGCTTCTAGCTTTTTACGGTCAACAACAGAAGCAATACTTTCCATGCAAATGATTACAAAATCTACTCCAACAGTCATCATCACATTTGTATGATAAATTGGCTGTCCTTTTTTATCTACTGCATCAAAAAGTATGGGAGTAAAATGTAAATCTTCACAAAATTTATTGAATAGATATTCATTTGTTCGAATAGATTTACAAGCATAGGCTATTTTATGAGTGCGATCAAAAACAATACTTCCTGTTCCTTCTAGAAACATTTTTTCTTTCTCGAAATGTTCAAATTCAAATTGCGCCTTTATGCTATATGCTAATTTTAAATCATCAATAATTTCTTTTCTCCGTTCATTTCTTCGTTTTAATGCAAACATTGGATAAGTAACCACAAAATCGGGATGATGAAAGCTTATCCAATTGTTAGGAAATACAGCATCTGGATTTACAGGAAATTGTGGATCCTGAATTACTTCTACATTTACATCATTCTTTTTGAGCATAGTTACAAAACGATCAAATTCCTGAACCGCTTTTGCAGCTATTTCTGCTGTGGAAATCTCGGTATTATTTATCTGAAATGCATTATTTTCAGCTGTTTCATCATTAAATCCAAAATTAGCAGGTCGCACCATCATTACGTTAGAAGTTAATGCAGGCCGTTGAGAAAAAACCTTTGTTCCTTCTGTGTTTACTTTATCCTGTACCATGCTATTTCCCTTATTCATGACAAGAAAATTTTTGTAATGATTTATTAATAATACACACACACTCATCTATTTGATCGTATGTAATAATCAATGGAGGTGCCAATCGAATTTTATTCCCGTGAGTCGGCTTGGCCAATAAACCATTGTCTCGAAATTCTAAACAGATTTGCCAAGCCAATTCTGACTGCTCCGAAGAATCTATTTCAATAGCATTTAACAAGCCTTTACCTCTTACCGAAATAATTAACGGGTATTTATCTTTTAACATCTCTAATTTATCACGTAAATAAGCTCCTTTTTCTTTTGCTTGTATTGTCAGTTTTTCTTCAATAATCACATCCAAAGCAGCTCTTGAAACTACACAAGCTAAAGGATTCCCTCCGTATGTGGAACCGTGTTCCCCAGGTTGTATACAAAGCATTACTTCATTATTTGCTAAAACTGCCGAAACTGGATACACTCCACCTGACAAGGCTTTTCCTAAAATTACAATATCTGGTTTAATTTCTTTTGTAAGATTACACCTATCGGTACATTTGCAATCACCACATGAAGCCAACAAGTTTCCTGTTCTTGCTATTCCTGTTTGAATTTCATCTGCTATATACAATACATTATACTCCGTACAAAGTGCTCTTACTCTTTTTAAATAAGTAGCATCTGGTAAAATCACACCTGCTTCTCCTTGGATAGGTTCCACTATAAATCCCACTATATTTTTATTTGTACTCAAACAGACTTCCAAAGCCTCAATATCATTGTAGGGAACTATGCTAATCCCTTCCATATAAGGTCCAAAACCATTTTTACTTACTGGATCCTGCGAAGCAGAAATAATTGACAATGTTCTCCCGTGAAAATTACCGGTTACAAATACTAATGTTGCCTTATTTTGCGCTACTCCTTTTTTCTGATACCCCCATTTCCTCGCCAGCTTCATAGCAGTTTCGACTGCTTCGGCTCCGGAATTCATTAATAAGACTTTATCATAACCAAACATTTTTGATATAAACTCCTCAAAAGGCCCTAGTTGATCATTAAAAAAAGCTCGAGAAGTTAAGGTTAACTTATTCGCCTGACTAGTAAGTGCTTCTATTATTTTAGGATGACAATGCCCCTGATTTACTGCAGAATAAGCAGAAAGAAAATCATAATATCTTTTATCATCAACATCATAAACATAAACTCCTTCTCCTTTTTTGAGCACCACTGGAAGTGGATGATAGTTATGTGCACCATACATTTCCTCTTGGTCTATAAACGTTTTTTCTAAATTCATTTGTTTATGGTATTTAAAACGAGTTTGACTATTCCAATTTACAAATACAGAATTGCCTTCTTTATATTTTTTTACTAAAAAAAACTAAAAACTATAACTTAAACGTGTATAGTAAAATGCGCCACCGAATCCTTGTTGCACGGCATCATAAATTCCAAAGCTTTCGGTTCCATTGGGATCTTGTTCATCTGGATATTGATTAAACACATTATTAGATCCTATAGTAATCTTTATATTGTCTGTAATGCTATAAGCAACACTTATATCTGTAGTTGATGTACTGCCGTAAGTATTTTTTAAGCTTGAATCATCATTACTTACAAAAGGTCCTACATTACCAAAAAATGTGGTTACTATATTGGCACTGTATTTAGAGTATGCGTAATCAACACCTAAGCTAATTTTATATTCTGGAGACGAAAATTTTAAAAATGCTTGCTCCCCTTCACCAAAAAATGTATCAATATTCGCTTCAGATATATCACCGGTATTAATTTCTGTTATGTTAAGCTTGTTTAAATTCCCTATAAGGTTAGCCCCTAATTTATGTTCATCAAAGCGGGTAGTATAGGTAAATACGAAATCCAAACCTAAGACTTCGGTATCCACCCCATTTGCAAAAAAGCGTGCTGCAGCTACTCCTAAATTCGGATTTAACCCACTGGACTCATTAAAACTACCTGTTAATACAATACGATCATCTACTTTAGTGTAGTAACCATCTATAGAAGCAGAAAAACCATTTCCAGAATAACTAAAACCAACACTGGCACTTTTAGCTTTTTCCTCCTTTAATTTACCAATTCCAAATGATTGGGTTACAGGACTAGCATTTTGAGAAAGTAGTGTTTCGGTTAACTCGCCTGCTTCAAAATCACTAAACTTTAAATTATAAAATAATTGAACTAACGAAGGTGCTCTAAAACCAGTACTTAAAGAGCCTCGCATATTTAAATTTGGAATTAGCTTTAATCTTGAAGATAATTTTCCGGTAAATGTTGACCCAAAATCACTGTAATGTTCAAACCTTCCTGCCAAAGCAATTAAAAAATTGTCATTTACATCAAGTTCTCCATCAATATAAGCAGAAAGATTTGTTCTAAATTGATCTACTTCATTTGCTGGGCTATAACCCGGAAAACCTTGCGAACCGCCTGGTCTACTTTGTGCTGCGGTTGGTCTATCTTCAACTGGGGTGGCAGATGATAAAGGAACCCCTTTTAAATCATATTGGGTGTATGATGCCTCTTCGCCTGTAAAAATGTTAAAGTTTTCAATTCTATATTCACCGCCAAAGGCAATATTAAGCCCAGATAATACATCAAAATTTCTGGTCAAATCTATTCCTGTTGTATTTTGACTTAAACTATGTCCTCCCGCATCAAATTCTGTTGGTGAAGCTTCCAATAATGACGCATTTAAACTTCCTTTGATAAAATAATGAAACTCATTAATACCATAAGTAGTATTAAAATCTACATCCCAGTCTCTAAATTTAGACTTAATTCCTGCAGATATAGAACGATCTCTAATTATAGAACTAATTCGAGGTGTAAATCCATTTGGATAAATTGTTGTTACATTTCTATTATCATTAGCACCTCGATCAAACGCAAAAGCATCTGTATCTTTTATACTTGCTCCTCCAAAAGCATAAAATGTTGACAGGTCATTTATGGGAATTTCCGAATTAAAAAAACCATGAAAAGCATCAATACTTGCTTCTCCAAATTTTGATCTAAAATCGGCACCAGGTCTAAATGTTTTTTCCTTTTTTAAAAACTCACCAGTTACATTAACATAGCCTCCTTTTTCATTTAAAGCTACCCCATAGTTTGCTGTTGCTTTATACGTATTTCCATCTAATCCTTCTTTAGCTGGTATACCAAAGCCTCCGTTATCATTTACATCACTAGCTCCATAAAAAACTTCGCCTGTTAACTTATTTACACTTGTTTTTAATACAATATTAATTACCCCAGCAATAGCATCAGATCCATATTGAGCAGATGCCCCATCTCGTAAAACTTCAATTCTTTTTATTGAAGAAGCAGGAATAGCGTTTAAATCTGTCCCCGTGTTACCCCGACCTCGGGTTCCAAATAAATTAACTAATGAAGATTGATGCCTACGTTTACCATTAATTAAGACCAATGTTTGATCTGGTCCTAACCCCCTTAGTGTTGCTGGTGTTATATGATCTGCACCATCTGCTCCAGATTGCTTTTGAGCATTAAAGGAAGGCGCTGCAAATTGCAATAATTCCGTAATTTCAACTTTCCCAGTTTTAGAAGTCACCTCGGCTATATCAATAATATCAACGGCAACAGGACTATCAACCACAGTACGCTTGGGACTCCTACTCCCCACTAAAACAATTTCTTTTAGTGAATTATCTGGATTCAGTGTTATTTGAAAAGAAGTTTGTGTTGTTATTTCGATTTCTTGTGATTCAAATCCAACATAACTAATTACAATTGTAGCTCCTTTATTAACTTCCAACTTAAAGTTCCCATTAAAATCAGTTGTCGTACCATTGGTTGTTCCTTTTTCTATAATATCAGCATTGGGAAGAAAATTCCCTATATTGTCTGTAACCGACCCTGTAACTTCAATTTGGCCAAGCATTCCAAATGTGGACAATAACAACAATCCTAATAAAAAGTTAATTTTAATCATAAAAATACCTTAAAAGTTAAATTTTAAATTTATTAAGCAATTTATGATTTAAAATAATTTTTAAGACACTTGAAAAAGTAAATTTAACAATTAATTAAATTTATATTAATTTGAAAAAAATTTCATCGCTAATTTTAAAATTCTTAGTTTTCAGCATGGAAAATTTTGAACTTGACAACTACGACAGAAGCATCATAAAAGAATTAGAGTTGGACGGAAGAAAAGCCTACTCTGCAATTGCTCAAAAACTAGATATTTCTAACACAATGGTCAACCAACGTGTCAATAAAATGATCGAAAACGGGATATTGACAGGCATTGGCCCTATAATTAATGAAAAAAAGGCGGGTTATGATTGGGGGGCGTTTACAGGGCTTACCCTAAAAAAAGATCATGACAGTGAAAAGATTATAAAAAAACTAAAGGAAATTCCTGAAATAACTGAATGTTACTTTGTGACGGGATCTTTTACACTTTTTGTACGCATCAATGCAAAATCTCATGAGCACATGCGCGAAATTTTATACAATAAATTAGATCATATAAAAGGAATTCAAAAAACTGATTCTATAGTTGATTTAGGTTGTGCGTTCAAGCGGAATATTACTTTATAGAAAAAACTATATATCACTACCTAATTATCTCAAATCTAATTCCATAAACCAACATAAAACAGCTACTAACTACTAAGATTATCAAAAACTTAAAAAAAATTTAATTTTTTTGTAACATTAATCTCTCAATTTACGTAATAGACTGTACATAACCATTTAAACACAAGTGCGTAGATGAGACAACTAAAGATTACCAAGCAGGTTACCAATAGAGAAACAGCATCATTAGATAAGTATTTACAAGAAATTGGAAAGGTAGATCTAATTACTGCTGATGAAGAAGTGGAATTAGCACAACGAATTAAAGCAGGTGATGAACGTGCTTTGGACAAGTTGACTAAAGCTAACTTACGTTTCGTAGTATCGGTTGCCAAGCAATATCAAAATCAAGGACTTACGTTACCTGATTTAATTAACGAAGGTAATCTTGGACTTATTAAAGCTGCTAAACGTTTTGATGAAACTCGTGGTTTTAAATTTATCTCTTATGCTGTATGGTGGATTCGTCAATCTATTTTGCAAGCCTTAGCAGAACAATCACGTATTGTACGTTTACCATTGAACAAAATTGGTTCTATTAACAAGATCAATAAAACATATGCTTTTTTAGAGCAGTCTCATGAACGCCCTCCAAGTGCTGAGGAAATTGCAAACGAGCTAGATATGACTATTAGTGATGTAAAAGAGTCTATGAAAAACTCTGGTCGTCACGTATCCATGGATGCTCCTTTAGTTGAAGGTGAGGATTCTAACCTATACGATGTTTTACGTTCTGGAGAATCACCAAATCCTGACCGTGAATTAATGCACGAATCATTACGCACGGAAATTGAACGTGCTTTGGAAACATTAACTCCACGTGAAGCTGATGTGATTCGTTTATATTTCGGCCTTGGAAATCAACACCCAATGACATTAGAGGAAATTGGAGAAACTTTTGACCTTACTCGTGAGCGTGTTCGTCAAATTAAGGAAAAAGCAATTCGTCGCTTAAAGCACACTTCAAGAAGTAAAATTTTGAAAACTTATTTAGGATAAATTCCTTAAAAATTTATATTTAATTAGACTGTCTGCAATTGTAGACAGTCTTTTTTTTCGCTTAAGCGAAGAATTTAATACTTTTGAAAGTCTGGCGTATTGATCAACTATAAAATTAAAAATATAGTACAAAACACTATATTCTTTCTTAATTTAACTTAAACCAACGCTATTAACTATAAAAACTATGGGAATTACAAAAATTGCACCTTCCGTACTTGCAGCTGACTTTGCAAACTTACAACGCGATATTGAAATGATTAATAACAGTCAAGCCGATTGGTTTCATATTGATATTATGGATGGTGTTTTTGTACCTAATATTTCATTTGGAATGCCTGTTTTAAAAGCTATTCAAAAACACGCCACTAAACCATTAGATGTACATTTAATGATTGTTGATCCCGATCGTTATATTAAAACTTTTGTTGAATTAGGCGCCGAAATCATTACCGTGCATTACGAAGCTTGTACGCATTTACACCGTACACTTCAATTAATTAAATCATATGGAGTAAAAGCAGGAATTGCCCTTAATCCGCACACTAATATTGAATTATTAAAAAACGTACTTACCGAAACTGATCTGGTTTGTTTAATGAGTGTAAATCCTGGTTTTGGTGGACAATCGTTTATTGAAAACACCTATTCAAAAATTACAGCATTACGTCAAATGGCAACCGAACAACAAACCGATTTACTTATTGAAATCGACGGAGGTGTTTCCAATAAAAATGCCAATCAACTTATTGATGCTGGTGCAAACGTATTGGTCGCGGGGAGCTATATTTTTGGAGCTAGCAATCCTGTTGAAACCGTAAAAAATTTAAAAGAGCAACTCTTATAACAAAACAAAACCATAGTAAAAAATTATCACTTTTACCCATTTATACCTAAAGCCAATCTATTTGTGCTATAATGTACCACATATGTAGATTTACAAATAGGGAGATAGCTTTTCACTGGTAAAATAAGTACTTTTGATCAGGTATGATTTCATAGCAAACAACTACTACAACGATATAATTAATAAAATTTCACTCATAGAATATTGAACGAAAATGAAGCTATTTTTCCTTATTTCATCACTGGCACTTTTTTTTATATCGTGCAACCAACCAAAGTCCCAAGACACAGTTACTCCAAAAATCACTGATTTTAATTTTGGTTGGAAATTTTATTTAGACAAAGGCACTACAGATGCAAGTAGCGAAAACTTTGACGACTCCAAATGGAATGCCGTGCTATTACCTCATGATTGGGTTATTGAAGAATCCATTGATACTACAAACGCATCCAATCAATTATACATGGGATCGGGCTATCGAAAAGGGGAAGGCATTGGTTGGTACCGAAAATCATTTGCTTCTCCTTCAAAAGATAAAAAAGTGTA
Organism: Aquimarina agarilytica ZC1; assembly: GCF_000255455.1. Lineage (GTDB taxonomy): Bacteria > Bacteroidota > Bacteroidia > Flavobacteriales > Flavobacteriaceae > Aquimarina > Aquimarina agarilytica. The sequence continues at coordinate 211,751 of NZ_JH621247.1, read as the reverse complement.
CATTTTATTTGATGGAGTGTATAATAATTCTGAAGTTTTTTTAAATGGAAAATCATTAGGCATTCATCCCTATGGGTATTCTCCATTTTATTTTGATATATCGAACAAATTAAAAACCGATGCTACTCAAAATATCCTAGCTGTTAAAGTTGATCATCGCACTTATGCCGATAGTCGTTGGTATTCTGGAGCAGGTATTTACCGTAATGTTTCCTTAATAACTACGAATAAATTACATATTCCTGTTTGGGGAACTTTTATTACAACACCTAAAGTAAGTAAAGAGAGTGCTGACGTTTCTATTAAAACAACACTTAAAAACAACACTCAAGCAACTCAAAATTTTACACTCAAAACAGTAATCATTGACCCTACTACGGACAATATTATAACTTCTAGCGCAAGCGAACAAACAGTTGAAACTAATACAACTATTGAAGCCACTCATATTTTAAACATTACGTCTCCTAAATTATGGGATATTAAGCATCCCAACTTGTACAAAATTGAAACCACAATTACTCAAAATGACAAAATAATAGACCGTGATCAATCTAGTTTTGGAGTAAGAAGTATTCGTTTTGACTCAAATACTGGATTTTTCCTTAACGGAGAAAACCACAAAATAAAAGGAGTCTGTCTGCACCATGATGGTGGTCTTGTGGGAGCGGCTGTACCCAAAGGAGTTTGGAAACGCAGGCTTTTAAAATTAAAGGAAGGAGGCGTAAATGCCATTCGAATTTCGCATAATCCAGCCTCTAACGAATTTTTAGACTTATGTGACGAAATGGGATTTTTGGTACAAGATGAATTTTTTGATGAATGGGATTATCCTAAAGACAAACGTTTTAATCAAAAAGAAAAGAAAGCACTCCCAGAAACGGAAGGCTATCCACGCTTTTTTCAAGAATGGGCTGAAAAGGATTTAAAAAACACTATTCTAAGTCATCGCAATCATCCATCGATTTTCCAATGGAGTATTGGGAATGAAATCGAATGGACCTACCCTAGAAATGCTGCTGCGACTGGATTTTTTAATAACATGAATTGGGATGGAAATTATTTTTGGTCCGAACCTCCTTACGCTCCCGAAGAAATTAAAAAACAATTAGAAACACTTCCTAAAGGAAAGTATGATATTGCCACTACTGCCCAAAAATTATCTAAATGGACAAAAGAATTGGACAAAACACGTCCAGTAACGGCGAACTGCATCCTACCCTCGGCAAGTCATTTGTCGGGTTATGCTGATGCCCTTGATGTTGTAGGTTACAGTTACCGAAGGGTATTGTATGATTATGGTCATAAAAACTACCCTAACAAACCAATTATGGGTACCGAAAACTTAGCACAATGGCATGAATGGAAATCCATAATGGAACGCCCTCATATTTCGGGTACTTTCCTATGGACTGGAATAGATTATCAAGGTGAAATTAGAGAACCTTGGCCTACTGTAGTACAACCTTCGGGCTTATTAGACATTGCAGGTTTTGAAGGTGGCTCGTTTGGTATGATGCGCTCTTTATGGAACAATAAGCCAAATATGTTTGTGACTACACAACACATTGAAAAATCCTTATACAAATTAGACAACAAAGGTAAAATCATTGCAAAAGACCCCGAAGCTTGGAAACATGCTTTGTGGCAATGGCACCCTATTAATAGACATTGGAATTACGAAAATGGAAAAATGATTGCCGTTGAATCTTATTCTAACTGTACCGAAATAGAACTATTTTTAAACGGAAAATCATTTGGTAAAAAATTCTTAATAGACAATGATGACCACATATACAAATGGGCCGTTCCATTTAATGCTGGTACTATTAAATTAGTCGGGATAAAAGATGGAAAAACAATCACAGAAAATATAACTACCGCTGGAGCGCCTACTAAAATTAAATTAAGCGTTGACAATTCACAGCTTACTAACAACAACTACGATGTATCGCACATTGTAGCTCAATTAGTAGATAAGGATGGTAATCCTGTTAAAACTGAAGAACAAAAAATCACATTTAATGTACCTGCATCACTTCGTGTTTTAGGTGTTGATAATGGTGACAAACAAAACAACCAAGATTTTAATTCCAACAGCCTCACAACAAGTAAAGGAAGAGCTTTACTAATTGTACAATCCACCGAAACTATCACCGAAGCTACAATCAACGCTACGTCAAATACACTTAAATCTAACGAAATATTAATAAAAGTTAATTAATCAAAATCTTAGACCAAAATTAAAATTTTTGCTAATATTGCTATAGCTACTTATGTGGCGTGATAATAAGTAAAGTAAAGAAAATGAGCACACAAAAAGAGACTAATCTTAGAGAAGAATATCAATTAACGGATGAAATAATTGACAAATTTGGGATTACCAATCCAGATAAGTTAAGTGCTGCTACTAAGCGAGCTTTAAAATGGCCAAGAGACCTTGGTAAAGATTGGTTTTTTGAATATGAAGTTTATGATTTAAAAGGAGACCTTGCTTACGAGGAAGGTGTTGTTCGAAGAGATCCTAGTGCCTTAATAAAGGTTGACGGATTATATTATGTATGGTACACCCGTAGTACTGGTCCTAGCCAAGGATTTGGTGGTGATATCGAAAATGATAAAGTATTTCCTTGGGATCGTTGTGATATTTGGTACGCTACTTCGGAAGATGGTATTACATGGAAAGAACAAGGTCCTGCGGTTGAAAGAGGTCCTAAAGGAGCTTATGATGACCGATCTGTTTTTACTGTTGAAATTATGGTACACGAAGGGGTTTACTACTTAAGTTACCAAACCGTAAAATCACCTTACACGGTTCGTGTAAAAAATCAAATTGGTTTAGCTTGGTCCAATTCACCTAATGGACCGTGGACTAAAAGTGAAGAGCCTATTTTAAGTCCTGCCGACAATGGAGTTTGGGAAGGAACAGAACAAAATAGATTTAGAGTAGAGAAAAAAGGTGATTTTGACAGCCATAAGGTACACGACCCTTGTATTATTCCATTTAATGGGAAGTTTTACTTATACTACAAAGGAGAACAAATGGGTGAAGAAATTACATTTGGTGGACGTCAAATTCGCCATGGCGTAGCCATTGCCGATAATCCAAAAGGACCTTATATTAAATCTGAATATAATCCCATTTCAAATAGTGGACATGAAATTTGCGTATGGCCATATAACAATGGTGTTGCCGCATTAATCACTACCGATGGCCCTGAAAAAAACACCGTACAATGGTCACCCGATGGAATTAACTTTGATATTAAATCTGTTATTAAAGGTGCGCCACATGCTATTGGATTAAACAGAACCTTAGATAGTGAAAAAGGACCCGTAGAAATTCTACAATGGGGGGTTACTCACAAATACATGAATTATGATTATCAATACATCCGAGGATTTAAAACTTGGACCATTGAAAACCATACCGCCCCTGGTGAAGCTACAAAAGATGGTACTACATCCAATGAAGGATCTGTAATTACTGATAAATTCTAAGAAGCGACACATCACAATCATAGAAAAAAAAAGACCAAACTTATAAAAGTTATGGTCTTTTTTTTTATGATCCATTCTTTCTATATGCTTCATAAAAGATCCAAGCGGAACTCTTATCAATATTTCTTCTCCTATTTAAAAAATGAATCTACGAATTCAAATTTATTAAATACCTGTAGATCATCAATCCCTTCACCTACTCCAATATATTTTACGGGAATTTGGAATTGATCACTAATTCCGATCACCACACCACCTTTAGCGGTACCATCCAGTTTTGTAATTGCCAGACTACTCACCTCGGTAGCTGCTGTAAACTGCTTCGCTTGTTCAAAAGCATTCTGCCCTGTGGAACCATCTAAAACTAACAAAACATCATGTGGAGCATCGGGAATTACTTTTTTCATTACATTTTTTACTTTCGTAAGCTCATTCATCAAATTAATCTTGTTATGCAGACGTCCTGCTGTATCAATAATAATTACATCAGCATTTTGTGCTACACCCGATTTTAACGAATCAAAAGCTACCGATGCGGGATCACTCCCCATACTCTGCTTTACAATAGGCACATCCACTCTATCTGCCCATACTTGTAGCTGATCAATAGCAGCTGCTCTAAACGTATCTGCTGCACCTAAAACAACGCTCAAACCTTGTTTTTTAAATTGGTTCGCCAACTTTCCTATAGTAGTTGTTTTACCTGCTCCGTTTACACCAACCACCATTAACACATAAGGTTTTTTATCCTTAGGAATAACAAATTCTTCCGCTTCGCCTAAATTAGTTTCAGATAAAAGTCCTGCAATTTCTTCTCTAAGAATTTGATCCAATTCTGCAGTTCCTAAATATTTATCCTTAGCTACACGCGCTTCAATGCGATCAATTATTTTCACTGTAGTTTTAATCCCTACATCACTACTCACCAAAACTTCTTCTAAATTATCTAAAACCTCATCATCTACTTTTGATTTTCCGGCTACTGCTTTACCTAGTTTAGAAAAAAAGCTAGTTTTAGATTTTTCCAGTCCTTTATCAAGACTCTCTTTTTTATCTTTTGAAAAAATTTTCTTAAAAAACCCCATAATTTATATGCTGTATAGTTTGAGTGGTTATATAACAAAGATAACAACTTAGCCATAACCAAAAAAAGCCATTCTGCAAATGAAGAATGGCTTTTTATCTATTTTGAAAATACTATTTCTTGTTGAAAAAATCTTTCGTTGCGTCTGGCGCCATGATAGATTCTACAAAAGTATATGATCCTGACTTAGGAGATTTCACCATTTTGATGGCTTTAGTTAATCTCTTTGAACCTGTCTGTAATGTTGCTACTGATTTCTTTGCCATAACTTAATTATTTAATCTCTTTATGAACAGTCATGCGCTTTAAAATAGGATTGAATTTTTTGATTTCAATTCTATCTGGCGTATTTTTTTTGTTCTTTGTTGTTATATATCTTGACGTTCCTGGTTGCCCGGTTGCTTTATGCTCCGTACATTCCAAAATTACTTGAATTCTGTTTCCTTTTTTTGCCATGGTGCTTTATTTAACCCTATTAAGGAATTATTTTTTATAAATACCTTTCTCTACAGACTCCTTAATAGCAGCCGAGATTCCGATCTTGTTAATTGTTTTTAACGCTGCAGTTGACACCTTAAGTGTTACCCAACTATTCTCTTCAGGAATAAAGAAACGCTTTTTGATTAAATTTGCATTAAATCTACGTTTAGTTTTATTCATTGCGTGAGAAACATTGTTTCCCACCATTGCTTTCTTTCCGGTAAGCTCACAAACTCTTGACATGGTTGTATCTTTTGTATTATTTCAAAACAGGGTGCAAATTAACGAATTTTTTACCTTTCAAACAAACTGTTTTTTAAAATAAATTAGTTTTTTTTTATTTAATTACTTTTTAGATAACATTACTTAAAAAACAGCACTATTCTGCAGTACCTAAAACTGCTAAAATTTGCTCCTGAAGTAACTCTAATGACTTATTAACTGCCTTACCTATGGTACGCTCTCGGTGGTTACTAAACACAAATTGTTCAGAAACTACGCCTTTCGGCGAGGCAATTGCAATACAAACTGTCCCCACTTCGGCATCACTATCTCCTTTGGTTGGCCCAGCATTACCTGTGGTAGCTATCGCAAAATCTGATTGAAACAGTTTTAACGATTGCTCGGCCATTGATGCTGCCACTTGGGTACTCACTACCGAATGCGCTTCAATTAAAGCTTTGGGTACACCTAAAATAGTTGTTTTTAAAGCCGTATCATAAGGCACTAAACCTCCTTTAAAATACGCTGAAGCTCCTCCTATTTTAGTAAAACCTCTAGCGATCTTACCTCCCGTACAACTTTCTGCCAAAGCTAATGTAAAATTATGAGTAGTAAGCAAATTAGCTATAACATGTTCTAAACTTTCATTCTCATCAAAACCAACGATAATATCTCCAATTAAATCTTTTAATTGCTCAACAGCTTTAGCTATTCCTAGTTTCAATTGTTTCTCATTGTCTCCACGGGCACTTAAACGTAATCGTACACGACCTAAGCTTGGCAAATAAGCCAATTTAATATAAGTAGGTAGGTTATTTTCAAAATCTTCTATCCGTTCCGCAACCCTACTCTCCCCCATACCATAAGTTAATATTGTTTTATGGAGTATGTAAGGACGATTAAATCGTTCTTGCAAACGGGGTATCAATTGATCTTTTACGATCGCCTTCATTTCAAAAGGTACTCCCGGCATGGATACAAAAACAGTATTTTTATCAACCAACCACATTCCAGGAGCTGTTCCAAATTCATTAGTAAGCACTTCTGCTTTACTTGGAACCAAGGCTTGCTTTTTATTTACTTCCGAAATCGGAGATTTAATATACTTATCAAATAAACCTTTAACATGCTCAAGAACATCTTTATTTTCAATTAAAGTATCATTAAAAAACTCACAAAAAGTATGTTTTGTAATATCATCCTTAGTTGGGCCTAATCCTCCGGTAACCAAAACTAAATCTACTCGTGATTGTGCTTCGGCGAGTGCTTTTAAAATATGCTCACGATCATCCCGTATGGAACTAATCTGATGTACATCTACTCCTATTTTATTGAGTTCAGTCGCAATAAAAACGGAATTGGTATCCACAATTTGACCAATGAGTATTTCATCACCAATCGTTATAATTTCTGCTAGCATTTGATGTTACTTATTAAGTAATTCCCTAAGCGAAACAATCGCTTTTTCGGCTTTTTCTTCCACAACAAGTAATGCCACCTTAGCTTCATCAAAAGTTATTTCTTCATTAGCCCAAGATTCAATACGTTTTATATGATCAATAACATCAATGCCAAACAATTGAAAATTAGGTTTCATTTTATGCGCATATTGATAAGCTACTTTAGCATCATTAACAGCCACAGCATCGGACATATTTTTTAAATCCTCTGGTATCTCCTCTAAAAAAGTTTGCAATAAAATTTCCACAAAACTTTCATCCCCACCTGCCAATTCTTTAACCTTTTCCAGGTCATACGATATACTCATCTATTTAACTTTTATGTGAAACATTTCTTCTTCTTCCAAATAACCCTTTAATTGATCATTTACTGCCACCGGACTAACCCCTGCTGGGGTTCCTGTGAAAATTATATCTCCTATTTTTAATGTAAAATATTTTGAAACATAGGCAATCAACTCATCCACCGAATATAACATTAATTTAGTAAATCCATCCTGAACAACTACATCGTTTTTGTAAAGTTTAAAATTTACATTCGATATATCCGGGAATTTTGATTTCGAAACCCATTTACCAAGCACTGTAGCCCCATCAAAAGCTTTGGAACATTCCCATGGTAAACCTTTAGCTCTAAGTTCATTTTGAACATCTCGTGCCGTAAAATCTATTCCAACACTAACCTCATCATAATATTTATGTGCAAACTTTGGATTTATATGCTTTCCTATTCTATTTATTTTAATTATAAATTCGATTTCATGATGCACATCATTACTAAAATCGGGCATAAAAAATGGTTGTTTTTTTAACAATACCGAAGTATCTGGCTTTAAAAAAACTACAGGATCACTTGGCTTTTCATTTTTCAACTCCTCAATATGTGCCGCATAATTACGACCTATACAAATTATTTTCATAAACAATTAAGCATTAAACTTACGTAAACGAATGGCTGTTAAAATCTTTTTTGTATACAATGGAAAATCTGCATTTTGGATCCATCCAAAATAACCAGGCTCTTTATCCAACACTTCCTCAACTAATTTCCCTTTATGCTTTCCAAAGGTAAACACCTCTTGTTCTTTTTCATTAAAGGCTATAAAACCAGCAAAATCTGCTGTTTTTCTTCGTGTACTAAATTCAGATAAAAACTCCATATCATTTTCCAAATCTGGATATTTATCTAATTGAGAACAAAGTACCTCATAGGTTGCCGTAGTATCGGCTTCGGCGCTATGCGCATTTGTTAAATCCTTATCACAATAAAATTTATACGCAGCAACAAGTGTACGCTGTTCCATTTTATGAAAAATATTTTGCACATCAACAGCCACGTTATTTGACATATCAAAATCCATATCAGCTCTAAGCATTTCTTCTGCTAATAGTGGAATATCAAATTTATTTGAATTATACCCCCCTAAATCACAACCCTTAATCATATCACTTATTACTTTTGCTAGTTGCTTAAAAGTAGGCTCGTTTGCTACTTTTTCATTAGTCACACCATGAACAGCCGTAGTTTCCGTCGGTATTGGCATTTCTGGATTCACTAACCAGGTTTTACTTTCTTTATTTCCGTTAGGGAAAACTTTAAGAATTGATATTTCTACAATTCTATCTTTAGATATATTAACACCCGTAGTTTCTAAATCAAAAAAACAAATGGGGCGACTCAACTTTAATTCCATAAATAAATTTAAAAAGTAAAGTTACTAATAAACCTAATCAAAGCCTAATCGTGATCATTACTAAGAAACTATGATAAAAAAATAATTAAAAGCAATTTCAATAACAGTTTTAAAAATAGTAAATTTATTGATAATCAAATATATAAACTATGATTAAAAACCTATTTTTAACCATTTCAATCCTATTCTTTTTAAACACGTACAGCCAAAAAAATGGAGTTAATATTATTGAAGAAGTCGGAAAAAAACGCACATTAATTTTTGCAAAGAACACTACCAATAAACCAAGAAGTGTGTTTTTTAAAGTACATGCTAATGGCTATCGCAGAAGCGGAGATAGACCCGTTATTAAACAACTGCCTCCCAATTCCAAAACACTTTTAATTACATTAATTCCACTAGTTGATGTTCCTTCAAGATATACCTATACTTTTGTAGCTAACAAAACACTTGAAAACATTCAACTAAAAGGAAAAGAGGAAAGCGAAGCAGATGTTGCCGAATTAATGAAACAAGAAATTGTTGTTTTTACAAATAGCTCCTGCAGCAAATGTGACAATTTAAAAAAGCAACTCAATAACAAACACATTAAATATCGAGAAATTGATATTGATTTACGAGAACGATTTTATAAATATACTTGGAAATTACTCGAAAAAAAAGGTTACAGAACAGACACCCTTAAACTCCCTTTAGCCTCCGTAAAAGGCAAAATTTTCCATCCAATTAATAGCATAGCTACTTTTTTAAATGAAATTGAGTAATACAAAAAATATCAATCTCAAAAAATAGGCTGTTTAATGACACAAAACTCAAATTGTAAGAAAAAAACAAATTACTTATTATAATTAAAAATCCTATTAAAAACCAATCAAGTAACCCCCTCTTTATCAGATCTAATTATTATATTTTTAACAATTTAGACAAAAAACAAACCAAGCTCAAAAAATTGAACTAGCCCATTCAACTAAAAAAAGACAATCATTAACGACACAAACTCTCCTGTTTGCGAAGAAAAATCACCCAAAAACTCAAATTTAACAAACATTAAGCTTTATAAAAATGTTGAAAAAAAAATTAAAATAGTTGTAAGGTTTTCAAAAAGACAAAACACATCTTCTCTATTAAACATTACATCATAAGAAATTGACTACATGTTATTTAGTTTAATTCTTAAAATACTTGATACATCCTTTTTTTATATTCATTTAAAGATTTTTTACTAAAATTTATCAGCTCAATACTAATTCTGATAAAAGCCTTAAAAACCAAATTAACAGTTTAGCACAGCCAATAAAATTGTTAAAAAATCAGCTAACCCAACATCAAACTTACAATTCATTCAAAGTATATTTATAAGTGTATTAAACTGTACAACAAATAAATAGAACCACCTTTATGAAAACAAAAACACTTTATCTAGTGTTACTATTTTTAGTGACACTGAGTAGTTACGCCCAAACTTATGAGGCACGAATCAACTTCCAAAACAACCCAAACATCACCACTCCACCTACTGGATATATAGCTGATCACGGTAAAGCTTTTGGAACATCTCAGATCACCATTGATAACAGCAACTATAATTATGGTTGGAAATTAAAAAGTGACGATACCCCTTTTGATGCTTCGGCAGATGTTCCAGGAAACAACAATGGAATTGGAAGAAACAGACTTGGTATAGCTTACGATAACGCTACAGACATCGAAAAATTAACTGGTACACTCGTCCATTTGCAAGGAAATCACATTTCAACTTGGGAATCACAACCTCGAGGAAATGAAATATACTGGGAAATTGAAATTCCTAACGGAATATATGATATCACTATTGGAGTTGGAGATGTAAGTAATTCCATAGATAGTCGCCATGCATTAACCATTGAAGGTATTAGCATTGTACCTGGTTTTATACCTACTCCAAGAGAAACTAGAGAAGAAACATTAACTATCGAAGTTACTGATGGCTTATTAACTGTTAATGCTTTGGGCGGGTTTAATACAAAAATCAACTACATCAACATTGATACATCAACGAACACTGCTGATCTAAATAGTTTAAACTTCACCAACACTAATGTATCAACCATTACTCCCGAAAACACAACAGTTACGTTAATTGAAGAATTAACAGCCTCTTCCGATCCTGCAACACTCACGCTATCAATAGAAAACCTGCTGGAAGTTCCTGCAGACACCTCAATAACTAATGGATGGCTTACTATTCAAAAAACAGGAATAGTAGGCAACTATACTTTTGAAATTAACACTTCAAATTTAGCAGATGGCACACAAGAAACAGCTACAATAATAGCCACAACAAAAGGCTACAAACCTGCTATAATAAACCTAGCATTAACTGTAGGCATTATTCCTTGCAACCCAATTAGCACCTTAGATTGCAACCAATTAAAAGCTAAACTACCACTTCAATTAACTTTTGATGGTAGCCAAGGTGGTATTTCAAATACTGGATTTACCATGGTCGACGCTCCATCTGCTAGACTTGCTAGCGACCAACCTATTTTTTCTAATGAAATACCAGGGTACGAGCCTTCTAAATTACTTTTAGAAAACAACCAATTAATTATCACAGCTACAAAAGGAATAGCCTATCAGGACAACACTACTAGCCGAAACACAAACTCACAAATAAACGCCTTAGGAACTGGTATCGATTTTAGCGAACTAACCAATTTTGATATTATTACCACTATTAATCAACCCTATTCAGACACTTCAAACAATTTTGAACAAGCAGGAATATGGTTAGGTCTTAATGAAGATAACTTTATCAAATTTGTAATCCGAAATGGCAACAATCTTGAAGTACTCACCGAACTTAACGCTTTGGCTCCAAATGCTGAAAGAATAAACCTAAATGTCCCTAATTTAAATACAAGTAAAGTTCAACTAAGGTTACATATTGATGTTAACACCAATAGTATTACCGCTTTTTACAAATTAAACGACACTACAGAAGTTTCAATAGGAACTATTGAGTTACCTCAAGAAATTCGAGACGGAAACACCAACTACCAAAACTTAAGCTTTGCCGGTATTTATGTTTCAAAAAGAAATGAAAATGAGAACACCGAAGTCACTTATACATTTGAAGACTTTTCAATTATCCCTACTATAGAAGAAGAACTTATTAATTTAAAAATTAACTTCACCACTAACGGAAGCCCTGATATTATTGATTATCTTAAAGATACAGGACTTCCTTTTGAAGATAGAGGAAACAACTTTAGCTACGGTTGGCTAACTACAGATGGTACTTCGCCTTTAGATTTATCTAGAAATACACGCAACAGAAACACAAATGGAGTAAGTGAATTACAAAACACATTGCTACACATGCAATATGGTGACACCGGGGGCAACAACGGTAATACAACTGAGGGTATATGGGAACTAGAACTTCCCGAAGGACTTTACAACATAATAGTATCTGTAGGTGATCCATTAGTTGATAGTCCTGCCACAACACCATTACACACAATTAATATAGAAGGCATAAATACCATTAATGATTTCACTCCTACTGGAAACGCCACTACTGGCAATCGTTTTACGACAGCAACCCTAACAACTAATATTACCGATGGAAGACTAACTATTGATGCTAGTGGCGGGTTCAACACTAAAATAAATTCAATTGAAATTGAACAAATTGCAAATAGTGTACGTCCATTTTTTACTGATGTAAATCCTGCAAATAACACCACTGATGTAGCCCTAGAAAATTTCCAAATTGGAGTAAGTTTAATAACTCCAAACGGATATGAACTGGATGAAAATACCATTGATGGAAACGTAAATCTATTTGAAGTTACCCCTACTGGAGAAGTTTTAATCCCATCAAACTCTAACGATACGGGTGGAGGTGATTTTATTAACCTTACTCCACTTACTCCTCTTAAAGAAAATACTACATATATATACCGAATCACATCAAATGTTGAAGCTAATTTAATTGGGAATTTAAATGATCGTTTATCATTTTTCCCTTTCGAATCTACCTTTACTACAGGCATGCGAAGCACTCAAGGCTCCAACTCTCGTGATTTAACAGGTGTAGCTTTCCAAAAAGTATTTGGAACTGATCTAGGAGATGGTACAGAAAATGAACGCTTTTCAAGCTTAATCATTGGCCCAGATGGAAAACTTTATGCTAGTACCATAGGAAATTTTGCTTCTGATGGAAAAATACATCGTTGGACCATTGAAACCGATGGATCACTTTCTAATTTAGAAATACTTTCTCCTGAATTAAACGGTGCTCCTCACCCTATTGATGGCATACGTGATAATGACACTAGGCTAATTATTGGACTCACTTTTGATCCGACCTCAACACCAACCAACCCTATCGCTTATATTACTCATAGTAAATCTGCTTTATCTAATGCACCAGAATGGGATGGAGTACTTAGCCGTTTAAGTGGTCCAAACTTAGAAGTTGTTGAAGATATCCTTATTCACCTTCCCAGATCAGCAAAAGATCATTTAACCAATAGTCTGGCTTTTGATGAATCAAATGATTTATACATAAGCCAAGGGAGTAATAGTGCAGGTGGTGAAATTGACCCTGCTTGGGCATTTCGCCCCGAAAGACTTTTAGCGGCAGCTATTCTTAAAGTAGAACTAGATAAATTACCCACAAACTTACCCTTAAGTGTATACACCACCGATGATATTTCGGTTATTAATAATGCCCCAAGTGATAACATTTTAATGAGTAACAATACATATAATCCATATGCCACAAACTCTCCTGTTACCATTTTTGCTAGTGGGGTACGAAATGCTTACGACTTAATATGGCACTCTAATGGCTGGTTATACGTCCCAACAAATGGAACAGCGGGAAACAATACTAATTCCCCTAACGCTCCCTCCACCGCGGATTATACATTAGCTAGAAGAATTGATGGACTAACAAGTATACCAGATGTACCAGCCCTTCAAGGAGGAAACACACAAAAAGATTGGTTATTTAAAACACAAGGAGGTTCATATCACGGTCATCCAAACCCTTACCGAGGTGAATTCGTATTAAACCACGGAGGACTAGCTTATAGTAATTTACCAGGACAAGAAGATAATCCATATATAGATGTACCCAAATATCCCTCTACAGTACTTCCCGATCCTAATTATCAAGAACCTGCTTATGATTTTGGTTTTAACAAATCACCCAACGGAGTAATTGAATATAAAAGCAATGCTTTTGGAGGTCGCCTGCAAGGTCTTTTGTTTGTATCTCGATTTAGCGGTCAAGATGACCTACTTGGGTTAGATGTCAATAGCGCCAGTGGAGATGTTATTGACGCTTACAATGCCATACCCGGTTTACAAGGTTTTGATGACCCATTAGATGTTGTTGAAGATGTTACTACAGGAAATTTATATGTTTCCGAATATGACAGAGCTGGAGGAGGAACACCTCGATTGACTTTATTAAGGGCTTTATCTGGTCCAAATAACATAGCCGTATCATCGGATGAATTGTTTTTTGAAACTACCGTTAATACCGATGGTCCAATGACCGAAACCAATACCATTAGTGTTAGCAACACAGGACAAAGTACTTTAGAAATTAATACCATTAGTCTTTCTGGAAATTTTTCAAATCAATTTAGCTTCAGCCCAACAGCAACTGCAGTAAGTATTAATCCTGGCGAAACTTATGAATTGGATATTATTTACGCACCTGACTTAAACCAACAAGATCTAGGTTTTCAGGATGCTATTTTAACTATTGAAAGTAATAATCCTGCCAATCCAAATACCAGAATTAACCTGTACGCACTTAAAAAGAGAGGCTTTGAAGGCGGAGAAGAACCTACGCTACAAAGTGTTGTTAACACCATTGGTGTTGGTATTGATGTAGGATGGACAACATTAGCTAATGGTGTAAATCCTGATCCTATTGGTGACGAAGTTGAAACAGAATTATGGGTAAAAGCCTCAGATGCTCCTGTAACCTTGACTCCTGTAGCTAGGTATTCCCCTGCCGAGGAATTACCTTATGGATGGTACACTAACCAACAAACAACACAACAATTTAATGTAATTGACACCTTGGAAACTGGTTTACAAAATGCGCAAAGATTATTTCCTCCTTCTAAATCTGGAATTAAAGAATTTGACCCTCAAAATGAAGTCTTTGGAATATTTGTCGAATCCCTTTTCTTTAATAGAATAAGTTATACGCAAGATCCTTTAAATATAGATGTTGCACATCGAACTCGTATTTATCCTAATAAAGATAGAAATGGAAGTATTATTGAAAACAGTTTTTTAATTGCTTTTGAAGATTTGAACAATGGCGATTATCAAGACTATGTTTTTATTCTGGATAATGCTACTCCTGCAACCATACTTCCTACTTCAAATGGAATACTTAGTTTAGAAAATTTAACTAAAATCCCAACAACCAATATCGGATTCCCTGCTGAGGACTACCTTACATTTCATAAAATAAGAGACATTAGACCAAATACCGACGTTCAAGATTCAAACACCCTACGATTAAACAATGTAGGTACTGAAGCTTTAGTTGTTTCGGACATTAAAATTTCCGGTCCATCAGTTTTTAGCTTTTCTATTTTAGATACTACAGGGAATCCTATTAGTCTACCTTTTAGTATTGAAGCAGGTAGTTTTGCTGATTTACCTATTATTTTTGATGGAGATGGCAGTGATGGTAAAAGCTTTTTTATAAATGAAATGACCGTAACATCTGATGCTATTACCACACCAGAAGTTAAAGCCACACTTAATGGATCACACCAACAGGGTCAAGAAGGTGGTCGAGAAATTAATGCACAGCAGGTATTTGATGCTTTTGGCTTACAAACATCCATGTTAAGTATCGTAAATGACAATGGTACCATTACACCTCCAAATTTTAGATCTTTTAGACCTTCTTCAAATTTTCCTATTGCCACAAATATTGACATGGGCTATGAAGGTGATATGATTTTTTCTGAAGCTTTTGTTCAGGCCGATCCTACTCAACCTGTGATTGGATTTCAAATTTCGGCAATGCATGGTCCAGGTGGAAATGGTGCTCGATTTGTTGCACTCGACAATACCGATACGGTTGGTGATATTAACTTTTTTCATTCGCGCACATGGTTCCAAACTTTATTACCCCGAAATAATAGAGGTGACAATATCAGTTTTGATACCGCGACTACTATTAGTGAACCTTTTAGAATTGCAATTTCCAATTACCTAACTACAGGTGGAAATAATATTGATGGCAGAAGACCTGACCTACTTGGCGCACGTGTTTATCGTGTGATAAATAATAAAGGTGAGCTTATTCCTAATGAATATATTGTACTGCAAGATTTTGTACAAAATGGATGTGGCGCAGGTTCTGCTAATTGTGATTGGAATGATAATATTTTTTACTTTAAAAATATAAGACCACAAGCCGTGCCTACTGCAACCGCGATAACTAATCAAACGGCAACTATTGCTCAAAATTTTGAATTAAATGTTACTGATTCTTTTGATAAGGGATACCCCGGAAATAAACTAACTTATATTGTAAATTTAAGCAACGGAACAGCACTACCAAATTGGTTAACATTTAATGAAGCTACAGGAACAGTATCTGGAATTCCTCCAGTAAATTCACAAGGCTCCATACTAAGCATTGCTATTGAAGCAATAGACTTTAATGGATTAACAGCCAGTACCGAATTTACTTTAGCAATAATTGATACTAATCCTCCTACTCAACCTATAGTTACAACGAATGCTACCACCACAAATAGTGATATTATAATATTCCCTAATCCGACTAGTGACTTAATAAATATTCAAACACAAGATATCAATAGTATTCAGAGCATTGATTTTTTTGATAGTAATTCTGCCATATTAATCGCTAGTTTTACTACCAATCAACTAGAGACTCCTAATGGGCTACAATTTAGTACAATTAGCTACCCTCAAGGAATATATCTATTAAAAATTAACTTTAACAATGGTACAAGTGAGGAACATTTAATTGAAATTTCTCGCTAAATTTCAACACAACTCCTACCTTAAATTAATCTAAATTTAGGTGGGATATATAAAAAATAAAGAGCTTCTTTTTTTAAGATAGCTCTTTATTTTTTATATAATTAATATCATGTATAAATGATAGCTTTCTACTAATACGATTTACTGATAAGAATTTCGTATAATATTTTATCTGTACCTTTTTAATCTACATCAAAACGAATACCTATTGATATATTATTTTGATCAACATCTTGATTTTTAAAAATTGGAGATAAGTCATATTTTACATACAGTGTACTTGCCCCAAAACCAATATAACTACTCACGCCATAAATCAATTTAGTTCTATTAAAATCTCTTTTTTGCTTTTCTTTTACACGTTCGCCATCTTCTTTAAATTTTAGCTTTTGCTTAGTTCCTATATTTAGTCCTCCATAACCTCCAACACCAATTTTAAACTTATGCTTTGTTGAATACTTTGTATAAGTCTCTTTTTCTTCTTTTTTCGAAGGTCCAAATTCAAAATGCAAAGGCAATACCAAATTTGTCATGGTTAACTTAGACTTTTTAAGATTACTTGGGAAATTTGCCAACATTGTTTTATTCCCTTCCTGTACAAAAAACTTATTATCATCTGGCTTTAATCTATTTATTTGCATTGATAACCCATAACGAAGCCTCATAAAATTAGTATGTTCAAAAACTCTGGCATTCCATGCCCATCCAATTTCAAAAAAACGTGATCCTGCAAATTTATATGGAGAGTCCTCCAAATCCATTCCATCAAAAAGTGCATTATTAAAACCAAAGGCCAAGACCAAACCACTTTTAATACGCTTATCATATTCCTTTTCATCCGGAACATCAGATTCACAATCGATGCTATTAAATACTTCTTTTAAAGAATCACCTATTATCACTCCTTTGTAATTAGCATCCTTTTGATTCCGGTTTAAAATCAAAATTTTATTATTAATAATAGCTATTCGATTATCAATATTTAACGCTCGCTTTTTTGCTGCTTCCATTTTTTGTGACGCTGCTTGTTCTTTAGTTATTTCCTTTTTGCTATACAATTCATCAATAGCCGCCACCTCTTGCTTTAAAAATTCGCGCTCTTGTTTTTTAATATCAGCTTTTAAAGTTTCTAACTTTTTGATTTTAAATTGATTTACATCCTTTTGAATAGTATCCTGAGCATTGGCTACTTGGATATTCATAACAAACCCCAATACCAATACCATATATTTTGTAATTACATTCATGATTCTTTTTTTTTGAATTAATTATTATTTTTTCTGTTTGCTTAAAGACAATAGTTATCACCCTCAAGTAATTATACTGAGTCAACTATTAGTAATTATTTAAAAATTTAACTGGAATAAAAAACATCCTTTCGCGTAACGCTATCTGATCTAGCTAATCATCTCTACGTTGCACTATACCCGTTTTAACTTTGGAATAATTTTCTTTTAATGCTTTTAGCACTTTATTTCTAAAAGACATATCTAAATCATTCTCAACACTTTTTAGTAATGAACTAGCGTTGACTGTTTCTTTATTTTCTATCTGCGAATTTTCTATATCAATTTCTATTTGTGCTTTTAACAACAAATCTTCTATAATTTCATTAGACAATACTACCTCTGTTTCCTCTAAAGCATCAACCTCTACTAATAGCTCTTTTATTTTTTGATCTTGAAATGTTACTCCCTTTAACACCGTATCTTTTTTTTCCAAGTGTGCTACTTGAGAAGGCATCATCACTTTTTCTTTTGGTACAACATTTAGCACCACAAGCTTTTTAGCCTCCTTTTTTGAACTCTTTTCCTCTCTATTTACCAACGCAGTCTTATGCTTAACACTTTTATTTGAATCAATATTGAATTCTTGTTTTTCCGTGACTAAGGTTGTTGTTTTAAGTATTTTCTTTCTATTTAAATGATCTATGTCTTTATTTTCAGTAACCACAATATCAACATCTGTTGATCTAGTTATAAAATCACTATACAAAAATTGTTGTGTAATAAATAACGCCCCTATCAAACTGGCTGCAATACCCAACCACCAATACTTACGTTTATACTGCTTGTGTTTATTTTGTTGATCATCATCTAAACGTTTTGATAATCTATCCCAAGCATCTACTGAAGGTTGTATTGACCTAGCTTCTAACATTTCTTTATTCACTTTTTCAAACTCATTTTGTAGCATAGCCAGTCCTATTTAATTCATTAACCTTTTTTTGCAATAACTTTCTCGCTTTAAATAATTGCGATTTCGATGTCCCTTCTGTGATTTTTAGCATTTTTGAAATTTCACTATGTTTATAACCTTCAATAGCATACATCACAAATACTATTTTATACCCTTCGGGAAGCAAATCAATACAATGTTGTATTTGATCTACCTCAATAGTTGAATGAATATTATTTTCATATTCACTCTCTAATACTATAGTTTCTGTTATGAATTCAATTTTCTTTTGACTTCTTAAATAAGAAATAGCCTCTCTTACCATAATTTTTCGAATCCAACCTTCAAAACTACCTTCATTCTTAAATTTGTTCACATTTTGAAATACTTTAAAAAAACCATTTAACATCACTTCTTCTGCATGATGCAAATCTTTTATATAATACCGACAAACACTTAACATTTTTGGTGCATGCAATTCGTAAAGCTTACGCTGCGCACTTCGGTTGTTTTTTAACAGCCCTTTTAGCAGTGCTTCTTCATTTTTATAGAGTGCTATTACTTTCAAAAGTGATTTCATTTAGTCTTCTATTTATAAAGACGCTTTTTTTTCAACAATGGTTGTCTCATAATTTAAAAAAAATAAAAAAAGAGCTTTTATCTTAATGAAAAAAGCTCTTTTTTATTTGTTGATCAATATTAATTCCAGCAACTATTACTCTTTTCGCCAACGAACAGTTTCTTCAAAAACATGTTCCAAAACAGCTTGCTCTTGCGCTGTAAAATCAATTTTTCTACGCTGCATTACTTTTTCGGCCACTTCAAAAGCTTTATTTGTTTTATAAGTTACAAAACCGGCGCTTCCGCCCCAGCTAAAACTCGGAATAAAATTACGAGGAAACCCTCCTCCAAAAATATTAGCACTAACTCCTATAACTGTACCTGTATTAAACATGGTATTAATACCACTTTTTGAATGGTCCCCCATCATTAATCCACAAAATTGCAAACCTGTTTTAGCAAAGCCGCTCGTTTCATAACTCCATAAACGCACCTCCGCGTAATTATTTTTTAAATTTGAAGTATTTGTATCTGCACCTAAATTACACCATTCACCTAGAACAGAATTCCCTAAATATCCATCGTGCCCTTTGTTTGAATACCCAAAAATCACAGAGTTACCTACTTCCCCTCCTACTTTACTGTGAGGTCCAACTGTGGTTCCTTCATAAATTTTAGCTCCCATTTTTATTGTTGCATACTCACATAATGCGAAAGGTCCTCTTATTATTGCCCCTTCCATAACCGTAGCTTCTTTACCTATATAAATGGATCCTTTTGTAGTATTAAAAATAGCACATTCGACCGAAGCCCCTTCTTCTATAAAAACCCTACCATCACCTATTACTTTATTCGTTTCAGATAATTTTTGGCTTGTTTCGTCAACAGTTAATAACTCAAAATCTGCTTCAATTGCTTGTTCATTTAAACTAAAAATATCCCATGTATTTTTTACTTCAGCAAAAGCATCATTAAATTGAATTGCTTTATAAGAATCCAAATC
The DNA here is from genome assembly GCF_000255455.1 of Aquimarina agarilytica ZC1. Lineage (GTDB taxonomy): Bacteria > Bacteroidota > Bacteroidia > Flavobacteriales > Flavobacteriaceae > Aquimarina > Aquimarina agarilytica. The sequence continues at coordinate 191,516 of NZ_JH621247.1, read as the reverse complement.
AGGATCCTCCCCTTCGGGCACACAAAAAGCAATCAATTCTTCATTTTCTGAATACAAAACCTCTTTCAATTGTAAAGCTTTTATTGCTTTTACCAATTTTTTGGTAGGTAGAATGCCTCCACAAATAAATGTATTTGATTCCAGCTCAACCATTGGCCATTTTTCAGCTAAATAATCTTCGGTAACTGTTGAAGTAGTGCTTCCTAAATAGCGTTCCCATTTTTCTCGTATGGTTAATATTCCAATACGGATATCGGCAACAGGTCTTGTATAGGTAAAAGGTAATAAAGCTTGCCTTTGCGGTCCATCAAATAAAATATAGTTCATTTTGCTAGTATTTATACTTACGAAAATACTAATGTAAATATGCTGAAACAACTAAATACCTGAACATTTATTATTTTAATTAGGACAAACAAAAAAAGCCTTCTAAAAGAAGGCTTTTGCTATAAGAAAACTACAAAATTATTTTTTAAATTTTGCGTATTTGTTTTTAAATTTATCAATACGTCCTGCTGTATCGATAAGTTTAGACTTACCTGTATAGAACGGATGAGATGTCCTTGAAATCTCCAATTTTATTACTGGATACTCAACTCCATCGATTTCAATAGTTTCTTTTGTATTTGCTGCTGATTTAGTAATAAAAACATCATCATTAGACATGTCCTTAAAAGCTACTAATCTATAATTCTCTGGGTGAATACCTTGTTTCATTGCTAAAAATCTTTTCGTTTTCGGATGGCAAAAATACGCATTTTTTATAATTATACAACTAATAAACTATTTTTTTAATTAAAGTTCTTTTTTTCATCTAAGCAAAATACCATGTTAATTTGATATATTAAACAGAATACACCTTAGCTAAAAGTGTAGTTAATAAAAAACTAAACAAAAATATAGAATTTTAACATTTTAAATGCTAAAAATCTTCCTACAAAAAAAATGTCAAAACCTTATAAATTAATAAATTAACAAATAAAAACACCTACATTTAACAAAAAACATTATTTTTAATGTACTTTTTCATACTTTTGGTTGTAAATATATACTAATTTACTACTGCTTAACCATGAAAAAAACACTACTTATAATCATAACAACTTTAACTATAGGTGCTTTACATTCGCAAGAAAACACTTACAACAAATGGTCTATTGAACTTGATGCCGGGGCACTTAAAACATTTAATTTAGCTTCTCCAGGGCACTTTTCCCCAGTACCCGAATTTGTAGCAGGTAATTTTGGAGTACGCTACAGCCTTAATACTAAATTTGGAATTAAAGCAGATTTTGGTTATCAAGATATTAACAATGACGATAATTCTATTGAATTTGAAACTAAATACTACCGAGGATCAATACAAGGAGTAATAAACCTTGGCAATATCATGGGATTTAGAACCACTGCATTTAAAAATATTGGATTATTATTCCATGGAGGTGGAGGTTTATCCTCATTTGATTATAATACTTTGGGTAATACTGGTGACGAGCTTGCTGTTAATTTTATTTTAGGATTGACCCCTCAATTAAAACTATCAAAAAGAGTATCTTTTCAAGTTGATTTAAGCTACTTAAGGCATTTAGGACAAAATTTCAATTGGGATGGAGCCCAAAACGTTTCTGGTTTTGGATCAATGCTTACTGCTACAGCTGGTTTTGCTATTAATTTAGGTAAAAATGAAAATCACGCAGATTGGACTATTGAAGATGGAGCTAGTTCTAAACAACTTGAAGAGCTTAGTACAAAAATAGCTAACATTGAAGCCGACATGATTGATACTGATCAAGATGGTGTAGCTGATTATTTAGACAGAGAACCTAACACTACTTCTGGTGTAACAGTAAACACTAAGGGTGTTACTATTGACAACAACAGAAACGGTATTCCTGACGAATTTGAAACTGCTTTGGACCGAAAATACGCAAATGACACTCCTACTGCAACTACCGCTCCTGAAGTTTCTTATGACGAAGCTATTAAAAAACTATTAGGTGAAGGCTATGTTAATGTTTACTTTAATACTGCGAGTGCTACACCTAGTATTTACTCTCTTGACGCAATCAATTACTTAATTGAATACATGAAAGAACACCCAGAGGCAAAAGCCGAGTTAATTGGTTTTGCTGACCAAAGAGGTAGTGATTCTTTTAATTCAAGCCTATCAGCGAGAAGAGCAAAGAAAGTCTATGACATATTAATTGAATCTGGAATTGCTGCTGAAAGATTATCACACACAGGAAATGGTGAAACGGCATCTGGAACATCAAAAGAATCTTTACAATTAAGAAGAAAAGTAACTTTCAAATTGAAATAAGCTTACACATCAATAAAAATAAAAAAGACTGCTTGAAAAGGCAGTCTTTTTTTTTTACACCCAAAGCTTAGCTAAAGTTAAAACATCAAAAAAAACCACCGTTAACTTATATTCAAACTCAAATTTCGCAAGGCAACGCAGATAAATTTTAACCTTATCTCAACACCCCTTCCTTCATTATACAAAGCACACAGCCTATTTAATTTTTTTAATGATCATATTATAAATTACATTATTTAATTCAAACACAACAAATACTATAAAGATCAAGAGAATACTAATATCTAGTATACCTAAACACTCCTATCCCAAAGAGTTAAAGCAAAAAAAATAGGTCAAGTAAATAAATACTTAACCTATTTTTAATCCTAAGCTTATTTTTAATATTACTCCTCAGATTGAGAAGCATTATCATTATCAGCTTCCTGATCAGCGTCAGCAACTACATCATTACTTTCAATTACGTCCGCATTAGCACCCGCTACTAATTCCGCATCATCTATATCCTCATCATCATTCATTACCTTAGCTACCGCTGCAATCGAATCTTTTCCTTTTAAGTTAATTAAACGCACCCCTTGAGTAGCACGCCCCATAACTCTTAATTCTTCAACCGAAAGTCGAATTGCAATACCCGATTTATTAATAATCATTAAATCATCGGCATCAGTAACATTTTTAATTGCCACTAACTCTCCAGTTTTCTCAGTAACCGAAATAGTTTTAACTCCCTTACCTCCTCGGTTGGTTATACGATAGTCTTCTAGGCTTGAACGTTTTCCATATCCATTTTCAGAAACAACTAGGATATTACTTTCCGGGTCATTCACCGCAACCATCCCTATCACTTCATCTTTTTCATGCGCCAATCTAATTCCTCTAACTCCAGAAGCTCCTCGACCCATTGGACGCGTTTTGGCCTCTTCAAATCGAATTGATTTACCCGATTTTAAAGCTAGCATAATTTGACTTTCACCATTTGTCAATTTAGCTTCTAAAAGCTCATCTTCTTCTTTAATAGTTATGGCATTAATTCCATTAACTCTTGGACGAGAATACTGCTCTAAAGAGGTCTTTTTAACTTGACCCTTTTTTGTTGCCATAATCACGTAATGATTATTAATATACTCTTCATCCTTTAAATCTTGAGTACAAATAAAAGCTTTCACTTTATCATCTTGCTCAATATTAATCAAATTCTGAATAGCTCTTCCTTTTGTTGCCTTAGCTCCTTCTGGAATTTCAAACACACGCATCCAAAAACATTTTCCTTTTTGAGTAAAAAACAACATGTATTGGTGGTTTGTCCCAACAAATAGATGCTCTAAAAAGTCCTCATTACGTGTTGTACTTCCTTTTTGACCTACTCCACCTCTATTTTGTGTTTTGTATTCAGTAAGCGAAGTTCGTTTTATATAACCGGCATGAGAAATGGTAATTACCACCTTTTCATTAGGTATCATATCCTCAATACTAAAATCTCCTCCCGCATATTCAATTTGAGAACGACGTCCA
>NZ_JH621247.1:144318-187631 GCF_000255455.1 Aquimarina agarilytica ZC1 | reverse complement strand
TCGACGCTCTTTCTTATCTAAAATATCTTTCAGATCTTCAATTGTCTTCATTAACTCATCATACTCAGCACGTAATTTATCTTGTTCCAGTCCAGTCAACTGACGCAAACGCATTTCAACTATTGCTTTAGCTTGTATCTCAGTTAACTTAAAACGTTCAATCAATTTTGCACGAGCCTCATCCGCATTATTTGATGCTCTAATTAATGCTATAACCTCATCAATATTATCCGAAGCAATGATTAAACCTTCTAAAATATGAGCTCTTTCCTCTGCCTTTCTTAATTCATAAGTAGTTCTTCTTACCACAACTTCATGTCGATGTTCCACAAAATAGTGAATCATATCTTTCACATTAAGTAACTGAGGTCGTCCATTTACTAATGCTATATTATTTACACTAAATGAAGTTTGCAATTGCGTATGCTTGTAAAGCATATTTAATACAATATTTGGAATAGCGTCACGCTTTAACACATAAACAATACGCATTCCTTTTCTATCGGATTCATCACGAATCGAAGAAATTCCATCTATTTTTTTATCATTAATGAGCTCAGCCGTTTTTTTAATCATTTCGGCTTTATTTACCTGATAAGGAATCTCACTAACAATAATACATTCTTTACCTCTAACCTCTTCAATAGTAGCTTTAGCTCGCATCACAATACGACCTCGACCAGTTTTAAATGCTTCACGCACTCCATCATAGCCATATATTATTCCTCCGGTAGGGAAATCTGGAGCTTTTATATACTCCATTAAACCTTCAACTTCAATATCATTATTATCAATGTACGCCACGGTACCATCAATAACTTCTCCTAAATTATGTGGAGGCATATTAGTCGCCATACCCACCGCAATTCCAGATGCTCCGTTAATTAACAAACCGGGCACTCGTGTTGGAAGCACTGTAGGTTCTTTTAACGTATCATCAAAATTTAATGTATGATCAACAGTTTCTTTATCAATATCAGCAAGCATATCTTCCGATATCTTTCGCATTCTTGCTTCGGTATATCGCATTGCTGCAGGACTATCTCCATCAACAGATCCAAAATTTCCTTGTCCATCAACTAGCATATAACGCATACTCCATTCCTGAGCCATACGTACCATTGCATCATATACAGATGTATCACCATGTGGGTGATACTTACCTAGTACCTCTCCAACAATTCTTGCAGATTTTTTATGAGCACTTGAAGCCCTAACACCCAGCTCATGCATTCCAAATAACACCCTACGGTGTACTGGCTTTAGTCCATCACGTACATCGGGTAACGCCCTAGAAACAATTACAGACATCGAATAATCGATGTATGCCGATTTCATTTCCTCTTCAATATTAATAGGAATCAGCTTTTCTCCGTCAGCCATATATATAAAAATTTAATTTTTTTTATTTCAATTCTAACAAGCAAAATAGTGAATTAAACCAAGTATTACAGTCAAAATTCAGCTAATTATTTACAATTTATTAACAAATAACACCCCATACATAGTTAACAAAGCAAAGTCTTCTAAAAACACACTTAAAATGCGCTATTATTTAAAATCAATCTTAACTCAAGTAGAAGTATATTGTAATTTAGAATTAAAAAAATATACTATGTCTGATAAAAAAACACCCATTAAAGTAAGCCTAGAACCTGGTAAAAAATATGCATGGTGCACATGTAGCCATAGTGAAAATCAACCTTTTTGCGATGGATCTCACAGAAAACACAATGCTACACCCTCTTTAGCATTCGAAGTAACTGAAGCAAAAGAAGCTTCATTATGCACATGTAAACTCACCAACAATCCACCCTATTGTGATGGATCTCACAGAAAATAATCAATTTTGATGTGAAATAATTTTGAAAATAAAAAAGCCAGCGTTGGCAGACGCTGGCTTTTTTTCGCACAAAATACTAGTTAAGTGTTTATCGTAATCTGTCCACAGATTTTACGAGCTGCTCATCCTTTTTAATAGCCTTGTTGGCTAACACAATTAAAACGATAGATAGCACAGGTATGAACCGCCCAATACCCTTCTCAGAAGCAAAAACCTCTCCAGATACAGTTAGTGTCAAATACACGAAAACGCCTAGTAAAATAACATTTAATAGTATATTTAATCGCCCCAAAACAAATTGAAGCTTTCTATTTTTAAAAACAAAAATAATAATGAACGATAATAAAGCTGAAATCAACAACATTTCATAATAAAATGGAGCACTTATTTCCCCTACTTTATCAAAACCAGTTGGAAAAAAATAAGACAAAACTCCGGATACTAATGCTGCTAATAATAAATAAACGCTTTGAATACGTTGAATCATACTTTTTTTCTTCTGTATTACAAAAATAGCTGTTTCTTTTTAAAAATCAACAAATAAACTCAAAAAAAGAAATATGAGTCACCTAACAATCTCTATTCTTGTCAATCTCAATTTAACTAAAAAAACTTAAGCAATTAACTAACAAGTAATTTGATAAAGAGTTTTTCTAATAAAAATATTGTTGTATACTTGCAATAACGAATAGTTTCAAAACTATTTAACAATCTTCAGACTCAATACATACTTTCTAGTATTTATTCTCTATAAATAAAAAGATAATTAACAAATTACATGTTAGAAATTTCTGATTTAAAATCAAAAAAGTTACCTGAGCTACAGGAAATGGCTAAGGCATTAAAAGTTCCTAAATTTCGTACTTTAAAAAAACTGGATTTAGTATATCAAATTTTGGATCATCAAGCTGATGACCCAACTAAAGTAGCCAAAGTAGCTTCTGTTCTAAAGGAGGAACCTACTGAAACCAAAGTTAATGAGAGCAAACCAGAAGCTCCAACTAAAACAGCCAAAGAAACAACAACTCCTGCTCCTAGCAAACCTAAAAGGGAGCGTAAAGAGCGCGTTGTTCCTAAAAAGGAAAACAACAACACTCCTGAATTAGCTAAACCAAAGCGAAAAGCACCTGAAAAAGATGCTGCTCCTGTAAAAGAAGTTGTAAAAAATGAAAAAAGAGAGCCCAACAAACCTCGTTTTGAAAAAAACGATCGTGGCAACAACGCTAACAACAATCACAAAAACAAAAATCACAAAAATAATAACGGAAATACTAGAGACAATAAAGGAAACAGAGACCCTAGAAATCGTTACAAGGAGCCTGACTTTGAATTTGACGCCATAATAGAGAGCGAAGGTGTTTTAGACATTATGCAGGACGGCTATGGTTTTTTACGTTCCAGTGACTACAACTACTTATCATCACCCGATGATATTTATGTATCACAATCTCAAATAAGATTATTTGGTTTAAAAACTGGTGATACCGTACTTGGTCAAGTACGCCCACCCAAAGAAGGTGAAAAATACTTTCCTTTAATTAAAGTAAACCAAATTAATGGACTCAGTCCCCAAGTGGTTCGTGATCGTGTATCATTTGAACACTTGACACCACTTTTCCCTCAAGAAAAATTTAATATTGCAGATAGACAAAGTACCATTTCAACTCGAATTATGGATTTGTTTTCTCCTATAGGAAAAGGGCAACGTGGAATGATTGTAGCACAACCAAAAACTGGTAAAACTATGCTACTAAAGGATGTTGCTAATGCTATTGCAGCCAACCATCCTGAAGTTTATCAGATGATATTACTTATTGATGAACGCCCTGAAGAGGTAACAGATATGCAACGTAATGTTCAAGGTGAAGTTATAGCCTCAACCTTTGACAAGGAAGCTCATGAACATGTGAAAGTAGCAAACATTGTTTTAGAAAAAGCAAAGCGTTTGGTTGAATGTGGTCATGATGTAGTTATTTTACTTGACTCTATTACGCGTTTAGCTCGTGCCTATAATACGGTTCAACCTGCTAGTGGTAAAATTCTAAGTGGTGGTGTAGATGCTAATGCCCTACACAAGCCTAAACGTTTCTTTGGAGCTGCCCGTAATATTGAAGGTGGAGGATCACTTACAATTATTGCTACAGCCTTAACAGAAACTGGTTCAAAAATGGACGAAGTTATTTTTGAAGAATTTAAAGGTACTGGTAATATGGAATTACAGTTAGATCGAAAAATATCTAACCGCCGTATTTTCCCTGCTATTGATCTTGTTTCAAGTAGCACTCGTAGAGATGACATTTTACTTGATGACACTACTATGCAACGCATGTGGGTATTACGTAAGTTTTTAGCTGATATGAATCCTGTAGAAGCTATGGAATCCATAAACCAACGTGTAAAGCAAACAAAAAACAACGAAGAGTTTCTAATATCTATGAACGGATAAAACCTTCTTTTAACAACAAGTAGCCCTCACTATTTTTATAGTTGAGGGCTTTTTTGTATCTTTAATAGAAAGGTCTACTCCCCAATGTAGACTATTACTTATATAAAACCTACAGTCATGAAATCATTAGTTATTTTATCCCTTTTTATTTTGGGCATTAATGCCTGTATTAATAATCCAAAAAATCCTATTTCTAAAATTAACTCGGAACCCATACAAACTCAACGTAATGACGGTTTGCAAAACGCCTATTTTGCTAGTGGGTGTTTTTGGTGTGTTGAAGCTATTTTTGAAAGTGTAAAAGGAGTACAAGAAGTTGTTTCGGGCTATTCTGGAGGTATTACTGATAACCCAACGTACAAACAAGTTGGTTCTGGGAATTCTGGACATGCTGAAACTATAGAAGTACAATATGACCCTAAAATCATTAACTTCAAAACACTTGTAAAAGTTTATTACGGCTCACAAAATCCAACAACATATGGTCAAGCACCTGACTTTGGATCTGCTTATCGTTCTATTATTTTCTTTCAAAATGAAAATGAACGACTAATTGCTGTGGAAGCCAGAAAAGAAGTGCAGAATACCATTTCAAAAAAAGTAAGAACAGAAATTATTCCTTTTGAAAAATTTTATAAAGCCGAAGCATATCATCAGGATTATGAAAAGCGCAATCCTGAATATCCATATATTGTTAGAGTTTCAATTCCTCGTTTAAATCGTTTTAAAGCTAAATTCCCTGAATTGTTAAAAAATGAATAACGAAATTTTCTTGTTTGTTTACGGTACACTCTTAAACAAACACAAAAATCCCTTTGCTCAATTGCTCAAAAAAAATTCGACAAAAATAGCTAAAGGTTATATTTATGCTAAAAAATATCATTTAGGAGAATTCCCAGGAATAAAGCTTGATAGTAATAAGACTTACAAAACTTATGGTGAATTATTAAAAATCACATCAAATAACACTTTCGTACTTTCTGAACTTGATTTTTACGAAGGTTTTTTTCCAAAAAAACCAGAAGAGAGCTTATTCATCAGAACAACTACCAAGGTTTTTACAAAAGGTAATATTGTAGATGCTTTTGTTTATGAATACACAAAAGAAATTAACCCCTAATAGTTGATTTACTTTTTATTCTTAGGTAACTTTTTTTTTAAATCAGAAATTAACCTAACTGTAATTCCATCTGTTGATGGAGTACTCCTGTTTTTGTCGATGCAAAAACCTCCCCTATAGGAATAAACTCATTTTTAGCATAAAACGTTATAGCCGTCAGTCTTGCATTTAGCGTTATCCTATTTACATTTAATTCCCTGCCTCTTTTTAACAAAGATTGTAAAATAAATTTCCCCAAGCCTAGTCGTTGAAAATCTGGATCAATAGCCATCTGAGAAATGATTCCAATAGTATTATTATCGGTTATTGTAAGTCTTCCAGTACCAATGACAGCACCTTTACTTTCTATTACTAAATGCATACTATTTTTTTCATAGTTATCATTTAACAAAAGTTCTGCATTTTCCAAGTCTTTAAAAAACAATTCTTTTCTCAGTTGACAAGCTTCCTTGTATAATGATGAACCAATACTTACAAAATGAGTTTCCATAATGATATGAGCTTTATCTATTTAAAAAAAATCATTTTTTAAATCATGCTTTTTGAGGATTTCTCTTTAATAAACTCCATAACAACATCAGTATCCCAATCTTGTTTGATGTTTTCCATTTGCATCACCTGATCCATTATTTCTGCTTGTACTTCACCATAACTAATCGCTTCAGAATAAGGGCGATTTGAAAAGGTCACACGCGAATATAAAGGCTGCCATAACTCAGGATAGTGTTCCGAAAATTTCTTTTCTATTTTTTTACGTAGTATAAAGTTTGGATCAGCTGTTTTTTGACTCATTTCCATAAAATTACGATACGAAAGCTCCGCAATAGCATCTGCATTAGGTTTACGTTGTTCCTGATAGGTCTCAAAAATGTTTTGCCAATCTGTATCTCCTAATCTTTCAATAATCTGATCCAACTCAAATACATCTTCAAAACCTGCATTCATTCCTTGACCATAAAACGGCACAACAGCATGAGCAGAATCACCCACCAAAGCTACTTTGTTCCAATAGGTCCAAGGGTAACATTTCATAGTTACCAAGGCACTTGTTGGATTACTCATATAATCCTCTAACAATGTTGGCATAATTTGTAACGTATCTGGAAAATAGGTTTGCCAAAATACTCGAACTTCTTGTGGGGTAGTTAAACTTTCAAATGAATTTTCGCCTTCATGAGGCATAAATAGTGTACAAGTAAAACTTCCATCTAAATTTGGTAAAGCGATAAGCATAAATTTACCTCTAGGCCAAATATGTAACGCATTTTTATCTATAACATGTTTTCCATTAGCATCTGCAGGAATCGATAATTCTTTATAGCCTGTATTTAAAAAATCTTGCGAATAATTAAATCTACTTCGACGCTGCATTTTATGACGTATACGTGAAAAAGCACCATCACATCCAAAAATTAAATCAAATTCATGTTCTTCCCACTTTCCTTTTTCAGTTTCACCTGTATACAATTTAGCTTCGGGCAAATTTACATCCCATACTTTTTCTTCAAATTTAAATACTACACCTTCCTTTTCCGCTAAATCAATCATTTTACGATTCAATACTCCACGAGATATAGAGTAAATTGCCTCTCCATCTTTTCCATATTTTTGCGTATAATCATCTTTGGTATTCACATGGATATATCGATGATACATGGGTATTCCTAATCCTTCAACCTCTTCTTTAATCCCTATAGCCTCCAAAGCATTCCAACCGCGAACAGACATCGCTAAATTAATAGAACGCCCACTAAACTTTATCTTTCGTATATCGGGTCTACGATCAAAAACAGTAATCTGATAATTTCTTTTCCTTAAATAAATAGCTAATAATGAGCCTACAAGACCACTTCCTACTATGGCAATTTTTTTTTGTTTCATGTATTTTTCAATTCTTAGAGAAGAAGTTATACTACTTCCAGCGAAAGTCTATTGAATATGCAATTTAACCATAAAAAATTAGTTTTATTAACATTTAAGTAACATCAAGGCTCTTCATTATGCCTTTGACACTATTTTAAAACATATCATATAAAAAAACCGCCCTAAAAGGCGGTTTTACAATTATTATTATTCATGTAATTTATTCGGGTGCTAAAGTTACCTCTAACCCATCCAATTCAGGAGTAATTGGAATTTGACATCCTAAACGTGAATTATCTTCTACATGAAAAGCTTCTGCTAGCATCATATCCTCATCATAACCCATTTCTGGTAACGGAGTATCGGAAGTTACATAACATTGACAAGATGCACACATAGCCATTCCTCCACACGTACCCTCAACAGGTAATTCATAAGCTTTACAAACCTCCATTAAGTTCATTGCCATATCGGTAGGTGCTTGTACTTCGTGTACTTTACCTTCACGGTCTGTGATTTTTATTGTAACGTCTGACATACTAGTTGTTAGTTGTTAGTTGTTAGTTGTTAGGTCTTATACACCTAAAATGAAAACAACTAAATATTTATATTTTAATTAAAGTCAAGTTTGTGAAGTTTCCCAATTATTAAACTAACAACTGACAACTACAAACTGACAACAAAAATTATCCAATAGCTTTTACTACTTCTTTTTTCGCTTCTTTCTTACTTCCATCAAAACCTGTAACTCCACCAACAGTGGTATACTTCATTACATATTTTTTATCTGGAAATATTCTTTGATAAGCACTCTGACACATAATTGCAGCTTCGTGAAAACCAGAAAGAATTAATTTTAATTTTCCTTTATACGTATTTACATCTCCAATTGCATAAATTCCAGGAATATTAGTTTGATAATCGTATGAATTATCCACTTTAATAGCATTCTTCTCTATCTCTAACCCCCAGTTACCTATTGGTCCTAATTTTGGAGATAATCCAAATAGTGGTATAAAATTATCTACCTCTAATTTAATATCTCCCTTTTCTTTGTGCTTTATCCCCACACCAGATAATTCTCCTTCACCAAAAAGTTCTTTTACTTCGGCATCAGTAATCAAATTAATCTTTCCTGCTTTTGAAAGCTCTTCTACTTTTTCAACAGAATCTAAAGCTCCACGAAATTCTTTTCTACGGTGTACTAAAGTTACCTCAGCTGCAACATCAGCTAAAAATATAGACCAGTCTAAAGCAGAATCTCCACCTCCAGCAATAACTACTTTTTTATCACGGTATACCTCTGGATCACGTATAATATAAGAAACGCCTTTATCTTCAAATCCTTCAATTCCTGGGATAGGTGGTTTACGTGGCTCAAAAGAACCTAACCCACCTGCAATAGCAACTACAGGAGCATTGTGTTTTACACCACGCTTTGTAGTAACTACAAACGTACCATCATCTAAAGTTTCAATAGTTTCGGCACGATCTCCTAAAGTAAATCCAGGCTCAAAAGGCTTAATCTGCTCCATTAGGTTATCTACCAAATCCCCTGCCAATACTTCTGGAAAGCCAGGAATATCATAAATAGGTTTTTTTGGATATATTTCTGAACACTGTCCACCTGGTTGTGGTAAAGCATCAATAAGGTGCGTTTTTAATTTTAATAAACCTGCTTCAAAAACACAAAACAATCCTGTTGGCCCTGCTCCGATAATAAGAATATCAGTTTTTATCATTACTTTTCTTTTTTTGCTATTAATCCTTTAGTGAATTCATTAAGAGTTTCTACTTTCTCTTCAAAATCACCTTTTATGGTTTTTCTGTACTCGTTCAAATTCTGTACCAAATCATCTACATTTTCAGGAATTACTTCCTCAAAAAATTGACGTAAACGTTTGGCCGTTGTTGGTGACTTTCCGTTTGTCGAAATAGCCACTTTTACATTTCCTTTTGTAACAATGCCTCCCATGTAAAAATCACAATATGGAGGGTTATCTGCTACATTTACTAACTTAGCTTGTGCTCTACAATCCTTCCAAACCTGTACATTTACTTCTGGTTTTTCTGTAGTTGCAATTACAATATGCCTACCTTCCAAATACTTTTCATGATACACATCGGTAACCATAGTTGCACAAAACTTATTTGCTAAAGCAATTGTCCCTTCTCTAAACATTGGAGCTACTAATAACACCTTAGCATCGGGACTTGACTTGGTCAAGAAATGTAGTTTTTCTTCCGCAACATTACCTCCACCTACTATAAGTACATTAAGGTTTTTTACTTTTAGAAAAACGGGATATAAATTATTTCTTTCCATCTTTTTGCTGTTAGCCTTTAGCCCATGGCAATTGGCTTTCTTTTTACAAATTAAAAGCTAAAAGCCTATTGCTGATAGCCAATAGCTCACATTATACTTCATTTAACTTTTGTTGCATTTCCAAAAGCGATGTCCTATGATTTACCACTTCACCAATAACTATGATTGCTGGCGATGACAATTCCTGTTTTTTCACTTCCTTTTCAATAGTTGCTATTGTTGCTACTACAACTTTTTCTGTATCTCGTGTACCATTTTGAATAATGGCTACTGGTGTTTCTGATTTTCCTTCGTTAGCAAAAACTTCGGTAATTTGACCTAATTTATGCATTCCCATTAAAATCACTACCGTAGCATTACTCTTAGCTGCTGTTAACACATCTTTGGATAACTTATGCTCCTTGGTTGTCGCTGTGATTACCCAAAAACTTTCTGCACTTCCGCGTTTAGTAACTGGAATATTTTGCATTGCTGGTACCGAAACTGACGATGATAATCCTGGTACCATAGCCACTTCCATTCCTTGCTTTGCTGCATATTCCATTTCCTCGGCGCCACGTCCAAAAATAAATGGGTCTCCTCCTTTTAAACGTACTACATGTCCATGACTTTTCCCATACTGAACTATTAACTCATTAATTTGTTCTTGTTGAAAAGCGTAGCACCCCTTACGTTTACCTACGTATAAAAGGTCTGCATTAGTACAGTAATCCAATAACTCCGGGTTTACCAAAGCATCATATAATACTGCATCTGCCGATTTTAATGCTTTGATGGCTTTTAACGTAATCAATTCCACGTCACCTGGACCTGCTCCAACTACGGTTAACTTCCCTTTACTTGTATTTTCGTTATAGTTACTCAATACTTATGCGTTTTGTGAGGCTGCTCTAAATTTACGTACTGCTACTAAAAATGCTTCTGCATCAGCGATATAATCCGTTGCAAAATCTTTTGTTGGCGCATTTTTATTAATCGCATACACACTATCGGCAAATGTACCTTCTAATTTGATTACACCTGTTTCCACAAATTCTTTATCAAACCCAGCTACTATATCTGCCTGTGTATTTGTCTTTTTATTTTCGGCTAACAAAATTGCTTTTGCAGAATTAATTTGAGAACTGTAAGCATGATAAATAGCATCGCTATATACTCCATTATCAAAAGAAATTTTAGCATTAGCTATTTTTTCTTCACTTTCTAAGAATAATGTTTCAATTAAATCAATTACTACACCAGCACATTCACCTACACCAATTGCTTTTACATACTCTTCATTAGTTCCCCAATCAATAAAGTATTCAGCTGGAAGACTATCTGCTTCTGACAATTCAGTTAGGAAATCATAAAAATAACGTTCCCCTTTTTCAGCATAATACTCCTCAAACTTTTTACCATTCCCATTAGCATCAAAATCATTTAAGATTCTACGTAAAGCTTCCGGTCCACGTCTACTTGGTATTTTTACTACCTTATCGGCAAAACGAGCTTCACCATTTCCAAAGTTACCTCCTCCAAGTAATACTTGTAATGCAGGTGCTACTTTTTTATCTTTTGTACGAATGGTCATTCCTTGGAAACCAATGTTTGCCATGTTGTGTTGACCACAAGCATTCATACATCCACTAATCTTAATTACCACATCTTCATTGTTCAAATACTGTGGAAATTCGGACGCTATTACTTTTTCTAATTCTTCGGCAATACCCGTACTACTAGCTATACCTAAGTTACAGGTATCTGTACCTGGACAAGCTGTAATATCTACTGCTTTATTATATCCAGCATCAACAAAACCTAGTTTTTCTAATTCAGCATAAACAACCTCAATTAATTCTTCCTTAACATGAGGAATCACAATGTTTTGACGTAAAGTCAAACGAATTTCACCTGCAGCATATTTATCTACCAAGTCAGCTAATAAACGTGCTTTGTCTGTATAAAAATCTCCTAACAATACTTTTACTCCAATAGCTATATAACCTGCTTGCTTTTGCGGAATCAAGTTAGTTGCTTTCCATTGTGTAAATGCTTTTTGATCCTTAATTTCCACTGAAGGAATTTCAGAAACTTCAGCAATTACAGGCTGTGGATACGCATCTGCATCAATAGCTACAGAGGTATACGGAACCGCAATACGTTGCTCTTCTACTAATTCTTTAAAGGCATCCAAACCAATTTTTGCCATTAAGAATTTCATTCGGGCTTTAGCTCTACTCTTACGTTCTCCAAAACGGTCAAACACACGTAAAATAGCGTTCATTGCAGGAATAATTTCTTCCGCTGCTAAAAACTCATATAAGGTTTCCGCAAGATGTGGCTGAGAACCTAATCCTCCAGCAACCATTACTTTAAACCCACGTACTCCATTTTCTATTTTTGCTATAAAACCGATATCATGTAAATAAGACAATCCTGTATCTTCATCTGTTGAAGAGAAAGATACTTTGAACTTACGTCCCATTTCTTGACAGATAGGATTACGTAAAAATTCTTCAAATATAGCATGGGCATAAGGCTGTACATCAAACGGCTCATTCACATCAAAACCTGCTGTTTCCGATGCCGTAACGTTACGTACCACATTTCCACAAGCTTCACGCAAAGTAACTTCGTCTTTTTCTAGCTCAGCCCAAAGTTCTGGTGTACGATTTAAATCCACATAGTGAATTTGAATATCTTGACGCGTAGTTATATGTAAACGTCCACGAGAATACTCATCGGACACGGCACAAATACGACGTAATTGATTTGATCGTACTTTACCATAAGGCAATTTAATACGAATCATTTGAACGCCTTCCTGACGTTGCCCATATACTCCACGTGCTAAACGTAAACTACGAAACTTTTCTTCATCAATTTTTCCATTGTGAAACATCTGGATTTTATCGGCTAATTCGATAATGTCCTTTTCAACAATTGGATTCTCTATTTCGGTTCTAAAACTTTGCATCTTAATTTGGTTGTTAGTTGTCTGTTGTTAGTTGTCCGTTCGATGTTACAACTTTATCAAACACTTTAAAACTTAATACTTTGTACTCACTACTTAGTACTTCAGCCAAAGGCTGATGACTACTGTATAAACCCTACTCCTGCCGTGTGGTTTGTTTGTGGATCAATTAATATGAATGATCCATTGGTTTTATTTTCTGCGTACTTATCATAAAAAACAGGCTTTGCTAACTTAATGTTTACTTCACCTATTTGATTTAATGCTAATGCATCTGCCGAGGCATCCTCTCCTGAAAAATCCGGAGCTAATACATTATCAATACCAGTAACCATAGCTTGCACTCTATTTACTCCATGTTGTAATAAATATTTAGTACCTCCAACTAGGTTTTTACTATCCATCCAACATACTTTAGCTTTTAATGTTTTGTGAACTCCTGGCTCTTCACCGGTTTTCACAATCATATCCCCACGAGATACATTAATATTGTCTTCTAAAGTTACATTAATTGAACTTCCTCTACCTGCTTTGTCAAATTTTTTATCAAAGAAATAAATCTCTTTAATTTTCGATTTTGTTAATGATGGTAATACTGTTACTTGATCACCAACAGCTAAATCACCTCCATAAAGTTTCCCTGCATATCCTCTAAAATCATGAAATTCATCTTTCTTAGGACGAATAACCGTTTGTACTGGAAAACGCGCTTGTCCTTTTTCAAATACATCTTGAGCTTCTAACTTTTCCAAATGATCCAGAATAGACTCTCCTTTGTACCAAGGTGTATTTTCTGATGTAGAAACAACATTATCTCCTTTTAAAGCGCTAATCGGTACAAAAGTGATGTTTTGATCCTTGTAATCACTTTGAGCTATCATTTTTTCGAACTCAGCTTTGATAGCATTAAATTTTTCTTCCGAAAAATCTACTAAATCCATTTTATTTACAGCAACTACAATATCTTTTATTCTCAATAAATTATTGATAAAAAAGTGACGATATGTCTGCTCAATAACACCATTACGTGCATCAACTAATATAATAGATGCTTGCGATGTTGATGCCCCTGTAACCATATTTCGTGTATACTCAATATGACCTGGAGTATCTGCAATAATGTAACTCTTTTTTGCTGTTGAAAAGTAAATATGTGCTACATCAATAGTAATCCCTTGCTCACGCTCTGCTACTAGACCATCGGTTGCCAATGAAAAATCCAAATAGTCAAAGCCATTAGCTTTACTACGTGTTTCAATAGCTTCTAATTTATCTGTAGTTAATGATTTTGTATCATAAAGGATACGACCGATTAAGGTACTTTTACCGTCATCGACACTTCCTGCTGTTGCTATTTTTAATACTTCCATCCTATTTTGGTTGGTAGTTTTTAGTTGTCAGTTGTCAGACTTAATTTATATTGACCACTAAACTAAAACTCCTATTTTATCTGTTTATAACTTATTTTACAGCAATTGAAAAGACACTCAACCCACAACTGCTAACTCACAACTATTAAAAGTACCCTTGTTGCTTACGTGTTTCCATTGCAGCTTCGGATCGTTTATCATCAATACGCGCACCACGTTCTGAAATTGTACTTTCTCTAATCTCACCTACTACTTTTTCGATACTTACAGCATCTGAAAGTACC
Source organism: Aquimarina agarilytica ZC1 (assembly GCF_000255455.1). GTDB lineage: Bacteria > Bacteroidota > Bacteroidia > Flavobacteriales > Flavobacteriaceae > Aquimarina > Aquimarina agarilytica. Next base: position 173,423 of record NZ_JH621247.1, on the reverse strand, counting down.
GCTGCGGTACATGACATATCACCTACAGTACGAAAACGCACTAATCGCTCTTCTACAATTTCATCTTCTTCTCTATACACTACATCATCTTCGGCAGACCATATCATGCCATCACGAACAAAAGTTTTACGTTTGTGCGCAAAATAAATAGAAGGAATTTCAATTTCTTCTTGCTCTATATAACTCCATACATCCAATTCTGTCCAGTTACTAATTGGAAATACGCGAACGTTCTGACCTAAATCAATTTTTCCGTTCAACATATCAAACAATTCTGGACGTTGGTTTTTTTCATCCCACTGTCCAAAATCATCACGTACCGAAAAAATACGCTCTTTAGCACGTGCCTTTTCTTCATCACGACGCGCTCCACCAATAGCGGCATCGAATTTAAATTCTTCTAAAGCATCTAAAAGTGTTACTGTTTGTAATGAATTACGACTTGCGTACTTCCCCGTTTCTTCCTTCACTTTACCTGCATCAATAGCATCTTGCACATTACGCACAATAAGCTCCACACCCAACTCCTTAGCTAAACGATCTCTAAATTCGATAGTTTCAGGGAAATTATGACCTGTATCCACGTGCAACAATGGAAAAGGTATTTTTGCTGGCCAGAAGGCTTTTTGCGCCAAACGCACCAATGTAATAGAATCTTTTCCTCCCGAAAATAACAATACTGGCTTTTCGAACTGAGAAACTACTTCGCGAAATATATGTATCGCTTCTGTTTCTAATGGATTTATTGAAAGTTCTTTACTCATTTTTTTTCAGCTTTCAGCTGTCCACCTATGGCTTTCAGCTATCAATAATTTCTTATTTATTTTATCTCCCTTTTTGAATTTGCAAAAATACGGCTCATTAAGGGGATTATCAATTTTATTTTCATCATTCATTTTAGCTAGTAATACCATAAAAACTAAAACGATTCGACAGAACAAATATCACATTTTAATTACTCGTATGTAATCCACACTCCCTATTCCCTAAGACTTTAGTTGGATCGAAATACTTATGTTCATTTGGCAATCCTTTTTCTGATAAATAGACATCCAATTCGGCATCAGAGTAATTATAAAAAGGACTTACTTTTAATACGCCATTAGCTCCCAAACTTAATATATCCAACGAGTCACGCAATGTGGTTTGTCCTTTTCTTAAATTTGTAAACCAAACATCTGGTTTATGTGCTTCCATTGCTCTACCAAAAGGCTCTAATTTCACCCGCTTCGTAAATTCAGCATGCTTAGGATCATCAACCCCAGGTACTCCCATAACCACATCCCTGTGTGCTACTGTTTGTTGAGGCACATACAAATCCACATTTAGATTCAATTGCGCAATTACAGCTTCGGCATGGCGATACGTATTTGGCGTATTGTAACCAGAATCACACCAAATAACAGGGATATCAGCTTTTGCCGCAACGCATACTTCCAATATCGAAGCTTCGTAAGGTCTAAAATTTGTTGTTACCACAGGTTTTTTCGCCTTACTTACTGCCCACTGTACGATTTCCAAAGGCGTTTTCCCTTTAAGTTCCTCGTTATATTTTACTATTTCTTCTTGTGTAAAACTCATATTTTCAGCTTTCAGCCGTCAGTTATTCACTTTCAGCAAAATTTATTTTTACTACTATCCTAAAAAAGCAATATCAAACTACTTTCCCCATTTTACCTTATTCCAAACTCTTTCGTGAGCAAAGTATAAAATCATTTTAGTTACAAAATCCACTCCTGCAATTGCTGAAGCCTCCCCTAACCTTCCTTCACCGAGTACTAAATAGGACACCACTAAAGTATCCAGTGTACCTACCACACGCCAACTGACTGCTTTCACAACACTCCGAATTGGTTTTTCCGAACTCGCATCTTGCGCATATGTAGTATTTGCTCCTGCTACTTTTTCTGTTATCATACCTAGTTTGTCGTAAAATATTTAATTCCTATCGGGTTAGTAGGGATTAATTTCTGAGTGCAAATATAAGCTATTGTATTTAAACTACAATAAACTAAATAGTTAATTTTACATATAAAAAAAACCTTAATTGCTCAAATAATCACAATTAAGGTTTTAATATTATAAAATGAGTTGTTTTCTAAAAATCTCCTAACATCCCTTTCTTTAAACTTTCACTAGCTGGATTTTCACCTAACCATATTTTAAATAAAGCGAATTTAAAATCTTGTCCCTCGATAACACCAAGCTCTTTAGAGTTTAAGTAACAGAAAACTCCCTTACCCTTGACATACACAAGCTCTAACAAATCTCCTTTACTTATCGGCTTCGCATAATACTCTCTAACTTTTGCTATTCTATCTTTTAAAGGACCTGTTTTACCTTCGGTAGCTTTCTCAAAACCTTCTTCGATGGCACTCAACATTGTTTCACGCTTAATCAATTTTGATGTGATTTTAATTCGAATAGCCATTGTTTCATCATCATATGCTATAGCAATTGGATCGCTACTTTTTTCCTGTAAATAAAGACCACCAGAGTATAATTCAATAAAAAGCATTGAACATGTTCCCGCTCCATTCATTTTAAGTGTGGTATCATCATACTCAACTTCATATTCCATAACTGTTCTTCCTACAGGGATTTGAGCATATCCAGTAGCTACAACCGAGCAAAGCAACGCAAGGGTTATAAGTAATTGTTTCATATTTAGGGTTTTAAATTTGGGTTTTAAAGTTTGCAAAGATACTATTTTTTAATTTCCTAACATACTATCTTTTAAATCATCATCTACAGGTTCTTTTGAAAGCCATATATTAAATAATGCTTTTTTAAATTCAAGACCTTCAATAGCTCCTAGTAGTTTTCCATTTTTGTATAATTCGTTTCCTTTTTCTGTGGTATAAATGATATCATACCGATCACTCACACTAATTTCTTCAGAGATGAATGAGACATATTTATCTATTTTAGATTGAAGCTTTTGAACAGTAGCTTTATCATTTGTATTTTCAAATCCATCTCTAAACGCACCAATCATTTTCTTTTTTGACAACATTCCAGATAAGATAACTAAATGTATTGCCATTGGTTGGTCTGCTGCTACGACTGCATCCGCATCTGTATTTTTCTCCTTCAAAAATAAACCAGCGGCATACAAATCAAACCATAATTTTTCACGTAATCCAGCTCCATTCAAAATAAGCTCATGAGATTCATAAGTTTTGTTATTAGGCAATGTTGCATCACCTATTACAGTTTGCGCTACTGCTGAGTTCAACATCATTAAAGCGACTAATGCTAGTAATACTTTCTTCATAATTTCTTAATTATTATTTATTAACTGTTTGCATTTTTAAATTTCTTAAACTGGCATTAAGCTCATATCCTAACAAAACTAAATTTGCATTAATCCAAATATAAAACATCAATATTAATAAGGCACCAATTGAACCATACAACTCGTTATAACGAGAAAAATTATCGATATAAAATCCGAACAAATATGTAGTCACAATTATTAAAACTGTTGTTAATACTGCTCCAGGCGAAAAAAAACGAGTAATTCTCCCTTCTTTTGTTCCAAAATAAAATAATGTTGCCATAGTTGTAAAAATCATTAAAATGAAAATTCCTACTCTTCCAAATTTTAACCAAAATATAGTATCACCTATTAAAAATTGCTCATAAGCTGTAACTAAATATGTAAAATACAGAATGATATACACCGTAGATATCAAGAACAATGCCACAATTATTGCCACCCAAAACGCTACACCATATTGTTTTAAAAAGTTACGACTTATTTTGGTATGAAATGAGTTTTGAAATCCCGAAAAAACAGCATTAATCCCATTTGTCATAAACACCATCGAAAGCACAAATGTAGAAGACAATAAACCTGGTCTAGGCTTATTGGCTATATCATAAATTATACTATCAAAAAAATCTGAAGTTCGCGGCGGCAATAAACTATTTATAAAAACAATAAATTCCTCCTGAAAACCATCAATTGGTATTACCGATATTAAGTTTAATAAAAATAATAAAAAAGGAAAAATAGCCGTAAAAACACTAAATGAAATAGCAGACGCACGTGTACTAAATGCCCCTTCAACTATTCCATTTACGTACATTTTTACTAAATCGTAAATTGAAAGTCCTTCAAAACCCGGTATTACAATTTTTTTAAGCACTTTAGTTAACAAAAGTACCCCTGGTATTTTTAATCCTATTTTTGTTAATTTAAATGACAAATCATACTGCTTTTAAACTTAAATCTAAATTATATACCGAATGCGTTAACGCTCCACTACTGATATAATTGACACCACATTCAGCATATTTTCGAATGGTATGCTCATCAATTCCTCCACTAGATTCTGTTAAACAGGTATCCCCAATTAATCGAACTGCTTCACGCGTATCTTCGTAATTAAAGTTATCAATTAAAATACGATATACCCCATCGGATTTTAAAATTTCTTTAATTTCATTTAAATCGCGTGCTTCTACTATTATTTTTAAATCACGGCCGGTTTCCTTTAAATAGCTTTTTGTTTGATTAATAGCCTGTGTAATACCTCCTGCAAAATCAATATGATTATCCTTAAGCATGATCATATCATATAATGCAAAACGATGATTTTCACCCCCACCAATGGTTACTGCCCATTTTTCTAGCGCACGTATTCCCGGCGTGGTTTTTCTGGTATCTAAAATTTTTGTTCCTGTACCCGCTAATAAATCAACAAAAAACTTAGTTTTAGTCGCTATAGCACTCATTCGCTGCATAGCATTTAACACTAATCGCTCAGCTTTTAAAATAGCTAATGAACTTCCAGAAATATAAAAAGCAATATCTCCGTACTTAACAGCACTACCATCTGGTATTAACACTTCAATTTCAAGATTAGGATCTACATAAGCACAAACTTGTTTAGCAAACGCCACTCCTGCTAAAATCCCTTCGTCTTTCACCAATAGTTTTGCCTTTCCTTGAGTGTCTTTTGGTATACATGCTAATGAACTATGATCTCCATCACCAACGTCTTCACGAATGGCATTAGCAATGATTAATTCTATTTCATGGTTAAATTGCTCCTTACTTATCATTTGGTATCGTTATTTTTGCTAATGTACAAAGTAATCCGAATTTGTTTCAATGACAATTACATTATTAGCTATTGGAAAAACCGACAGTCTTCAATTAACCCAATTAATTGAAGACTATAAAAAACGCCTCAGTTTTTATATAAAGTTCAATTTTGAAATCATACCTGATTTAAAAAAAGTTAAAAACTTAAGCGAAACTCAACAAAAAGAAAAGGAAGGTGAACTTATTTTAAAAAAAATAAACACATCTGATACACTTATCCTTTTGGACGAAAATGGTAAACAATTCAATTCAGTGGATTTTTCCAATTACCTTCAAAAACACATGAATAGTGGCATCAAAAATTTATTTTTTGTTATAGGTGGCCCTTATGGATTTAGCGAGACTATCTACAAAAGAGCCAATGGAAAAATTTCTCTTTCAAAAATGACTTTTTCGCATCAAATGGTACGTTTATTTATTATCGAACAACTATACCGCGGTTTTACTATTTTAAAAAATGAACCCTATCACCACAGGTAACCCTTTTAATTCGACTCAAAATGCTTCAAGAAAAACTAAAAAATCATCAAATCATTCTTGCCTCTGGATCTCCCAGACGACAACAATTTTTAAAAGACCTCGAAATTGATTTTGAGATCCAACTACAACCTGTTGACGAAGTTTATCCAGATCATTTAAAAGCTGAAGAAATTACCAATTATTTATCCGAACTAAAAGCCGCAGCTTTTAAACAACGCTTACAACATAACGATATTTTAATTACTAGCGATACTATTGTTTGGCACAATCACCATGCACTTGGCAAGCCACAATCCGCAGAACACGCTAAACTAATGATAGCCAGCTTAAGCAATGACTGGCATGATGTCATTTCCTCTGTTAGTTTTACCACTAAAAACAAACAAATAACTAAACATTTCACCACCAAGGTTCACTTTAAAGAATTAACTATTGAAGAAATTGATTATTATGTAACCAACTACAATCCGATTGATAAAGCTGGCGCCTATGGGATCCAAGAATGGATTGGACTTATTGGTATTGATAAAATTAAAGGAAGCTACTTTAATGTAGTTGGTTTACCCACGCATATTGTTTACGAAACGTTAATTGCATTGACAAAACCTTAAACTAGTCGTAATTTACTAACATGCTTTTGTAATTTAAAAAAAAAATAATTTTGCGAATTCCTAACCCTGATTTACTGCTTATGAAAAAATCACTTACGCCAATAGCCATAAGTCTTTTACTAAGTATTCACCTAGTAAATTGTCAGGAAAGCTCCAAAAACAGACCAAATCCAATTGAGCTAACTAGCGATTTTAAAAGTTATTGGTACCAAGGAGAAGCCGAGATTTCCACCTATGAATTATCTCAAAACAGGTATGGCGAATTACGTAATGGAACTGCCACACTTATTTATGTTACCGAAGATTTTTTACCAATAAAACAAGTAAAGGCTGACATTTCAGCTCCAAAAAACATCCCTGTACTCAAACTTAACAGTGTTAAAAAGTTTACTACAGGCATATACCCTTATAGTATTATGCAAAGTTCTTTTTCCCCTTTAAAGGGAGAAAAAAAACACGCACTTAAAACCACTGCTAGTATTCAAGAATGGTGTGGCCAAACTTTTATGCAGCTTAACAACAAAAAGAATTTTGAAATAGATATAAAATCATACTTTGCATCGGAAGGAGATCAAAAATTATCATTACAAAAAAGCATCCTTGAAAACGAGTTATGGAATCTAATTCGAATACATGGTGACAAACTATTACCTAAAGGCGAAATAAACTGCATTCCTTCCTTTGAATTTTTAAGATTAAACCACAAAAAAACGCAAAGCTATAAAGCCATAGCATCTATCCAAAAAAACAACAATTTAAACACATTCTCTTTAACATATCCAGAACTAAAACGGAGCTTAAAAATTACATTCCAACAACAATTCCCGTATATTATTGAAAGCTGGAGTGAAGAAATCTCACCTCACTTACCCACAACTGCTAAAAGAATTACGACAAAATTATTACCTTACTGGAATCAAAATTCCAATAAATTCACCCCTTTAAGAAAAGAACTTGGACTACAATAACCTCCCTAAAGACATAAAAATCATTCTTTTTGATGGCGTTTGCAACCTGTGCAGTGGCGCCATACAATTTATGATTAAACATGATAAAAAACGAAATTTTCGATATGCCTCATTACAAAGTGAATTGGGTAAAGAATTATTAGCTGAGCGAAATATTGACCCAAAAATCATAGATTCCATAATTCTTATTGACCCTAAAAAAGCTTATTACTTTAAATCTACAGCTGCATTAGAAATATCAAAAGAACTATCTGGCCTATACCCATTGCTAAGGATATTTCTGTTTTTTCCAGAAAAAATGAGAGATCCCATTTATGATTTTATTGCCAAAAACAGGTATAAATGGTTCGGAAAAAAAGAAAGCTGCATGATCCCAAATGACGAGATCAAAAGTTTATTCTTGGATTTTTAACGAATTTAACTACACTTTCATCTAATATTTTTAATTATTTACACCAAAACATATTGATTTACAATTAGTTTTATGAAATTTAATAGAACTTAAATTTTAAATTAAAACTATTACTATGCAAGAGAGCATTACCCAAAATGTCACAAAAACCAGCAGCGATGTTATGAATTCCCTGAGCGGATTATTTAATTCACTTCAAGAAGGCGTTGCACAATATGGCCTTAAAATAGTAGGTGGTATAGTAGCACTTATTATTGGACTATGGATTATAAAAGTTATTCTAAAAGCCGTTCGCAAAGCTTTTGATACCAGTAAAATTGATAGCACTTTAAAACCTTTTCTACTTACACTTGTTGGTTTTTTACTCAAAGTACTATTATTTATTTCCATTGCTGGAATTGTAGGGATACCGACTGCTACTTTTGCTGCTTTACTTGCAGCTGTAGGTTTAGCCATTGGTGGTGCCTTTAACGGATCATTAGGGCATATGGCCGCAGGTGTTATGCTTCTTATTTTTAGACCCTTTAAAGTAGGCGACTTAATTGAAACTAACGGAAAACTAGGTTTTGTAAAGGAAATTTCTGTTTTTGTTACCATATTAGAAACTTTTCAAAACAAAACTGAAATTATACCAAATGGATCTATCACGGCAGCAGCTATTACTAACCTAACCACAATTGGACATTTAAGAGTTGATATGCCTTTTGCAATTCAGTATGGTACAGACATAAAAAAAGCAAAAGAAGTAGTAATGAATGTACTAAAAGCCGATGACAAAGTAATGAAGGATCCTGCTCCTAGAGTAGCTGTAAATAATCTAGGTCCGAACGGCGTTGAATTATTAGCACTACCTTACTCTACATCTGATGACTATTGGGATGTATATTGGGATACACGTCAAAAAATTGTAGAAGCCCTTGGAGAAGCAAACTACGACGCTCCGTTGCCACAGCGTATTGTAACTATGAAAAGCTAAACAACAAACAAGATACCTTTAAAACAAAAAGCCCTTATTTCATTGAAAAAAGGGCTTTTGTTTGTTTAACCCGAATTATGCATTGAAACTTTGTCATGAGGCTGTGATATACAATAAATACTAGTGTTTTCTTAATTTCAGCATAGCACCGTTATGGTTAAATTAAAAAATACAGTTTACGATAGTATTTGAAGTAGATCGCAGACGTAATAGATTTTTTAATGCATAATTCGGGTTTAAATAGCCGCAATAAAGCTATCATAAGATACAGACTACAACTCCATTAATCCTTTTTGTTATCTAATAACTTTGCAAAGTAAGCATACAAATCTCCTTTGGTTATATTAGCTCCTTGCTCGATAATTTTGAATTTATCTACATTTTTATCTTCGGTATACTCCTTTGTTGCATTAAAAAATGCCACACTATCATCCATTAAATTTTGCTGCAACCACTTATAACCTTCATCGGTTAATAAATCAATAGCCTTATTTTTTACTTTAATAGCTATTAAATGCATTTTTTCTTCCGTAAGGAAAAACAAATGAATTTGATCTTTTGAAAAATGTTCTAAAAATTCCACTTTATTCAAAACACCTTCCCAAATCATATCACTAAAAACATCAATTTCCTCTTCTGCAACTTCGGGTTTATTTGCTTTAATTTCAGCCCACTCGTCACCTGTTATAGATTGTGTTGCTAAAAAATTAATAAACTCTTGATGTAAAGCTTCTAATTGTTCTTTTGATAAACGAGCGTATTTCATTTTACTTGTTTTCTCTATTTTGATTGACATAAAAAAAGGCCATCTTTTTCAAGATAGCCTTATTTCTTATTTTTTCAAATACTTATGCTTTTTCAGCAACAACTTCAAAAGCAGCATTTGCAATTACGTTACGGTGAAAACGCACAGGAGCTTCATAAGATCCTAAACGCTTAATTGAACCACCTGGAACGCTGATAAATTTCTTTTCAATAGAAATTCCTTCTTTAGCTAAAGCATCAGCAACATCGGCATTAGTGATAGATCCAAATAATTTACCACCAGCTCCTGATTTAGAAGAAATTTTAATTTCAAGACCATTAAGTTTATTAGCTAATGCTTGCGCATCATCAACTAACTTCTGCTCTTTATATGCACGTTGCTTTAAATTTTCTGCTAATACTTTTTTAGCAGAAACAGTAGCAAGTACTCCATATCCTTGAGGAATTAAAAAGTTACGACCGTAACCATTTTTAACTTCTACTATATCGTCTGCGAATCCTAGATTCTCAACGTCTTTTTTTAATATAAGTTCCATTGTTTTGGTCGATTATTTCATTAAGTCAGCTACATATGGCAATAAAGCTAAATGTCTAGCTCTTTTTACTGCAACACTTACCTTACGTTGGTACTTTAAAGAAGTTCCTGTTAAACGTCTTGGTAAAATTTTACCTTGTTCATTTAAAAAACCTAATAACCAGTCTGGATCTTTATAATCAACATACTTGATTCCAGATTTTTGGAAACGACAGTACTTCTTCTCTTTATTAGTATCAATGTTTAATGGAGTAAGATACCTGATCTCTCCATCTTTTTTTCCTTTAGCTTGTTGTTCTATAGATGCCATAACTAAGCTTTTTGTTTAAGTTTAACTCTTCTTCTTTCTGCCCAAGAAATTGCATGCTTATCTAAGCTTACAGTTAGGTAACGCATTATTCTCTCGTCTCTTCTAAATAGAATTTCAAGTTTGTTTATAACTTCACCTGACACAGTGTACTCAAATAAATGGTAAAAACCACTTTTTTTGTGCTGAATAGGATAAGCTAATTTTTTAAGACCCCAGTCTTCTTTAGCTACCATCTTTGCTCCATTTTCAGTAAGAAGATCCTCATACTTCTTAACTGTCTCCTTTATCTGTTCTTCAGATAAAACGGGATTCAAGATGAAAACAGTTTCATAATGATTCATAAAAAAAATTTTATTTGTTAAATTTTAAGACTGCAAAAGTAAGCTTTTTAGTCAAATATACAAGTGCTTTTCATCGATTATTATACATCGACAAAACTCACTTTTTTCCGACAAAACACGTTTTTTCTTGCGATATTGGATTTTATTATTTAGTATTGTATAACTAATTAGATAGATATGCAAGATAACTCCATTCTGAAATGTGCCATTGTTGACGATTCAAAGTTGCAACGCCTTGCTATAGTTAAACTTATAGAGGAACATTCCTCTTTAGAACTAGTAGCAGAGTGGAACAACGCCATTGAAACAAAAAATGGATTATTGGATATTCCTGTTGACTTATTGTTTTTAGATATTGAAATGCCAATTCTAACTGGTTTTGATTTATTGGATGATTTAGAGAATAAACCAAAGACCATATTTGTTACTGGAAAAACAAAATATGCATTTAAGGCATTTGATTATGATGCTATAGACTATTTGCGTAAACCACTAAAAAGAGATCGTTTTAATGCTGCAGTTGAAAAAGCTTTAAGTCAAACAAAAATGGCTGCTACAAGTAAGTCGGCAGAAAATGAAGATTATATTTTTGTAAAAAGCAATTTAAAGAAGCGAAAAATATTTTTAAATAATTTGAAATATGTAGAAGCTTTAGGTGATTATGTTAAATTAATTATGGATAACAGTGACCCTGTGGTTGTTTTAGCCACTATGAAGTCATTTGAGTCCCAATTGCCAAGCGAACGTTTCCTAAGGGTACACAAGTCCTATATTGTAAATTTGAAGAAAGTAGAACGCTACAATAACCGAAATATAGAAATTGACCAAGAACAAATTCCTGTTAGTCGACACAAAAAAGCGGCACTAAGTGAAGCTTTAAGTTCTTAAAAACAAAACAAGACATAAAAAAAACTCGTAAATAAATTTTACGAGTTTTTTTTATGTCTTTTTTGAAACATAATATGTTAGACTTGACTTGCTCTATTTTGCAACATATAATCTACAACCACTAGAGCTGCCATAGCCTCAACTATAGGCACAGCACGTGGCACAACACAAGGATCATGTCTTCCTTTTCCCTGCATTTCAACTATATTCCCTTCTTTATCTATCGTATGTTGATCCTGCATAATTGTAGCCACTGGTTTAAACGCTACATCAAAGTAAATATCCATTCCATTAGATATTCCACCTTGTATACCTCCGGATAAATTTGTTTTTGTAGTACCATCTGCATTAAATAGATCATTATGCTGACTTCCTTTTAAAGCAGATCCTTCAAAACCACTACCGTACTGAAAACCTTTAACCGCATTTATAGACAACATTGCTTTACCTAATTCGGCATGTAAGCGATCAAATACAGGCTCTCCTAAACCAACAGGAACACCACTAATTACACAACTCACCACACCTCCTACGGTATCCCCTTCTTTTCTAATTTGCTTAATGTAGCTTTCCATTTCACTAGCCATATTTTGGTCAGGACAACGCACAATATTAGACTCGGTTGCCGAAAGATCCAATTCATTATAAGGCGTAGTTAATTTTAAATGTCCTACTCCAGTAACATAGGCATTAAAAGACACTCCCTTTAACACCTGCTTTGCAACTGCACCTGCTACTACACGTGAAGCTGTTTCTCGTGCTGAAGAACGTCCTCCTCCTCGATAATCGCGAACATCTCCATATTTTTTATAATAGGTATAATCTGCATGCGACGGACGAAAAGAATCTTTTATATGTGAATAATCTTTTGATTTTTGATTCGCATTTCGAATCACAAAACCTATTGAGGTCCCTGTAGTTACACCTTCAAAAATACCTGATAAAAACTCAACAGTATCCGGTTCCTTTCGTTGTGTTACAATGGCTGATTGCCCTGGTTTTCTTCGATCTAATTCTGCTTGAATAGCATCAAAATCTATAGTAACGCCTGCTGGACAACCATCAATTACACCTCCAATAGCTACCCCGTGTGATTCACCAAAAGTGGTCAACTTAAATACTTTTCCAAAACTGTTTCCTGCCATGTATTGCTATTTTTGACAAAAATAGGATTTAATCCTATTTTCATCACAAAATTAAATCATAATAATTATAATTTATGGTATTCATTTTCAACAAAAAAAATAGCCCTCAAAAAAGAAGGCTATTTTAACAACTAATTCTATGTATTAACAACAACTAACTATAAATTAATTTCTTTTATAAAGTAATAATCATCTTCCTTAACTGTAATAGTATAAGTCTCTCCTTTAGGTAAGGCAGAAAAATCAAACTTTTTATATATATTTTCTGCGGTTAACACCTCAGATCTTAACAATTCTGAATCATCAGCATCTCTCACAGTAATCACTACATCTGTTTTTGAAGAATTATCCAAAACCACCTTTGCAATGGAACCATTGACAACAACCCTAGGTTCGTTATACACTTTTGATCCACCCGCAATTAATGAAACTTTATTATTTGCTATAAGAATAGGTGATACATTTATTCTTTTTTCCTCATTTGACTCTAAAAAATACACTCCTTCTGGCAAATAGGTTAAATCAAAAGTTTTTTCAAATACGTCTGCCTGACTCAATGTTTCTGAAAACAACGTAATTCCACTTTTATCAACAATAGACAAAGACTCCCCTTTTGCTACTCCAGATAAAGAAACGTTCAGTGCCTTTGAACCTAAAACTTTTACGTTCATTTTTTCGGCTGCATTAACTACTACGGCTGCTAAAAGTGCTACACTAAGCAATCCTCCTTTAAATAGTTTTTTCATGAGTGTGTTTATTTAATTGATTATTAAATATGTACGCTACAAATATACAATCGAATACAAGTATGATATATCATCACAATTTACCTATATTTATGCTATATTAACCCTATATTAAAAATAACATTCAACTATTGTCAATTTAACATTCTATTAAGCTCACTATAATGACGGAACAAAAAATTAATTATAATAAACCCAGTTTTGAGCATCTTGCTCCCGATATTGGCAACTCTTTGATATACAAGAGATTTAATATTGAAAACAAAAACAAGCAACCTATATGGCATTACCATCCAGAAATAGAAATTGTATATGTGAATGAAGGCTCTGGCAAACGACAAATTGGAAGTCACGTATCTTACTATCAAAATGGTGATTTAATTTGTATCGGCGCCAACTTACCGCATTGTGGTTTTACCGATGGATTTTCCAAAACCAGAAATGAAACAGTAATTCAAATGTTGCCAGAATATTTAGGCAAGGATTTTTTTAATGTATCTGAAATGAACCCCATAAATGCTTTACTAGATAGAGCCAAACAAGGCCTTGTTTTTTTTGGAGAAACAAAAAAAGAGGTGGGTGCCATTATTGAAAACATGTACTCAAAATCTCCTTTTGAACGCATATTAGACTCCTTACTTATACTCCACAAACTTGAAGCATCCAAAGAATTTGAAATATTAAATGCTGAAGGCTTTGTTTTAAAAGCTCAAGCGCAAGACAATAGTCGTATTAATAATACATTTAATTATGTTCAAAAAAATTTCAAAAAGCAAATTAGTATTGAAGAAATTTCAGATTTTGTAAATATGACACCTCCTGCCTTTTGCCGAAATTTCAAAAAAGTAACTGGCAAAACATTTACTCAATTTGTTAATGAATACCGACTAGTGCACGCCACAAAATTACTTACCGAAAAACAAGAGAGCATTCAAGGAATTTGTTTTGAATGTGGTTTCAATAACTTTTCACACTTTAACAAAGTCTTTAAAAAATACACTGGTAAAACACCAACTGATTACCGAAAAGAAATGAATTTTACCATATCATAAAACTAACTGATAAGACAAAAAAAAGCCTTGTACTTTGGGGGAGTACAAGGCTTTTAACTTTACGAAATTTAAAAACTAACGTTTTATCGTTTTTACATAACTATAATCTCCTTGATAAACTATAATTTTATATTCCGAAACTGGTAATGATTTAAAATTATAATTTTTTGTGATTTTTGGAGCATTTAACCTCACTTCTTCCAATGGTATGCTGCTATTTTTAGCATATACTGTTATCGATACCTCATGCTGATCTTTATTATCTATATCTAACTTGATTATATCATTTTCAGTTTCAAAAACTGGTGTATTATATGTTTTAGTTGCTCCCTTTACAATTTTAACCTGATCTGGCACTATAATAAATGGAGTTACTTTTATAGCCTTAGCAGTTTCTGCCTTAACATAATATACTCCCTGAGTTAATTTTGAAAAGTCTAAGGTTTTTGTATAAGAACTTGATGCGCTCAATATTTCAGAAAATACAACTTCTCCTTTTTTATCAGAAACCGAAAGCACCTCTCCTTCGATTACTTCAGACATGGTGATGCTTAACTCATTTGAAGCCAAAACTTCAACCTTCACTTTATTTGATGCATTTACTACCACAGTTGTTAAAAGTGCTACACTTAACAATCCTAATTTCAATATTTTTTTCATAAGGTGAAATTTTTATCGATTCACTCGATTAATTTTACACTGCAAATGTACTACCGACATCCACCTCATAACAGACATAGAATTTACCTATATTGATGCTATTTTAACCAAAAACACTAATTAAGTGGATTAAACAATCATTTTAACATCTCAAAAAACTAACAAACTTAAGTTATTATCACAGGTCACTACTGAATGTATTATAAATGTGACAATTAGATTTAGAATTAAGCCCCCCCCTTTTTTAAACATAAAATTATGTTTATAAACTTATGATATATGCTATGGTGAACTAAAGATTCACTCCCTTTTAATAGTTAGGTAGCGTCTTTTATACCTACCTCCGTAATTAGTTTTTTATCATGACACGTAACACACAGAAGAAGAATACAACAAACAACCCTAAAACGAAATCCGAATTAGGTAATACTAACGCATAAAAAAGCCTTGTACATTGGGGTTGTACAAGGCTTTTTTTTACTTTATGAAATTTGTAAACTAGCGTTTCACTGTTTTTACATAACTATAATCTCCTTGATATATAACAATTTTATATTCAGAAACTGGTAATGACTCAAAGTTATATGTCTTTGTTATTTTTGGCGTATTCAATCTAACTTCTTCTAATGGAATACTACTATTTTTAGCATATACAGTAATAGACACATCATGTAAATCTTTATTATCAATACTCACCTCAGCAATACCATTTTCAACTTTAAAAACTGGTGCATTATACGTTTTAGTTGCTCCTTTTATAATTTTAACTTGATCTGGAACTATAATAAATGGAGTTACCTTCACCGCACTTTCGGTTTCTGCTTTTACATAATATACGCCTTGAGTTAACTTTGAAAAATCTAAAGTTTTAGTGTAAGAGCTAGTTGCGCTTAATATTTCAGAAAATACTAACTTTCCTTTTTTATTTGTTATTGATAATACTTCTCCTTCAACCACCTCCGACATAGTGATACTCAACTCATTTGAAGCTAAAACTTCAACTTTAACTTTATTTGAGGCATTTGCTATAACGGATGATGCAAGTGCTACACTTAACAATCCTAATTTCAATAGTTTTTTCATAAGTAAAATTTTTATCGATTAATACGATTAATCTACACTCCAAAAATACTATGATAACTACCCAAAAAGCATATATAGAATTTACCAATATTGATGCTATTTTACCCCTTTACATTTTCACAAGGTTAAAATAAATCAATTTAACATTAAATTAACACGTAAAAAAACTACTTATAATTCAATGAGTGACAAAAAAAATTAACATATATTCAAAAAAGAAAAGTAAACAATAATAGATTCTAAATTAAGCTTGTATCACCCTTTCCCTCTCTTACAATTACGGGGATATTATCAGTTACATCGACAATGCTTGATGGTATATTATCACCATAACCTCCATCGATAACTAAATCTACTAAATTTCCCCATTTTTCTAATATTAACTCAGGATCTGTTGTGTATTCCAAAATCTCATCTTCATCATGTATTGATGTGGATACTATAGGATTACCAAGTGCCTCTACTAAGTCATGGCATATTTTATTATCGGGGACACGTATCCCTACTGTTTTCTTTTTTTTAAACACTGATGGTAATTGATTGTTTCCGGGTAAGATAAATGTAAAAGGTCCAGGCAAGCATCTTTTTAATAGTTTGAATGTAGATGAATCTATCTGGCGCACATAATCGGACAGGTTACTCAAATCTTTACAAATAAAAGACCAATTGGCTTTTTCAAGCTTAATCCCTTTTATTTTAGCAATACGATTTAAAGCTTTTACACTGGTAATATCACAGCCTAGTCCATAAACGGTATCTGTTGGATAAATTATTAATCCTCCATTTTTTAGCACTTTAACTGCTTCTGCTATTTGCTTAGGATTCGGATTTTCTTCGTATAATTTGATAAATGCCGCCATAACATGTGATTTAAAAATTAGTATTTTATCCTTTTACTTCAAAAAAAACAAAGCAAACAATCTAATTATATCCCTTTATTAATAAGGCTAACTAATATAATTCCAGATATTCTTGTGTTGTATTAACTGAGCATAGGCTTGCTTAATCATACTATTCTTTGGTAATACTAAGTTTGGATCTTCCTTTAATATTTGCTGTGCATAAGCCCTAGCTACCTGCAAAATTTGATTATCCTTTACAATATCGGCAATTTTTAGGTTTAATACACCACTTTGTTGTGTTCCCATAATATCCCCCGGGCCACGCAATTTTAAATCCACCTCAGCAATTTCAAAACCGTCATTAGTCTGCACCATGGTTTGCAAACGTGTTTTACTATCTTCGGACAGTTTAAAACCAGACATTAGTATACAATAACTTTGTTCGGCTCCACGCCCTACCCGACCCCGTAATTGATGCAATTGTGACAAGCCAAAACGCTCTGCACTCTCAATAATCATTACACTGGCGTTTGGTACATTTACACCCACTTCGATTACGGTAGTGGCTATCATAATTTGAGTTTCTCCTTTAACAAAGCGTTCCATCTCATGATCTTTATCTGCAGGTTTCATTTGCCCGTGTACAATGGAAATTTGATACTCTGGCTTAGGAAAATCACGTGAAATACTTTCAAACCCATCCATTAAATCCTTGTAATCCATTGCCTCGGATTCTTGAATTAGTGGATATACAATATATATTTGCCTTCCTTTAGCAATTTCTTGTTTTACAAAATGGAATACATTTAAACGTTGTCCATCATATTTATGCATTGTTTTTATTGACTTACGTCCTGGAGGTAACTCATCAATTACCGAAACATCTAAATCCCCATATAAACTCATTGCTAAAGTTCTAGGTATAGGTGTTGCTGTCATTACCAACACATGAGGTGGTAATTCATTTTTTCGCCATAATTTAGCACGTTGGGCTACGCCAAAACGGTGTTGCTCATCAATGATAGCCAAGCCTAAATTGTTAAATTTCACTTTATCCTCTAACAAGGCATGTGTTCCTATTATAATATGTATTTGTCCGTTTTCTAAATCTGCATGAATTTCTCTTCTGGCCTTAGTTTTTGTACTTCCCATGAGTAAACTCACATGGATAGGCAAATCCTTCACTAATGCGGAAATACCATCAAAATGTTGTTTTGCCAAAATAGCTGTTGGTGCCATAAGTGTAGCCTGATAACCATTATCAATAGCCAACAACATACTCATTAAAGCCACTATGGTTTTCCCCGAGCCTACATCTCCTTGTAACAATCGATTCATTTGAGCCTCGCTTCCCATATCCCTACGGATTTCTTTAACTACACGTTTTTGGGCTCCCGTTAAACTAAAAGGTAAATAGTTTTCATAAAAGTTAGTAAATAATTCCCCTACTTTTTCAAATGCATAGCCTTTTATTTTTTGCTTTTGCAGAATATTTTTACGAATTAATTGTAACTGAATATAAAATAACTCTTCAAACTTTAATCGGTAACTCGCTTTAGTTAACAACTCCTGACTTTTCGGAAAGTGTATATTTAATAATGCCTCAGACTTCCCTATAAGCTTCATATGCTCCAAGATATTCTTTGGCAACGTTTCATCAAAAAAAACACCTTTAGTCAAAAACAGATTTTGCACCATTTTAGAAACTACCTTGTTGGTAATATTCCTTCGTTGTAACATTTCGGTCGACGAATAAATCGGTTGCATAATGGAACTCATACTCGATTTATGGGCATCCAACAATTCCATTTCGGGATGTGGCATGGAAAATCCATTGTAATATTTTGTCTTTCCAAAAATTACATAAGGAACATTTATCTTTATACTTTCTTGAATCCACTTAGCTCCTCGGAACCAAACCAGTTCCATTTTTCCCGTTTTATCTTGAAAAGTAGCCACTAAACGACTGCCTCCTTTTTTTTGTTTTACATTTTTTAACTGTGTAACCATACCTACAATTTGAACTTCGGCATCATTTTGCTGCAATTCACTTATCGTATAATATCGGGTACGATCAATGTACCGATGAGGAAAAAAATGTAGTAGATCCTGGCATACTCGAATTCCTAATTCTTTTTCTAGTACTGTGGCTCTAGTTGGGCCAACGCCTTTTACATAGGCAACGGGTGATTGTAATATATCAGCACTCATAGCATGCTAAGATACATTTTTTAGCATGTATTATAAATTGGTTTTTGTAATTTGTCCCTCCGTAAACTGTATTATGTATATGAGCCAATTCATAAAAATCACTTCTCTTATTTTTAGCTTCTGCGCAAGCATTATTTATAGTAGGGCCCAACAAAAAGATCTTGTTGATTTTAAAACTATTGAAGCACATATACAACTCGACACTATAAACCAAAAGGTATTTGGAAAAATCGATGTTTTATTTACCCCATTAAAAAACACTAATCAAGTCTATTTGGATGCTCAAAAAATGGAAACAGTTACTCCCATTAAAGATGCTAAAGTTGAATACAAGGACAATAAGATCTGGTTAAAGGGGGATTTTAAAGCCAATACAGCTTATTCCTTTAGTTTCAATTATAGTACAACACCAAAAAAAGCGCTCTATTTTTGGGGTTGGGATGCCAAAAATATTGACCCCAATTCACCAAATCATAAACAAATATGGACACAAGGACAAGGTAAATACACGAGTAACTGGTTACCTAGTATTGATGATATGAATGATAAAATCATTTTTACACTAAAAATTGATTTTAATACAGACTACCAAGTAATTTCTAACGGAAGTTTAATTCATAAAACAACCACAAATACTACTACTACATGGGTTTACCAAATGCAACAACCTATGAGTAGCTATTTGGTGGCACTTGCCATTGGTAAATACCTAAAAAAAGAAGAAAAAAGCGCTTCGGGAGTTCCTTTAGAAAATTATATCTATTCGGATAGAATAACAGATTACGAGTCAACTTTTAACTACCACAAAAAAGTTTTTGATTTTTTAGAAACTGAAATTGGTATTCCCTATCCTTGGAAAATATACAGGCAAGTTCCTGTACGTGATTTTTTATATGCCGGGATGGAAAACACAGCATGTACCTTATTTTCTGATGATTTTATTGTAGACACAAACACTTTTGACGATCAAAATTTTGTAAATGTGAGCGCTCATGAGTTAGCGCATCAATGGTTTGGAAATATCATTACCGAAACAGATAGTAATCACCATTGGTTACACGAAGGCTTTGCCACTTATTTCGCCTTATTAGCCGAAAAAGAGCTATTTGGCGAAGATCACTTTTATTACAAACTGTATGAAAGTGCAGAGCAATTAAATCATCAAAGTGATTTACAAAAAGGAAAAGCCTTAGTTACTCCAAAAGGGAGTTCCCTTACTTACTATCAACACGGGGCTTGGGCTATTGTAGCTTTACGTAACAACATAGGAGATGCTCATTTTAAAAAAGTAGTCCAGCAATTTTTAACAACACACCAATATAAAAATGTAACCACCTATGACTTTTTAAGTATTGTTTTTGAAGTAACAGGAAAAGACACTTCTGAATTTGCAAAAAAATGGTTACATAATACGACTTTCCCTGCTGGAGAAGCTTTAAAAATTATAACGCAATCGGAAGTTATGAAAAGATATTTGCAATTGGCTGGTGAACGCACTCAACCGCTTATTGGAAAATATCAATTACTATCGGATGCTCTAGATTTTCCTGTAAATCCCTATTTAGGACAAGAAGTAGTTGCTCAATTACAAGGAGATTTTTCGAAAGAAGCACTCTTATTACTTGAAAAAGCATTCGAAAGTAATCAACCTCAAGTTTTACAAGCCTTAGCTAATTCATTAACTACTATTCCCAAAGCATTTGAGCCCAAAATGGCACTCCTATTAAAAGCAGATTCATACGCCACTGTGGAAGGCGCACTTTATAATTTGTGGAATAATTTTGAGGCTAAAAAAATGAATTATTTACAAGCTACAAAAAACTTAATTGGTTTTAATGATAAAAATATAAGAACACTTTGGCTTGTCCTTGCCTTAAACACTCCAGGGTTTAGCACTACAGATCGTACCCGATTTTTTAATGAACTCAATTCGTATACGGCTCCAAATCATCATTACAGATTACGCAGTAAAGCTTTTGAATATTTAAAATTGCTCCAAAGCTATTCCGATCAAAGTTTACAAAATTTAGCCTTAGGTGCCACACATCCCAATTGGCGATTTAAAAAGAATTGTAGCACTACACTTAAAGCGCTTTATGCTAATGAAAAATATACGCAAAGAATAAATCGCCTTTCTGCTACGTTTCCCAATAAGGTAAAACAATTATTAACGACGGATTAAGTGATTTACATTAGTAAATGATTTTTATATCTTAGTCATTAATAAAACAAATAAAAAAACAAATGCGAGCATTAGTCATTTCGGGAGGTGGGAGTAAAGGTGCTTTTGCAGGCGGAGTTGCACAATACCTTATGCAGGTACAACAACGCAAATATGATTTATTTTTAGGCACCTCCACAGGTAGCTTATTAATCCCTCATTTATCTATTAATAAAATAGATAAAGTACATGATATTTATACTAATGTAAATCAAA
Organism: Aquimarina agarilytica ZC1; assembly: GCF_000255455.1. Lineage (GTDB taxonomy): Bacteria > Bacteroidota > Bacteroidia > Flavobacteriales > Flavobacteriaceae > Aquimarina > Aquimarina agarilytica. The sequence continues at coordinate 151,845 of NZ_JH621247.1, read as the reverse complement.
ATACTATTTTTAGTTTGAATCCTTTTGTGGTAAAACATAAAGGGGACCGAGAATATGTGAGTATTAATTACCTAAACACTGTTTTACAATTTGTTAAACGAAAACGCACCTTTGGCGAAAGTAAAAATTTACGTAAAAACATCCGTAAAAACTTTACGCGAGAAGAATTTGAATTTGCCCGAAAAAATGTAACCGATGTTGTCGTTACGGTTTCTAACTTATCCAAAAGTTGTACTGAATATAAATCCATCCACGAATTTAGTTATGAAGATTTTTGTGAATGGATTTGGATATCCTGTAACTACATCCCTTTTATGAGTATTGCCAAAAAAAATGGTTACGAGTATGCCGATGGGGGCTTTGGTGCCATAGTTCCTATCCGCGAAGCTATAAAACGTGGTGCTACCGAAATAGACGCGGTTATATTAGAATCCGAGAATTTAGATAGGAATAAAATATTAGGTAAAAACCCATTTTCATTAATGGTAAATCTATTCGGTTATTTATTAGATCAAGTAGAACAACATAATGTAACGGCTGGTAAACTTGCTGCCAAAAATAAAAATGCCACGCTTAACCTTTATTATACCCCGACGAAGCTTACCGAAAACTCATTAGTATTTAACAAAAAACTAATGACCGAGTGGTGGCAACAAGGCTTTGATTATGCACGTGAAAAATTTGAACAAAAAGAATTGAACGAATTACGTGATTTAGATATGCGTGGCTAATATCCTTACAAAAGCCTATTAAAAATTGACTATCATTATTTTGTCCAATAATCTAATACCAAAACATCCGCTATAATGGGACTAATTTTACTTACCATTTGTAAATGTGCTTTATGAAATAAATATATTTCTCTAGCATGTTCATCTGCAAAAGTTAAAGTGAAACAATGAGTTAATCCCTTACTATGCCCTTCAGTGCTATCATTTATACCCCATTCTATACTAGCTATTTCTGGGATTTCATTTTTTAAATTCATAAAGTTTTTAACCGCTTCATTTACTTTACTTTCTTCAATACCATCTTTATATTTAAGGTTTACCATATGCCTTAAAACTTTCCCTTCCCTATTGATTTTAGGGGCTATTTTATAGGTTACTATCTTTTTCAAATCAAACCTAAAAGAACCTGCTATCAAAAAATTTTCCTTCCCTATTTTATGAGACCTTAAACCATAATAAATTGAAAAACCAGTCTCTAAATAATTTATAGGACTAAGAATCCCTTCTTTATTTAATCTACACAACTGTATACTCGCATCATCTCTTGTCCCTACCGCCAAAATAGCTTCATTATTAGCTACTGAAACAACTTCAATTCTAGTTTGCCCTTGTAACTTGGTGGTTTCATCATCCTTTAAAACAAAGTGAGGAATTAAAGCCCCTTTTTTATTTATTTTAAACACACTCACTGCATCTCCATGGTAAACAAAATCTGTTTTTTTTATAAAGCCTGCTCTCTTATAATATTTATGATGCCTATGACCAACAATCACATAATTATTATTGCCTAAAGTAACACCCGTTACTGGATAAGTTCCTGTTAAATACCTATCATTTGTATTATCACTTATATTATTAATATTTTTAAATGTCCCATTTTCATAAACCCTAAAACTACTTACTCCATTATCCTGGAATCCTCCTGTATACAAAAAAGTCCTTCCATTAATCTTATGAGTATACATTCCTATTACTCCATCAGTATGAATAATTTCATTATCCTCCATCGACTGTACATGGGTTAGCTTCCCATCATCATGTATTTGAAAACTACTCAAACCAGGTGTTTCTTCTAAACCGCCAATAAAGAGATACGACGATTCTTTCATATGTATTACCTGTAATGTAATAGCTGTACCAAGATGAGTTTTATTGGTATCCGCTACCAAAGAAACGCGCTCGAGAGCCCCATTATTCAAAATTTTAAAGGTTTCAATCGCATTTCCATGTTTATTTGCTACAAATAGAAAGTCGTTACCATTAATAGAATCTGCGACCATACCCCTTGCTGGCCCTTTTCCTTTGTATAATTCATGGTTACTAATTGGGGTGAGTTCTCCATTTTTATTTAAACTATATACATCTATATTTCCTATTCCGCCTGCAAATACAAAATGAGCATCTCCCTTTTGATAACTTGTCACAGAAACAGTATTATTGCCAGATATATCCTTGAAATCTTTTCTGTAAAGCATTAATTCATTAGAAACCTGAGCACTACAAATTTGTAATACCAACAAGACTGTTCCAAAAATTATTTTTTTTAAGATTTTCTTCATTTCAACCTTTTTTAAATTTAGTTAATCTATTACTGCTTTAATTCCTGCACTAGCAATTGCTCTATCCTGTTCTATGGTACCTCCGCTTACTCCAATCGCACCTATAATTTCACCATTTTTATTTTTAATTGGTATTCCTCCAGGAAAAGTAATTAGCCCTCCATTAGAATGCTCTATGTTATAAATAATACCGCCAGGTTGTGTTAACTCGCCTAATTTCCCTGTATCTATATTAAAATAGCGTGCTGTTTTTGCTTTTTTTATGGCTACATCAATACTTCCTATAAAAGAGTTATCCATTCTAATAAATGCCTTTAAGTTTGTACCGGCATCTACTATAGCAATATTTACTAATACATTTGAATGTTCTGCTTTTTTCTTTGCTGCTAAAAGCACTTTAAAAGCTTCATCATGAGTAATATCATTTGTAATTTGTGCATAACCACCATTACACGCTAATGTTAGGATAAAAGCAATAGCACAACTTCTAGCAGACCTTAGTAAGTTCATCATTTTTGTTTTAATTTAATACTGCAAAAATTATAAACTAGTCTAATAAAATAGTTGAACAAGTTCAACTTGATAAAATTTTATTGGATTTAAGATTTCTTTTTGATTTTACTCAAAAACTCATGAGTAATACCCAAATAACCAGCAATTTGCTTATCTGTCAACTTAGATGCAATATCGGGATAGGTACTTATATAATAATTATATCGATCTTTTGCTGTTTGACAATGGTTTCTTATAAGCCGCTGTTGCCAGGCTACTATGGACTTTTGAGACATAATACGAAATAGTTTTTCGGCGGATGGAACTGAATTATAGAGATCTGTTTTGTCTTCTCTAGTAATCAAAAGAACTTTGCTATCTTCTATAGCCTGTATATTCAAATCCGATGGTTTCTGATTCATAAAACTATCTATATCCATAACCCACCAATCCTTGGCAGCAAAGTATAATGTATTTTCATGCCCTTTTTTATCAATAATAAAAATCCTAAAACAACCTTCAAGTACAAAACCTTCAAATTTACAAATGCTTCCTTGAGTTAATAAAAACTCTTTTTTGGGAATGGTTTTGGGTTTAAAATAATTACAGATACGTTTTAAATCAGTATCCGGAAGTGATACGTTTTTTTTTATATTTTGAATTAATAAATCATTTATCATTCACTGCCTTGTTTAAATTACCACCTTTTTACCAGTAGCAGCTGATTTGTATATCGCATCAATGACTAACATATCTTTGTGACCTTCTTCGCCTCTAATATGCATGGGTAAAGGTTCCTTATTTAAAATACATTTTGAAATTTCATCTAACTGTACTTGTTGTTGGTTAATTACTGGAAAATTGAAAGTGCCTAGACTCGATTTACCTTTAAATGGCCCATAGCTCAATGCTGGTTCTAATTCAAAAAAACCATCGTCACCAGAGGCATATAATCTGTCGACATTATAACTGTAGGAGCTTGCCGATGTAGTCACTGCTCCACTTGGAAACTCAAGTTGCCAGGTAATAGATTCTTCAACTTCTTTAAAATAATCAGGCCGTTGAACAGGTCCAAATTGAGCTGTAACGGCAATAGGCTCTTCGCCTAAAATATACCGATTACTTTGTACGCAATAAATACCAATATTTGTAAGTGGTCCTCCACCAGACATAGCCTTTTTTAGATGCCATGCATCCTTTTTCCAACCTTTTATTCGGTAACCTAAAGACGCATCTATATATCGAATATTCCCAAAAACTTTTTCCTGCCCCATCCTTTTTATTTCTTTATGGTGTGGCTCATAATGAAGACGGTAACCAACCGCCAGTTGTACTCCATTTTTTTTACAAGCATCAATCATTTCAACACACTCTAAGGCATTTAACCCCATAGGTTTTTCTACAATAACATGCTTACCCGCATTTGCTGCTCGAATTGTAAATTCTTTATGCATGGAATTAGGGAGTACCACATAAACCAAATCAATATCTTTATTATCAATTATTGAATCAAAATTATCGTAATTATAAATGTTCTTTTTAGGGATATTATACTTTTGCCCCCAGGTAATTTCCTTTTCGGGTGTTCCTGTTACTAAGCCTGTTAATTTACATTGCTTGGTTTGCTCTAAACCTTTTGCTAAAATTTTAGCATACCTCCCCAATCCACAAAGGGCTACATTTATTTTTTTTTGAGACCCCTCTTTTTTATATGTATTTATTATGGAATCAAAAGATAATAATGATGGTAATAGGGCTGTTGAACCTGCTACTAATCCTAGCTGCTTTATAAATTCTCTTCGTTTTTCGTTTTTCATGGTGGTAAAACTTTAATTAGTACTATACACACTAATACGATTTACTGATAAGAATTTCGCATATATGCTGTTTCTTTTTCACAATTCTTGCGTTAAAAAAAACAACCGTAGCAAAGGCTATGCTTGATTTTTTTGCCTTAGACTAGCAAAAAATAATTCAACATATTTATACGAAATTCTTATCAGTAAATCGTATAACAATAAAAGTAAGTTACAATTTATACAAATCAAAAGGATCAAAAACTAACAAATTAATCACTGCTTTATTTACTTTAACCAGGTCATTGTATTTAACGCTTTAAACATTTGATAAACTTAATAATACAATAGCAGGCTTTAGGTTTATAACTAAATATGCTATTTTCAAAAATTACAATTGAACAAAACTACTATATTTCGTATTTTTGACATTACGCCCAATACAAGTACATCAAACTCATTTGGCTTCAATAGTTAGCTTACTTCGTTTATGAAAAAAATACAAATGGTTGACCTAAAAGGTCAATATGAAGGAATAAAAAATACGGTAAACAATTCCATACAAGAAGTTCTTGACAACACCGCTTATATCAATGGTCCTCAAGTACACAAATTTCAGGAGGAATTAGAAAAATACCTAAATGTAAAACATGTTATTCCTTGTGCAAATGGAACCGATGCTTTACAAATAGCTATGATGGGCTTGGGCTTACAACCAGGTGACGAAGTAATCACTGCAGATTTTACATTTGCTGCCACTGTCGAAGTTATTGCATTATTACAATTAACACCCGTACTTGTTGATGTGGATCCAAATACCTTTAATATTGATCCAAAAGCAATTGAAAAGGCGATTACCCCTAAAACCAAAGCTATTGTTCCTGTACATTTATTTGGACAAGCTGCCAATATGGAAGCTATTACCACCATTGCAAAAAAGCATGATCTTTTTATTATCGAAGATAATGCCCAAGGTATTGGTGCTTCCTATACCTTTGCTAATGGCACAAAAAAGAAAACCGGAAATTTAGGTCACGTGGCCTCAACATCCTTTTTCCCTTCAAAAAACTTAGGTTGTTATGGTGATGGTGGTGCTATTTTTACTAACAATGATGAGCTTGCACATAGCATAAGAGGTATTGTAAATCATGGGATGTATCAACGTTATCACCATGATGTAGTTGGGGTAAATTCGCGTTTAGATTCTATTCAAGCTGCTGTTTTACTAGCAAAACTACCAAACTTAGACACTTATAATAATGCACGTAGGGCTTCCGCCAGAAAGTATAACGATGCTTTTAAAAATATTCCTCAAATAATAACACCAGTGACACATACCAAATGTGAAGGCATTTGTGATACATGTGATTGTCATGTTTTTCACCAATACACATTAAAAGTAAAAGATGCGGATCGGGACGCTTTAGTAGCTCATTTAAATAAAAACAACATCCCTTGTGGTGTTTATTATCCAATTCCATTACATGCCCAAAAAGCATATACGGACAAGCGCTACCTTGAATCCGATTTTCCTGTAACCAATCAATTGGTTAAAGAAGTAATTTCATTACCAATGCATACCGAGTTAGATGATGAACAGATAGCTTTTATTACCAAAACAGTAATTGATTTTGTAACAAAATAATATAAAATGAAAATTATGAGTTTAATTATCTCCCTATTAGTTATTACTGGAATTGTATGGTTCCTAAAAATTAATACTGCCGATAATAAAGCCCGAAAAGATGCTATTCAAGTTGAAGCTAGCATAGAAAAAGTAAACTGCAAACAGCGCCTTAAAGGCGATAAAAGTTTGGTCGCCGTAGCCTATAAAGGACAAGTCTATTATATATTCTTTAAAAACGAAAAGGACTGTAACAAATACAAAGAAAATCAAAAAGTAACCGCTTACTTTTCTAAAACTTACAATAAGCTGTATTTAGATCTTTGATTTAATAAGGGAATTTCATACTATAAAAAAAGGAGGCAATGCCTCCTTTTTTTATAGTATGAAATTTATAGATAGTTACGTTATAACGTTGCTCCAAAAGTTTCGGCACTTCTATCAATCTTTTTCACTAAACCTTGTAATACTTTACCCGGTCCAACTTCTGTGAATGATGTAGCTCCATCAGCAATCATTTGCTGAATACTTTGCGTCCATTTCACTGGCGCTGTTAATTGTGCAATTAAATTTTCTTTGATTGCTTCCGCAGAATTTACTGCAGTAGTAGTTACATTTTGGTATATTGGACAAGCTGGCTCATTAAAAGTTGTTGCCTCAATAGCAGCAGCTAATTCTGCTCTAGCTGGTTCCATATATGGAGAATGAAAACCTCCACCAACAGGTAAAACCAAAGCTCTGCGAGCTCCTTTTTCTTTCAATATCTCACAAGCTTTTGCTATTGCATCCACGCCACCCGAAATAACTAATTGCCCCGGACAGTTATAATTTGCAGGCACTACCTCTGCTCCAATTTCATTACATACAGTCTCCACTACTTCATCGTCCAAACCTAAAACAGCAGCCATAGTTGAAGCCGAAGCTTCACATGCCTTTTGCATAGCTAAAGCACGTTGCGATACTAATTTTAAACCATCCTCAAAAGATAATACTCCATTGGCTACTAATGCCGAAAATTCTCCTAAAGAGTGTCCAGCTACCATATCTGGCTTAAAATCATCCCCTAATACTTTACTTAAAATTACCGAATGTAAAAATATAGCCGGCTGAGTAACTTTAGTTTCTTTTAATTGTTCGGGAGTTCCCTCAAACATAATATCAGTTATCGAAAAACCTAAAATTTCATTAGCCTTATCAAATAGTTGTTTTGCTATTGGAGCGTTATCATAAAGATCCTTTCCCATACCCACAAATTGAGCACCTTGACCTGGAAAAACGTATGCTTTCATTTTTATAAATTTTGAAACACAAATGTAGCTAAAAGT
>NZ_JH621247.1:37433-144271 GCF_000255455.1 Aquimarina agarilytica ZC1 | reverse complement strand
TTTAAACTCCAGTCGTACTCATTATACTCAACAGTCGCATTATCATTAATTACAACCGTAGAATATTTTTTTATAAATGGAACTAAATCTCCAAAATCGCTTTTATACCATTCAAATATTTTAGATATTTTTAAATGTGTAGCGCTTATTTGATTAAGATTACTATTAATGAACGCTTTTGTTTGACTCGTTAACTTGGCATTCAAATTAGACGCTGTATAAGCAAAGTTACCCAATTTAGGACATGACTTTGCGGCACAATTCACTGCAAAATGAATACGTGGCTCCTTAAATTGAGGTCTTATAATATCATTTTCAATCTGGTTTAATGAATACATTTTCCCATTGAGCGCTATCCACTTTTTATCCCATGGTTTTCCACCTGCAATAGCTGTAATACTATTTACAGGATAATGATCTAAAATTAGCTTTAATGTAAAGGCATTGTAGGCATTAATCCAATAAGCTAATTTTTGGTTAGTAGTCCAAGTAGTTTTTAATGTTTTATTTTGGAGTGAGTTAATATAGCTTTCCAACTCAATTTGATGCGATTTCATCATTTTGTAATTTACATTACCTGTTGACGAAACATATTTATTTAAAAAAGCATCAAATAAAGTATGATCAAATTCCATTGCTCCAATCGATTCCACTTCCTTTGTTGCTATTTTTGCTACTTTATGTTGAACTTGAGTACTTTCTTTTTCAATTTTTTGTACTTTTTTAGAAGTTCCTTCTTTTTCATTTTTGGAGCCTATTTCTTTGACAGGAACAGTTGCTATCTCTTCTTCAATGACTACTCCTTTTGTAGCATCCTTTTTTTTAATTGGTTTTTCGGTATTTTTTAAAGTTTCAACAACTACTTTCTCTTCATCATTTACAACTAAAGGTTTTTCCTTAATTTCTTCTATGAAGTCCTCATCTCCCTCTATTTCTATTGAATCTGTGAATTCTTCACCTTTAATAGCATCTTCAAGCGTTTTTATTCCATTTTTTTCTAAAGATTCCAAAGCAACAACAGTCTTAGTTTCTTTTTGCTTTGCGCAAGATACCATGGCTGTAATACAACATAAAAAAAGAAATAAGCTAAACGGTTTCATAAATCATAACTTGAATGAATGAGTATAGTCGGTTTAATTTGTCTTTACTTAGAAAATTATTACTTTTTTACATAGGTTAAATAGGAAAACGAATAGGTATGTTTTTCATCTGCCTCGTGCTGTTCGTTATCTACTAACTCCCATTGTTCTGTATCAATTTCTGGAAAAAAAGTGTCCGCTTCAAAATTTGCATGTACTCGAGTTAATTCAATACTATCCGCTATTTTCAAGGATTGTGTATAAATTTCGCCACCACCAATAATAAAAATTTTAGCACTAGTACCCGCTAGCTCAACGGCCTGTTCTAATGAATTTGCGATCAAACAACCTTCTTTAAAATAATCATCTTGACGTGTTATTATAATATGTGTTCTTTTGGGCAGCATGCCAGGTAGGGATTCAAAAGTTTTTCTTCCCATTATAATAGGGTGTCCCGAAGTCAATTTTTTGAAACGCTTAAAATCATCTGGCAAATGCCACAACAAATCATTATCCTTTCCTAATGCATTATTTTCAGCTGCCGCAGCAATAAGTATTATCATAATTTATTGTAATTTTTCAGTATCATTTAAATCTGTATTATCTAATAAAATACTTTTTTCCGATACTATATCCTTTGGAATTTCTAAATTCAATTTTTGTTCCATTTTAGCAATTTTAGCTTTTTGTTTAGCCACTAAACGCTCCAATTGTTTCGCTTTCCATTCCTTTCCCATAAACTTACTAAAGAGCACTACTCTAAAAAAGTGTATTAAAAAGAAAAAAGACCACCCTAATACACCAAATACAAACCAATCTAATTCTAAAAACTTATATTCTTTTCCAAAATTAAGTCCCAGGTTTAATACAATCATAAAAATACAGCTCACTAAAAAAACAATAAAATGCCTGTACAAACCTTTTTTTTCTTTTATGCGTGCCTGAGCATGCTCAAAAAGCTCTTTTTGCTCTAAATCAATAGTTGACTCCTTGGATTTTGACCTTGAAAACATATTTTTAATCTATTACATCTTAATACATCAAAGCTAGGAATTTTTAACATAATTACTTTCCTTTTTTTAATACACCTCACAAAACACTTTAAATGATTCTTTTTTATTCTGTTACTAATGAAATTTAAAAAAGACGAGTCCTACGAAATACAACACTCTCACGAAAACGGAAACAATATCATCAAAATATCGGTGATAATTTACACATAAATTTCACCCAAAATTAACTCGGATGCTCTTCCATTTAGCAATAGCGAGATATCCTACAAAAATATAATACCTAGTACAAACCTTCAATTTAACTAATTAACCTACAAACACATAACAATTAAAACAAAAACTTATTAAGTTCAGTTTTTTCTATCAAAACATTTGTAAAAATTCATTTACAAGCAAGCAATTTTCACAATATCTATATGGTTAACAAGTATAATCAATAAAAAAATTATGCTATGAAAATTAACTTATTATCCAAAGCCAAGAATTGTTTATATATTGGTTTCAGCCTTTCGGTTAGTGTTGCGCTATCACAAGAACACATTATTAAAGTAAATTCCAACAACACTTTTGCTTCATTACAGCTATCTGAAAAAGAATATGATAGTTGGATACAAAATGATGACTTTACTACTAGTAAAGAAGTTGTTTCCAACTTAACAAAAGAGCTTTACAATAATTTTGAAGACAACTATGATTTTATTGTTTTTGTCCTAAATGAAAAAGAAGTTCCTACAACTGGCAAAATAGACTATTTTGGAATTAATAATGTAATTAACAGTAAAATTGAAGGCATTAGTTTTACGAATGATAAAAGTGATGATTCAAAATTTTATGGTTCTGATGGAGTGCTTAAATCAATAATGCATTTCCCTGAAAAAGAAGGCATGCTATTTGGTCCTTTTTTACATGAAATTATGCATAATTGGGGCAATTTTGATGTCATTGCCGGGGAAGCCCCTTCAGAAGAAAATGAAGACGGTTCGTTTACTTTTAGTAAAATACCAGGGCATTGGGGATTAACCGGAGGGAGTACTCCTGGACAACTTGGGGGCTTTAAACAAAGTGATTTAATTAAAAACAAAGATGGAAGCTTTACCACTCCGGGGTTTAGTTTTAATGCCAACGGAGGTAATCAAGTACCCTATAACGAATTTGAATTATATCTAATGGGGATGATTCCCTTAGAGGAAGTCGCACCATTTGATTCATTTTCAAATGTAACGGATTTTTCTTTTGAGGAAGATAAGGATACTGGGGATTTTACTTCCTACACATTTAAAGCAGGTGAGGTAATAAGATATACGCCAGAAAAAATATTAAATGATCTTGGCCCTAGAAATCCCTCATATAAAAACTCACAAAAAGAATTTAATATGTTGACGGTAATTATAACTAAAACTGCCCTTACAGAAAAAGAATGGGAAGAATATGATGCCATAATTAAAGTAACCACTCAAAAAGCAGATCACGATGATAAAAGACTCTACAATTTTTGGCAAGCTACTAGGGGAATTGGATCTTTAAATCCAACAATTCATAAAAAAACAAATACACTTAGTATTGATGATATCACTGATCATGATGAAGAATTCAAAATTTACCCCATACCAGTAACAGCTACTCTTAGCATTGAAAATCTTAAAAATTCACCTGTTAAAAATGTGATTTTATGTGATGCTTTAGGTAAAGAAATTAACTCCTACCCTTTAGCTACAACAACAACTATTGATGTGAGTACAGTTGCTAGTGGTATTTATTATTTAATTTTTAAAAATGATCACAAAAAGCTTGTAGAAACTAAAAGACTTGTTATTTATTAAAAATTAAAAAAAACAAAAATAATAAGTGAACATTATATTAATAGCGGCTAAATTTTATGAATACCATCAAAAATTTAGTCGCTATTGTATTAAAAAAGTCTAGTTCGATCAAATACTTATGTTAATTTACTGTAAACTAAATAAGTAACAATAATTTATTTTTAAATTATTTTGTAAATTTAGTAATAGAATTTTTTATTACTAAAACTAAATTATGTCAATTTCAAAACAATTTTTAAAATCTAAACCTGAGTGTAAAGTTACTTTTGTATGGAATGCAAAAGAGGCAAAATCGGTTACTGTTGCTGGTGATTTCAATAATTGGGAAACCACTCAATTACCCTTAAAAAAATTAAAAAACGGTACTTTTAAAGGCTCAATTAATTTACCCATTGAAAACTCATTTCAATTTAAATACCTAGTTGATAATAACTCATGGGTCAATGATGATAGCGCAGATAATTATATATGGAATGATTTTGCTGGTGGCGAAAATGGAGTGTTAGAACTCTAATTTTTATAAGCTTTCTGCCTTATTATTTACATATAATATTCAATTTATCGAAAAACAACTACGTCCTAATTAATAGTTTTGTGGATAAAAACAATACACAATGATATAGTTTTACTTGAACAAAGCTAGACTTAAGTATTCATGTCCATAAACTTGGAGTTATTTCTAATTCTACAGTTAGTTCTTATTTTTCCCTAAAGCTAACCAAGAAGAGATTATATGGTTTAAGAGTAATTATTTTATAACCTTGTATTCATCCTTATTAAATTAAAGCTATTGATTTTATATGGATATGTTATTTTAAGGATTTTCAGAACAAATGAACAAAAGATTTATTTTTTTTTGTGAATAATTGATTTGCAAATACTAAACAGTAACAACATACATATTAACCTCTATTTTATATAAAAAACCTCTGAACAAAATACACTACTATTTATCCAGAGGTTTTAAATGATTTTTAGTCTATAAAAATCTATTAAGTGATGTTACTAGTTATTTTAAGGAGTAAAATCAGCTGCCTTTTTTTGAATGGCACCCCAATCAACTGATAATTTAGCTGCTTCAATAGCTTCTTCCTTTTCACTATCACTCATATTTAACATTTCACTTGCCATTTGGAAAGGTGTTTTGCTATTGTAGTCTTTCATTCTTTCTTTATCCAGTTTAGCTATAGCATAAAGTACAGATGCCCCAACAGGATAAAAATTCCCAGAATTCAACATATCTTTTAGGTCTGCTCTATCCTTAGCTTTCATAGGAATCCCATACAAAGTTCCAAAGAATTTATCATTATTCTTAAAATAGTCTCTTTTTCCCATAAATTCAATCATATGTGGTGCCCCTTCAGAACGCTCTTGATTGAGTGACATATTTTTTATTAGTTTTCGACTAGTAGGATCTAGTTCCATTTCTTTAGATCGAATAGCTACATATTGCTTTAATTTTTCTTTCAACACATTTTTGTCGGTAACATTAGGGAAATCAATCAACACTTCTGTAACTAATATTTGTAACTCCACTAAATCTCTAGTATACGGAAAAGATGATTTATCTTGAATCCCATCAAAATTGAACTTCCAATTTGGATTAAGTGGCCCCTTTTTTTGATGTAATGCATGGAAAGCTTCATGAGTAATTGTGGTTACCGCTGTTTCATTATTTCTACCTAATGTTATGTTTCTAGCGTACACTTGCAAGTAATATCCCTCTTGATTATTTAGCGAATAGTTAAATGTAAAAAAATCATTTCCATTAGCTAATCTATTCATAGCATTGTTCATGGAATCATCAAAACGATATACATTTAATCCCATTGATTCATTAGACCCTAATTTTTTCATTGCACTAGTCACTTTTTTAGGGTTAATTACAAAAGCTTTTTTTGCATTACCCGCACTACTAAAAGACCACGAGTCTGTTTGCACTAAATACATAGGATATTTTTCAAAAAGAAAATCATCAAAAAATTCTTTTTTATTATAGTAATCCACATGACCTTTTAATTGCTTAAAAAGCTCACGATCTACTTCATCTGTATATGAAGTATTTTGTCCTTCATTTACTGGATTAGTTGGCTTTTCCGGTTCTGGTTCTGGATCAGTTGGTATTACTGGTTCTGGATTAGTCGGCTTTTCAGGCTCAGGATCAGTTGGTATCACTGGCTCTGGATTAGTCGGCTTTTCAGGCTCAGGATTTGTTGGTTTCTCTGGCTCTGGATTAGTCGGCTTTTCTGGCTCTGGATTTGTTGGTTTCTCTGGCTCTGGATTAGTCGGCTTTTCTGGCTCTGGATTTGTTGGTTTCTCTGGCTCTGGATTAGTCGGCTTTTCTGGCTCTGGATTTGTTGGTTTCTCTGGCTCTGGATTAGTCGGCTTTTCTGGCTCTGGATTAGTTGGTTTCTCCGGCTCTGGATTAGTCGGCTTTTCGGGTTCTGGATTAGTTGGTACAACGGGAACCATAGGTTCGTCTGGCCTCATAATACCTCCATCATCTGGGTCTTCAATAGGTGGTTTTTCTGGTGTGTTTTCTGGATCCTCCGTAGGATCACAACTAACGATTATAAACATATTGATCAAAAACATGACCAATGCGAATCTCGATAACTTCTTCATAAATGTTTTGTTAATTAGTTAATGTTATTCATTAAAAAACGAAAACCATTACTTTTTTATTTCTTCATAATCGAAAATAATAAGTGAGTAAATTCATACTCAAAATTCAAGTATCAATTAATCTAAAACATACCCTAACTAGTACGTATATCTGAGATTTTTTTAAAAATCCATTACAGTTATATAGTCAACTGTTCGTATGTTCGTAGTAATTTTTAGTCGTTATGTACAATGAATACATTAAAATTCTATCGATAAATCCACTTTTAATTTAAAAAATCAACTTTTATTCCAAGGCTATACTCCTCTTTTTAACTTTTTAAATGGTATATGTTCTAATTGAATAATTTTTATCTCTCAAATAAACTCCTTCCATTTTTTAATCTTGAAATTATATTTTTTTTAACTATTACATCAATAGGGTCTTACACGTACTCAAACGTTATATTACTAACTATAATAGTCAGTCGTTTGCAAACAAAATTTAAATAATTAACTTAAAAATTCACAAAGAATGAAAAAACTTAAAATAGTTGCAATAGCAACAACTGCTATTTTAATGGTCCAATGTCAGGATGAAAACACCGCAGACATTCAACCAACCGAAGAGACAAGTATAGAAAACCAAGAAGCCAATTTAGATTTACCTGTTGTTAATTTCACTCCCGTTAGTAATGAAGTATCTCCAGAAATTGTTAAAGGCTTACAAAATATGGGATATGATACGGTACTAGACAAAATTGAAAACCTAGGGAATCACTACCTTGTGGGAGGTGATATGATCGTAGATAAAGAAAGTATACTTGAAGCTGCTCATACAGATCCAAAAGGTAAACAACGTCGATTTAATAGTATTATGAGATGTAGTGAAGCCCGAGATGTAACCGTTAGAAACTTAATCCCTAGTATCAATACCCAGGTGCGAAATGCACTAAACGACTGGAATAGAATCAGGGGAAGCTTTTTAAGGTTACGTTTAGTAAATGGAGGCAATGCAGATATGACCATAATGCGTGTAAAAGGGGTAGCTGGAGCTGCTGACAGACCTAGAAACGGAAAACCAGGACGAACAGTTTATTTTGATCCTGATTTTTATAAAGGAATCCCCAGAAGAGGTGAAAGAATGCGTTTTGTGATAAGACACGAGATTGGTCACAACTTAGGATTTTTACATACTAATGAAATTGACAATCAAGAAAAAGGGCAACATATTCCGGGAACACCTAATAGGGATCGAAATTCAATTATGAATTCTGCAGGCAACCTTCCTTTTAACCCGGCTGTTTGGCCTTTTAATAATTTTACTGAAGCTGATAAAAGAGCGTTAAGAAAAATGTATGGCGGCAATGCACAAAATAATATTTGTTTTTAACTGGTAAAATAATTCAAATTACTTATGTAACATCATAGCATAAGTAATCATTATTAAACCTGAAAGAGCTCAAACATCAAACTATTGATATTGAGCTCTTTTAAAAATTATGAGATCTTATTTTAGGATAGTCTTCCTATATAACTGCAAAAAGATTAGACCGAAACTTTACCTTTTATGTGCGGATGATGTTCATAATCTACTAATTCAAAATCCTCAAATTTAAAATCAAATAGATCTGTTTTATTAGGGTTCATTTTAATTTTTGGTAAGGGCTTTGGCGATCTAGAAAGTTGTAATTGTAACTGCTCCACATGATCATTATATATATGAGCATCACCAAAAGTATGAATGAACTCCCCTGCCTCATAACCGCATACTTGCGCCATCATTTCAGTTAACAATGCGTATGATGCAATATTAAAAGGTACTCCCAAAAATATATCGGCACTACGTTGGTATAATTGACATGACAATTTTCCATTAGCCACATAAAACTGAAAAAATGCATGACATGGCGGTAAAGCCGCTTTTCCATTAGCCACATTTTCTTCAAAAGAAACAGACGTATCTGGCATTACCGATGGATTCCAAGCTGAAACTAACATTCTGCGACTATTTGGATTCTTTTTTAAAGTTTCAACAATTTCCTTAATCTGATCTATTTCCTCATTATTCCAATTACGCCACTGGTGACCATATACAGGGCCTAAATCCCCATTATCATTAGCCCAATCATTCCAAATACGTACTCCATGGTCTGATAAATACTTAATATTAGTATCCCCCTTTAAAAACCAAAGTAATTCATATACTACAGACTTAAAATGTACTTTTTTTGTAGTTACCATAGGAAAGCCTTTAGATAAATCAAAACGCATTTGATATCCAAAAACACTTCGTGTTCCTGTACCTGTACGGTCTCCTTTTACAGCTCCATTATCCATTACATGCTGCACTAAGTCTAAATATTGCTTCATTTTATTGAGTGTAGGCTTATTCCAATGTAAACTACTGGAATAATATATTTATGAAAAAACAAAAATATAAAATAGGTGAATATTGTTACTTAAAAAAAGTAAATAAGATTACTAATTTGTAAACATTATACAAAAAAGCAGTCAATGACTGCTAGTTTCTGTTTGATATTTCATCGCGAAGTCGGGCCGCTTTTTCATAATCTTCATCCGTTACCGCTTTATCTAATAACTTATAAAGTTCATCAACAGTTAAATTTTTAAAATCAGCTGATGACGATACTAGTTCTACCGATTTCTCATCACTTGAATCCTCTTCTGGACCATCTACATTTTCGGATAAAAATTCTCCATCAGATTGTTGTTTCAAGTAAATTCCTGCTTGATCTAATATATTTTTATACGTAAAAATAGGAGCTCTAAAACGTAAAGCCAATGCTATAGCGTCACTCGTCCTTGCATCAATAATCTCCTCAATGCCATCACGTTCACAAATAATACTGGAATAAAATACACCATCCACAAGCTTATGGATAATAACTTGCTTTACTACTACATCAAACCTATCTGCAAAATTTTTAAATAAATCGTGTGTTAAGGGTCTTGGCGGTCTTATTTCCTTTTCTAATGCTATAGCTATAGATTGTGCTTCAAAAGCACCAATTACAATAGGTAATTTCCGTTCTCCTTCCATTTCGCTCAAAATAAGTGCATAAGCCCCATTTTGTGTCTGACTATAAGAAATCCCTCTAATGTTTAAACGTACTAAACTCATATATTGATAACAATGTTAAGCTAAATTCGGTATAATTTTTCTATTTAAGAAAGAAAAAACCGTATAAAAAAGAAGTTTCATACGGTTTCTATATAAAAAAAACGAATTTATCATTTTTAGCGAAATTCTTACAGCTAAAAATTCAATTCATATAGTTTCTCTTTTTTGTAAAGAATATTAATTTGTTGACTTGAATGCTTTTAACTTTTCAATTAACTGAGGCACTACCTCAAAAGCATCACCTACAACACCATAATCTGCTGCTTTAAAAAATGGAGCTTCTGGATCCGTATTAACAACCACTTTTACTTTACTAGCGTTAATCCCTGCTAAATGCTGAATTGCTCCAGAAATACCTACGGCAATATATAAATTTGTAGCTACGGGTTTTCCTGTTTGACCTACGTGTTCCGAATGTGGTCTCCATCCCATATCACTAACGGGTTTTGAACATGCTGTTGCAGCTCCTAAAACAGTAGCTAAATCTTCAATTAAATGCCAATTTTCTGGTCCTTTTAACCCACGTCCACCAGATACTACGACTTCTGCATCAGCAATACTTACTTTATCAGTAGCTTTATCAATACTTACTACTTCTAAACTACCTCCATTCACACTCGGAGAAAAAGCTTCTGCTTCAATAGAAACACTAGTTTCCTTTAATCCATATGAATTATTTGATACACAAATCACTTTTACATCCGAATTTATTTGTGTTTCCTGAAAAGCCTTGTTTGTAAAAGCTGTACGCTCTACTACAAATGGACTTGTCGATTTTGGCAAACTCACTACATTTGAAACCACAGCTGCATTTAATGCTACTCCTAATAAAGGTGCTGCATATTTACTATTTGTAGATGAACTTAATACAACAACTTTACTTTGTTCTGCTTTAGCAGCTTGCTCAATAATACTTGAGTAAGCTTTTGCTTGAAATTTAGTTAATGCATTATCTGATACTTGAAGCACTTTTGATACTCCATAATTCCCTAGTTCTGATACATCACTAACATTCACTGTCAACGCAGTTACAGTAGTTCCCAATGCATCGGCCACTCCTTTTGCGTATGATGCTACTTCAAAAGCTCCTTTACGTAAGCTTCCGTTATCACTTTCGGCATATATTAAAACTGACATATTTTATATTTTATCATGCTAAATAATTCAGCATATTTTATTCAACAAAAAATTAAAATTAACTATAATTTACAGTTAAAATCAATCACTTAAAGATAATCAAAGCCTTGGTAATTAAATTACTTTAGCTTCTTTGTGTAACAAGTTAATCAACTCATCTAAATTATCTGCTGATACTAAAGTCACACTTCCCTTAGGAGCTGGCTTAGAAAATGAACTTGGTTCAGATTGACTAGCGCTACCCGTTGGTTCTACAACGCTAAGTGGTTTTTTACGAGCCATCATAATTCCTCTCATATTAGGAATTCTTAAATCACTTTCTTCAACCAAACCTTTTTGTCCTCCTATGACTAGAGGCAAGGTTGCTTTTATGGTTTCTTTACCTCCATCAATTTCACGAATAGCTGTAGCCGATGTTCCTTCGACTTCCAAACTAATACAAGTATTTACAAAATTGGCATCTAATAAAGCGGCTAACATTCCTGGCACTACACCTCCATTATAATCAATAGACTCGCGACCCGCTATAACTAAATCATACCCCCCATTTTTAGCTACCGATGCTAGCTCTTGGGCTACAAACAAACTATCTGTTGGGTTCGCATTTACTCGAATCGCATTATCTGCTCCTATTGCTAAGCATTTTCTAATTGTTGGCTCTGTATCTGGACCTCCTACATTTACAACATCCACACTAGCTCCTTGTTTCTCCTTAAACCACATGGCTCTTGTTAATCCAAATTCATCATTCGGATTAATCACAAATGATACTCCATTGGTATCAAACTTAGTATCGTCATCAGTAAAATTGATTTTTGAAGTCGTGTCTGGCACATGACTTATACAAACTAATATCTTCACAGTAAGTATTTTAAATTAGTGTATTTTTTAACTTTTTCACATATAAACTACGCATATCTTATTTTTGAATAATCAATCTATCAATTGCTTACTTAAAAAATAAACTCTTAATTTATTACCAAATCAAAAGTTTTATAAGCGGTTTCTTATATATAAACGAAGTTACAAATTAATTCGCAAAAATACTATGCATGCATAGTATTTTTGCGAATTTTAACAGTCACCATTTAATCTTAAAAATATTTACAGATTCCAAGCTTGTAGCTTGCCCCAACATTGTGGTTTTACTATTTTTGCGTTTAGAGTAACTAAAACTAGCATTCATTTTATGTGATGCTAAAATTTATAAACTTACATGAAAACAATACAATTTAGAGAAGCTATTTGCGAAGCGATGTCTGAAGAGATGCGTAGAGATGAATCTATTTACTTAATGGGTGAAGAAGTAGCAGAATATAACGGTGCATATAAAGCAAGTAAAGGAATGTTAGATGAGTTTGGCGCAAAACGTGTGATCGATACTCCAATTGCTGAACTTGGTTTTGCTGGTATCGCTGTAGGTAGTGCCATGAACGGTAACCGCCCTATTGTAGAATATATGACATTTAATTTTTCATTGGTAGGTATTGATCAAATTATCAATAATGCTGCTAAAATTCGTCAAATGTCGGGAGGACAATTCCCTTGCCCTATCGTTTTTAGAGGACCAACAGCTTCTGCTGGACAATTAGGAGCTACACACTCACAAGCTTTTGAAAATTGGTTTGCCAACACTCCTGGATTAAAAGTTATTGTACCTTCTAACCCATATGATGCTAAAGGATTATTAAAAGCTGCTATCCGTGATAACGATCCTGTTATTTTTATGGAAAGTGAGCAAATGTATGGTGACAAAGGTGAAGTACCGGAAGGGGAATATGTATTACCAATTGGTGTAGCTGACTTAAAAAGAGAAGGAAACGATGTAACTATTGTTTCTTTTGGAAAAATTATTAAAGAAGCATACATTGCTGCAGACACGTTAGCTAAAGAAGGAATTTCATGTGAAATTATTGATTTACGTACGGTACGTCCTTTGGATTTAGAAGCTATTTATAAATCTGTAAAAAAGACGAACAGACTTATCATACTTGAAGAAGCTTGGCCATTAGCTAACATTGCTTCGGAAATTACATACCAAGTACAACAAAATTGTTTTGATTACTTAGATGCGCCAGTAATTAAAATAAATACCGCTGATACTCCAGCTCCTTACTCTCCTACTTTGCTAGCCGAATGGTTACCAAATAATGAAGATGTTATTAAAGCTGTAAAAAAAGTGATGTATAAATAAATATACACCTAAAAATAAATCAAAAAGCTTTCTTTTTTAAAGAAGGCTTTTTTTATGCTTTTACTCAATTAATTAAACTTCTTACTTAAATACAAATAGCGAATATATAATAAGCCACTCGAAACGGTTAAACCTGCAAATAAGCCTATCCAAATGCCCACCGAACCTAAATAGGAAGGATTTCCTAAATAGTATGAAATTGGAAAACCTACGCACCAATAAGCAATAAACAGACATAAAGTAGGAATATTTACATCCTGTAATCCCCGGAGTGTTCCTAATAAAACTACCTGAAATCCATCACTAATTTGGAAACAAGCTACTACGAGTAATAATTTGGCAGCTAGTGCAATTACATTTACATCACTAATGTAAAAAACAGGCAAATAATCTTTCAAAAATACTAGAACAATAGCAAAAACAAATTCTATTAAAAAAACCAATAATAAAATTGAACGCACTATTCGTATTAAAGCTTTAAAATCTTTTTTCCCTAATTGATTTCCTGTTCGTATTGTTGCGGTTACACCTAAACCAACAGCTATCATAAATGTAATAGACGCTACATTAAGCGCTATTTGATTCGCTGCTTGATCCTCGGTACTTAATAAACCAGACAAAAATATTGAAGAAATAAAAATACCAAACTCGAAAAGCATTTGTAATGCAGCTGGGAATCCTAATTTTAATAAGTTCTTTACAATATTTAATTGCAAAATATTTGAAAAGATATTGCTAACATATACTTTAAAATTTTGCTGTTTATAAAATATTAGCAGCATAAAAAACACCATTGAAAACCTGGCAATTAAAGTCCCTATCGCTGCTCCTTCTAATAAAAGTTTTGGGAATCCCCATTTTCCATAAATAAGCACATAATTAAAAAAAACATTAAGCACATTACCTATTATAGTGGCAATCATTGCATATCGAGTTACCGATAAACCATCGGAAAATTGTTTCATAGCTTGAAACATAGCCAAAGGTATAATTGAAAATGCCAGTATATTTATATAAGGATTGGCCAATACCACTACCTCCTCTGGCTGATCTAATAATGTTAAAAAAGGTTGTAATAATTTAATAACAACAAATAAAGCACCACCTAATAAGGTTGATAATGCTATTCCATTTTTTAAAAGTAAGCTTATTTTTAAATAATCTTTTTGACCATCTGCTTCTGCTACCAGTGGAGTGATACTAAGTGAAAAACCTATTGCTAAGGATAATGCCAAAAAAAATAGTCCATTCCCTAAAGATACGGCTGCTAATGAAGAAGCTCCTAATTTTCCTACCATTACGTTATCTATGAAACCAACCATCACATTTCCTAACTGACCTATCATAATTGGGTAAGCTAAACGTAAATTAACAGGGAACTCCTTTATATATTTAGAAAGCACTTTTTTTGAAGCTAAGGTATTATTATTCCAGTAATATTTGGCATAATGTTTCCCCAAGAATCAAATACAAATTTGACATAAAAAAAAGAGGCTGACTAATAAAAGTCAACCTCTTTCAACAAATAAACTACTATTAATTTATTTTATAATAAGCTTTTCGGTACGTATTACATTTCCTTTAGTTTCTAAACGAACTATATACATTCCTGAAGCTAGGTTACTCACATCAATTGTTGTTGATTTTTCATTCAATAACTCTTGAGTAGTAATCACTCTTCCTGCAAAATCTACTAATGTTACTTTTAAAGCAACATCTTCTTCAGTTGGATAAGTAACTGTAACTAATTCAGATGCTGGATTAGGATACACCGTTAACTCAACATCTAAAGCTTTTGCTCCAGCTGCCTCATCATCTTCACCAAAGAAGAATCCATATTCAGCGTTAGCTAAAGCAGTTTCCATTTGCGCCCAAGTTCTGTGGTATCTAGTTGTATAGTCTTCACCTGCATCATAAGCTGCTTTTACTGCTGGATATTCAGGATCATCTTTTAAACCAGAACGAATATCTAAGAAAGTAACTCCTGTTTTAATTTCGTCACCATTAGCCATTGTTCCTGTATAACCAGTTGGTACATGAACAACTTCTTCGAACATACGCTTGTAATCTCCACGTGATTCTGGAGCAGAAACTCCTTTATCATCACGGTAAGTTACCCACATTCTATCTAAGATTTCTTTAGCTAAATTTTTAGCTTCTTCATCTAAAGTAGCATGCTTTCTTGTTGCTGCCGCATAGTAAGTCAATGTTTTAGCTAATGAAGATGCTATACCTAAATCCTTACTAAAGTTAGTAACAGTTACACGTAAATTAGCATTATCACCAGGATTTGCTGCATTCCATGTATCTGGCTCTCCTGACCATTCTAATGTTGCTGGAATATCAAAATCATCGCTTCCAATTAATTTTACATTAGGTTTAACCCATGCAACCCACTTATCCATGATCTCTTTAGCTAATGGGTCATTAGTAATGTAGTAATATTCAGCTACACGTTCTACTGACCAAGCTTGCCATCCAAACCAAGTTCCACTTCCTGGATCATGATATACTGGATTATCATCATAAGCCATATCATAGAAAGTAGATTTACCAGCTGGATAAGTACTATAGTCACCATTCCAACTATTAGTTGCTCCACCTGCAATAGCTCCATCAGCAGATTGTAAATATCTGTAGAATTCCATTTGACGCCCTAAACTTGTTGTCCAATCTCTTTCTCCATTAGGAGTTTGAAGATCTAACTCATCCAATGTAGTTAACGCATATGCCGCAACTGGATTTTGATATCCAAAGTGACAGTGACTTGAACTAATACGGAAAGCCCATGCTGAAGCCGGATCGGCAGATCCTCCCCATGACATGTACCATGACATTAAATAGTGAGCACTATCATATCCAGTACCTGCACTACCTTGTTCGTCTTGAGAACCAATTTTCTTGAAATACTTATCAAACATAGCCAAACGTAAGTAATCACCCATCTTTTTAGTGTTATCTAAAAGTGTTGGATCAATTGCTCCACTTTGCTCTTTTGCATATTGAACTGCCCAATACATTGCCTGTACTGCACGTGCATCAGCATCAGGAGCACTTGTATATCTCCATTGCTTAGCATAATTAGTATCTAAAATAAATAATGGTAAGAATCCATTTTCTGAATTACCAAATTCAAATGACTCCCATGATGGATGAGGAATAGTTTCATAAACTGACTCTTGCTCCCCTCTTTGGAATGTATTTATGTATGAAGGAGTACTTGTTCCATCACCTCTATTTCCATATCCATAAAAGTTATCATTATCTAATAACCAGTGCATTTGATAAACCTCTGGTCCATAAGCTGCTGTTAATTCGGCAGAAACAGGGTCTTGACCAACTGCTGCACCAAAATCTAAAGGTGCTGGGTAACCTGATGGTAAAGGGAATTCTGCCGCATAAGCCGCAGGACTAGAAGCATCATAAGCTGCATTTGTTGGCTGATCTGCTTTAGTTGGAATAATCATTCTTTCCATTTCACTCCAAACTTTAGCTAATGGCTGCCAGTCTTTAGTAATACGACCTTGCATAGCTTCCATCATTAACCAATATGAATATAATTCAGAAGTTGATTCGTGACCATGATCTGGTGCTTCAACAATAAGTGTTTCCACAGAGTGATGCGGAGAACCATCTTTACTGAAATACCCATTAGCTGGATCATAAATTTCGTTTCTCATTTCAGTAAAACGCTCGATATATTTATTATTTACATCAGGTCCTCCTGTTGTAGGATCTGTTGGATCAACCACTACTGGTATATCTTTTCTATCTACAGAAATTGAATTATCCGATACATCAAATGCACCTGATGCTAAATCCGTATCTGTAATTGATTTTCCAGTAACAGATAAAGTACCTTCATAAGAAATACCATATACTAAACAAACTCCAACTGATACGCCTTCAAAATCATGAGAATCAGCTTCAACAACTAAAATATTACCTGCAGCATCCGTAATTAAATATGAATAATTAAGCGTAGCAGTACTTGTTGTTGTGAAATTAATCAAATCAGCAATACCATCTCCAGTAATTGTTTCTACTGCAACAGCACCAGTTGAAGTAGCAACTGTAGCACCATCAACCGTTGGCGTTGGAACATTAGTTCCTGTTCTATCAACTCTAATACTATTTGATAAATCAAAATCACCAGCTAAATTACCTGCATTTTCACCAACAGTAAGTCCTGTTAATCCATCTTCATAAGCAATATGCCATATTAAACAAACTCCTGCAGGTGCTTCGTCAAAATTAACTGCCTCTGGCGTTCCTGGTAAACCTAAAATATTTAAATCTTCGTCAGTTACTACCCAACCAAAATTAGATCCAGTATTTCCTGATACACTTACTCCCGAAACATTATCCGCAATTCCGTCACCTACTGTAAAAGTAAATGGTCCTCCAACTATAGTACCTCCATCAACAGTTGATGGTATAGCAGCTGTCCTGTCCACACGAATACTGTTTGATAAATCAAAGTTACCAACTAAATTTCCTGCATTCTCTCCTGCAGTAAGTCCAGTCAAACCATCTTCATAAGCAATATGCCATATTAAACAAACTCCAGCTCCAGCTTCGTCAAAGTTTACTGCCTCTGGTGTTCCTGGTAAACCTAAAATATTTAAATCTTCATCAGTTACTATCCAACCAAAATTAGATCCCGTATTTCCTGTTACACTTACTCCCGAAACATTATCTGCAATTCCATCATTTACTGTAAAAGCAAATGGTCCTCCAGTTAATGTACCTCCATTAACTACTATTGGAGTATCAATAACGTCCCCACAATCTGGAGCGGTAGATGAATTTGAGAAATAAAGTGTATAATCAGCTGTAGTAGATACAAGAGCTAAATTTTCACCATCTCTTGCAGTGTAATATGTTCCATCAAGACCAGGAATTCCTGTGCCAGCGAATGTAATACTTGGCTGACTTGCACCTAAATTATGAGTTGTTTTATCTCTTAAATCCACATAATAACTAGGGTTTCCATCGGTAGTCTGAATTGCAATACTCCACAATCCATTATTCGCTAAATCCCAATTAAATGAGAACCCAGATAAGTTACCCATACTTGGTGCACTACTACCAAAAGCATACATATTAGTATAATACCCATAAGTAGTTTCTAATGGAGTTGCAATAGGCGCTCCAAAAGTACAATCACCAGTAGGTGGTGTTACCACTACTACTGCATTACGCACTACTTCAATACTATTTGAAGATAATTGGAAATCACCAGATAAGCCTGATATATTTGAATCAACAGCTAAACCATTTAATGCTCCGTTAAAACTCACATTATAAATAAAACATGATCCTGCAGGTGCTTCATCAAAATTAACCGCTTCTGGTGTTGGTGGTAATCCAAGAATTTTTCCTACCTCATCAGTAACTACCCATTGACTTGTTGCTCCACTATTTCCAGATACCGATACTCCCGATACATTATCCGCAATTCCATCACCCACTGTAAATGTGAATGGACCTCCATTTAATGTTCCTCCAGCAACAGTAATTGGTGTTACAACTATAGGTGCATTACGCACCACTTCTACTCTATTTGAAGATAATTGGAAATCACCCGATAAACCTGAAATATTTGCATCAACAGTCAACCCATTTAATGTTCCATTATAACTTACATTATATATAAAACATGTTCCTGGAGGTGCTTCATCAAAATTAACCGCTTCTGGTGCTGGTGGTAATCCAAGAATTTTTCCTGTCTCATCAGTTACAACCCATTGGCTTGTTGCTCCAGTATTTCCTGATACTGTTACTCCAGATACGTTATCTGCAACCCCATCACCTACTGTAAATGTGAACGGACCTCCGCTTAATGTTCCTCCAGTTACCACTACAGGATTAACCGCTGGGTCATTTACATTAATTGTTATCGTTTCTTCAGTAGAATTTAACAATCCATCATTTACTACTAAACTTACTAAATAAGATCCTGCTGTAGTATATATTGTTGATGGGTTTTCATCCGTTGACGTTTCTCCATTACCAAAAGTCCATACATAAGTTAATGCATCATTTTCTGCATCTGAAGATCCACTTGCATCAAATGTAACTGTTAATGGTGCTTCTCCTGAAAATTTATCGGCATTAATACTAGCTACTGGAGCTGTATTTACTGGATCTACTGGTGTAGTAGTCCCGTCTGGTTCTTGTCCAAATACTAAGACACCATTATCATAAACGGGTATATTTACACTTTCAATTTCACTTGATCCAGTAAGGCCTGAAGCTGAAGGATCATTTGAAGTATCGTAAGGCACTCCGTTTGATACTCTAAAATTAATTTGAGTTTCGTTTCTAAAAGCTGGGTCTCCAATTGGTGAAATACTTGGTATATTACTTATTTCAGCATAATACAATGTACCACCTGCACTTTTGATTGACATAGTTGCAGATCCTCCAACTCCATTTAATTGAATATCATAATCATCAATTGTCTTACCCGCAGCTACTCCTTCAGCAATATCAAAATAATAGCGATAACTTAACTTATCCATTACTCTTGCTGGCCATGCTGATCTATTTTGCAATAAAATTTTAACTGTACTTCCGAAAGCATTATTACTATTAAATTTAGAATAACTTCTAATTTCAGTTCTACTTGGAGTTTCCTTAACTGGGAAATTTGCTAAAGTAGATCCTCCAAATTCACTATACATTCTAGCTAATGCTCCAGTAAAGCACGCATTATAATCACAAGCCACCTCATTAGCTATAAAATCTCCTCTATCATCCTCAAACTGATCATTGGGAGAACTTGGCCCTCCTGCTAATGCTCCAAAAAGTGTATGACTTGGCTTGTCTGGTCTATTCTGTAATGAATTTGCCCATGCGCCATGTGCAGCACGATGGTGTGTGTTATTAGCTGGATTATTTCCAAAACCAACCATAAAACTTCTGTTTATTGGATTATCACCAAGTGCATAATTTATTTGTCTTACTGCAAAATCATGATACTTCTTTTTGTTGGTAGCAGATGTTTCTACTTTATCACTATAAATAAAAGCAAGTAATGACGTATTTGATGAATGCCTCAACGATCCCCACTGAGTTAAGTGAGCCTGCCCCCCAGGACTATAAGGTACTCTATCACCGTTAAAACCATCTGTCCAATAATCTAAATGCCTTTCCGCATCAGCTTTATACTTATCTTTGCCCGTTAGCTGTGACATTAAAACATAAGATCCATAAGACTTATCATCCCATGCCAATCCCCATTTGTAAGCCTTGTTACTGCTTTGACCTTCATTACCTAAGTTATCATATTCTGATTCTGCTTTAGCCAAATAAGTAGCGTCATTAGTAGCTCGATATAACCAAGCCGCTCCCCAAACTAATTCATCTTGAAAACCACTGAAAGATCTGTAAAAACCTGCTGCATCTGTTATAGCCTCTGAGTAGACTCCTCTATAATCATCAGCAAATTTATATAACTGTTTCGCATGATCTAATAAGGTTTTACTATATGCAGGATCAGAGTCCTTAAACAAGATACTTGCTGCTGCCATAGCTGCAGCAGTTTCAGCTGCTAAATCTGAACCTGGAGCTGAAGCCGAAATTTTATAGGCTGGTCGATCCATTACCATTACCTCTGACGATCCCCAATAAGCATGGTCCAAACCACCATTACCTACTTGACCATACAATTCTGTTGGCCCTGTGTGACATTTCAATAAATAATCAGTAACAAATTTGATATTTCTTTTAATAATATCTAGCTGCCCAGCATTTTTGTAAGCCTCTTCATATTCAATTGCTCCCCAAGACAATGCAGTAACGCTAAATGCCATTGGGAAATTAAATTTAACATGATCACCAGCGTCATACCATCCACCAGTTAGATCTACTCCAACATCGGAACCATCATTTAGCGCAGAATCTCCACGCCATGTCACCCGGTTCCAAGAAGGAAGTTCTCCTGATTGCTGAACTTCATAGAAGAAAAGCGATTTTTGTAGTGCTTCAGCATAATTGAAACTAGATTGGGCAAAACCCGAAGTGCCAAAAAATGCTAGAGCATACAAACTTAATTTCTTAAGAATCATAAGTTTAATTTTAAGTTATAGTTATTTTTCAAAAAAGTTTATTAACATAAACTTTTCATTCAACTTAAAAATAGACTCATTTTTATCGTAAGCACTTTTATAAACGTAAGAATATTACTACATTAATTTTGTGTAGTATTTTTCTTTCATAAAATATTGTTTTTCAGCATAATAGGTTTTTCGAAAATGTTTTCGTCACTTATACAAAAGACCAAAAAACCAAAAAAACATTTATAAATACTAAATAAATTTTATCCAATTTGATAACTAAATAAAAATACATGTTATCAAATTCTGCCTTTCATCGATTTCAAAATGCAGATTTAACAATTTTAACACAACAAAAATGTCAAAAAAACAAGTTTTAACAACTTAAACTACTAAAATGTTAAAACCTTATTTTTCGCTTTTCAACTGATGTAGGTAATTTCTTAATTCAAAAACAACATCCTCCTCTAATTCAGGCTCTTGAATATCAGTGTAAGCACTTAAACTGTCATATAATGTTTTTGCCACTAGATATCGGGCCACTGGCTTATGATCTGCTGGTATTACATACCAAGGAGCCTGAAGTGTTGAAGTGTTACGAATAGCATCTTCATAACAATCCTGATACGCATCCCATAATTTGCGCTCTTTTAAATCGGCAGGTGAGAATTTCCAATTTTTATCTTTTTTTTCAAGCCTTCTGAGTAATCTATTTTTTTGTTCCCTTTTAGATAAATGCAAAAAGAATTTGAATATTAGAGTTCCATTTTGAGTTAAGTGTTTTTCAAAATCATTAATTTGTTCAAAACGTTGTTTCCAAAACTTATCATCTACGTCATTAACAGAACTAATGTGGGGAATATTTTCCCCTAAAATATATTCTGGATGTACTCTAGTGACCAAAACATTCTCATAATGTGTCCTATTAAAAATCCCAAATTTACCTCGCGCAGGTAGTGCTATATAATGCCTCCACAAATAATCATGATTACGTTCAATTGTACTAGGTACTTTAAAACTGTGTACAATTATTCCACTGGTATTAAAATCTTTAAAAACCTCACGAATTAAACTATCTTTTCCAGCCGTATCCATCCCTTGTAAACAAACTAATACGGCATATTTTCCATGAGCATATAGGGTATCTTGTAGTTTACCTAACTTTTTACGAACACTTTTTAATTCATCCTTCAATTCATCTTCCGATAATCCTATATCGATAGTTGTTTTAGCATCTGAAATTTTAAAACTACTGTTTGCTTTTTCTGCTTTCATATTAATAACCTTTTAATGGAAATTCATAAATTATACCTAAAGTGACTGTCGAAAATTTACCTCCTACACTTTTAAAATTAAATGCTGAACTTAATTGCCACCATTTATTTATGGGAACTAATGTTCTTATTTTTAGTAAAGCACCAAAGCTATTTTTTCCATCCGAAAATGCAAAAATAGCATCGTCTTGCTCTTTTTTAGATAATTCTGCACTGTTCATAATAAAGCCCATACCTCCTGTTATCATCCAACTTTGAAAATTGAACATAATTGAATTTATGGTTATTCCCAATTCGGGTACTATGCCATCTTTTGTATTCAAAACACCTACCTCTGCAATGTAAGTAGAATAGCAATTGGGAGCATAATGTACTTGAAAACTTCCTCCTACATCAGAAATCCTATCTACCTTTGCTGCACCTTGCACACCTACAACCCAAGCCCCAGGTTCATGTTGCGCTAAAATTGAGTTTACTATAAAAAATAAAAATAACGTATTAAATAATTTCATTACTTAGATGCGAATAATTTTACGTCATTTTCACTAATTTCTTTTTCTCCTAAAATTAGTAAACGTTCTACCACATTACGTAACTCTCGAATATTACCTGTCCAATCGTATTTTTGTAGTAGTTTAACAGCTTCATCAGAAAAATCTTTTGGTATTGTCCCTTGGCTTTCAGCTATTTTTTTTGAAAAATGATTGATCAATTCAGGGATATCATCTCTACGATCATTTAACGCAGGCACTTTTATTAAAATTACTGCTAAACGATGGTATAAATCCTCTCTAAATTTTTTGTCCTCAATTTCCTTTTTTAAATCTTTATTCGTCGCAGCAACAACACGTACATTTACTTTAATATCTTTATCACTACCTACACGCTGCACTTTGCTCTCCTGTAAAGCTCTCAATACTTTTGCTTGCGCTGAAAGACTCATATCGCCAATTTCATCTAAAAAAATTGTTCCCCCATTAGCAGCCTCAAATTTACCTGCCCTATCTTTATTTGCTGAGGTAAATGCTCCTTTAACGTGGCCAAAAAGTTCACTTTCGATTAACTCTGAAGGTATGGCTGCACAATTCACTTCAATAAAAGGCCCTTTAGATCGTTCACTTTTTTCATGTAACCAATGAGCCACTAATTCTTTACCTGTACCATTTGGTCCCGTTACCAAAACACGCGCCTCTGTGGGGGCTACTTTTTCAATAATTTCCTTTATTTCAGAAATTGCTTTCGAATTACCAATCATTTCGTAACTCTTGGAAACCTTTTTCTTTAATCGCTTATTTTCTACAACAAGTTCTTTTCTATCTAAAGCATTTCGTACTGTATTTAAAAGGCGATTTAAATCTGGTGGTTTAGATATATAATCAAAAGCTCCCAAACGCATTGTATTTACGGCTGTTTCCAAATCACCATGACCCGAAATCATAACAACTGGTATTTCTGGTTTTACTTTATTTATAGCCTCCAAGACTTCAATACCATCCATTTTTGGCATTTTAATATCACAAAGTACTAAATCAAAATCTTCTTTTTTAATAAGCTCAACTCCTTCTAAACCATTACCTGCTTCCGATACTTTATAGGCTTCATTCTCTTCCGAAAGGATTTTAACCAACACCCTACGTATGGCTGCTTCATCTTCGATAATCAAAATTTTTGACATATACTTATTTTTTAATTATTCCTATGATCACTCAATACACGTATTTCACGTTGAGGGAAAGGAATTTGAATATTATGTTCTCTAAACAATCTAGTAATTTCAAATCGTAATTCACTCCTGGGGATAGCTCCCATAAAACTATCGCTAATGGTATATACTACCTTAAATTGTAATGAACTATCACCAAAATCCTCAAAAAGTACGATGGGCTCTGGTTCACTCAATATTTTTTTATTCTCATGAACCGCTTTAAGTAATAGCTTTTTCACCAAATTAACATCACTATCATAGGCTACTCCTACTGCAACTGTATCTCTAGTTTTTTTACCATTTTGAGTCCAATTAAATAAACTTTTAGTCAAATACTTATGATTTGGTATTACTAAAACTTTATTATCTATAGTTACAGCACGAGTTGTTCTCAACTTTATTTCTTCAACACGTCCTACTTTTCCATCTAATTCAATAATATCACCAACTATTACAGTGCGATCAATAAGAATAAAAACTCCAGATAAAATATCCTGAAATAAAGTTTGTAATGCCAATCCAACTCCGACCAATAAAGCTGCTGAAGCCGCTAAAATTGGTGTTAAATTGATACCCAAAGCCTGAAAAACCATTACACCCACTAAAGCATATATAAAATATTTTATAAAACTAAATAGTGATTCAAACTTAGGTACATTTTCCTTGTCTAGTCTTTTAGTAATTAATTTAGTTATAAAATATAATGCATATTTGGTTACAATAAATGTGACTATAACAATTATAAGGGAAAGAATACTAATTTTAAATGCACCCAACTCTAATTTTAAAGTAAGAATCTCACGTATTTTTTGCCACACATTTTTGTCTAATGTGTCTACAACTTTTTCGGCTATTTTTTGCTGTAGAAATAAAATGATCATGTATTGAATTTAACTAAAAAATATTTTTTATGCTATAATACTCATTTTTAACCTAACTCAAAAAAATACTGGTTATAATAAAGATTCAATCTGTCTAATATGAAAACTGATCAAAAATCTCATTAATCATATAATCATTTTAAATTTTGTATTACTTTTTGTAAGGTTCCGAATTTAACAAAGACTACATAATAAAATTGCTATAAAATAGTTTTAAAATTAGCATACTTATATGAGTTATAAGTATGCTAAAAAACAAAACCCACCCTATTAATTAAAATAGGATGGGAAAAAAATTGCTATGAAAAAGAAAATCACTCGTTTTAACAAGTGTTTTATCAAATATAGACAAAAAATTAGAACTAACGTGTTAATTACGAGAACATATCTTTCACTTTTTCAAAAAAAGATTTTTCTGACTTTTCTGGACTAGGTGAAAAATGATCATCATCCTTCATTTTTTCAAAAAACGTTTTTTGCTCTTTAGTTACAGTTTTTGGAGTCCAAACATTTACATGTACCAATAAATCTCCTTTACCATAGCCATTTAAGTTTGGAATCCCTTTTCCGCGTAAGCGTAAAATTTTACCACTTTGTACACCTTCATCAATTTTAATACGTACTTTACCCGATACGGTATCAATTTCCTTTGATCCACCTAAAACAGCATCCGAAAAACTTATATATAAATCATAGTGTAAATTATCACCTTCTCGTTGTAAACTTTCATGTGCTAATTCCTCTATGGCAACCAATAAATCCCCTGCAAATCCATTTCCTGGCGCTTCATTCCCTTTGCCTGAAACTTTTAATTGCATACCATCCTGCACTCCTGCAGGTATCTTAATGCTTACCGTTTCTTCATTAACAATTAGCCCTTGAGCATCTGCTCCATTCGGTTTTTTATCAATTTGCTGACCACTACCCCCACATGCATTACAAGGAGCGGCAGTTTGCATACGTCCTAGAATAGTATTGGTAATACGAACTACTTGACCACTTCCATTACAGGTACCACAAGTTTTATATGTAGTTCCATCTGCTTGAACTTTTCGTTTTACTTTTACTTTTTTCTCAACTCCATTAGCAATCTCTTCCAAGGTAAGCTTTACACGAATACGAAGATTACTCCCTTTGGAACGACGTTGTCCTCCGCCACCGCCACCGAAGCCGCCAAAACCACCTCCGCCTCCGAAAATATCTCCGAACTGGCTAAAAATGTCATCCATATTCATACCGCCGAAGCCACCTCCACCTCCACCATTTTCAAAGGCTTGGTGTCCGTACTGATCGTAACGAGCTTTTTTATCTGGATCACTTAATATTTCATAAGCTTCTGCTGCTTTTTTAAAATTCTCTTCAGCCTCCGCATCTCCCGGATTTTTATCTGGGTGATATTGTACCGCTTTTTTACGGTAAGCTTTCTTTATTTCGGAAGCACTAGCTCCTTTACTAATACCAAGTATGTCGTAGAAATCTTCTTTCATTATTTCCTAATTAATTAGTTTCCCGTAACCACTTTAGGGTAACGAATGATTTTATCACCAAGTTTATATCCTTTTTCAACTACATCAATGATTTTTCCTTTTAAATCATCACTTGGTGCTGGAATTTGCGTAATTGCTTCGTGGATATCTGCATCAAAAGTATCGGCAGTATTTACTTCAACCTGCTCCAAGCCTTTTAACTTTAAAATATCCTTTAATTTATTATGAATAAGTGTCACTCCTTGCTTTAAAGCTTCATCTTCTGACTTTTCAATCTCTTTACTTGCTCTATCAAAATCATCTAAAACTGGTAATAAGGCTTGTAAAACTTCTTGACCTGCAGTTTTAAATAATTCAACACGCTCTTTTGAAGTTCTTTTTTTATAATTTTCGAACTCGGCAAACAAACGTAAAAACTTATCTTTTTCAACAGCAGCTGCTTCTTTGGCTAGCGTTAACTCATCTTTTTCTTCTACTGGTTGAGTTTCTTTTTCCTCTACTTTCGCATCTTTAGTTGAATCTTGGATTATTTCATCCACTGTTTCTTTAGCTTTATCTTTTGTACTCATGTTACTTTAGTTCTTTTTACTTCTATTTTTTAATGCTTAACCTAAATTATACACCAGAACTTCGTTACCGAAGGTTTTAATAGGTTTAAAACTAGTGTGCAAAAGTACTGCCAATTCAATTGATATGCCAATATGTCATTAAATGTTTTTTGTAAGAATTATTCAAACAAAAAATGATTGTTAAAACCCTAAATATCAAAATCCAAAAAACCTAATAATCAACAAAAAAGACGTTAATAAATTTAAAATTACTTCTTAAAATCAAGTGCCCTTTTAAGAATTTAATAATTAATTAAGATTTAAAAGCCACAAAACCTATACTTTTGAATAGAAAAATTTTAACATAAACTTATTAAAATGAAAAAACAGCTTATTAATATTCTTGCCGTTACTGTACTTACTGCAAGTTTTATTTCATGTAAAAAAAATAAAGAAGTCGAAACTACTAATGCAAAAACTGTTGAACAAGTTGTTACTGCCGAAAAGTTTAAAGCCGTTCCCGCGCAAACTATGATTAAGTGGAATGCACACAAAATAGTTGGAGGACACCAAGGAACTATTAATGCTTCTGCTGGATTAATTGAAGTTAAAGGAAATGACTTAGTTGGTGGAAACTTTATTTTTGATATAAATACAATTAAATGCTCCGATCTTCCTGCTGGAGAAAACTATGACAAATTAATTGGTCACTTGAAAAATGAAGACTTTTTTGATGTAGCTAAACACCCAAGTGCTGCTTTTCAAATTACAAGTGTTACTCCTAAAAACGGAAAATCTGTTATAGCTGGTAACCTAAGCATAAAAGGAATTAAGAAAAATATTGAATTCCCTGCAACAGTTTCTGTAAATGGCAACACAGTAACTATTACTAGTGATGAATTTGAAATTGATCGAACTGAGTGGGGCGTAAAATATAACTCGGGTAAATTTGCTGATCCTGCAAAATTAGGAGATTACCTAATTAAAGATAATGTGGGTATTCAAATTGCAGTTACAGCATCAAAATAAAGCTAACTTGCACCCAATATTTATAAAAAAAAGCGACTAAAAGTCGCTTTTTTTATGAATAGATCTAATTATCTAGAATAATTTGGAGCTTCTTTTGTTATAGTAACATCATGTGGATGACTTTCATTAATTCCACTTGCTGTGATTTTCACAAAACGTCCATTTTCTTTTAAATCCTCAATTGTAGCAGCACCACAATACCCCATTCCAGCACGTAAGCCTCCTACAAATTGATGGATACTTTCATTTAATTCTCCTTTGTATGCAACTCTACCTACAATTCCTTCAGGAACTAATTTTTTAATATCATCTTCCACATCTTGGAAATAACGATCTTTTGAGCCTTTTTTCATGGCTTCAACAGATCCCATTCCTCTATATGACTTAAATTTACGTCCCTCAAAAATAATTGTTTCTCCTGGAGACTCCTTAGTCCCTGCCAATAATGAACCAAGCATTACACAATCTGCTCCAGCTGCAATGGCCTTTGGAATATCCCCTGTGTATCGAATCCCTCCATCGGCAATTACTGGAACCCCCGTACCTTTAATGGCTGCTGCCACCTCAAGTACTGCCGAAAATTGTGGAAAACCAACTCCAGCTACAACACGTGTTGTACAAATTGACCCTGGTCCTATTCCAACTTTAATCGCATCAGCACCTGCTTCAACTAAATATTTTGCGGCCTCACCAGTAGCAATATTACCAACAATTACTTCTAAATCAGGAAAAGCTGCTTTCACCTTTTTCAATACATCAACAACGCCTTTAGTATGTCCATGGGCTGTATCAATAATAACAGCATCTACTCCAACATTTACCAAAGCTGTTGCTCTTTCAACCACATCCGCAGTAACTCCTAATGCTGCAGCAACACGTAAACGACCAAATTGATCTTTATTTGCATTGGGCTTTTGTGTCAATTTAGTAATATCTCTAAATGTAATTAAACCAACTAGAATATGATCTTCATTAACCACAGGAAGCTTTTCTATTTTATTTTTCTGTAAAATTACCTCAGCATCTTTAAGGCTAGTCCCTTCGGACACTGTAACTAAATTTTCGCTTGTCATTACCTCTATTAAAGGTCTGTCAACATCTTTTTCAAAACGCAAATCCCTATTAGTTACTATTCCTGCCAATTTACCTTGTTCATCTACTATAGGAATTCCTCCAATCCTATGCTCACGCATATTCGCTTTTGCATCACCTACTACAGCAGTTAATGGCAAAGTAACTGGATCTATGATCATACCACTTTCAGCTCTTTTTACTTTTCGAACTTCACTAGCTTGTTGTTGGATAGTCATGTTTTTATGTAACACTCCTATTCCACCTTCACGAGCCATAGCAATTGCCATACTCGACTCTGTAACCGTATCCATTGCTGCCGAAATAATCGGAACATTTATGGTTATGTTTTTAGTAAATTTTGTTTGAATACTAACTTCGCGTGGAAGAATTTCTGAAAATGCTGGAACTAATAAGACATCGTCGTAGGTTAAACCTTCTCCAACAATTTTTGATTCGTGTGCTATCATGGCAATTAAGGATTTAATTGCATGCAAATATAATTGTTTCTGACCAGATTGAACTATTTTAATTAATAATTATTACATACTTAATTCATTAAGTAAAAAATTAACAATATACTGATCTGCAACAATTTAAACTTAGTAAGTTTTAAAAAAAAATGAACCCTATCTATTTATCCTTCATTACCGTGTAATGCCCCTACTATAACAGTGGCTAATTGTTATTTTTTTAATGGATTTCCATATTGTTTCAAGTATCGTTCTCCAAGTAAACGTGCTCCACTTGTATTTAAATGATTACTATTACGGTATACTATATTATCATTAATTTCATAATCACAATAATTACCGTTACACATTACTGTATTCAGATTAACAATCTTTATAGTTGGGAATTTTCTTTTGAATTCATATACTATATAATCGTCTGGTCTTTTATAAAAAGGCACCAAAAGATCTTCTTTTTTAATCTTAGCAATATTCCTTACTTTAAACATCTTCATCTTATGTAGATCCATAGGAGTGGTTTTTCGTAATGGATCTATTACAATTACTTTTTTTCCCGTTTCCACTAACTCCCCTACAGTTTTAAGTACCAACTGGTAATTTTTAGATTTTTTATCTAAGAAACGCTCCCAATTTGCTGCTAAAATTACATATTCATATTTTTTTGCTAAGGCTAATCTTTTTTCTCCAAATTCTGGATCATATCTATATTCCCCTGTAATATCGTCAACATCTGCTAACACCGGATAGCCTCCTGCTGCACTATCATGAAAATACATATGGGCATCGTTTGCTAACACCTCTAAAAATGCCGCGGAATGATTGGCAAATGAATCACCTATAAGCATACCATCTAATTGATCTTTGGGAGTACCTAAACCACACTCTTCAATATTTCCAATCCTTAACTTCCTATAACAATTACGTCTCAATTTACTTGGAAAATTAGCATCCTTATCAAATTCACTTAGCGCTGTAAAACGATTTGGAAAACCATTAAAATGGTCTATGACTCCATATAAGCTTACACAAATGATAACACTAGGTAATAGCACTTTTAATAATGTGTTTTTAAAATCATAAATGTAACGATACCTAAAAGGTTGCTCAATAAATTTCCATGACAAATAGGATAGTAAAATAGTTAAAATAATTACTCCTAATGCTATCGGTTTAGTCAACTCAAAACCTAAATATTTTACATAAACTAATAATGGCCAATGCCACAAATACATAGAATAAGAAATTAACCCAATAAAGACCAAAACACGAATTTTTAATATAGTATTAAATACTCCCATTTTTGATGCCTCTTTTCCAGAAATAATAAACAAACTAGCACCTAAGCATGGCCATAAAGCATTAATCCCAGGAAAACTATCATTTTGAGTAAGTAACAATGCAGGAAGCAGCATCATAAAAAATCCCACACTGGAAATTATATGGTTTTGAATTTTAGAAAACTCAGGTAATTTGTACCAAAAAATTGCTAACACCCCTCCCATTAACATTTCAAACAATCGTGCCGGCAATAAAAAGTAAGCCATTTGCATATTTATGTGTGTTAAAAATACCGAGAGCATAAAACTTAAAAACAGTAACACAATCACTCCTAACAACCTATTTTTTAAATTGAACTTTTTGTGCAATAACAATAGTAGTGGAGGCCATATGATATAAAACTGTTCTTCAACAGATAACGACCAAGTATGCAACAAGGGGATTAATTCTGTACTTTCGGCAAAATAATCATTACTTTTAATCCATAAATGAAAATTATTTGTACTTAAAATAGTATGAATAATAGTTCTGGAATAATTTTCAAAATCATCTGAAAACAATATAAAATAAGCAGGTATTGTTACAATAAACATGATAAAAACCAATACTGGAATAATACGTCGTATTCGTTTCAAGTAAAAATTTTGGAACGAAAAAGTTCCCTGACTCATTTGTTTATTAATTGAGCTTGTAATCAAAAAACCCGATATCACAAAAAAGATATCAACCCCTACAAAACCTCCACTAATACTTGTAAAACCTGCATGAAATAAAATAACAAGCATTACTGCTATAGCTCTTAATCCATCAATATCGGGTCTATAAAAGTGTTTTTTACTCATTCCTCATTTCAATTAATTAGAAAAAAAGCAAAATTACATTAATTATCAATAGCACATTGAATATTAAAATTGAATTATACCCTATTACTAATGCCAATCCCATAACAAAACATTCCACTCATCGGTAGTATCACAAAAGGTAGAAATAGTTTTAAAACCAACTTTTTCATGTGCCTTCATGGATGGAATATTACTTGATGACACCTCAGTTATACAATACTCAAATTGCTCAGAATAAACTTCTTTGTGTTTTAAATATAGCTTTTCAAATAGACCTTTACGTTTATACCCATCTGCAATACATATTTGTCCCATTACATAATAATTCAATTCACTTAATTTTTTTCCTCGGTATTGAATACTTTCAAAAAGTGTAAACATGGGAATAAGTACAGGAATCAAGTCTTTAAATTCTTTAAGCATTACTAAAGCATAGCCTATTACTTCATTTTTATCACTAACTATTATTTGACGTGCTTTTGAATTCAACTTTTTTAGCACTTCAAAATCATGTTTTACAGTCACAAAACCTCTTTCTTTTTTATTACTTATGGAGACATTATCTAAGTGATTTTCTTTTTGAATAGCTAAAATCTGATGTAAATCAGCATCATTATCAACCAGTCTTGCCTTCATTAAATTAAAAAATTATATCGTACAAACAACTATTGAAACTTAATTGCTTTTATAGGAGCTATTTTTGTAATTACGTAAGATGGTATCCAAAGTACTAAAACACATAATACTAATGTTCCTATATTTAAAGCTAAAACTTGCTGAATGGTGATATGCACTGGCGCGTATTTCACATAATAATCCGAAGGGTTTAACGTAATCACTTTAAAAAAGTACTGAATCCCTATTAAAACAAGCCCAATTAAGTTACCCCAAAAGAGCCCTTTTAAAATAATGTATGTAGCATTATACATAAATATTTTACGAATACTCACATTAGAGCTCCCCATGGCTTTCAGCATTCCTATGAGTTGTGTTCGTTCTAAAATAAGCACTAAAATCGCAGTAATCATATTGATCCCCGCCACTAATATCATGATACCAATAATACCCGCAATATTAAAATCGAACATATTCAACCATTGAAAAATGTTTCCATATTTTTGAGAAATGGATGTACTATCTAAATTAGATGGAATGTTTTTATAAACGGCCGCATTGATACGATTTACTGCATCAAAATCAGTAACAAAAACTTCAAAAGCACCTACCTCATCTTTTTTCCATTTATTTAAACGCTGTATGTGTCTCACATCCGCTATCACAAAGGCTTTATCAAATTCTTCATAACCCGAATTGTAAATTCCAGTAACTACAAAGGAACGTAAATTGGTACGCGCTTTATCATTTTTTAAAAAATAAGTCACTACTTTATCTCCTAGCTTATAGCCTAATCTATTGGCTAAATAACTAGATATAAGCACCTCTTCATTTATTTTTTCATTATAATTAGGCAACCTTCCTTGTTCCAAATAGGTTTCAAATACATCCCATTTATAATCCGACCCAACTCCTTTTACTAGAACTCCTTCAAAATCGGTTTCTGTGCGAACAATTCCTGCTTTTGTAGCTACTCCTTGTATATGGGTGACCTCGGGCACTTCAGAAAAATTAGGATAAAAAGTTTGATTTGTGGTAATCGGTTTTATAGAAACTTGACTTGAATTATTATCAAAGTTAGAAATTTCAATATGCCCATTAAAAAGTGCTATTTTTTCACGAATTTTACGTTGTAAACCAACACCTGTAGCGATCGCAATAAGCATCATTATGATCCCTAAAGCAATAGCTATAATGGCTATTTTTACAATAGGTGATGATATATTTTTGGCAAAAGCCTTTTCTTTAATCAGCCTTTGGGCTATGAAATACTCAAAATTCAATGTATACTAATCCGTTTAATCTTCGAAAAAGATATTTTTCATGGTTAATGACCTTTTTCAAAAATACATTTTTAATACTAGTCTTCCCCTTATTTTCTTGTGGAAAACCAAATCCTTCAATAAAAACGGCTTCTAAAATTGATCATACAGTCATTTCTTCTGTTAAAGAAAAAAAGAAAACAACAAGTATCTTAACAGGCGCGCAACAAATAACTTCCTATTTAAAACTTCTTAAAGAAAAAAAAATAGCCGTAGTCGCAAACCCTACCAGTATTATTTTTAACATAAAAAAACAACCTATACATTTAGTAGATTCTTTACTAAGCAGGGGGGTTAATTTAAAAAAAGTTTTTGCTCCCGAACACGGGTTTAGAGGTACTGCCGACGCCGGTGAAGTGATCAAAAATGGTAAAGATATTGCTACTGGCCTGCCTATTGTTTCCCTTTACGGGAAGCATAAAAAACCTAATCCCGAAATGCTTTCGGACATTGATTGTATTGTTTTTGACATCCAAGATGTTGGCGCTCGTTTTTATACTTACATTTCGACACTGCATTATATTATGGAAGCTGCTGCTGAGGCCAACATCCTAGTTATTGTGCTTGACAGACCCAATCCAAATGGACATTATGTGGATGGACCTATCCGACAACCGAAATTTAAAAGCTTTGTTGGCTTACACCCTATACCTATAGTACATGGAATGACTATTGGTGAATATGCCAAAATGATTAATGGCGAACAATGGTTAGCCAACAAACTAACATGTGAACTTAGCGTTATCCCTTTAAAAAATTACACCCATACCACTGCCTATTCCTTGCCCATAAAACCCTCACCAAATTTACCCAATGATCAATCAATAAATTTATATCCAAGTTTGTGTCTATTTGAGGGCACTAATGTAAGTGTAGGTCGAGGCACAGATTTACAATTTCAACTATACGGAGCTCCAAATTTTTCTAAAACAGATTTTAGCTTTACACCAACTCCTAAACCCGGTGCTAAACACCCTAAATTTGAAGCAAAACTATGTTATGGCGAAAATTTACAACAGCATAAAAAACTGGACCAATTACATTTAAATTGGTTACTTAAGGCTTACAAACAAAGCCCTAATAAAAATGAATTCTTTACCTCATTTTTTAAAAAATTAGCTGGTACAGATCAACTACAAGAACAAATTGAAGCCGGAATGACTGCTAAACAAATTAAGGCTACTTGGCAAAAGGATTTAGATCAATTTAATTTGATTAGAAAAAAGTATTTATTATACCCGTAATATTTTATCGGAAGTTATCTTTACCACAAAAAACAAACATGCTTCAAAAATTTAGAATACTGGCTTTACTCGAAGGAATTTCATTCCTAATCATTCTTTTTATAACCATGCCATTAAAATATTTATTTGAAAATCCCATGCCCAATAAAATTATAGGAATGGTACATGGTGTTTTATTTTTAGGTTATGTTGTTTTTGCTATTTTCCTAAAGACTGAATTAAAATGGTCGAACAAACAAACGGCTATTATTCTTTTATGCTCTATTATTCCTTTTGGAACTTTTTGGGCCGATAAAAAATATTTAAAAAATTAACGTTGTTTTTCTTTTTTATTTAGCACTCCAAACTGTGCTTTAAGCTTTTCAACCATTCTATATGTAGCCGGACAAATGGATGTATTTGCTAAAGTTACTTTGTTTAGTTGGTGGAAACGTTTCCTATTTGTATGTGGATATTCCGAACATGCCTTTGGACGTACATCATATATTAAACAATAATTATCATGAGCCAAAAATTCACAAGGAGTAGTTTTAAAAACCTGATCTCCATCACTATCCACTTTAACATACTTTTGTTCAAAATCAACTGCTTTCATTTTTAAATGTTTCGCAATACGTTCTGTATCTCGATCAGTAACAATGGGCGCAGTTGTTTTACAACAATTGGCACATTCCAGACAATCTATTTGATCAAATGTTTTGTTATGCAAATCTTGCATTATAACATCCAATTTTTTCGGAGGTTTTTGCCTCAAACGCTCTAAAAACTTCTTATTCTCTTTAAATTGCTCTTTTGCCTCTTTTGGTAGTCTATCAATTTCCTCTTGCATACAGCAAATGTAAAACATAACTTTACACCCACCATGGAAAATGACATTTTTGGCGCCGCCATAACGGACTACTTTGAAACTCGCATTCCAAATTCAATTATTGTAAAATCAAATGAATTTGATGATGATGAAATTCCTATTCCTTACTTGTTTAGAACTTTTAATGAAATGCCAAAAGTTGAGCAAAAAGCGCTTGATTTATCTTTTGGAAAAGTACTCGATGTAGGCTGTGGAGCTGGTAGTCATTCATTGCACCTTCAAAACGAAAAAAAATTAACCCTAACTGCTATTGACACCTCAGCTGGAGCTGTGGAAATTTGCAAAAAAAGAGGAGTTACTACTGTTTTAAATGAAGATTTTTATATTCATCAAGGCACGTATGATACCATTTTACTATTAATGAATGGTAGTGGTATTGTAGGAACATTAACTAATTTTGCTTCTTTTTTTAACAAATTAAAAAGCTTACTAACCTCCAATGGACAAATCCTTATAGATTCATCGGATCTCATTTATTTATTTGAAGATGAAAATGGCGAATATTGGGTAGATGCTGCACAAGGCTATTATGGTGAAATGCAATACCAATTGGAATATAAAAACAAAACCAGTCAAAAATTTGACTGGCTATATGTAGATTACAATACATTACAACGTGCTGCAGCATTTAATAATTTTAACTGCGAGTTAATTATTGAAGGAGCACATTATGACTATTTAGCTAGATTAACACTATAGATCATAACCTTTTTCTGTAAGTCTTGCTGTCATAGACTTATATAATGCTCTACTCCAATTCTCACTAATTTCACTTACGGATTGATTTAATGCATCACTTTCTTCTAAAATCTTTTTACCGGTTGGTGAATTATAAAAAAATGACATTTTATCACGATCATCCTGAGTCAACTTTGTTTGATCCGTTATCATTTGTTGACCCGTTGGCGTTTTGTAAAACTCAATCATGTCATTAACTTCCGTTTGATCAAAATGTGTGCGGTAAGCCGAAACTAACATGGCTTTAATTTGATTAATTGCTGTAGGTTTTTGCTGATTTAACTCCTCCCATACCGTTTCTGGAACATTCTTTGATACGTATTGTTGTTTTAACATCACTAACAACGAACTTACAGCATGTTCATATTGTTCTGTAGTCCCATTAATATTTAAATACTGAGTTATTGACTCAGTTAATGTGGATTGTTGCGCTGTGGATTGTAAGGAGAGTATTAAAAATAATACTAAACTAAAACATTTGAATTTCATAAATAAGTATTTTTTGCGTTAGACAAATGTAATAAAATCATAAGAATGATATCTATTAAAACTTTTTTCAAAGTAATTGCACTAACTATATTCATTGTAGCCTGTGCAAGTGATGACGATTCAAACGGCAATCGGAATCCTCGAATACTAAATTTACAAAGTACAGGAAACTCTGCAAATGAACTATTAAGTTCAAAAACGCATAACAAATTGATTTTAGAATTAGTTGCTGTAAAAGGTTTTGAACCCAAAAAAGAAGCCGTAGAAAATCTTGTTAATTT
The DNA here is from genome assembly GCF_000255455.1 of Aquimarina agarilytica ZC1. Classification (GTDB taxonomy): domain Bacteria; phylum Bacteroidota; class Bacteroidia; order Flavobacteriales; family Flavobacteriaceae; genus Aquimarina; species Aquimarina agarilytica. The sequence continues at coordinate 107,071 of NZ_JH621247.1, read as the reverse complement.
TATTGAAAAAAGAACATTTAAATCAAACGGTGTTCAAGTTATTCAACGTAGCATTGCTAGCACCAATAAAAAAAAGCTTAGCATAAAACAAATTGATAGCATTGAACAAAAAAACCGCACACAATTAAGCACGCCTAACCAACATGCTATTTTCATTTACTTTAGTGATGCCGATGCTAATCCAGAAAACTCTGAAGGAGAAATGAATAATGATAACGATTCTATGTCTAGTTTGGTTTTAGGCTCTGCTTATCGAAATACATCTATGGTTGTTTACGAAAATACTTTAAAAAAAATAGTTAATCAAAGTAATTCAGTTATCCCCGATGAAGTTTTAGCTAGAGTTGAAACTTTTACATTACAGCATGAATTTTGCCATTTGCTTGGTTTAGTTAATTTAGGAACTAGAATGCAAACACCTCATGAAGACACAGACGAAAACGGTAAGCCTAATAAACATTGCAATGTTAGAGGTTGCCTTATGCAAGCCAACGCACTTTTTGAAAGCAATTTAATGGGAAACATAAAAGCATTAGAACTTGATCCTTTATGTGTAAAAGACCTACAAGCCAATGGAGGTCGCTAATTAAACAATTAAATTAAGAGTTCCTTAATAAATATTGGCAATAAACAAACTCAGCATCCAAGTTCACATAGCTAAAATTTATACTTAGCACCTACTAAAAGTTGAATTCCCTGTACAGGGTAGTCTAACCAACGTTCGTAATTTTGTCCTGTTAAATTATTCCCTAATGCAAAAGCCGACCATTGATCTGTAATTTTATAATCTGCACGTAAATTAAGATCAAAGTAACCGTCTAATTCTGTATATAAATCACTATTTAATCTATCACGGTCTTCTCTAACTCCCACATAAAAAATATTAGCTCCAATACTCCATGCACTATTAACAATATAATTCCCCCTAGCACTTGTTGTAAAAGCGGGTATATTTAAAGGCTGCCTTGGTGTCTCATTATATCTAGCAAAAGTTGTTTGCAAAAGTACATTAAATAAACCTTGCTCCTCATAACCAACTTCGGCAGTAATTTTTGCCGCTACATAATCTTGATAAAAATATCCAAAAGAATTATTAAACCCATAATTCAAATTTTCTGTTGCTGAATTCAATATCGGATTTTTAATAAAAGAGGCATAGTCTTTTACAAACTCCGCTTCTCCCTTTAACATGTATGAAAATTTTTCTTGCCATTGTCCTTGCACGCCTCCAAATGCATTAAATACCTGATTTGTTGGAGTGATTCCAATTCCAGGAGCAACAAACGGATTTTTTTCAATGGCTTCATGATATGTATTTTGTTTTAAACCACCTGTAGCTCCTCCGAAAACACTTAAATTATAAGCGTTAAAATTATAATTAGCGGTTAAATTAGGATGGATTGTTAATTTTAACTCACTATTTTCAAAATCATTACTTAAAAAACCTGAAACTCCAATTTTGACATCTACCCCTTTAAAATTTAATGCTATAGTAGGCTGAACTCCTAATATTAAAAAACTATATTTCGAACCTTGAAACACATTATTATCTGCAAACTCACCACTTAAATAATCAAAAATTATGGGTATCGAAATAGGATAATCATCCAAAGGTGCTGTAAATTTAGGATTCAGTTTTAAGTTATTTTCTGTACTCTCATAATCATCTCTAAAATGTCTAAACCTAACATTAGCCGTATTAAACACCTCATGATCTAACTGTAAATTCCCTCCTAAATTAACATCAATAAAACTATGTGATGGATCAATGGCATTAAATTGTTCTTCGGGAATTTCTAAATTACTGGATAAACCATACCAATTATACAATTGATGTTGTGCTTCTAAGTCTATTGTCCATTGTTTACGTTTTTGCTGTTTTCCAAAGCTTAGTTGTACCCCCGTATCATAAAAAAAGTCGTCAAGCCTTACCTTTTTGATACCGCCTTGAGATGATTGATGCTCCAACAAAGCTGTAAATTGACTTTCTTTATTTATATCAATACTACTAAATACTTCAGCTAAAACATTTCCAAAATTTCCTGCTCCTAATAACGCATAATTTTTAAATGAGGCTTCTGGGGCTTCTTTTTTTACAGCAATTGATTTTGTTTTTTCGGGCACAAAAGTACTTGCCACTGGCACGGAATTGATCTGAAACTTTAAGGGTTCCTTAATAGATGCTTCTTTTTCATCAAAATTAGGCTCTGGGTGAATCTTAAAAGCATCATTAATCGTAGGATTAAATGTTTTTACTATCACCACCTTTTCGGTACTCAAAGTATCGTTTTCTTCTTTTTTTGTTTGGGAATAACCTAATACTCCAATAAAAAACACAACAAATAGTACACTTCTATTATTAAAAAATAAACTCATAAATACGTTACTTATTCTTTGATTGATGAATTTGTTTTAGCTTCCTCTGCTTTAATTTTTTGTAGTAATTCTTTAGCTTCACTTATAACCTCGGGGTAGCTTGTAAACTCCTTTACTATTGATTCTAACAAATAAGTAGCTTGATAGGCATCCCCTAATCCATAAAAATTCTTAGCCATAAGTACTAGTCCTTTAGCTCCAAACTCTTTATAAGCCGAATAATCTTTTGCTAAACGCTGCACATAATTATTTGAAATTTCGTAATCTCCGTTTTGATTACTAAAATTAGCTAAGTTATATATCGCCTCGGCACCTAATTTACCCGTAGCTATTTTTGCTACTTCTGCGTAGGCTTTTTTTGCTATTCCTGTTTTTTGAAGTGCCAATGCTGCTCTAGCTTTATAAATTTGAGCATCGGCCTTAATACTCGTTTCAATAGTTGAATTGACTAGTACTTTTTCCGAATAAACTAATGTTTCTTCAAACTGCTTTTGTTCATAATATGATTTCATCAAATTAGATTGGGCAAATATGCTATTTTGAGTAAAATCAGCACTTTCTTCTAAACGTTTTAAAAATGAAATAGCTTTATCATAAGATTTGTTTTCCAAATAGGTTTGCGAAATTTTATAAAGAGCCGTTTCTGTGTATTCATTTTTATCCATTTCAGCAACAGCCAAATAATGAGGCAAAGCTTGTTGTTTATCCCCTTTTTTAGTATACAATTGTCCTAAATAAAAATGACTATTCAGCTTATGTAAACCTTTAGGAAATTGTTTCAAGTATTTTTCAAAACCAACAATTGCTTTACTTATATTATTTTCCTGGTAGGGCTTTTCTGCTGCTTCGTAGGTGGTATTATCCAATTCCTCATTAGAAATATCAACAAAATCTAATGATTTAACCCATTCCGCATACTCATCTGTTTTTCCTAAATCAATGTACACCAAGCGGGCTGTTTTAACGGCTTGCAAAGCTTCTGTAGTATTTGAATGCTCTGCTACTAAAAGTTTAAACTTATCTAACGCCTTTTGTGATTTATTATCGTTATAAAAAATTAAGCCTTCTTTTAAAAGTGCTTTAGAAACAAATGCACTTTTAGGTAATTCACTTCTAAGTTGCTTGTAATTTTCTAAACCCTTATTGATATTATTTTTAGCCACATATGCATTAGCTAAAGCATAATAAGCATCATCCCTGTAACCCGAATCTGGGAAGTTAATTAAAAAAGCCTCTAAATCCTGTATTTTCCGATCATGCTTATTTACAAAACCATAACTAATTGCTTTTTGAAAATGAGCATAATCTGCACGCTTGTGCTTTTGAGCTATGGATTTATTGTATGTTTCCATTGCTGGCCAATAATTAGCCGTCACAAAATAACTATCTGCCAAACGCAATGTGGCATCTTGTAAATAAAACTGCTCTGGATTTGAAGCTATAAATTTCTTAAAATAATCAATTGCCTTGTCATAGGCTTTAATTTTAAAGTTACTGTAACCTAACTGGTAGGTTGTTAACTTTAATTCTTCCCAAGTATTATCACCACTTTCTTTTACCGCTTTATAATTTGAAATTGCTATTACAAAATCCTCTAACGCGTAGTAACTTTCTCCTTTCCAAAACTGAGCACGTTGTGTAAAGTCAGGTAAGGCATCTGTGGAAATTGCCCTATCAAAAAGAAGAATCGCTTCTTTAAAATCTTTTTCCTTAAACAACTCCAACCCTCTATAAAACAACACTTTTTGAAATACTTTTTTATTTTCCGTTCCTTTTCCTGAATCTAAAACTACTAAAGCTTCCTTGTAATTTTTTGTTGACAAATAAGAATCTACCAACAACGTGGCTATTTCTTGCTTGTGCGATGAATCTGGATATTTTAATAAAAATGTTTTTAACACTGCGGGCACACTTTCAAAAGAATTCCCTATTTCGTAACTTAATTTTGCATAATTATAAGTGGCGTCCTCTTTTATAATAGCTTCAAAATTCATTTCCGAAGCATTCTTAAATGCATTTAAAGCCTGTTGCTTTTGTTCCGATTTTAAATAGGCATCCGCTAAGTGATAATAAGCATTTTGAGCTACTGCATTTTTACCTGCTATGATTTTATTAAATTGAGAAACTGCTTTGCTATACTCCCCTTGTTTGTAATATGAATACCCTAATAAATAATAATCGGTATTACTCCATTTTCCTTTGTTTCCCTTATAAGCCTCTAAATACGGAACTGCTTTTTCATAGTCTTCAAGGTTAAAATAACTTTCCCCAATAATTTTATTTAGTTGTGATTTATCTTTGGTATTTGCATTCACCAAGCGAGGTTCTGCATTATCAATCGCTTTTTGAAACTCCCCCTTTTTAAAATTACGATCTGCTTTGTAATAAGATAAGCTCTTATTGTAATTTTCAGAATCACTTACTTCATTAAAATAAGTATCTGCTTGGTCATAATCATTAGCCTTGTAAGCTATATACCCCAGATAATACTTTGCTTGCTCTCCATATTTTTCGGAGCCTACAACGCGCTCTAATGATTTTTTAGCATCATCATATCTTTTTGAATGATACAATGAATATCCTTTATTAAAGTAAAAGGTTTCAAGTGCTGGTGCACTCAAACGCTGCTCATCAACATCTTGATACCATTTACGGGCTTGCGCATACTTTCCGACACTAAAATAGTAACTCCCTACTCCAAAAAAAGCACTATTACGTTTGGGGTGCGTAGGGTAATCAGTTACAAAATTTGTCATTAAAACATCGGCTCCTCTCTGTTGCATTTGCACGGCAGATTGAGCAATGTAATAAGAAGTATTTGCTTTTACATTTTGATCAACAGTTGTAGCTTGTACTTTTCTAAAAAAACTTTGAGCTGCAGCAAATTCTTTATTGTTGTATAAATCAACTGCTCTTTGATATAACCCGTTGGTGGTGTTATAAATTTCGGTCTGCTGTGCTAAAACCAATGATGATATCAACACAAAAAAACAGGTAATAATCGAACTTTTCTTCATGAAATTAAAAAAATAAACCCTATTCCAAATATATTAAGATACTCCCACTATGAAGGAATTAATTTACAATAATTACTAAATAAGTAAAACTTAAAAATTCTTGAAATATTTTGCCTTCTGCAGCTATCAAATTCACAAAATACAAGCTTAAAATTGATAAAACATCCTCAATAACAACATACTTTTCTAAAATTAAATTGCTTCAGTTTACCCTATACTTACCTATTCCTTATTTTAAAAACACTAAAACCTTTACTTTATTTTGCAAACTGATTTAGTTTTATAATTTTACCATTACAATTTACAGGAGTATTATGAGTGAAGCAGTGCTAAAATTAACTAATGTTACTATTTTTCAACGTGAAAAAGCAGTATTATCCAACGTTTCCTTACAAGTCTTAAAAGGTGACTTTGTGTATCTTATCGGAAAAACTGGCTCTGGAAAAAGTAGTTTTTTAAAAACACTTTACGGAGATTTAGCGCTTGTCCAAGGTGAAGGAGAAATCGTAAATTTTAAACTTAATGGACTACAAGAAAAAAAAATCCCTTTTTTAAGAAGAAAACTTGGTGTTGTTTTCCAAGATTTCAAATTACTTAATGATCGTACTGTTAATAATAACTTGGCATTTGTTCTAAAAGCTACGGGATGGAAAGAAAAAGACAAAATAGAAAACCGCATTAAGGAAGTACTCACAAAAGTTGGCATGGAATCAAAGGGTACTATTTACCCTTATCAACTTTCGGGCGGTGAGCAACAACGTATTGCTATTGCTAGGGCTTTATTAAATAATCCCGAACTTATTTTAGCCGATGAGCCTACTGGAAACTTAGACCCACAAACTTCCCTGGAAGTAATGGCCCTACTCAAAGAAATTAATGCCAATGGGAATACTATTTTAATGGCCACACATGATTATGCATTACTTTTAAAATATCCTTCAAAAACCTTAAAGTGCGAAAATCAAAAGATTTTTGAGGTGGTACAAAGAAAAAATTAATTTTAAATCATTTTGTATTCAATAAAAACTCTAGATCGCTTTGTTTCAAAAAACACGAACTAAGGTTAAATTCATACATAATACACTAAAAAACGTTTATCTTTTTTTTAAATAGTTTCATAACAATCATGCTTCTATTATAAAAATATTAACGTTAATTTATTCAAGACTAACAAAACTATGTGATTTTATTAGTCTCAAGGTAGTAGGATAACTTTTTAACCAAGTTCAACGATTCATAATTTTTCAATACGCGAGCTCGTTCACTTGAAAATTGATAATCCTTACCAAAAATTTCTTGTATACTTTTCTGGAATTCAGATTTTGTATTGGCTACATAACATAGTTTTAGTATATTTTTATCATCAACTATATTAGCATTCACAATACAATATTTCCCTTTATACAAAGCATTAAACACCTTTAATTTAGTTCCAGACTCTTGTAGTGATACTAATATATTAACATGTGCTTTTGCCAACAGATCTTCTAAAACCTCTTCTTCTCTAATATTTATATATTTTATGTTTGAATAATTTTTTATAATTTTCTTGATACGATTTGGCAAAACAGAACTAGCTATAACCAGTTCCTGTTTTAAATTATAAAAAAGTGAGCATATAAAAATTGCCGACTCTACATTATCTGAAATTGAAAGATCACCATGATAAAGAGCGAATTTGCTTTTAGAATTCATAGTTTCTTTCACCTTTTTATTTCCATGAAACACAGGCAGGAATAGTGTTTTCCCTTTAAAAATCGAATTAAAATAACTCGTATCTCTTTCCGAAAGTGTCAATATTATATCCGCTTTTTTCAACACAGACTGATATCTTTTTAACTTCCAACCTTCTATATAAAAAATAAGCTTTTTAAAAAAACAAGACTCACTCTTAGCTATACCAAAATAATATTCATGCTCAATATTGTGAGTTCTTACTAAAGTTTCATTATTAAAATGAAACTTTTTAAGAATATATGTAGTTTGAATACTTTCAAAAAGCACAGGAATATTTGTCTTATTTGTTATCCTTGCATACAACTCCTTTGAATTTCTTGATTTAACACTAAAAGGTATTAAACTAAAAAAATTATAAAATAATTTGTTTCTTTTGTACAGATAAACCTCTTCACATAGTTTTTCTAAAACCGAGATATTAACTCTATCATCATAAAAAATATGCAAATATACCTGATAACCTATTTCTTTTAGTGCCTCTATCTTATAAAAAACATCAATAACCCCTCCATAATTTACAGGGTAAGGATTATTAAATGCTATAATTTGAATTTTTTTTGATGCCAAAACTTAAATCTTAATTAAAACAAATATTAGTAATTTTCTTTGTCTAGAAAAAATTACTTTTATTTACTTATATTTTTAATTTTTATGACACCATTTTTTTCAGTAATAATACCATTATACAATAAAGAAGATTTTATAAAGACCACACTAGATTCTGCTTTAAAACAGAATTTCATTGATTATGAAATAATAATTATAAATGATGGATCAACAGATAACAGCTTATCTGTTGTTGAAAAAATAAATGATAAAAAAATTAAAATTTATTCTCAAAAAAATAGCGGTGTTTCAACAGCACGTAATAATGGGATAAAATTTGCTAATGGAAAATACATCGCTTTTTTAGATGCTGATGATTATTGGTTTCCTAATCATCTTTCTGAATTAAATAGAGCTATTTCCGCATATCCAGAGTATAAAATTTTCTGTAACAATTATAAAGTAGAAACTAAGAAAAACACGTATAAAGAAAACCGTTTTAGTTATTTACCTAAACCAGAATTTGAAGACTTATACATTATTCAAAATTACTTTAAAAGCAGTTTAATTGCCGATATCGCATGGACCTCTGCAGTTTGTATTGAAAAGAAATTAATACTTGATAATGATTTCTTTTTTGATCCAGATATTATATCCATACAAGATATCGACTTATGGACTCGATTAGGAATAAAACATTCATTTATATTTAACAAAAGAGAAACAACAATTTATGCACTATTTGTTTTTGATTCTTTATCCGACTCAAAAAATATAGACAATAAAGCGCTATTAATTTCAAAAAATAAAAATTCTGAAGGCAATACACCTTATTTAAAATCTTATTTAGACCAAAATAGGTTTGCTATTGCTAATCAATACAAAATTTTAGGAAAAAAAAGAAAATTCAAAGAATTTAAATCACAAATCAACTTAAGCAATCTATCTTTTAAAAGATTAGTACTATTACATTTACCTCATTGGTTGATAAAGTTATTATTGAATTTTAGGTAATTTTAATCTTAAAAAAGTATGAAAATCTCTAATATAATCCTCCTCCAAATAAACTTCGGAAGCTAATACTAAACAGACAGCTCCAGAAGAAAAATTTTCAATTTCGCGCCATATCCCAGGGCATAAATATAAACCTTTGTTAGGCTTATTCATTGTGAAGGTTTGCTCTTTTTTTCCGTCGTTTAAAATTATATCAAAACTACCACTAACTGGAATTAAAAATTGATGCAATTCTTTGTGGGCATGTCCACCACGCCTAGCATCACTTGGAACATCATATAAATAATAGATCCGCTTCGATTCAAAAGGAATACTATCTTTTTCAATTACAGAGAGACTCCCTCTACTATCGTCTCCTTCTATTTTATCGAGCTCAATAATGTGACAATCATTAATTCTTGTCTTTTTCATAATTCATTTAATAAAGTCTCCCATTTTTTGGCAATATAAAAATTATCAAAATATTTTATGCTTTCAAATGTACCTTGTACACATTTATTATAAAACTCAACATCTTCAACCATTTTATTTAAAGCTAAACTAAAAGCTTTAGTTGTTTTTGTTGTCACTAAAATACCATTTACCCCTGTTTCTATAATTTCTGAAGGCCCAGAAATGAAATCTAGTGTTACTACAGGTGTTCCTAAAGTTAGCGACTCAATTAACGTCATCGGAAAACCTTCAAAATTACTAGTCATTACTGTAAATAATGCCTTTTTAACATATGGCATTGGATTAGGTGTGTAATTTTTAAATATAACATGATAAATTAAATTTAGTTCCTTTATTTTATTTTCTATAGTCGGTTTATCTGGCCCTTTTCCCACCAAAATCAGTGGTATCCCCAATTCAGATAATTTAGACATAGAATAAGCTTCCAATAAAAAAAGTAGATTTTTACTTTCGTTATCAAATCTTCCATAAAATAAAACATAATTGGTTTCCAAAATATTTAATTCGGCTTGAGCACTTTCAACTATCTTTTTTTGAGAAACCGGGTAGTTAATTGTTCTTACATTATCAAAGCCATAAGTATCCTCCACAATTTGTTGGGCTTTTTTAGAAACAGCAATTAAAGAATCATTCTTATATAAATATCTTGCTTGCCATTTTAATTTTGGAAAACTTTGAGGTAAATATGAATTATGCATAATTCTGACAACAGGAATATTTTTAAATATTAAATTGTTAAAAATCAATTCTTTTAAAAAAAGTGGTCGTGTTCTTCCATCAATAACAACATCAAAATTTATTTTTTGGAATAGTTGATAAGCATCTAAAAACTTACTGATCTTTCTTCCAAAAACTGTTTTATAATTTTTAGTACTCCCTAAAGCGTAATATTCACCCCCATGCTCAAATTCATTTTCATCAATAATCGAAATCAAAGTAACAGAATGACCTAAATTTTCTAAAATTTTAGAAATGGTCCCCGTTGAACGCTCTGCTCCACCTCTTGATAATGAAATAACAATGACTGCTACGTTTAGCTTATTCATTTTGGATGATATCATTAATGTAAATTATTAGTATTTTGCACTAATATATCGAATAATATTTCAATTTATTATTTTCAACACAAACCAACTTAGTTATTTTAATTTTGGATAATTCACTAGAAAAACACACTTGCGCTCTTTTAATTGATAATGAGCCATTTTCATTTAATGTTTCTGGATCATTTTTTAAAGGAAAGCCAGAAGTGCTTTATCAATCTCAAGGCAATATTTTAGAAAATACTGAATGGGAATCTGAAGGGTTTAAAATAATTTCTGCTTTTTCTGATATCGAATTTAAATTATTAAGTAATTCAATTAAAAAAAATATATTAAAAGGGATCAAATTAGCAGGTATAACCGTTACTGAAAACGATTTTAACATTGGAGATTACCATAAATATATAACCAATCAAGAGAATCATTTAAAGGTAATTAATCACACCAAAAACTTAAGAAATGAAGATTTCGATCTTGATTTTGAAAAATTAGCTTTAAAATTTAGTAAACACACAAATACAAAACTAACCCCATATATTAAACAATTACAAAGCTCTCATATTCAAATACGAATAAGTCGCCCAAATAGCTTAGACATCAATCCTCCCCATAGAGATGGCTACCTTGATTATTGGAAGAATATTTTAAATATTTGGATTCCTATTGCAGGTTGCAATGAACACTCTTCCCTACCTGTAATTGAAGGAAGCCACCTTATTCCTGAAGATCAAATTATTCGCACCAAAGCTAAGGGGGCATATATAAATGGTAATCAATACTATGTTCCTTGTATTATCAAAACAACAAATGGTCCTTTCAAAATGTTTAGACCAAATCCCAAAAAAAATGAAGCTTTAATTTTTTCTCCATTTTTAATTCACGGTGCTGCTATCAATAAAAATACCGATGTTACAAGAATTGCTTTAGAACTCCGTTTTGATAAAAAAGAAGATTAATGAAGATACTTTTAGTTGGAGAATACAGTGGTTTCCATAATTCATTAAAAAAAGGCCTTACAAATTTAGGTCACGAAGTTACTATTATTGCTCATGGAGATGGATTTAAAAATTATCCTGTAGATATTAATTTAGGCATCAAATATTTTAAAAAAAACCGTTTATTAAATTTTATAAAAAATGGGTTTTATACATTTTTTAAAATTGATCTTTCAATGCTTGAATTAAGAAATCAATTTAAAAAAACAGTTCCATTACTTGAAAAGTACGACGCTATTCAATTTATAAATAGCATCGCTTTTTTAGGAACTCCTAAAACTGAAAAAGTATTATTTAATAGTATTACAGCATATAATAAAAACATCTATTTACATGGAGGTAGTATGGAAACTCCATGGGTAGATTATATGCTTAACAAGCATATAAGTTTTTCTAGTTTAACTCCTTACATAAAAGATAAGAGCTTAAAAAAAGAATTTCAATATGCCTTAAAATATCTTGAAACAAATCATGTAAACCATTTCAATTATTTATTAAACCATATTAAAGGGATAATACCAAGCGATATTGATTATGAAATTGTTTACAAAGGCACTCCTAAGGCCCTAAACATGATCCCTACCCCTATTGATCTATCAAAACTAAAATTTACAGCTTTAGACTTGAGTAATAAAATCAATATTTTTTGTGGCATTAATACTACTAATCAACTGGCCAAAGGAATTCCCTATTTTTTAGATGCGCTTGATATTATTAAACAAAAATACCCAAGCAAAGTAACTGTAAAAATTACTCGAAATTTACCCTATAACGAGTATATGAAAGTGTATAATGAATCCCATATTCTACTAGACCAATGTTTGAGTTACGATCAAGGCTATAATGGTAGAGAAGCTATGGCTAAAGGGAAAGTCGTAGTTAGCGGAGCTAATGAGGATTTTAAAAATTATTACAACCTCACTGAAGCAACCATGCCATTAGTTGAAGCTAGGCCTAATGTAGATTATTTAGTAAACAAATTATCAGAGCTTATTGAAAACCCTGATAAAATGTTAGCTATTTCGAAAAGAGCTCGAAAATTTATTGAGCAACATCACGAATGTACCGAAGTAGCAAAAAAATACCTAAAAGCATGGAGTTTAGACTAACTCCAATTTACAAACTATTTATAGTTTGCCTAATAGCCACTAAATTAGTTAGTAAATTTTTCAAATAATCTAAGTGCAACATATTAGCACCATCACTTTTTGCTTTTGAAGGGTCAAAATGAGTTTCGATAAACAAACCATCTACTCCTGTTGCAATTCCAGCTCTAGCAATGGTTTCAATCATATCTGGCCTTCCTCCAGTTACTCCACTTGATTGATTGGGTTGTTGCAATGAATGTGTAACATCTAACACCGTAGTTCCATACTGTTTCATGGTAGGTATCCCTCTAAAATCTACTACCATATCCTGATATCCAAACATCGTACCTCGATCTGTAATCATAGCATTATCATTACCACTATCGTGCACTTTTCTGATCGCATGTTGCATAGCTTCAGGACTCATAAATTGTCCTTTTTTTAGATTTACCGTTTTTCCAGTTTTTGCTGCTGCTACCACTAAATCTGTTTGACGCACTAAAAAAGCAGGAATTTGCAACACATCCACATATTCTGCCGCCTTAGCAGCATCCTCATTAGTATGAATATCTGTCACTGTAGGAACATCAAATGTTTCTGATACTTTCCTTAAAATTTTCAAGGCTTTTTCATCACCTATTCCGGTAAAACTATCTACACGACTACGATTTGCTTTTTTAAAAGAGCCTTTAAACACATAAGGAATATTTAAATCCGATGTTATTTGAACTACTTTTTCAGCAATTCTAAGCGCCATTTCTTCCCCTTCTATCGCACATGGACCAGCTAGTAAAAAAAAATTATTACTATCTAAATTTTTTATTTTAGGAATATTGTTTAGTTGCATTTTATTTCAGTTTACACAAAAGTAATTTAATTAAAAAACTATACCAACATTATAAAACAGTATTCTGTGCAACTGCACTCACCTAAATCAGGGTAATCAGTCTACAGAAATGCCCTTCATTTCCAACTAAAAATTGTTTAGATTTTTTAATTTAAATACTATTCTTATTTGTAAAATCCTTATTTAAATAAAGAAGAAGACAACAAAAACACTTCACTACACAGTAATTAACCAAATAAACGTACCTTTGCGCCAAATTTTAGTATCAATAAATTAGCTTTTATGAGTAATACGATTAAAAACATAGCCATTATTGCACACGTTGACCACGGAAAAACCACCTTGGTTGATAAAATCATGTATCACTGTCAATTGTTTCGTGAAAACGAAAACACAGGAGATTTAATTCTTGACAATAATGATTTAGAACGTGAACGTGGTATTACCATTACGTCTAAAAACGTTTCGGTTACTTATAAAGGAACAAAAATTAACATTATCGACACTCCGGGTCACGCCGATTTTGGTGGTGAAGTTGAGCGTGTATTAAACATGGCCGATGGGGTTTTATTACTTGTTGATGCTTTTGAAGGACCAATGCCTCAGACTCGTTTTGTATTGCAAAAAGCTATTGATCTTGGTTTAAAACCATGCGTAGTTGTAAACAAAGTGGACAAGGAAAATTGTACTCCCGATGAAGTCCATGAAAAGGTATTTGATTTAATGTTTGAGCTTGGCGCAGAAGAATGGCAATTAGATTTCCCAACGGTTTATGGTTCTGCTAAAAACAATTGGATGAGTACCGATTGGAAAAACCAAACTGAAAACATAGAACCATTATTAGATATGGTTTTGGAACATATTCCTGCACCAAAATTTGATGAAGGGACCACTCAATTGCTTATTACTTCATTAGACTTCTCTTCGTTTACTGGTCGTATAGCTATTGGACGTTTACAAAGAGGTAGCTTAGTTGAAGGACAGCAAGTATCTTTAGTAAAAAGGGATGGTTCTATTTTAAAATCAAAAATTAAAGAACTTCATAGTTTTGAAGGTTTAGGCCGTAAAAAAGTTTCTGAGGTTCAAGTAGGTGATATTTGCGCATTAGTAGGTTTAGAAGGTTTTGATATTGGTGATACCGTTGCTGACATAGAAAACCCTGAGGCTTTAAAAACTATTGCCATTGATGAACCAACTATGAGTATGTTATTTACCATTAATGACTCTCCCTTCTTTGGAAAAGATGGAAAATTTGTAACATCACGCCATATTAAAGATCGTTTAACAAAAGAGCTTGAAAAAAATCTTGCTTTACGTGTAAATGAAACCGATAGTGCCGATAAATTTTTAGTTTTCGGACGTGGAGTATTACACCTTTCTGTACTTATAGAAACTATGCGTAGAGAAGGTTACGAACTACAAATAGGTCAGCCACAAGTAATCATTAAGGAAATTGATGGTGTTAAATGCGAACCTGTTGAGGAGTTAACTATTGACTTACCAGAAAACGTATCAGGTAAAGCTGTTGAAATGGTTACGCTTAGAAAAGGAGAACTCCTTAGTATGGAAACTAAAGGTGACCGTATGATTTGTGAATTTATTATTCCTTCAAGAGGTATTATTGGTTTGCGTAATCAATTATTAACTGCCACTGCCGGAGAAGCTATTATGGCACATAGATTTACTGAATACCAACCAATGCGAGGCGGTATTCCAGAACGTCAAAACGGATCATTAGTTTCTATGGAATTAGGAAAAGCAATTCCTTATTCTATTGATAAATTACAGGACAGAGGTCGTTTCTTTGTTGATCCAGGTGAAGATATTTACGAAGGTCAAGTTATTGGAGAAAATTCTCGAGGTGATGATATGACTGTAAATATTACAAAAACAAAAAAATTATCTAATGTCCGTTCTTCTGGAGCAGATGACAAAGCTAAAATTGTTCCTGCAATTAAATTCTCTTTAGAAGAAGCTTTAGAATTTATACAGAAAGATGAATATGTTGAAGTAACACCTAATTACCTAAGATTAAGAAAAATATATTTAACAGAAAATGAACGTAAGCGCAACAAAATAGCTTAATTCATTTAAAAAATAATAAAAACAATAAAAAGGTGTTATATTCATAGAATATGATACCTTTTTACTTTCCTAAACTTTAACTTATGAAAAATCTTTTTTTTAGCTCTTTATTAACCCTAGTTACCCTATTTATAGTTTCTTGCTCTGGGGATGATGCCGGAGCACCAATTAAACCCGTAATAGACCTAGTTGATGAAAACCTAGTTGGAAAATGGAAACTTACAAATTTTGAAGTTAGTAATGGTACTGTCGACTTAAAAGTTGACGAAACAACTATAGAAATTCCTTTTACCACTGAAGGTTCTGAATTTAACACCACTGCTTTATTTGAAACTACTCCTAATAAAGTAACATTTGATGGTACTTTTAAAGCAAATACAAACTTTGTAACACCTTTAATGATAAACCAGCCTACAACTCGCGAAGATACGTTTGAATCAAGCAAAATTTTAGGGGGCACTTCGACACTAAACGATTGGTCTATTAGCGAAGGGGATTCCGTTATAGCTGGCTCAAAAGCTGAAATCATTAAATTTACTAAAAACGAAATTCAGTATAAACTAGACATCGCACAAACTAGCTTTATTTCGATAATAGAAGAAGGTTTTGATTTAAATGGATTTACAACTACTAACCCAAAAGGACAAATTATTGTTACTTTAGAAAAAATATAAACTACAATTTATACATTCACAAAAAAGAGGTTCGAACAATTGTTCGAACCTCTTTTTTCATTTTTTTTAATTACTATACCTGCATAATATATTTTTTGATGGGTCTAAAATTACATAATAGCAATAAAGCCAAAAGAGCAAATACAATATCGTAATACATAAAATACCTTCGTATACAATGCAACGATATGCTAATAAGAAATAAATTACCTAGAATCAATAATGAAAAGAAATATATTAATCCTTGGAATTGTAATATTTTAGACTTCTTTTTAAAAAAAAGATAGCTCACCAATAGAATAAGAAAAATAACGGGGATAATTGAATAATAAGGGAACGCTAAATTCATATAAAACATTTCACTCCATGCTAAAGGCCTAGCCATAAATAATGGGATAAGAGTTTTTCCTACAATTCTATCAACATTTTTATAGGATGCTGCATAACTCATCTCTTTACCTCTGTACATAGACTTGGCCTCATACTCTATGGTTTGATTCATTATTTTAGGATAATTATCATGATAAAATTGGTGCTTTTCTTTTAAAGAGGAATTTTTGGGTAATTGACATAATAATAATTTCTTTTCTTCTAAAGAGCCATGTACACATCTAAAATATTGTACTACCTCTTCATCAGGCATCAATTTATAATCCTGTAATTCAGACAAATAAAAAGGCAATGTACTTATACTCACATTACCTAACTGCCTAGAAGTGTAATGCCCATGAAACACTCCATAAATTGTCTTTTCTAATAAACCTGAAATAAGAGGAATACTCAATATTAAGACAACTAAAATCATCTTTTTTTTAAGTTCTTTTAAACTCCACATGTAAAAGACAAACAAAACCAATGCTATTGAAATACTTAAAAATTGCGCCCTTGTTAATTGTAAAAGAACTAAAAAAGTAATCATAAAAAAAATATGCTTGTTCTTCTTTGTAAAAAACCATTTTACAGAAGAAGCCATAAAAAAAAGAAAAAAAGTAGTTGACAATGATTTAGTGACCAACTTATTACACATGCCATACGAACCATAAATAGGGTATGTTAAAAGCATGAATAATAAAATCATAACTACTGAATTAAACTTAAAATATTTTTTTAACACCTCACTAAAGTATAGCATTGTCAAATAAGACATCAGCAATTGAATACCAATAGTTGCTTCCTTATAATTTATTCCAAATATACGCTTCACTATATTTAGAAAAATGGAGTACGCAGGCTGTACATTGGGACGGATATACAAATAACTAGCAGTATCATAAGTAAACACATAACCTTTGTCAATAACTACAACAACATTAAAAATAAAAAAGAGTATATAAAAAAGGAATGTAATTTTTTTAATCATAACTTTAAACATGGAGCAGCCTTATCAAATTTTAATTTATCACAGTAAAAATTTACTGTGATAATTCTGCTCATATCAACGGTAAATCGTACTAATATTTTTCTATATTGGCTAAATTATATATAATATAGTTATGCATTAGATTATTTTATATTAAAAAATACTATTCTCGTAAAGAATATCTAAAATTATTTATTCCAAAAAATGATTCAACAATATACCGTAAAAAAATACAATAAAACACATTATCAAAGCTGGAATACTTTTATTGAAAATAGTAAAAACAGCACTTTTTTATTCCATCGAGATTTTATGGAGTATCATAATGATCGTTTTGAAGATCATTCTTTACTTGTATTAAGAAAACAAACTATTGTTGCTTTAGTTCCTGCGAATAAAAATGATACTACTTTCTATTCCCACCAAGGGCTTACTTATGGAGGATTACTACTTTTAAAAAGTATTGGTGTAACAAAAGTTGAAACTATTTTTTTGACTATTATAGAATATTTGAAAAGGAATCAATTTTCAACAATTCGGATAAAAACACTTCCTGTATTTTATCATAAAGCGCCTAGTTTTGAATTAGAATCATTATTCCTCAAGCTTGGAGCTAAAATTTTTAGAAGGGAGCAAAATTTTGCCATTGACTATAACTTGCCATTTGAAATACATAAAACTAAACTTAAAAATTATAAGAAAAATCAACACTTAAATTTTAAGATTATAGAAACAGATAATTTTACTGACTTTTGGGAGGAAATTTTAAAACCTAGACTAAAAACAAAACACAATGCTAAACCTGTTCATACAGAAAGCGAAATATTATTTTTAAAAAGTAAATTCCCTAATAACATCAAACAGTTTAATATTTTTTTAGAAAATAAATTACTAGCTGGAATTACTATTTTTAAAACAGATACCGTTGTAAAGTCTCAATATGGAGCAACAACTAACGATGGAGAAAAGCTAAGGGCTTTAGAATTTCTCTTTATCTATTTAATAAAAAAATATAAAAGTGAAGGATATAAGTTTTTCGATATGGGTATTATAGCTGGAAATATAAGCTTATTAAAACAAAAAGAAGAATTGGGTTGTAATCAGTATCTTCAAGATTTTTATCAACTTTCAATAGACCAAACTAATGAAGTTTAAATTTAGTATTTTACATATATCTTTAATTGTGCCTATATCTATTTTTTTAGGTATGATCATCACTCAATATAAATTATTTCCTTACAACCAATTAAGAAATATAAATCAGAATATTAAATTAAAAATTCTAAAAAAAAATGCATACGATGTTACAGACTTACACGTTCCAAACTTAGATAGTATATTATCCGTTACAAAAGATAATTATACCGAAATAAGAGCTGAACTAAGAAAAACTATTTTTGGTAATAAAACTTCATCATATAAGATCAAAAAAAACATTTTTGACAAAGATTATAATAATTTAGAAAATTTAGCAAACATTGATAAAGTCTATATTGAACAATCATATCATATAAATTCAATAGCTTATATTTTTTATCCAAAAAAAAGTAATGGCAAATCTTTTATCTATCATCAAGGTCATAGAGGAAATTTTTTGTTAGGAAAAAAAACTATTCATTTTTTAGTTAAACAAGGTTTCACAGTAGCAGCACTTGATTTACCTTTGGTAGGCTTTAATAATACTCCCAGCATTTATTTAAAAAAATTTGGTAATGTAGTTTTAAATAACCACAAATTTATGGAACATCTAGATGATCCTATTAGTTTTTTTATCAATCCGATTATTAACATTTTAGATATACTTGAATCAAAAGGGTACAATGAGATTAATATGATTGGTATTAGTGGAGGAGGATGGGCAACTACCATAGCTGCCGCAATAGATGAACGAATAAAAAATAGTTTTCCCGTTGCTGGAACTTATCCAATGTATATTCGATTTCAAGATCCTTATTTAAATTATGGCCATTTCGAAGGAGCCCATAGCGCTTTATTTAAAAAAGTAAATTATCTAGATATGTATATTTTATCGTGTCTAGGAGAAAACAGAAAACAGTATCAAATTTTGAATTTATACGACCCGAAATGCTGCTCAGGCTATATGTATAAAAGCTATGCTTCTTTTGTTGAAGAAAAAGTTAAAAAGTTAAGCCCTAGTTCTGAATTTAAAGTAATTATTGATAGTACACATTTTGAACATAAAATATCTGAATTTTCACATCAAATAATTGAAAAAAAACTATTCAAAAAATAGTTGATAATTTCTTTATTCATTTACTAAATGAGAATACCTTTTTTAAATCTACACAAACTCAACAAACGATTTGAAAACAATTTCAAATCACAATTTGATACATTCTTAACTAGTGGACATTATATTTTAGGCACTAAACTAACTGAATTTGAAAATGCTTTTGCTAGTTATTGTAATGTTTCTTTCTGTATTGGTACGGGCAATGGATTAGACGCACTTACGCTCATATTAAAAGCTTATATCGAACTAGGGAAATTAAATATAGGTGATCAAGTAATTGTACCCGCAAACACATTTATTGCAACCCTACTTTCTGTAAAACAAGCGGGACTCATTCCTGTTTTAATTGAACCAGATGAAGACTCTTTTATTATTAATGTGAGGAATGTGCAACAAAAAATCACCCCTAAAATTAAGGCAATAATTACAACCCATTTGTACGGTCAAGTTTATGGAATGGATGAATTGAAAGAATTTTGCTCAAATGCGCAATTACTTTTAATTGCCGATGCCGCTCAAGCACACGGAGCTATTGATCAAAATGGAAATAAAGCGGGAAGCATTGCTCATGCAGCTGCTTTTAGCTTTTATCCTTCAAAAAACCTTGGTGCTTTAGGTGATGGTGGCGCTATTACTACCAATAACACCGAATTAGCTAATTGTATAAAAAAATTAAGGAACTACGGTACATCGGAAAAATATAGAAATGAATTAATCGGGATCAATTCTCGTTTGGATGAACTTCAGGCTGCCTTTTTAATTGAAAAATTAAATTTATTAGATGATGACAATAACAAACGTAGAGAAATTGCCCTTAGATATTCAAATGAAATAACAAATGAAAACATAAAATTGCCATTTTGGAATGGTAGTAAAAATCATGTTTTTTATGTTTATGTTATAAGGGTAAAAAATAGAATTAATTTTTGCAACTATTTAAATGAAAACCAAATAGGTCATATGATTCATTACCCAATTCCTCCTCATAAACAAAAGGCACTTACAAATGAATTTAAAAATCAATCATTTCCCATAACCGAAAAAATAAGTAACGAAATAGTTAGCATTCCACTAAATCCAATTTTAGAGGTGTCAGAAATTGATTATATTATTCAGGTATTAAACAATTATACATGCCAGGAATAAAAAATTACACTCCTAATAAACAATTACTAAAAGTAATGTCAATCAATTCGATTGCCGTTCTTGTCCGTTTAGTTACAGGCTTTATTTTATCAAAAGCTATTGCTATTTTTATAGGACCACAAGGTTTAGGCATTATTGGTAACCTTCGTAGTTTTATAAATAGTATTCAAACCATCGCTTCATTAGGTTTTTATAACGGCGTTGTTAAATATGTTGCAGAACATAAAAATAATATCAAAGAATTAAGTAAAATCTTATCTACTAGCTATTATTTAGGCTTTATAGCCATGTTAGGCACATCTATGATTTTATATTTTTTTGCGCCATTTTGGAGTAGTTATGTATTAAATTCTTCGGATTATGCACATGTTATCAAAATATTAGCTGCAGGAATTTCATTAATGATTGTCGACTATTTTTGTTTGGCTATTATAAATGGTTTTTCCCGTTATAAAGTATATACCATACTCAATATTACAACGACAGTTTTTAGTCTAATTGTAACTGTTATTTTACTATGGCAATACAGACTAGAGGGAATGCTTTATGCTATAGTAATCACCCCTGCCCTTGCATTATTTATTACTTTGATCATCATATTTAAGCAAAAAAGCTTCGTACAACTTTTAAAAGCATCTAATATAAGTTGGGACTACTCTAAAAAGCTAATAGAATACAGTTTAATGGCATTGTTAACCGCTGTTATTATTCCTCCAACTATTATTGCTATCAGAAATCATATTGTAGATGTTGAAGGCTTAACCCAAATGGGTTATTGGGAAGCTATGAATCGAATTTCTAATTATTATTTAGTATTTGTTACTTCATTACTCAGTTTATATTTATTTCCTAAACTATCGGCTGTAAAAACTACAAAACAATTTAAACAAGAAATTTTTAGCTTTTATAAAACATTAATGCCACTAGTAATTATAGGACTGCTTATACTCTATTTCTTTAGAGTCTTTTTTATTAAGCTCCTATTGACATCAGAATTTTTACCTATGCAACGGTTATTTTCTTGGCAATTAACAGGTGATTTTTTTAGAATTTTATCCTCGGTACTTGCTTATCAATTTATGGCAAAAAAAATGACGAAAAGTTACGTTTTTACCGAAATATTATCTGCGGTAATATGGTATTTTTCTAGTATTTATTTTATAAACAATTACGGATACGAAGGTGCTGCCATTGGGTATTTAGTATGTTATAGTTCCTATTTTTTTGTACTTGTTATATGGTTCAGGAAATATTTCTTTACAAAAGAATAAATATAAATTCTGCTTTTTAAGCTCTATACAAAATGATAAATATCTAGTAAATGTTTTAAATTTTACAACAAACTCACCTAATCAAAAACTAGTTTTTCAATAAAATATTAACACATCTAAGCCTATCCACATTAAAATCAATTTACATATGTAATTTCCTTTTACTATTCTAAACTAACTCCACTCTATTTTGATATAAAACAATCTAACTTTTGTTTTTCTTTAATTTGCTTTCCTATATAACACCATAACCATCATTTTTTCTCTACTCTAAATTCATTCAAACCTTGAATTAACAAATCTTTGTAACTCAACACAACAACATTTAACATATTGATAACTAAACATTTACAAATCAAAGGTATCTTCACTTAAACTTAAATCTATTTTAATAACTAAATTCTTATGAAAAATTTACTTTTATTTTTGAGCATGACAGTATGCTTATTTACTACCGGAAATGCACAAATTATTGATTTCCCTGATCCTAACTTTAAAGCTGCGCTATTAGAAATCACCTATAATGATAATGGTACATGGTATTCATTAGATAGGAATAATGATGGACAAATTGACTCGCAAGAAGCTAGCTATATAAAAAGAATCAATTTAAATCTAAAAAACTTAACTAGCGTTAAAGGAATAGAGAACTTTACTAAGTTAGAAGAACTCTCTCTGTTTAGTAATAATATTCAAGAAATTGATATTTCGAACAATAAACTATTACAAAAATTTAATATAGGTAAAAACCCTATTACCAACTTAGATGTTAGCCAAAATATTAATTTAAAAGAATTAATTATTTCTATAACCCAAATTTCTTCTATTGATATTACTAAAAATGTAAAATTAGAAGAACTGGCTGCACACGAAGCCAATTTGAGTGTTATAAATTTATCTAAAAACATCTTATTGAAAAATCTATCGTTATTTAGTAATAATTTTTCTCAAATAGATGTATCAAATAATTCAAAACTCGAAAGTTTATTTTTAAGCAATAATATTATTACTGAATTAGATGTTTCACAGAATCCAGAACTAAAAACACTATATGTTAGAAATAATCAATTGACTAACATTAACATTACAAACAATCCAAAGTTAGAGCGATTAAATATTGGAATCAACCAAATAACAGAACTAAACGTAAACAACAATACTTTATTAGAACTTATATCTGCGGGACAAAACCAAATATCAACTATTAATGTTACTAATAACAAAGAACTAATTTATTTATATCTTAATAACAACAAAATAAATACTATTAATCTTTCAGAAAACACTAAAATTCAGTACTTACATTTAAATAGTAACTTATTAGAAACAATTGATGTACGCAAATGCCAACTTCTGAATTTTCATTTTGACTCTAACAGAAACTTAAAAAAAGTTTATATGACAGGACAACCTTTTCAATTTAGAGCAAATGGTGAAATTAATATCAGACTATATAATAATCGACAAAACTTAGAATTCATTTGTGCTGATCAACAATATTTAAGCGCTATATATGAGCTCTTAAAAGAAGCTAATCAAACTGATGTGTTATTATCAAACGATTGTGAAACCCCTCACAATAGAATTTCTGGTAGTGTCACTTACGATAATGAAAGTGATGGCTGTGATAACCAAGATGAAGCTTTTACCGAAAGTGTTAGCTTTTCATTGGCTGGACCAGCAGGCTTTTATACTGTTTTCCCTGATAGAGAAGGAGAATACACTTTTCACGTCCCTGATGGAAATAATTATTTAATGTTTAACAACATAGCTAATTCGGCTTATTTTACTTTTTTTCCTACTATCATTTTTGATCCAATAAATGATTCTTTCAATATTCCTGAACAAATTGATTCTATTACTACTGATTTTTGTATTCAACCTGTAGGTGTTTTTAATGACCTTGAAATTTCTATTATTCCACTTACAAGAGCTAGACCTGGTTTTAGTGCCATATACAAAGTAACTTATAAAAATATTGGTACAACAACTCAGTCGGGAGAGGTAACTTTGACATATCAAAATGACGTGTTAACCTACTCAACAGCAAGCCCAACAATAGATAGTAATACTAATGGCTTATTAACTTGGAGTTTCACAAACCTTGCTCCTATGCAATCCAAAGATATTATTGTTACTTATAGGTTAAACACTCCTACTGATAGTCCTGCTTTAAACAATGGAGATATACTCAATTATACAGCTAAAGTAACAGCATCTCTAGATGAAGAAACTCCAGAAAATAACATCGCTAAACTAACTCAAACTGTTGTTAACTCATACGATCCTAATGATAAAACTTGTCTTGAAGGGGACATATTAGACCCTGATGATGTAGGTGAGTATTTACATTATTTAATTCGTTTTGAAAACAAAGGAACAGCTGAAGCGGTTAACATTAGAGTTCAGGATGATATTGATACCACAAAACTTGACATTAAATCTTTTAGCCCTTTAAATTCTAGTCATTTATTTACTACTACTGTGACTAATAATAAGGTTGTAAATTTCCATTTCAACAATATTAACCTCCCTTTTGATGATGCTAATAATGATGGTTATGTGCTATTTAAAATTAAATCAAAAGATAACTTAGTTGAAGGTGATCAAATTGTTAATGGGGCTGGTATTTATTTTGATTTTAATCCTCCTGTAATCACCGAAGATGAAATTGTAACAGTGAAAAGAGAAGTTATTGAAGTCCCTACATTTTCCGATTACTTTTCTTTAACTCCTAATCCCACAACAGGCATAATAAACCTTGAGTTATTGGATACAAATATAAAACCTACTACAATTACCCTATATGATATTAATGGTAATATAGTAGGATTTTTCCCGGGAATTATGCGCACAATGAACATAAGCTATTTATTTCCTAATACTTATTTTGTAAAAATTCAAACTAATAAAGGTCTATTTACTACTCAGCTAATTAAACTTTAAAACTAGTTTAAAGCATTAAAAATAGGGTGTCTTACTTTTACACCCTACTTTTAATGCTTTAAACATACTAGTTAAAACAAGCCCCCTTGAACAGAACCTCTTGTCTTTCCTAAATGTGTATAGGCTAATTCCGTTACTTCCCTTCCACGAGGTGTACGCATAATAAAACCTTGCTGAATTAGAAAAGGCTCATAAACCTCTTCAATAGTTTCGGCACTTTCACTAACTGCGGTAGCCAGTGTAGTGATTCCAACAGGTCCACCTTTAAACTTATCAATAAGTGTGGTTAAAATCTTATTATCCATTTCATCCAAACCATGAGCATCTACATTAAGCGCTTTAAGCGCAAATCTAGATATTTCAATATCAATAGATCCATTCCCTTTAATTTGGGCAAAATCACGTACCCTACGCAATAATGCATTAGCTATCCTAGGTGTTCCTCTACTACGACCTGCAATTTCGAATGCAGCTCGTTCATCAATAGGTACATTTAATATCGAAGCACTTCGTTCTACAATTCCTGCCAATAATTCAGTAGTATAATACTGTAATCTGGACTGAATTCCAAAACGTGCTCTCATAGGAGAAGTTAACAACCCGGAACGTGTAGTAGCACCAATTAAAGTAAACTCATCTAAATGAATTTGAACTGTTCTAGCATTAGGGCCACTTTCTATCATGATATCAATCTTAAAATCCTCCATTGCCGAATAAAGATACTCTTCTACTACGGGACTTAAACGATGAATCTCATCAATAAATAACACATCTCTGGGCTCTAAATTAGTTAACAATCCTGCCAAATCACCCGGTTTATCCAATACAGGACCCGAAGTAATTTTAATGCCCACTCCAAGCTCATTTGCCAATATATGAGCAAGTGTTGTTTTTCCTAATCCTGGAGGTCCATGAAACAACGTATGATCCAAAGACTCCCCTCTCATATTAGCGGCTTTTACAAATATCTCTAAGTTTTCGAGTACTTGAGATTGTCCCGCAAAGTCACCAAAGCTTAATGGACGTAAAGCTCTTTCAATATCATGTTCTTGTGGAGTAAAATTCTCTCCCGTTGCGTCTAAATTACTATTCAAAATAACTGTATCTAATGTAGATTATAAAAATAGGTAAACTTCATAAATAAGGAATTAACAAAAACAAAAAAAGCCCTCTAAAAGAGGGCTTTCAATATATAAGTACATCCTAGTGATGCAATTCTTCTTCGTTTTCCTGTAAAGGAACTACTTGAGGCGCATAATCCTGACCTGCTATTACATACTCACCATCAGCATTTGTTTTACTGTAATCATATGCCCAACGATACACAGTTGGCAGTTCACCGGGCCAGTTACCGTGTACATGCTCAACTGGTGTAGTCCATTCTAAGGTATTTGATTTCCATGGGTTTTGTGTTGCTTTTTTACCATAAAAAATTGATGATATAAAGTTATACAAGAAAACCAATTGAGCTGCTGCAGTTATGATTGCAAAAACAGTAATCAAAACATTGGTATCAGCTAAATCATCAAAGTATGGGAAATTAGTATACGTATAATATCTACGAGGTAATCCAGCCATTCCTACAAAATGCATTGGAAAGAAAACTCCATAAGCACCTATAGCCGTTACCCAAAAGTGTACATATCCTAAGTTCTTATTCATCATACGACCGTACATTTTTGGGAACCAATGGTAAACCCCTGCGAATAAACCATACAATGCAGATATCCCCATTACTAAGTGGAAGTGTGCAACTACAAAATAAGTATCATGCACGTTAATATCTAATGTACTATCTCCTAAAATAATTCCTGTTAAACCTCCTGTTATAAATGTAGATACTAAACCTATTGAAAATAACATACCTGGATTAAACTGTAAATTACCTTTCCATAATGTAGTAATATAGTTAAATGATTTTACAGCAGATGGTATTGCAATTAATAATGTTGTAAATGTAAATACCGATCCTAGGAATGGATTCATTCCAGATACAAACATATGATGACCCCATACAATTGTAGATAAGAAAGCAATCGCAATGATTGATCCTACCATGGCACGGTAACCAAAAATTGGTTTACGAGAATTTGTCGCAATAATTTCAGAAGTTATACCTAAAGCTGGTAATAATACAATGTATACTTCAGGGTGACCTAAGAACCAAAATAAGTGTTCAAACAATACTGGTGACCCCCCTTGATTATGTAACACTTCACCTTTAATAAAAATATCACTTAAATAGAATGAAGTACCAAAACCTCTATCCATAATTAATAACAATGCTGCCGATAATAATACTGGGAAAGAAACAATACCGATAATTGCAGTAACAAAGAATGCCCAAATTGTTAAAGGCATACGCGTCATTGACATTCCTTTTGTACGTAAATTAATTACAGTTACTACATAATTTAAAGATCCTAATAATGAAGAAGCAATAAATATTGCCATAGACACTAACCATAATGTCATTCCCATTCCAGATCCTGGCATTGCTTGTGGTAAAGCACTTAATGGAGGATATATTGTCCAACCTGCAGCTGCTGGCCCAGCCTCTACAAATAAAGAAAAGACCATGATAATGCTACTCAAAAAGAATAACCAATAAGACACCATGTTTAAAAAACCTGAAGCCATATCACGTGCTCCAATTTGCAATGGAATTAATAGGTTACTAAATGTACCACTCAATCCTGCTGTAAGTACAAAGAATACCATAATGGTACCATGAATTGTTACTAAAGCTAAATATACATTAGGATCCATCACTCCATCAGGAGCCCATTTCCCTAACAATACCTCAAAAATTGCAAAAGATTGTTCAGGCCATGCAATTTGCATTCTGAATAATATCGACATTGCAATACCTATAATACCCATAAGCAAACCAGTAATTAAATACTGCTTTGAAATCATTTTATGGTCTTCACTAAAAATATACTTAGTGATGAATGTTTCTTTGTGATGTCCGTGTCCGTCTGCTGACATAATTTAAAACCTTTTGTATGTTTTCTATTATAAATATCTTATAAATTATTGATACTATATATCGAACAAATTATAAAATTATACTTCTCTTGTTAAATTGCTCCTATGTTTATTTAGAAACTACTTGTCTGAATGTTTTTTGTTCTGCTATCCAATTATTATAATCTTCTTCAGATTCAACGATAATCTTCATTTGCATATTAAAGTGCGATGCTCCACAAATTTTATTACACAATAAATAGTAATCAAATTCATAAGGCTCTAATGCTTCTTCACCTTTAGCTAACAAATCTTTACTCTTAGCTTTTCTGATTGTATTAATTGTTTCAACTTTTTCTACCATAAACTCAGAAGTTCTCATTTCTTCAGTAGTTTTTGTAGGCGTATATGAAAACTCAGTAATCATTCCTGGTACCACATTCATTTGTGCTCTAAAGAAAGGCATGTAAGCTGAATGCAATACATCCTGAGATCTCATCTTAAAAATCACTTTTTTACCTACTGGTAAATGCAATTCATTAACAATAATATCATCTTGAGCATAGTTATCAGAAGCATCTACACCTAAAATATTTACGCCCTCAATAAAACGGACATTTGCTTTTCCCAATTCATTATCCGCTCCAGCATAACGTGCTCTCCAGTCAAACTGATAAGCATATAATTCAACTACTAAAGCATCTTCATCATCATCAATACTCATAATATCTACCCATGTATACAATCCGTAGATAATTAATGCTGCTAATGTAACAATTGGAATAGCTGTCCAAATAATCTCAAGTAAATTACTATCTGCAAAAAAGGTAGCTTTATTTTCTTTTTTTCCACGGTATTTATAAGCAAAAAAGTGTAATAAACCTTGTGTAATGATTTGAACAAACATGATCAACACTACCGAGATCATCATTAATCTATCATAATCTGTTCCGTGCTCAGAGGCAGCTTCAGGTAAAAAATAACTATCGTACTTTACAAAACACCAAACTGTCAAAAAATATAAAAAACCTACAAATGCAAGCATGAGCTTTCCTTGCATGGAATTGTCTTTATCATTAGCCACTTGTGAATTATCGGCTGATCCTTGAGACAATTCTAATATTTTAGAAAGTTGCCAAAAAGTGATACCCAAAAGGGCTACTACTAGTAAGATTAAAAAAATCGTCATTGTAATCTATCTTAATTTAATGTCTAAATTCTATTAATAATGGAAATGTTTACTCTCTTCAAGTAATGGATTCCCTTTAGGTACTAATGGTGCTTTTGTTAGTGCATTAAACACAACGTAAATGAAAATTCCTAAAAATAATAATACTGCACTTATTTCAGAAATTCCAATAAACCATGATTTACCAACTGTAGCAGGCATTACCATATTAAACACATCAATATAGTGACCTAATAATATTACAATTCCTCCCATAACTACTAACCAATTGATTCTTTTGTAATCTGAATTGATTAATAATAATATTGGGAATAAGAAATTCATTATTAACATACCAAAGAATGGTAATTTAAAGTCATTTATACGTGTTATAAAATACGTTACCTCTTCAGGTATGTTTGAGTACCATATTAACATAAATTGAGAAAACCATAAATACGTCCAAAATACACTAATACCAAACATGAATTTAGCTAAATCGTGAATATGACTATCATTTACCTGCTCTAAATATCCTTTAGATTTCAAATAAATAGTAACTAATGCAATTACAGTAATTCCACTTACAAATAAACTTGCAAACACATACCATCCAAACAATGTACTAAACCAGTGAGGATCAAAACTCATAATCCAATCCCATGACATCATTGATTCTGAATAAATAAAGAATACCAAAAATACGGCTGCTAATTTAAAACTCTTTTTGTACCATACATTCCCTTCTGGACTTTCATCTTGATTACGAGAATACTTTACTGCAAAGTGACGATATAAACTCCACACTCCAATGTAAATAGCTGCTCTAATTAAAAAGAAAGGTACATTTAACCATCCCGATTTCCCTTGTATTAGCTCATCATGAGCAACAACTTCTGGATCCATCCAAACAAACAAGTGATTCATATGGAAACCAGACAATGCTAGAATCACAAATAGTATAATCCCTCCAGGTAATAAGTAAGCAGTAATACCTTCCATTACTCTTAATAACAATGGTGACCAACCAGCTTGGGCAGCAAATTGAATCGCATAAAATGCTAATACCCCTAATGCAATCATAAAGAAAAAGAAAGCTGCTACATATAATGCAGCCCAAGGCTTATTCTGTAATTGATGCAATACATGTTCATAATGTTTATCGCTATCATGCGCATCATGAGATTTAGCAGCGTGTGCACCATGCGTATCTGCTGCTTTATGAGTGTCGTGACCATGCCCATGTTCTGCTTTGTCATGAGCTCCGTGAGCTGCTGCAGGTGCATGAGCTGCTCCATGAGCATCATGATGACTTGCTAATTGCTCTTTTACTTCCTCTATTGTACTAGGTGTAGTAGTAAAACCTATAGCTAACCCAATAGCTCCTACAACCATCAATATGATAGGAATTAATTTTAAATTTTTTGATAACGTATACATATCTTAAAAAAATCGTTAATCGTGCTTAATTATTTTTTACCAGCTTCTTTGTGTGAATGATGTGATTTACCTCCCAATAGATCTTTCTTACTATAAGAAACTTTATCTTTTACATCTTCTTTAATCTCTGAATGCTCATCAAATTCACCTTCAAACTCTACATCGGAACTATAATATCCTTCTGTATTAGCTAATAAAGCGTCAACTATTGAAACATCTGATTTACTACCAGAAACTTTATCTATTCTTGGTTTTTTACCCTCTAATGAAGCTTTTAAAGACTCCACATACTGAGCAATTTGCCAACGCTCTTCAATGCTTGTTTGAGCAGCATATGACCCCATAGAGTTGATACCATAATACATTACATGATATATACTACCAGCAGTTATATTACGTCCTGGGTCATCATAACTAGGTACCCCCAATATTTTTTCTCTTTTTACTAAAGTTCCTTTTCCGTTTCCTTTACCACCATGACAAATAGCACAGTAAATATCATATAATGCTTTTCCTTTAGCTGCATTCTCCTTGGTGTAAGGCAGTGGATTTTTCAATCCTGCTTTAGCAGACGCATAACCTGCTGGAGAATTTGTATAGTCATATGGCAACCATCCTCTTTTAACTGTACCTTCGACAGGTAACAAAGCTTCGGATGTATTATTATCGGCAAATACTTCGTGAGAACTATAAGCTTCATAGCCTACAGACTCATACATATTTGGAAAATACTGATAGTTTGGCTTTTTCTTACTATTACAAGAAGTAACCAATGCAACAGCTGCAAACGCAAATAGTGAATTAATTAATGTTCTCATAAAGCTACTCCTTATCTTTTAAATTAATTTCTACAGCACCAGTATCCTTCAAAAATGCTGTTAACTCATCGACATTTGTATGACTTGCATCAACCTCTACTAAAAAATGATCATCAGTAGTACGCTCATCTGGGTTTTCAGCTTTTTTAAATGGCCACAATTTACTTCTCATGTAAAATGTTATTACCATTAAGTGAGCTGCAAAAAATACCGTAAGCTCAAACATAATTGGAATAAACGAAGGCAAGTTTTCGATATAACTAAAACTTGGTTTCCCTCCGATATCCTGTGGCCAGTCTTCAATCATGATGTAATTCATCATGGTAACGGCTACAGTTAAACCAACTAATCCATATAAAAAAGAGCATATAGCCAAACGTGTGTGTGGCAAGCCCATCAATTTATCTAATCCGTGCACTGGAAAAGGTGTAAACACCTCTTCAATGTGGTAGTGCTTAATTTTTAATGCTTTTACTGCATCCATCAGTACCTCGTCATCAAGGTAATAGGCATGAACAACTTTTGAAGCCATCTATAGTTACTTTTATAGTTTAGTGATGGTCGTCTTGACTATCCGCTAATAATTCAACAATTCCTTCAGCTCTTTCATAAGTAGGCTTTCCGGCCTCTCTTAATTTCTTATACTTCTCACCTGAAGATTTAAGTATCGATTTCACTTCCGCTTGAGCAATTACAGGGAATGTACGCGAGTACAACAAGAATAACACAAAGAAGAAACCAATGGTACCAATAAATATTCCGATATCAACAAATGTAGGTGAAAACATAGTCCATGATGATGGTAAATAATCACGGTGTAGTGATGTTACAATAATCACAAAACGCTCAAACCACATTCCTATGTTTACCACAATTGATATAAAGAAAGAAAACATAATACTTCTTCTCAACTTAGGAAACCACATAAATTGAGGTGAAAACACATTACAAGTCATCATTGACCAGTATGCCCACCAGTAAGGTCCAGTTGCTCTGTTTAAGAAAGCATACTGCTCATACTCTACTCCAGAATACCATGCTACAAAAAGCTCAGTAATATATGCCACACCCACAATAGATCCCGTTAACATAATAACGATATTCATTAACTCGATATGTTGAAGTGTGATATAATTTTCTAAGTTACACACC
This sequence comes from Aquimarina agarilytica ZC1, assembly GCF_000255455.1. Classification (GTDB taxonomy): domain Bacteria; phylum Bacteroidota; class Bacteroidia; order Flavobacteriales; family Flavobacteriaceae; genus Aquimarina; species Aquimarina agarilytica. The sequence continues at coordinate 74,671 of NZ_JH621247.1, read as the reverse complement.
TTACGCATGATTATAAGTAAGGTATTTACCATGGCAAAACCTGAGAAAATCGCCCCTGCCACAAAGTAAGGAGGGAAAATTGTCGTATGCCAACCTGGAATCACCGATGTAGCAAAGTCAAAGGATACAATGGTATGTACAGAAAGTACTAATGGAGTTGCTAAACCTGCCAATACCAATGATACTTCTTCAAAACGTTGCCAGTCTTTAGCACGACCAGACCAACCAAAAGAAAGTACGCTATAAATCTGTTTTGTAAATGGTGTTACCGCTCTATCACGTATCATTGCAAAATCAGGTAACAAACCAGTCCACCAAAATACTAATGAAACCGAAAGGTAAGTTGAAATTGCAAATACATCCCAAAGTAATGGCGAGTTAAAGTTTACCCATAACGAACCAAATTGGTTAGGTATCGGTAATACCCAATATGCTAACCATGGACGCCCCATGTGTATAATTGGAAATAAACCTGCTTGCATTACCGAAAATATGGTCATAGCCTCCGCAGAACGGTTAATTGCCATACGCCATTTTTGACGGAATAATAATAATACTGCTGAAATTAATGTTCCTGCGTGTCCGATACCTACCCACCATACAAAGTTGGTAATATCCCAGGCCCATCCTACTGTTTTATTTAATCCCCAAGTACCAATTCCAGTTGAAATGGTATAGGTCATACAACCCAATCCCCATGCAAAAGCTACAAAGGCAATTGAAAACACAATCCACCATTGTTTATTTGCTTTTCCTTCCACAGGCGCGACAACGTCCAAAGTTACATCGTGGTAACTTTTATCGCCTGTTACAAGAGGTCTTCGTATAGGTGCTTCGTAATGAGACATAATATACTATCTATTAGTTTCTTTGTTAATTAATTAAGCTTCTTTTGTGTTACGTACTTTTACTTGATACTGCACATTTGGTTTTGTTCCAACATGCTCTAACAAGTGATACATACGATCTCCTTCTAATGATTTTGCCACTTTACTTGACTTATCATTAATATCTCCGAATGTAATAGCGCCACTAACACATGCATTTGAACATGCAGTCTGGAATTCACCATCCTTAATGACACGTCCATCACGCTTAGCATCTAAAATAGTCTTCTGCGTCATTTGCATACACATTGAACATTTTTCCATTACCCCACGAGAACGCACTGTTACATCTGGATTAACCACCATACGACCTAAATCATTATTCATATGGAAATCAAACTCGTCATTTTGGTTATACAAGAACCAGTTAAAACGACGCACTTTATAAGGACAGTTGTTTGCACAATAACGTGTACCTACACAACGGTTATATGCCATATGATTTTGACCTTGCTTACCATGAGAAGTTGCCGCTACTGGACAAACTGTTTCACATGGTGCATGATTACAATGCTGACACATTACAGGCTGAAAAGCTACCTGAGGATTCTCTGAAGCTACTTCAAGCTCTCCAAATCCAGATAAACTATCACCTAAACCATCAAATCCATCTTTAGTTTCGTTATCCCCTTCAAATGTTTCTTCCGAAGAATAATACCTATCAATACGCAACCAGTGCATATCACGAGACCTACGTACCTCAGACTTACCAACAACAGGCACATTATTTTCTGCATGACATGCTACTACACACGCCCCACAACCTGTACATGCATTTAAATCTATAGATAAATTAAAGTGATGACCAATTGTTCGATCAAACTCATCCCATAAATCCACATCTGGAGAAGTTACTGGTGTTTCCTCATGATCCAATGAAACCATTGGAGTCGGATTATAAACTGGCTTATCTTTAGTATTAAATATCTCTAAAGTCGTTTCTTTTATAATATCACCACGACCCATTAATGTTTTTTGCAACTGTACACAAGCAAATTCATGCTCTCCTCCAGCTTTATCAACCTTAACCGATTGTACATTATTAAAGTTTTGATACAATGAAAAAGCATTCACCCCAACTTGCATCTCTTCTTTTAATCCTTGCTTTCTTCCGTACCCCAAGGCCAAACCTACAGATCCTTTAGCTTGACCTGGCTGAATGATCACTGGTACATTTTCTAAGGTAGCACCACCAACAGTTACTGTAGCATAACTACCATTTAATGCTCCGTTAGCTACATTTTTGTTTTCCAAACCTAAGCTTGCTGCATCAGCCTTAGAAACTGTTAAGTAGTTATCCCAAGAAGCTCTTGTTAATGGATCTGGCAATTCTTGCAACCAAGGGTTAACAGCTTGATTACCACTACCCATAGCTGTTTTTGTATATAATGTAAGCTCTAAACCTTTCGCTTTCGCTGAAGTTAAACTTCTAACAGATGTAGCAAACGAACTTGTAAAAGCAGCTGCCTCTGCACCTTCTTCAACATCACCTTCAGCGGCAACACTAGACACAACAGCTGTTTTAAACACACCATCATGCAAGGCTTTATTAAACGAAGCTCCACCTAAAATAGAAGACTTCCATACATTTTTCATGTACGCGTCATACGTCAAACCAGAACCAATTAATTGCAATAATGTATCCTGAAATTGGCGTGTTTTAAATAAAGGTCTAATAGTAGGTTGCACCAAACTATACACCCCCTTATTGATTTCAACATCACCCCATGATTCTAAATAATGTGGAGTTGTTGCAACAAATTCACATAAAGCGGCAGTTTCATCATTACTTGAAGCAAAAGAAACTGTCACCCCTACCTTTTTTAATCCACTAACAAACTCCTTTGAATTTGGTAATGAATACACAGGATTCACTCCTGCTATTAATAATGCTCCAATTTTACCAGCATTCATATCCGCAACCAAAGCGTTTACCTTAGCAGCATCACCTTGACTGGTTAATTTAGGTCGCTCAGCATTAAATACTTTACTCCCTAATTTATTATTAATTGCTAAAGCAATTACTTGTGCATCTTTATCTTGAATACCCGTAACAACCACTGCTTTACTACCAGCAGCTTTTAATTGTTGTGCCGCTTTTTTAGCCGCTTCATTTATTGGAGCTGGTAAGCTTGCATTTACAGCATACCCCATTACATACCCATACAACGCAGCCAATACTTGCTTCTGTTGTGATGGCGTAGTCGGAATACGCTTATCAGCATTTGCTCCAGACAATGTCATATTAGCTTCAAACTGTACGTGACGTGACATTTTTCCATGCTGAGGAACACGTCCTTTTGCATATCCAGCATCATATCCTCCACCTTGCCAATCACCCACAAAATCAGCACCAACACTTACTATAGTTGACGCTTTTTCAAAGTCATAATCAGCTAATCCACGAACACCATACACCTGCTCATAAGCAGCTAAGGCTTCAGAATTAGAAACTGAATCATAAATTACATGAGAAACATTTGGATATTTAGAAGCAAATTCACCAATTAATTTATCCGTTGAAGGACTAGCAAAAGTCTGTGTCAATAACACAATTTTACCAGAAACCCCACTCAACTTTGATGCTAATTGTTTATCAAACTTAGCCCAATCAGTAGATTTACCACCAATTTGAGGAGTTTTTAAACGCGTATTATCATACATTGACAATACCGAAGCATGCACACGTGCATTAGCCGCTCCATTTGCACCCGCTAAACGATTGCTTTCAATTTTAATTGGCCTACCTTCTCGAGTTTTCACAAGTACATTTGCAAAATCAAATCCATCTGCAATAGTAGTTGCATAATAGTTAGCAACCCCAGGAACAATTTGCTCCGGTTGCACTACATAAGGAATAGCTTTTACAACTGGGCCTTCACATGCCGCTAATGTAGCAGCAGCAGTACTAAACCCAACATACTTCAAAAAATCTCTACGTGATGTAGAAGATTCATCAAGCATTTCTTTATCTCCCAAAAACTCCTCTACAGGAATATCCTCAGAAAACTCATTTTGCTTGAGCGCCTCAACCATAGAGCTATCACTTAGCTCCTCAACACTTTTCCAGTATTTCTTGTTTGATGACATATATATAACTTATTTGCTTCTTAAATTATTTTTAAAGTTTCCAACTCTCAATACAATCTCAAGAGTAGACCGACTTCTCGGCAAGAATAAAAACCTTCTTAATAGTGACACTTTCCACACTCTAAACCACCCATTTGAGCAGCCGTAAGCTTATCCACACCATACTTTTTCGAAAGCTCCTCATGAATTTTTTCATAATAAGCATTTCCTTCCACCTTTACATTAGTCTCTCTATGACAGTTTATACACCAACCCATAGTTAATGGCGCATGCTGATACATAATCTCCATTTCCTCCACAGGACCATGACATTTTTGACATGCAACTCCAGCTACCATTACGTGCTGCGAGTGATTAAAATATGCAAAATCTGGCAAGTTATGGATACGCACCCACTTTACAGGTTCTGTTTTACCTGTGTAAGCTTGCTTATCCGCATCCCAACCCACAGCTTTATACAACTTCTGAATCTGTTTGTTATAATCCACTCCATACTCAGCCAATCCTTCTGCTTGTGTCGCCTCAGCAACCTCGCCAATTGACTTATGACAGTTCATACATACATTTAACGAAGGTATACCTGAGTGCTTAGATACTCTAGCAGACGAGTGACAGTACTTACAATCTATCTTATTATCACCCGCGTGAATCCTATGCGAATAATGAATTGGCTGCACCGGCTCATACCCTTGATCAACGCCAACCTGCATCAAATACCCATACACAAAATAGCCACTTAGCAAAAGTAAAAATACCGCAGAAACCAATAATAGAAATTGATTCTCAATAAAAGCTTTCCAAATTGGCTTTCTTTCTTCTTTAACTGGCAAGTCAATATTGTTAGCTTTCGCAAATTGACGCAATGTTTTGTTCACCATAAACAACACCCCTACCAAAACAAGCAACACAACAGCCAACAAACCTAAAACCCAAGAATTCACAGAACCTGAACCCGAGTCATCTGTTGCTTTCTGAGCTCCACCCACAGGAACTGCACCTGGAGCAGGAGCTGCTTTTGGCTCCATTACATAAGCTAATATATTATCAATATCCGCATTTGATAATTGCGGAAATGAATTCATTGGCGTCTTATTGTATTGCTCATAAATCTCAATAGCTTCAGCGTCTCCCGAAGCAATCAAAGCAGTACTATTTTTTATCCATTTATAAAGCCACTCCGTACTATGACGCTCCGTAACACCAAATAGCGCTGGACCTGTTGCTTTTTTGTAACGTTTGTGGCAAGCTGCACATAATGAATTAAACAACTCTTTACCTTTTCCCGCATCGGCTTGAGCGAAAGCAGTTGTTGTTGTCGAAAACGTAAGTAGAAACGCAAGACCTAAAAGAAGTAGTTTAGAAACCGAATTTCGGTGTTTTACCTGTCTCATATTAAATTATAGAGTTATCATCTAATTTTTGGCATGAATTCTGTAGTTATTAATCACAAAAAAGCATGCATAAATTTGCAGAGCAAAAGTACTACATAAAGTCGGTTCGCAAAATGTTAGCCAAAGCTTAAAACCTAATTTATAAAAATTCTAAATAAAGATTTCCTATAAGAGTATAAGCTTTTCTTTTACATTTGTATACATCATAAATTACAACCCAATGAAAGACAGATTTAATTTTTTTTCATTCCTTTTTTTACTATTAAGCATAGCAAGTCAAGCTCAAAATAGCTCTGACAACGCTAATTCTGAAACCAATAGCCCCGCCACAATTAACATAAATGTTGATCCAAATATTGAAAAATTAGTCAAAACTAAATTTTCTGAAAACAATAAAGACAATTACAAAATACAATTGTACTACGGGAACCTGAATAAAGCACACGCTGTTTTAAGCAATTTCAACACAAAATTTACCGATTGGCCTGGAAAAATAGAATACGAAACTCCCAACTACAAAGTCTGGGTAGGCAATTTCCAAACAAGATTAGAAGCAGATAGAGCCCTAATGAAAATAAGCAAAAATTTCCCCCATGCTTTTATTTTTAAACCCGAGAAATAAATCCCTATAAAATCACAAGTATAGAAACCAAAATACCACAATTAGAATATCTAATTATGGTATTTTTTTTTGCATTCAACTTAAAAACTCAGCTGTTTTCTCCTCTATCATTTAGTTTGTTTTTCATAAACTACTTTTCCAGGAATACCGATCGTATCATCTAATAACGATTCAGAAAACCGCTCTATTACAACTTCACTAACAATTGGAAATTCCTCAACAACTGTTTCAGAAAACCTAAGCAGTATTTTTGTTTCTTCCTCATTTAAAGACCAAGTCATGGGATTCTCTTCGTACTCAACACAAGTTAAAGGAAAAGGAGTTGTCTGCCCTTCTGCCTGTCCATGAATATTAGCTTTAAACAAACCTGTTCCATCTGGATTAAGAGTTATATTTTGAATTAAACACGGCAACTCTATCTTATAATCCCTACTTGGAATTCCATCATTATTAAAATCATAAGCTTCATTAACCAGAAACTTTGTTCCTATCCAATCCCCACTAAAATCCATTTCTTTTGAATTGGAATTATCATCATCATTAGAGCAATTTGAAAGCAACAAGGCTAGTAATACCAAGGGTAATAGATTGATTTTTTTCATTTTTTATATTTAGTTTATATTGATGTTGTGTTTTCATTTAAAATTCTTCATTATTCAATACCAGAATACCTAAATTAGACTTCACCTCAATAAGATGAATAATCAGAAGAAAGGTTGCGTCAAAATATTGGCTAATATTAAGATACAAATAAGAACACCACATATATACTACACCCTAGCCCTTGAACAATAAATTATAGGATTTGCGAATAAATATTTCACATATATCTTGTTTCTTTTTTACAATTCATGCGTTAAAAAATGAAACAATAACTAAAGCTATTTCCCTCTACCTTCAAGCATCAACTGACTCATCACTATCGTACTGCCCTGTCTTTGACTTGCAAAAAAAAAAAAAAAACCGAAACCACATTAATGTGATTTCGGTTTATACTTATTTTACTGTAAAATTGTTATTTCAACTTCTTTTTCACAGCCACTTCTTGGAAAGCTTCAATAATATCACCTTCTTTAATATCATTATAATTCTTGACTTGCATACCACAATCGTATCCTTTAGCCACTTCCTTAACATCATCTTTAAAACGTTTCAAGGCTGCTAATTCACCAGTGTAGATCACTACACTTTCACGAATTAAGCGTATCTGATTATTTCTAAAGATTTTACCAGTAAGCACCATACAACCTGCAATTGTACCAACTTTTGAAATCTTGAATGTTTGACGAATTTCTGCTGTACCAGTAATTTCTTCTTTCATTTCTGGCGAAAGCATTCCCTCCATAGCATCTTTCAAGTCATTTATCGCATCATAAATGATTGAATACATTCTGATATCAATTTCTTCCTTGTCAGCAACCATACGTGCATTACCTGCTGGTCGTACATTAAATCCAATAATAATTGCATCAGATGCCGAAGCTAATAATACATCACTTTCTGTAATTGCTCCTACCGCTTTATGAATAATATTCACATGAATTTCGTCGGTAGATAACTTCTGGAATGAATCTGTTAATGCCTCAACTGAACCATCCACATCACCTTTAAGAATAATATTTAACTCCTTAAAGTCTCCAAGTGCAATTCGACGACCAATTTCATCAAGTGTAATATGACGCTGTGTACGTACAGATTGCTCACGGTGTAACTGCGCTCTTTTTGAAGCAATATCCTTAGCCTCACGCTCATCATCCATCACATTAAACTTATCACCCGCTTGAGGCGCTCCATCTAATCCAAGAACAGATACTGGCGTTGAAGGTCCAGCTTCCAAAACACGATTACCGCGCTCATCCTGCATTGCTTTTACCTTACCACTGTTTTTACCAGCTAACAAGTAATCACCAACTTTTAATGTACCCGACTGTACCAATACTGTAGATACATATCCACGTCCTTTATCCAAAAAGGCTTCAACAACTGTTCCAGTTGCTATTCTATTTGGATTTGCTTTTAACTCTAATAATTCAGCCTCTAGCAATACTTTTTCCAACAACTCCTTAACACCTAAACCTGTTTTAGCTGAAATATCATGAGATTGGATTTTACCACCCCACTCTTCAACTAGCAAGTTCATTGCCGCTAATTTTGTCTTTATATTATCTGGATTAGCCGTTTCCTTATCTACCTTGTTAATTGCAAATATGATAGGCACTCCAGCAGCTTGCGCATGACTAATTGCTTCTTTTGTTTGAGGCATAATATCATCATCCGCTGCAATTACAATAATAGCAATATCAGTCACCTGAGCCCCACGTGCACGCATCGCCGTAAAGGCTTCGTGACCCGGAGTATCTAAAAAGGCAATTTTTTGACCACTATCCAACTGCACCCCGTAGGCTCCAATATGCTGTGTAATTCCTCCACTCTCTCCAGCAATTACATTCTCTTTACGAATGTAATCTAAAAGCGATGTTTTACCATGATCAACATGTCCCATTACCGTAACAATAGGCGCTCTTTCTAATAAATCCTCTGGTGCATCAACAACTTCTTCAATTGCTTGCTCTATATCAGCTGTTACAAAATCAACTGTATATCCAAATTCATCTGCAACAATAGTTAATGTCTCGGCATCTAAACGCTGATTCATTGTCACCATCATTCCAAGCGACATACATGCCGATATAATTTGAGTAACACTCACATCCATCATAGTTGCCACCTCACTTGCAGTAACAAATTCAGTAACCTTAATTACTTTACTTTCTGCTGCTTGAGCTGCTTGATCCTCCTCTGTCTTTTGACGGTGTTGATCTCGTTTATCTCTTCTGTATTTAGCTCCTTTACCTTTACCTGATTTCCCTTGAAGTTTTTCAAGAGTTTCACGTACTTGCTTTTGTACTTCTTCTTCTGTTGGTTCTGCCTTAACAATTGGCGCACGTTTTCCACGTGGTTGAAATTTACCACCACCTCGGTTATTACCACCACGGCCTCCACCTTGACCTTGGTTAGGCCCTTTACTTATACGCTTTCGCTTTCGCTTATTCGCATCGTTTGAAGACGACTTATCATCCTTCTTCTTTTCAGGCTTTTTAAATTGAGACAAATCAATTTTTTGACCTGTAAAATTAGGACCATCAAGTTTTTTATATTGTGTTTTCACCTTTTCAGATGGTGCATCACCAACTTCGGCATGCTTAGGACCAGATGTCGCAGCTGGAGAAGCAGCAGCTTGCTTGGCAGCCGGTGCCGCCTTCGCTTTTTCTTCGTCAACTTTTGCAACTTTAGGCTTTACTGGTTTTGCAATTGGTGCTTGACCAGTAATTTTTATCCCTTGCTTTTTAGGCCTATTTGAAACTACCTGTGGTTCTTCCGGAGCTTTTTCAACCTCCTTCTTAGGAGTAGCTACCTCCTTTTTAACAGGGACTTCTTTTTTTACAGGAGCCTCTTTTTCAGTTTCTGTCACAGGTTCGGGCTTTGAACTTGTTTTTGGAGCAGCTTCTTGGTTTGGTTTGTTTAACTCAATTTTACCAACTTGTTTGGGTCCATCAAGTTTTGCTTTCGCTTTAACAACCTCATTGGATTGTGCTTTTTTACGCTTCTCTTCTTGCTCCGTTTCAATTTGAATACGGATCGCTTCCTTTTCTTTGCGCTTTTCTTCCCCTTTTTCCTTTGAGGCCACCTTTTTAGATTTATCTCCCTGAAATTCATCAGTCAATAACTGATAAATTTCCGCAGAAATCTTGGTAGTAGGTCGCGCGTCTATTTCGTGACCTTTTGCACTTAAAAAGTCCACAGCCCTGTCTAACGAAATATTAAATTCGCGCAAAACCTTGTTTAATCTCATGTTGTTAACTCCAGCCATAAATGCCTATTCTATTCTGTATCTAATGTAATACTATTATAAGGTAAGTCTGTTATTTAATCGTCAAATTCCGATTTCAAAATACGCATTACCTCATTTACGGTTTCTTCTTCTAAGTCCGTTCTTTTTACAAGATCAGCCACATCTTGCTCCAATACACTCTTAGCAGTATCCAAACCAATTTTTGAAAACTCTTCAATAATCCATGCATCTATTTCATCTGAGAATTCAGTTAATTCTACATCTTCCTCAACTCCCTCTCTAAATACATCTATTTCATACCCTGTTAACATTCCTGCTAAACGAATATTATGCCCTCCTCGACCAATGGCACGCGACACCTCTTCAGGCTTCAACATTACCTCTGCTCGCTTAGTTTCTTCATTAATTTTAACCGAAGTTACCTTTGCAGGACTCAATGCTCTAGTAATATATAACTGAACATTATTTGTATAATTAATGACATCAATATTTTCGTTCCCTAATTCACGAACAATACCGTGAATACGAGATCCTTTCACTCCAACACATGCTCCTACAGGATCTATACGATCATCGTAAGTATCCACAGCTACTTTTGCTTTTTCACCTGGCGCACGTACTACATTTTTTATTGTAATCAACCCATCAAAAACTTCAGGGATTTCTGATTCAAATAATTTTTCTAAAAACGAAGGAGCTGTTCTTGACATTATAATTGAAGGCTTATTCCCTTTTAGCTCCACCTTTTCAATCACCCCTCTTACGTTTTCTCCTTTACGGAAAAAATCAGATGGTATTTGCTTCTCTTTTGGAAGAATCACTTCATTACCATCATCATCCAATAATATTACTGCTCTATGACGAATATGATGCACTTCTGCCGTATACATTTCCCCTTCAAGCTCTTTAAATTGCTTATACAGGTTTGTATTATCATGCTCATGGATTTTAGCTATCAAATTTTGACGCAATGCCAAAATTGAACGACGCCCTAAATCTATCAATTTCACCTCTTCAGAAACATCTTCACCCACCTCAAAATCAGGCTCTATTTTACGCGCTTCAGAAATTGAAATTTCTTGATTTTCATCCTCAACTTCACCATCATCGACAACAATACGATTACGCCAGATTTCCAAATCACCTTTATCCGGATTTACAATGATATCAAAATTATCATCTGAACCATATTTTTTCTTCAAGGCACTTCTAAAGGTTTCCTCTAGAATAGACATTAACGTAACTCGGTCGATAGACTTATCGTCCTTAAACTCCGAAAACGAGTCTATTAGCGCAATGTTTTCCATACTCTGTATTAATTAAATTTTACGACTACGTGCGCTTTTTTTACTTCTCCATAAGGAATAACCTTTGTTTTTTGAACAGTTACTTTCCCTTTACCAACCGGCTTAGGTTCTCTGGCTTTCCATTGAAGTGTAAAATCATCCGCTGTTGTAGCTATAAGTTCCCCTTCTATTTCTTCTTTTTCAGTTACTACATTTAAAGTTCGTCCTATATTTTTAGGATACTGCCTAATATGCACTAAACCTTCTGTAATTCCTGCTGACATTACTTGTAGAGAAAAATCTTCTTCCTCTCGATCTAAATTATGCTCTATAGCCCTGCTTATCTCAATACAATCATCAACACTCACTCCTTCATCCCCATCAAGAATCACTTGAATAATATTTGCTCCAGTTATTTGGAAACTAATTAAAAACAAATTAGACCTTTCAACTAAAGCTTCTTCTAATAAGCTCTCTACTTTTTGTTTGAACATTTTTTAGTATAAAAAGAGGGGACTTCCCGTCCCCTCACCCTTGTTTTTCATTTTCAACAGTGCAAATATAGCTAATTATATTCAATAAATAAAAAGCTTGAAGTTTTCATTATTTTTTATTAACTTGTTAGATACATTCAATTAAAAATCAATTAGTTATGAAAAACATACTAGTACCCACTGATTTTTCATCAGATGCCTACAACGCACTATCGGTTGCGGCGCAACTCGCAAGAAAAAACGATAGCACCATTCACTTGCTTCATTTACTGGAGCTTCCATCCCACATTAACGACCCCATACTTGGCTCTAACGGCAATTTTCCCGAAGCCATTTTATTCATGAAAAACATTCACTCTAAATTCAAAGAACTTATTGATTCCCCATTACTTGAAGGCCTAAAAACTCATGAAGACGTAAACACACAACCCATCCCTCAAGGAATTATAAAAAGCTGCAATGACAACGAAATCGATTTCATTGTTGTTGGATCCCACGGAAAAGAAGCTTTTTCTGATCTGTTCGTTGGATCAAATACAGAAAAAATTGTTAGAACTGCCAACACTCCTGTTCTAGTAGTAAAAGAACCCACCAACATAAAGAATGTAAAAAACATTGTTTTTGCCTGTAATTTCAAAGATGAGGAAGTTCGTTCACTTAATGCATTACACGAATTTTCAGAAGAAGTGAATGCTAAAATTCACTTACTATATATTAACACCCCTAGAAATTTCAAAACAACACATGCTATTGAAGAAGAAATGAAAGCTTTTCTAAGCAAAACCCCATTTAAAAAAGACAACCTCCACATATATAACGATACTACCATTGAACGAGGCGTACTTAATTTTAGCAACGACATAAATGCCAATCTAATATGTGTTGACGTACACGAAAGAAAAGGCCTATCGCACTTTATAAACGGAAGTATTAGTGAAGACCTTATTAACCATACCCAAATCCCCATACTCACCTACAAACTATAAGCTTAACATATGACAAAAACTTACTCAACATAGGCCACCCAAAAAAACCTACACATATAAACAAAAAAAAGGAGCTTTCAAAAATGAAAGCTCCTTTTAAGTTGGTCTACTAGAACCACCATACTTTTTTAACTCCTATTAATGTCATTTAATTCCCTATATTTGAACACATAAGGGTTTACACAAACTATGTTTAATACTATTTAATGTATTAAACATAGTTTTTATCCCCCTTTTTAACCCCCTAATTAATTAATAACAATCAATATTAATAAGGCTTAAGTTAAACTTCAATAAATATAATGAAACATTACAAAAAAAATTACATACAAACTTTTTGTTGTTTACTAACTTTTTGTTGTGTATATTTACTAACATATAATTGAAATGATAAAATCGTTTGGCGATAAAGAAACAGAAAAATTGTTTGCGGGTCATTCATCTAAAAAGATAGATGCATCAATTCAAAAAAAAGCTTTTAGAAAGCTCGTACAAATTCATTCATCAAAAGATTTAAATGATCTTACGATTCCGCCTGGCAATAGATTACACCAGTTACAAGGAAATTTAAAAGAATATCACTCAATTAGTATAAATATGCAATGGCGAATTATTTTCAAGTGGAATAATCACAATGCTTACGATGTAGAAATTATAGATTATCACTAAAAAGATGTAAAAATGGAAAAGCAAATGAACGTACACCCTGGAGAGATGCTTAGAGAGGATTTTTTAAAACCCATGGGAATAACAGCCTATAAATTGGCTAAAAGTATTGGCGTAAGTGATTCTAGAGTAGGTAAAATTGTACGTGAAGAAATGGGTATAAGTGGCGAAATGGCATTAAGATTAAGCAAATTTTTTGGAAACAGCCCAGAATTTTGGTCAAACTTACAATCCTTCTACGAAATTAGGAAAGCTCAAATTGAAAAAGAAGATGACATTAATAAAATTCAACCTTATACAAAACAAGCAGTTTAGCTAATCTATCCTTACTAGCACTTATAGCTTTTAGCAGGTAATAATTAAAATTTTATGCAAGTTTCATTCACATTACGAAAAGATAAAATAAACAAAGACGGATTTATTCCTGTTCGTATGATTATCACTCTAAACGGTGAAAGGATTCGTAGGAACGTAAAGAGCGTAAGAACCAAGCAAAAGGACTGGAAAAACCAAAGAGTTAAAGCCAATCTTAAAAATGAAGATTACAATTTCCATATTGAATTCAATAAGGAGCTTGATGAACTTGAAAACAAGCTTAAGCTAATTCATAGGCATGCCTTGCTAAACAACATTCCATTAACTAAGGAATATGTAATTGACAAGCTTGAAAACGACAGCATAAATTCAAATAGTATTGCTCCAAGTTTTTTTGAATCATTCCAAGAATTTATTGACACCAATAAATCAACTAAGGCAAACGGTACAATTAAAAAATATATATCCTGTAAAAATTTCATAAAGGATTTTGATGTAGCAAAAAAATATAACTTAAGATTTGACAATGTTGACGTTAATTTTTACGAAGATTTTAGAGATTACGCTTTTGAAGAAAGAAACACGCTCAATAATTATTACGGCAGAATAATATCAGTGCTTAAAACTTTCATGAATTGGTCTTACGAAAGAAAATACCATGAAAATTTAGAATTCAAAAAATTTAAGACCGTAAGCAATACAATCGAGGTAATTTATTTAACCATGGATGAACTGATGAAACTCTATAATTACGAGTTTGAATCTAAACGCCTGGAACACGTTAAAGACTTTTATTGTTTAGGTTGCTTTTCAGGATTGAGATTTAGCGATATAAAACAGCTTAAACCTTCAAATATTTATGAAGATTACCTAAAACTTAATGTTCAAAAAACAAAGACCATTGACCACAAAATACCTTTAAATGCTTTTTCCAAAGCCATTTTAAACAAGTATAAAGACACTCTTTACGAGCCTATACCTAAAATCTCAGGTCAAAAATTTAATCAGTATATAAAAGAGTGTTGCAAAATAGTTGGCATTGATACTCCTGTAAACACTACACGATATATTGGTCAAAAAAGAGTTGATAAAGTGTTTCCAAAACATCAATTAATTACTAGTCATACAGCTAGAAAAACTTTTGTGACAAACTCTTTAATTCTTGGAATGAAAGAAATGGTAGTACGCAATATTACTGGTCATAAAGATGAATCGTCGTTTAAACGCTATGTAGAAATTGCTGATGATTTTAAGAAAAACGAAATGGATAATACTTGGAATAAAATTTGAATATGTACAATATAGAATACATTAAAAAAATGGTAACTAGTTTAGAATGGTTAGATACCAACTCTGAAAAAGAAACTCCCGAATTTTATCTCGTTAAAGGTATGATAGCTAATCTGCCTTTTTTGGATAGAATTAAACTGTTAGGTTCAATTTTAGGTATGCCTGAAGACAACGATCTTCTATCATTACCATTCACTCCAGGACATTTTAACCTGTTTTTTGATTTAGAGTATTGCAGAATACATCCGCATACTAATGAGTTACTGATATATGATAAACTTATGCTAGATGAAGCCAATTATAATTATTCCCAAGGTGATGATTCAGCACTAGAAGCTTTTAATTGGCTTCATCAACCTGAAAACATAGATCATCTTGAAATCAACAATTACCATGTTAGAATTCAACAAAAAATCGTAAGTAAAATCTATTTAACAGGAAATAATTTTAATAATGGAGAAACAGACCCAGATTCTATTTTAGAAATACTATATGGAATTACTACTGGATTACAGTATAGAAAATTTTTACTGAAAAAGTATAAAGAACCCATAGTAAACCATTCTAGCAAATATATGCATCCCACAATTGCTAATGATTTTTTAACCTTGGAGAATAAAAAAATAACAAATAAAAGTTTGCTTGATTTAACAGAATCTACAATTTGGGAACTATTAACTCAATTACAATCAAACGAAGACTTAAAATCAAATCAAGACTATCTGACTCAAATAATCAATATTGACACCTCTACAATTAGCAAACAAAATCTATCAAAATTTATTAAACGATTCTTTGAGGAATATTGCACTCTACTTCCAATAAACAGCAACGATTTTTTTGATTTTCTATTTGTAAAACAAAGTTTTAATCATGAAAGATTAGACCTAAATAGGGATCAACTTGAAAAAATTATGGAAATGTTCTTATTTCTTTCCGAAAAAAACGCTCTTAAAAAATCAAAGAAAATTCAAATTATAAGAAATCTACATAGCTATTTTAACACTAAACTTTCCATTCCTATGCTAAAAAAGATTTACAATAAAAGCACTACCCATCCTAAAAAAAACACTTTATTAAATTACTCAATGTCTTGGAAAGAATTATCTATTTAAAAAAAATTAAATATATAAAAATCTGATTATCAGCAAATAAAATTATCTTTTCAAAAACGATAATTTATCATGTGATTTTAAAAATAGTTTTGATGTGTTAACAAAAGTTAACTATGAATTATTTAAAAATCAATTAACATGAGTAATCCAATATTATACGGTTTTTCAAAAAAGGACTTAGAACACACTATAGAATTAGTGGTGAATCGCCTTAGAAAAACTGAGCTGATAGATGAATCCTCAGCTAATCCCGAAGAAGATAGACTTACCCAAACAGAAGCAGCAGACTTACTTGGAGTTTCAGTGCAATGCTTAATTAAATGGAAAAAGAAAGAACTCATACCCTACTATAAAATAGGCAGGACTGTATTCTATTCTAAAAAAGAGCTTTTAACTCAAGCAAGAAAAAACTCAAAGCTTGTAAAAGCATCTAGAAAATAAAAAAGTCTAAAATAGCTTCTGACACTTCTTTTAGACTTTCTAATTAACATCTAACATATTAATACAGCACAAAGATACTGTATTTACAAAATCATTTACTATGGAAAAATCCAAGCCAAACTATTATGCAATACTCCCTGCAGAAATAAGATACGACAAAAGGTTATCGCCGGCTGCAAAGATTCTTTTTGCCGAAATAACCGCTCTTACTAATAATCACCGTATTTGTTGGTCTACTAATAAATATTTTGAAGAACTCTATCAAGTTTCGAAACAAACTATCAATAACTGGCTTCTTCAATTGGAAGAATGCGGATACATTGAAAGGTTTATTTATCGTGCTGATGGTAGTAAAGAAATTTTGCATAGGTATATCACAATTTTTTCCCACCCTAGTAAAATTAATTTGAATAGACCTATACAAGAAATTTTGAATGATAATAATACGAGTATTAATAATACATCTAATAATTATTTAAAAAAGAAAAATTCAAAAAGAAAATTCATTAATGCTAATCCAAGAAAAAAATGAAAAACTCTCTAGGGCAACAGGCAA
This sequence comes from Aquimarina agarilytica ZC1, assembly GCF_000255455.1. Classification (GTDB taxonomy): domain Bacteria; phylum Bacteroidota; class Bacteroidia; order Flavobacteriales; family Flavobacteriaceae; genus Aquimarina; species Aquimarina agarilytica. Next base: position 57,679 of record NZ_JH621247.1, on the reverse strand, counting down.
AAATTCAAATGGGTTTGGAAACTGAGGAAGAAAGAAAAAAAAGAATTGAGCTCAAAAAAGAAGAAACCAAAAAAAGCAATCAATATTTTGATTCTCTGAAAGAAAAAAACAAACCTAGACCATTAACACCAATTCCAACTCAGTGGATAAAAAAACAAATTTGGGTAGAAGGCAAAAAATATTTTGCTTCAAAGGGGAGATACTTCAATGTTGATAGTGAAAATAAGCTCTTTTTAGATATCATCTCTCGATACTTTTCGGACGATATCGAATTTGAAAAAATAACAAATGGAGAGCTTAGAAAAGGGCTTTTAATTTATGGCGAGTGTGGAACAGGAAAGAGTTCAATATTTGATATTATTCAAAGCATAAGCCTAAAGTATGATTTAAAGCAAATCTATTTTAAAAACACTTCGGTTCATACTGTGATAACTGAGTTTAACAAAGAAAGTAAGGCGTATGGAAATGGTGGTGAATCTGTAATTGAAAAATATTCCAGAGGCACTATTCATTTTGATGATTTAGGCACTGAAAACCAAGTACAAGCTTGGGGAATTAAAGAAGAACTTTTCGATCGCATTTTACAGATTAGATATAACAATTTCAAAAATTTAGGAAAGAAAACTTTTGTTACCACAAATCTTAGCATTGAAAAACTAGAAAAAAGATACTCCCCTCAAGTAAAAAGTAGATTATATGAAATGTTCAATATTATTCCTTTAACAGGAAATGATCGTAGATTTTAAAAAATCAGAAACTCAACTTAAAAAACAAAACATGATACCATCAAGAATGAAATTACAGCTCCTACAGCTATTAGTCAGAAATGTAATGATCTTATTTTTTCCAATAGCAATAATCAGCGGTTTATTTTTTCTGTTCGCTGAATCTTTAACAACAGAATCTTTACAATGTCTAAAAGAAACAAATTTAAGAGGAAAAAAAGCTTTTTATTTCCTCTTAAGGAACCTGGATTTTAACCTCAAAAATTTATCTATTTCACTATGTAATATAGTCTTGTTTTCGTTCCTAAAATTCCAAAAAAAATACAACTGGAAAGACGCCTTTTATAAAACCTCATTATTAGGGGTTTTACAGCTCATAATTTATAGTTGTTATTCTATTGCTATGAGCAATAAAAAACAAGGAATTGTTCTTGGCGAACATGATCTCCTTCGGATCTATTTTGAGACGGATAAAATATTTTATGCCTGGTATATTCCATTAGGCTGGATAGCTATTTATTACTTCATTTTATATACCAAAAAAGGAGGCCAAATTATCCATAATAGATACTTCTAAACTTCAAACCTGTGTAAAGTGTAACAAACTACACTTTCTCCGAAAGGTGAAGTTTGCTCTCCGAGGGGGAGATAGTTTAATAGTAAAATTAAAAATAATACAAAATGAGCTATGCAATTTTAAGACTTAACAAAATAAAATCATTGTCGGGATCACTAGGCAATCATATTGATCGATGCACAAGTGATGGAGAATTATGCTATCCGTCAAATATTCAAGATAGAGCCATTTTAAACAATATACATTGGGACAAAAACGGGCAGTCATACACACAAAAAGAATGGGCTAATTATTGTAAAAAAACACCATTTCAAGACCGCATTCAAAATGAAATAAAATCACGATATAAAATTCAAAAAAACATTCGAAAAGATGCTGTAAAAGCTATTGACTATATCATGACTTCTGATAACGCAAAAATGGCTGAAATCTTTAGTGACGAAAACTTAGTTCAAAGCTGGATGAAAGATAATAAAACATTCCTATCTGAAACATATGGCGAAGAAAATGTTTTGAGTATGCATTTACATCTTGATGAAACAACACCCCATTTACATGCTGTAATTGTACCAATCACAAATGATGGAAGATTAAGTGCTAAAGAATTTATTAATGGAAGAAAATCCTTAGCCGAACAACAAACACGCTATGCTGAATTAATGGAAAAATATGGAATGCAAAGAGGTGAAGCAGGCAGTAAAACCAAACACGAACAACTTTGGAAAAAGGACAAACCGCAACACACTCAAATTTACGAAAGATGAAATTAGATTTTTTAAAACCAAAAACACCTCCATTCTATTTAAAGAGCGGTAGGTTTTCAAAACACTACAGAATAAATAATCTGAATCGTGGAGCTATTGCCGTAGGCGGTGCAGGAAGTGGAAAAACGTATTCGTACATAAACCCATTACTTTCTTACTGTGTAAAACACAAAGGCTGTATAACCTTTGACCCAAAAGGAGAATTGACACCACTAATAAATGGAATTGCTAAGCAAAACGAAAAACCTATTATCAATTTTAGTTTAGATAACAATTTTAATACTATTAACGTGCTTTCATTGTGTGAAGATAAATCAGACATTATTGAATTCAGCAGTTATTTTTTAAGTGGTATCGTGGGTATTCCAAAGAACGACGCAGCTAAGTACTTCTTTAATTCTGCAAAAAGTATACTAACTGGAACAATTCTTTTCTTAAGAAAAAAGCACCCAAAATTCTGTAGTATCCCACATATTATTGCATTATTTCTAACTGCTAATCCTGAGCAAATTATCAAGCTGATTTTTAGTGACGAAGAAGCTAAAAGAAGTGCACAGGTACTTTCTAGTGTTTCAGGAGACAAAAAACTCTTAGGCTCTATGATGAGTACTTTTACTGCTTTTTTTGCTTCGTTAGATGTACCGCGAATATTTAGAAACCTACTTTCCGATACTGATTTACCATTACCTAACGACCCAAACAATCCAAGTATAATAAACTTAATCTTCAATTTACAAAAGCGAGATATCTATAGCCCTATTTATAGTTCAATTATTGGTCTAATTCTAAAAAAGATGAATATCCCTGACCAACACGAAAGTGCTGTAATTATTGACGAATTTACAGTATTATCTATTCCAAATTTTAGCAATATCCCTGAGACAGCAAGAAGTAACAAAATAGCTACTTGTATTGCCATACAGGATTTTAGTCAACTAGTTTTAAAGTACGGAAAAGAGGAAGCTAGCTCAATTATAGCCAACATGGGCTCTCAATTTCTTTTCAGAACCACAAGCCCTGAAACCTTAGATCATTTTCAAAAAACATTAGGCAAACGAGAAGTCGAAAAAACATCTATTTCAGAAAAACAAGGAGGTTTAAGTTTAGATGGTCCAACTCATAGTTATTCAAGTATCGAGAGAGACATTTTAAGACGTGAAAAAGTTATTAATTATAAAGCAGGTATGTGTACTGCCATCATTGCTGAAGGTAATGAAAGACTTATTGAAGGCAAACGATTGAATGGAAATCACTACTTAAAAAAAATTAAGCCCATTCCTATCCAACCTCAAAAAAATATTGATGAGCAAAGAGCTTACGAAAAAGTCTATAGTGACATAAATTTTTTACTCAAAAAATCTACTACAACACCTACTCTAACTAAGAAATTCAATCTTTAACATTTAAATTTTTATTATGAAAAAACTATTTTTTTCCATAGCAGTAATAGCTATGGCACAGGGAGCATTTGCTCAAAACGAAACAGAATTACAAAAGCAATCTGAAGAAACCCTTCACTTCCAATTAAATCGTCTGCAGATGCAAAATAAGCAAATCGAAAATGAATTAAAACTATTACAAAAGAGCTATAGCACTAGATCATTTAGGCTAATGAAAAAAGAAAAATCAAGGAAAACCACATATGCAAGCTTTGAAACTATTATTGGTATAACAGACAATGAAGGTCTAGGTTATCAAGCGAATTTCAGTATTGAAATAGATACTGATAAAAACAAGGGGCTTGAAATGGGATTGTATTATGACAACAATGATTTACTAGCCAAAGAATTAGAAATACCTTCAGAAGTCTTTATTTTGAATTTAGGATACACTAAACAGCTTAGTTTTTTAAGCAATAAAACAAGCACCATTACTACAAGATTTACAATTGGTGGAGCTGTAGGTGCTGAATTACTAAACGACGGAAAAGACAAACTCTCAAACGGTGCTATTCTAGAAACCGAAGATGGTCTAATCTATGGTGGTTATACAGGAATATTTTCTCTTTTCAAAATCAACAATAACCTATCTGCTGTATTCCGCAATTCAAACTTCTTTACTACTAGCGATGTTTCATTACATAAGTTCATTATCGGAGCCGGAATACGCTATCACTTTTAATCTTAAACTTTTACAATTATGAATTTATTATTTAAACAATTTAATATTTTAATAAAGTATCATTTTAATACTTTATTAATCGCAACGCTTTCTATTTTTTTACTGGCTTGTGAAGATGAAAGTACAATTATAGATAGCTTTCCTTTTCAAATTTCAGTTACTGGAACTAATGAAGCTCTGCTATCTGAAACAATTCAAAATGAATTAATCATTTTACCTGAAAACTTAGTCGATAGTACTGTTTTTTCATTTTCATATAATGCTGATGATAAAGGGCACTATAAAATTGATGGCACTAAAATTCAAGAAAATACAATCTATGATTTATCTATAAAAAGTCTAGACTATACTCTTGAATTTGTTCCAACTGAAGAAGGAGAAATTGAAATTGAAATTTTCGTTGATGACAATAAGAAACATTCAGCAACTGCCAAAGTTATTTATTCTGTTACCAAAGAATTAACTGATTTTAAATTTAGCTTTACTCCATTGAAAGAAGAGGTCCTTTTTGGAGAAAGAACAAGTTTAAACCTTAATATAGAACAAACTTCTGATGAGCTCTTAACTTATACTATGAATATAAGCAGCAACTCAAATGGAGAAATTAATTGGATTGGCTACTCAAATTTACCTGAGACAATTTCGAATCTTTCAAAAGGTAATTATGTTTTTGACTATATACCTACAGAGGTTATTGAAAAAAATAATTTTACAGTTACTATTGTTGCTAGTAATGGAGTTACTAAAACCAAAACTTTTGATGGCTTAACTGCAGAACCCGTAGAATTCGATTTTAGCTTATCTAAGACCGTTATAACTATAAACTCAGGCTCTATTAACGACTTTATAAATGTGACGTTAAATAGACCTTCGTTTGCAACAGGATACTTTTATGACTTGGATTATTATTTACGAATTTCAACTACGACCGAAAACATCTTATTCAACAATGGAAAGATAGTTTTTGGTGAAAATATATTACTAGATAACTTTTCAGGAATTCAAAATGAAACTTTTTCGTATTCTCTAAATTATTCAGGAAATGTAGTTCCTGGAGAAGTAATTTTTACCGTATTTAATAATACTGGCTTTGAAGTGAGTAAGACTGTTACCGTCAAAACTGACTTTTAAATGTAACCTATTGTATAAATTTGTACCACAGGAGATAATAATTGGTTTCTCGCATGGTATGAATTTATACAATAACTATAGTCTTATTGCACGCACGTTCGTTAATTTAGAATAACCCTAAAGGTTATTTCCAAGTTAACAAACTATTTTTAAGATAATAATTTATTTGATTTAAGAAATAACAAAGTCTTAAGCGAAATAACATATTGTATTATTTTACTATATTTACAATCACACATAATACGATATGGATACAAACAAAGAGTATAATAGTTTACTGATCTCAAAAATTCGAATAAAGAGGTTAGAATTAGGTCTCACACAATCGCACCTGGCTAACAAAATTGGTATATCTCCAATTACCTTTAGTCATATTGAATCTGGACGAAGAGAAATAAAGGTATTCGAGGTAGTGAAGTTATGTAAATATCTAAACATTAAAATTGATGAAGTATTAGAAATTTGCTATAACAAAATTAAAATCTCTCATAATTCAGAAATAACTTCTAACAAAAAGTTAAAAAACAAAGTAATATCATTTACAAGTTTTAAAGGAGGAATGGGCGTTTCTACTTTGTCAATAATCTTAGCAAATGAGATTTCCAAAGATTATAAATTATTATTTATCGACTCACATTATCAAAATTCTTGCTATGATAAAAGAGCATTAGATTTAGAAGTTTTTCCAAATATAAAACCACTATATAGTATTGCGTCCATAGAAACAAAAGAATTAGCCAAATATATAGATCAAAAAAAGAAAGACTATGACTATATCATAATTGATTTACCTAGGTTTTTTTATATCCCTGATTATATAGAGGAAATAACTAATCAAAGTGATTTCGTAATTTCACCTTTCAAAGGTAGAGGTATGTTAAAAAAGCCCTTTAAAAATAATAAAGATTATTTAAAACATATAGCTGAAGGACGACTTGATTTGTTTATTGAATATCGAAATCTTTTCAAAAATAATGACACTGTTTTTTCCTTAATTCCTTTTTTAGTAAAAATAGAAGATGATGAATTCGATGATTACTGTAGTGATCAAGAAATAGTATTAATCCCAGAAACCTTTAAGGAATTTCCAGAACATGATTTATTTTGTGATACTCTAAACCCAATATCAAACCTTGAAAATGCTTATTATAATCCATTTATCGTAGAGACTTTAAAAGTTATATTTCATTTAAAAAGTTTAGTTGGAGCCGATTTGATAATGGAAGACCTAAAACATAAAAGCAATGCTAAATGGCAAAAAATACTTGACAAATCTTAAAAAATAATTATGAAACTCTTTTTTCTACTAACAAATAAAAATCCACTTGAAAACTTAAATAATCTGCTTGAAGATTTCTTGGATACACTTAAAACATCAGCCATTCTACTTTCTTTATGTGTTACGATAGTACTATTAATCTATTATTTTATACGAAATAAAAGGTAGTACAAAAATATTCTCCAGATCATTCCTGTAAAATCAAATTAAATCTTTAATCATAAATAGTAGTAAAATATTTCAGTTGAACTAACTTTCTAGACAACTAAAATATTTCTTAGCCAATTCACAAAAATATAGTATAATTTCTCTATTAGTCTTGAAGTCCTCTCTGTAACCTAATAGGTATTCTTTTTTCATTAATAGCTCACCAGACTCCTCAAGTTCCGAATAAAGAACACAACGTATATGCTTTTTGCTAACTACTAAAATATATGCATTTTTATAAGGGTAATTTTTACCTAATTCTTTTAATAGAAATTTACCATCTGCTCTAAATTTAACTTCAACATAGTATACAGAATTATCATTTGGATTCTTTATAATAAAATCAGGCATCTTCCTAATTTCATCTGATACTTCTTTAGGTTTACAGTTGTATAAGTCTTGTATTATACCAGGAACTGTGTTTTCCATACCGTAACGATAAATATCATAACCCATGCGTATAAACATCTGCTCAACAATAGTTTCAGCTATACGCCCTTTTATCATATTTTCGTCAAACCGTTTAGATCTGTCTTCGTAAACTATAGTATTTGACATCTAGATATTTTGTTAAGAATTATTATTAGCCCCCCTATTTCGCCCCCTAAAAAAACAAAAACCCCTAAAAAACAATGTTTTAAAGGGGTTTTAAGTTGGTCTACTAGGGCTCGAACCTAGACTCTTCTGTACCAAAAACAGACGTGTTGCCAGTTACACCATAGACCAGTGTTTCAAACACGGGTGCAAATATAAAACTTAATTCCCTTGTGGCAAATTTTTTTAAGCAAAAAATTAAACTTTTTTTCAAGCCTAAACTCCATTGGTTTCTTCTCCACTGAAAATCAAAGACAAAAGAACATACAATAATATAGTTAAAGTTATACCTAAATATTTAAAAAGCAAAATCAAAACCAACGAAGAAATTATAAGTAAATAACGTACCCAATTATCTTTAATATTCCAATTTTTAAATTTTAAAGCAAACAGTCGCACTTCTGCATTAAGCAAATAACAACTCAAAGCTACTATTGACAGTAATACCCATACATTATCCATCAAAACCTCGATAATACCCGAAGACTGATACATACTAACCAGACCTATACTTATTATAAGCAAAGTATTTGCCGGTGTTGGCAAACCAATAAAAGAACTTGTTTGTCGCGTATCAATATTAAAATTAGCTAAGCGATAACACGAAGCCAAGGTTACAAAAAAACCTAAAAAAGGAACCCACTCTATAACATTCCCCCCTATATTCTCTATTGGAAAAGAATCATTAATCGCACTTGATTCTAACAATAACTGAAACATAAACACCCCTGGGACTACCCCACTGGTTACCATATCCGCCAATGAATCCAACTGCAAGCCAAGCTCACTATTCGCATTAAACAAACGCGCAAAAAAACCATCGAAAAAATCAAAAAATATTCCCAATGCTGTAAATACAGCTGCTAAAAACAACTGATTCATACAAGCAAAGTAAACCGCAATACAGCCCGAAAATAAATTTAACAAGGTAATTATATTAGGAATTTGTTTTTTTAACGACATATCACTGTAGGTGTTTACTTATTTACTTAAAATACTTTATACAATAAGGAGATGTAAATAAAGTTTAATATATTACAAAAATGTAACATCTTTGCAAAAAAAACAGCCTTTGAGAAACATATTTTTTTTCATGCTATTGACAGGAACAATCATCTCTGTTAAATCTCAGACTCGTAAATATTCAAACGAGTTTTTAAACATTGGGGTTGATGCTGCTGCATTTGGAAAATCAAATGCTGTGGTTGCTTCTACCAATGATGTTAATTCAGGATATTGGAATCCCGCTGGATTAATTAACATTAAAGACAAACAATTAGCTTTAATGCACGCTTCTTATTTTGCAAATATTGCAAATTACGATTATGCCGCTTTTGCCACTCCTATTGACGATAAGAGTGCCATAGGTGTCTCCGTGATACGGTTTGGTGTAGATGACATTCTTGACACTAGAGCTTTAATAACCTCTGGCGGAGATATTACTCCCATTGAAGAATTACCTCGATTTTCAACCGCCGATTACGCTTTTACTTTATCCTATTCTCGAAAACCCTTCAATAAAAATTTTAGCTATGGAGTAAATGCTAAAGTTATCCGAAGAGTAATCGGTGATTTTGCTACAGCTTGGGGATTCGGATTGGATGCTGGACTTCTGCTTACAAGCAAAAATAAAGCTTGGAAATTCGGAATAATGGTTCGTGACCTAACCACCACTTACAATTCATGGCAAATTGAAGATGGTATTTTTGACAACGACTTAGGTGATGACCCCAGAGGAAACGGATCCATAAATGCCTTAAACAATCAAGAAGCTCCAGAAACCACTGAGATCACCCTGCCTAGTGTTCGAATGGGACTTAACAAAACATTTACTATTAATAGGGATATCTTTATTGATTTTGAAGCTGACGGAAATTTTCGCTTTGCTCAAACTAACGATGTAATTAGCAATGCTTCTTTTAGCATATCACCCGCTTTCGGATTCGAAGCTAATTTCAGAAAACTTATTTTCCTAAGAGGAGGTGTTGGTAACTTCCAAAAAGTAAAACAATTTGACAACACTAATGAACTTGGCTTTCAACCTAATTTTGGTGTAGGTTTCCACTACAAAGGAGTATCCGTGGATTACGCTCTTACAGATATAGGAGACCAAAGTGTTTCCTTGTACTCAAATGTGTTTTCACTCCGAATTGACTGGAGCCTTTTTAGATAATAAAGAGTAAAGAGTAAAGAGTAAAGAGTAAAGAAGTAACAGGCTTTTCGTTTTCTTATTATGTTCTTTAGCCTATTTTTTTCAATACTATCATCCACAAATTTGACACCCATCACATAGTATAGAAAATATCAAATACAAACACTTCTATCATTTACAAGCTTATCACCTCAAACATATTTATCAGCAACCTCTAGTTAAGAAACAAAAAAACCTATAATTAATAATTCATAGTTTGATAATTAACACTTAGTTTTACCAAAAATTATAGATTTTGATAAATTTTGTTTCTGTTGAAAATGTTTCCAAAGCATTTGGAGAGCGTGTTTTATTTGAAAACATCTCATTTGGTATTAATGAAGGTCAGAAAATTGGTTTTGTTGCCAAAAATGGAACTGGAAAAAGCTCACTATTAAATATTATCACCAAAAGCGCCCCATCCGATACAGGGCAAGTAGTGTATCGCAAAGGATTAAAGGTTGCTTTTTTGCCACAGGAACCTAATTTAGATCCTCAACTTAGTATTGAGGAAACCATTTTTACTGGCGACAACGAAAGTTTACAAGCCATTGAAGCTTATGAAAAAGCAGTATTAAACCCCGAAGATGCTGACGCTTTTCAAGCTGCCTTTGACCGTATGGATCAAGCACAAGCATGGGATTTCGAAACAGAATACAAACAAATACTTTCAAAACTTAAATTAGATAATTTATCGCTTAAAGTAGCATCACTTTCTGGTGGACAGAAAAAACGCTTAGCTTTAACAAATGTCTTATTAAGTAAGCCCGAATTGGTCTTTTTGGACGAACCAACCAACCATTTAGATTTAGAAATGATCGAATGGCTTGAGGAATATTTTGCCAAAGAAAAGATTACACTTTTTATGATTACTCACGACCGTTACTTTTTGGAAAACGTATGTAACGAAATTGTTGAGCTAGACCATGGCAAACTATACAATTACAGAGGAAATTACGCTTATTACCTAGAAAAGAAAGAACAACGACTTACCGCCGAAGCTACCGAACTAAGCAAAGCCAAACACTTATTTAAAAAAGAACTGGATTGGATGCGTCGCCAACCAAAAGCGCGTACCACTAAATCCAAATCCCGTATTGATGATTTTTTTGAAATAAAGAAAAAAGCCCACCAACGCCGAGCTGATCACCAAGTTACCCTTGAAATCAACATGGAGCGCATGGGGAGTAAAATTATTGAATTCCACAAAGTTTCTAAAAGTTATGGTGATTTGGTTATTACCAATAAATTCGACTATGTTTTTCAACGCGGTGAACGCATTGGAATTATTGGAAAAAATGGAACAGGTAAATCTTCATTTTTAAATCTACTCACAGGGATTGAATTACCCGATAGTGGAAAAGTTATTACAGGAGAAACTATTAAAATTGGTTACTATACTCAAAAAGGAATTAAAGTAAAGGAAGGTCAAAAGGTCATTGATGTTATTCGCGAATTTGGAGATTACATTCCTTTAAAAAAAGGAAGACAAATTTCGGCTGGTCAATTATTGGAACAATTTTTATTTGATCGTAAAAAACAACATGATTTTGTCGAAAAACTAAGCGGAGGTGAACGTAAACGCCTTTACTTATGCACTGTTTTGATTCAAAACCCTAATTTTTTAATCCTAGATGAACCTACTAACGATTTAGACATTGTTACACTAAATGTACTAGAAAGCTTTCTTTTGGACTTTCCAGGCTGTTTAGCCGTAGTATCTCACGATCGTTATTTTATGGATAAAATTGTAGATCACCTTTTTGTTTTTGAAGGCAAAGGTGTGATTGAAGATTTCCCTGGAAACTATTCCGATTATCGCGCCTATGAGAATAGTCCGAAAACAAAAAAAGAACCCGAAGCCACAATTACTCCCGAGGTAAAACAGCACAAAAATTCATGGAAAAAGGAACAAAAAAACACCTCTTTATCCTTTAATGAACAAAAAGAGTATAACAAAATAGAGCGCGAATTAAAAAAACTTGAACTTCAAAAAAAGGAAATTGAACAACAATTTGCAACCGAAAATTTTGAAGGAGACGCACTTATTGAAAAATCAAAAGAATTAGGAAAAATCACTAATGCCATTGAAGAAAAAGAAATGCGCTGGATGGAATTGGCCGAAAAAATGGGATAACTATTAGTTGTTGGTTGTTGGTTGTTGGTTGTTGGTTGTTGGTTGTTGGTTGTTGGTTGTTGGTTGTTGGTTAACAAACTAATCTCCATTATTTATTAGTACAAATAAAAAGAATAAACATTAAAATAATGTCTGTTTTATTAAAAAAATCTTACTGGTTATTTTTATTAAAATCAACAAACGAACATGGAGTACACTCTCCTTTTGTTTATAATTTAGTAACACGCTGCTTTTACAAGCCCATAAAAACAAGCCCACTCCCAAAAAACACCATTAAAAACACCCCTAAACAACTAAAATCAAAACACATACTATTACTAGATCGTATCATTTGTTATTTTAAAATCAACAAAATAGCCGGGGATTTCAAAAACAATCACCCCATAACACACCTTATTAAGCATCAAAAAAAAATAGACACTACCTCTAGTAGCAATGCCGATTTAATTTTTATTTCCAAAAACACACACATCGCAAGACAAATAGACGAACTTCAACCTAATGCACTTGCCATAATTGAATTACCACACGAGAATAAAAAAAAATGGAATGCTATTAAAACTCATAAAAATGCTCATGTTGTAATTGACACTTATTTTTTTGGTTTCATTTTTAACAGAAACCAACAAGCTAAAGAAGAATTTTTTATCCGCTTATAAATAGCATCACAGTTTGCTTTTAAACATAGAATTAATTGTATATTTAGTAGTGCTTATAATTACCTACTGGCATTTATGAATTTACACTAGCCAAAAAAAAGCCTAAAATCACAGAAAAAAACAATGAAAATATACACCAAAACAGGAGACGAAGGCTTTACAAGTTTATATGGAGGCAAACGTGTTCCTAAAAGTAATGATCGAATTGACGCATATGGAACCATTGATGAATTAAATTCATTTATTGGACTATTAAGAGATCAAGAAATTTCAATTACGCATAAAAACTTTTTAACCCAAATTCAAATAGAACTATTTAGCATTGGCTCTATTTTGGCTACACCACATAATAATCAAAAGAAAAAATTAAATATTCAAAAAATCAGCATTGAAGAAATTGAAGCTTTAGAAAATGAAATCGATCACTTGGATACGAGCTTAAATCCAATGACACATTTTATTTTACCGGGTGGACACGTCACCGTGTCATATTGTCACGTTGCTCGATCTATTTGTAGACGAGCAGAGCGCTTAGCCTATGCATTACATCATCACGAACCTTTGGAAAAAGAAGTTTTAATATATTTAAACCGGCTTTCTGACTATTTATTTGTACTGGCACGAAAGTTGTCAAAAGAATTAACAGTTGAGGAAATCAAATGGATTCCTAAAAAAACAAACAAGGAGGTATAACACTCAACACTAAGTTCTTATAAAACATATAATAAAAAAATAAGTTTTTACTTGCTTATGTTACGTAAAAATTTATTTTTGCAAAAAAAATCATAGACAAATGTATTGGACACTAGAACTAGCATCTTATTTAAGTGATGCACCTTGGCCTGCTACCAAAGATGAATTAATCGATTATGCCATCAGAACGGGAGCTCCATTGGAAGTTGTAGAAAATCTACAAGCAATTGAGGACGAAGGTGATTCATATGATTCCATAGAAGAAATTTGGTCGGATTATCCTACTGATGAAGATTATCTCTGGAACGAAGATGAATACTAGCCTTCAGCCTAAATAAACAACACAAAAAGTCTCGATAGAGGCTTTTTTTTTGCGTAAATTACGCCACAAAAGCAATATCAGTTTCCAACATACGTTGGAACTAACCTAACGAATACCTTAACCTATTTTAACAAATAGTATAAGGTAAGTTTCATTAACAATATAACCATGGGAATTTTAGATTCTGTACTTAAAGTATTTGTCGGGGACAAATCCAAAAAAGACGTTAAGGCCATACAGCCTATTTTAGATAAAATAAAAAAAGCAGAAGCTACATTAGTTAATATCACTAACGATGAATTAAGAGCAAAAACAACAGCTTTTAAACAAATTATTATTGATGCTAAAGCTGATATCGTTGCTCAAATCGACGATTTAAAAGTTAAAGCAAACAATACAGCTGATATTGATGCCCGCGAGGACATATATACAGAAATTGATTCTCTTGAAACCAAAGCGTTAGAAATTACTGATAAAAAATTAAGTGAAATTCTGCCTGATGCTTTTGCTGTTGTTAAAGAAACCGCTCGTCGTTTTACCAATAATGAAACTGTTGAAGTAACTGCTTCCGAATATGATCGTGAACTTTCTGCTACAAAAGAATATGTTACTATAAATGATACTAATGCAAACTGGGCTACTAGCTGGAATGCAGCTGGTACATTAGTGACTTGGAATATGATCCACTATGATGTTCAATTAATAGGTGGAGTAGCATTACATAATGGTAATATTGCCGAAATGCATACTGGTGAAGGTAAAACCTTGGTAGCAACACTACCGGTATACTTAAATGCACTTACTGGAAATGGAGTACATTTAGTAACCGTAAATGATTACCTAGCACGACGTGATAGTGAATGGATGGCTCCGTTATTCCAATTTCATGGATTAACAATTGATTGTATTGACAATCACAGACCAAATTCTGAAGCACGTCGTAATGCTTATAATAGTGATATTGTATATGGAACCAATAACGAATTTGGTTTTGATTACCTAAGAGACAACATGTCTCATGCGCCAGAGGATTTAGTACAACGCAAACACAATTATGCGATTGTGGATGAGGTGGATTCCGTGTTAATTGATGATGCACGTACTCCCCTAATTATATCTGGTCCTGTACCTAAAGGAGATATTCACGAATATGATATGCTAAAACCAGGTATTGCTAGCATTGTTAGCTTACAACAAAAGTTTTTAACTGGTGTTTTAGCCGAAGCCAAAAAATTAATTAAAGAAGGAAACACTAAAGATGGTGGTTTTAAATTACTACAAGCTTACCGTGGTATTCCAAAAAATAAGGCTTTAATTAAGTATTTAAGTGAAGAAGGAGTAAAACAACTACTTCAAAAAACAGAAAATCAATATATGCAGGATAACAATAGGGACATGCACCTTATTGATGTTGATTTGTATTATGTTATTGAAGAAAAGAATAATCAAATTGATCTTACCGATAAAGGAATAGCACATATTTCAAAAGAAGAAGATTCCGATTTCTTTATTTTACCCGAAATTGCTGTTGAAATTTCTAAAATTGAAAAATTAGGATTAAACGCCGAAGAAGAAGCCGCTAAAAAAGAAGAACTTTTCCGTGAATACAGCGTAAAAAGTGAACGTATTCATACCATTACTCAATTATTAAAAGCCTATTCGTTATTTGAAAAAGATGTAGAATATGTAGTAATGGACAACAAAGTAAAAATTGTTGATGAGCAAACGGGTCGTATTATGGACGGACGTCGTTTTTCCGACGGACTACACCAAGCCTTAGAAGCTAAAGAAAATGTAAAAATTGAAGATGCTACACAAACTTTAGCTACCGTTACCCTACAGAACTACTTCCGTATGTACCACAAATTATCTGGTATGACAGGTACAGCGGTAACTGAAGCTGGTGAATTTTGGGAAATTTACAAACTAGATGTTATTGAGATCCCTACTAACAAACCTATTGCTAGGGATGATCGCCAGGATTTAATATACAAGACCAAACGTGAAAAGTACAATGCCGTTATTGAAGATGTTGTAAAAATTGCACAAGCTGGTCGTCCGGTACTTATTGGTACCACTTCCGTAGAAATTTCGGAATTACTAAGTCGTATGTTAAACATGCGTAAAGTAAAACATAATGTACTTAATGCTAAACTACACCAAAAGGAAGCAGATATCGTTGCCGAAGCAGGTAATCCTGGCGTGGTTACTATAGCAACTAATATGGCAGGTCGTGGAACGGATATTAAACTTTCGAAAGAAGTTTTAGACGCTGGCGGTTTAGCTATTATTGGTACAGAGCGTCATGACTCTCGTCGAGTTGACCGTCAATTACGTGGTCGTGCTGGTCGACAAGGAGATGTGGGTAGCTCACAATTTTATGTATCATTAGAAGATAATTTAATGCGTTTGTTTGGTTCCGAAAGAATTGCCAAACTAATGGATAAAATGAATATTGAAGAGGGAGAGGTATTACAAGCAAAAATGCTTTCTAACTCTATTGAACGTGCACAGAAAAAAGTTGAAGAAAACAACTTTGGTACACGTAAGCATTTATTAGAATATGATGATGTGATGAACGCCCAACGTGAAGTAGTTTATAAACGTAGACGACATGCCCTATATGGAGAACGTTTAAAGGTGGATATTGCGAACATGCTTTATGAGTTATCGGAAAGTATTGCTCAAGGTAATAACATATCGCAAGACTATAAAAACTTTGAGTTTGAATTGATCCGTTATTTTGCTATGCCAAGCCCAGTAACTGAACAGGAATTTAATTCGCTTAACGCTGAAAAATTAACTGGAAAAGTATATCACGCTGCCTTGAAACATTATCAGAGCAAAATGGAACATACTTCTGCAGAAGTATACCGAGTAATCAAACAGATATACGAAGATCCCAACAACCAATTTGAGCGTATTGGAGTTCCTTTTTCTGATGGAATTAAATCATTAAACGTTGGTACCAATTTAGAAAAAGCCTATAACAGTGAAGGAAAACAAATTATTTCCGATTTTGAAAAGAATATCACATTAGCGCTTATTGATGATGCATGGAAAACTCATTTACGTAAAATGGATGAGTTAAAGCAAAGTGTTCGTTTAGCAGTTCATGAACAAAAAGATCCGTTGTTAATCTATAAATTTGAAGCCTTTGAATTATTTAAAAGCATGCTTCAAGGCTTAAATAAAGAAGTAATATCCTTTTTATTTAAAGCTGAATTACCATCTGCCAACCCCGATGATGTTCAAGCTGCAGAGCAACACCAGCAGCAAGAAATGCAGACTCAAAAGGAAGAGATTCAAAATTTAGAAGAGCGTACCAATCAAAATAGAGCTATTGCCGATGCACAACATCAGCAACAACAAGCTCCAGTAGAAACTATTGTTAGGGAAGAACCTAAAATTGGTCGTAATGACAAAATTGTTATTAAGAATTTAATGAATGGCGAAACCAAAACTCTAAAGTTTAAACAAGCCATCCCTTTACTTGAAAAAGGTTGGGTAGTTGTCCAAAAAGCATAAAATAAGTCAATATTCAATGACTTTTTAGTTTTTTTATTGTAAAAAATCTAAAATTTATAAAAAAGGTTATAATTATCACTTGATAATTATAACCTTTTTTTATTGCACTTAATCGACTTTAACACTTAACTAATCAAAATAACACAATCTTTACATCTAAAAACACAAACAGCTGAAAAACAATGTTTTAACAAAATATTAGATATGAAAAAATTAAATTATATTAATATTTTATCACAAAAAAGTGTTAAAAAAAGAAGATACCTCAACAATAAACTTAATAAATTGACAAATGTTAAATATTTAAATTAATTCCTACGAAAACGTTTTTTGTATATATTTGTAGTATTATTTTTATAAACAACCTATAAAAACGCTCACATTATGAAATTAAAATCACTATTACTATTCGCTTTTGCGATGTATTTATCCTCTGCCATTTATGCGCAAAGAAATGACAGAGGCTTAAATTTTGGAAACACTCCCTTACCAAACAATCTACAAAGTTTTGCTTCTTGGGATTTAATTACAGGATTATCGGATGACTTTAATCACAACAACAAAAACAGTGCAAAGTTCCAAGATGTTTGGGCACAAAGTTATTTGCCCGATCCTGGCTTTAGAGGACCTGGTTCAACTGTTTGGCAAGGTGGAAATTTAGTTGAAGTACGAAACGGACGAATGGAAGTTAGAGCGCGTCCTGGATCAGGAGGCCTAGTTAATTGCGGTATTGTATCTTCTAAAAGAACAATTCGTTATCCGGTGTACATGGAAGCTCGAATTAAAGTGTCAAATATTCGTAATTCATCCAACTTTTGGATGTTAAACAAGTGTGACAATGAAGAAATTGATGTTTTGGAATGTTATGGAGGTGATCCAGATGAATTCTATTCAAAACAAATGTCAACAAATTTTCACTTGTGGCATCGTAGAGGGGGACAATCTCATGCTGGCGCTCAAACTGCTACCAACTGTGGTGGGCAGGATTTAACCGACTTTACTTACCAAACATTCTTTACCACAAGTAATAATGATTTCTGGAGAAATGCTTTCCATACTTTTGGAGTGTATTGGGCTAGTCCAACTGAACTTGAATTTTATATTGATGGTCAACCAAGGTTTGATGGTCAACATTTTGTTCCAGGTAGAGCTGCCAGGAATTTAACTGGAAAGTTTTCAGACGCAAGATTACAATGTCCAAATGCAGCCGTTTTAAACTGTACTACCGAAGCGCTTTTAAGAAATGTACAAGGACAAAGCGGAGGAGGCGTTCCTTATCCTAACAGACAATTCAACGATCCTACACATATTATAATTGATACCGAAGCACATGCGGGTAGACCTGTAGAATCAGTAGCCAACTTAAATAATAACAATAGAAATGTGATGTTAGTGGACTGGGTACGTGTGTACCGCCCTAACATCAACGGAGGCGGAGGAGGCTCTACTCCACCACCCCCACCTCCAACAGCAAATAATGATGGTGCTCCAATTGGAAGTATAATTTCATTAAGGAAATCAGGTGGAGATCGTAGATTTGTTTCTGCTGTAACAGAATTAAACAATGATTTGTATGCTAATAAAACTAGCGTTGAAAGTAACCGTCAAAGATTTAGAGTAGACAGACATCGTTCTGGAGTTGTAGCATTATACTCTTTGTCTGCGCGTAAATACATACAGACCAATAACAGTAACCAAAATGTTATTGTACGTGCAAGAGGAAACAGTGACTTAAGCTGGGAACGTTTTGAGTGGAGAAATGTTGGAAACAATAAAGTAGCGCTACGAAGTTTACAAGTTAACAAATGGGTGCAGGCAGCATGGAATCAAAATAATGCTGCATTATTCCCTAGAGGAAATGCTCCTTTAGGATGGGAAACATTTGATTGGAGAAGAGAAAGCGGTGGTAAAATATTATCAAGCACCGAAGCCACTGAAACGGTTGCTTATCCAAACCCTGTACTTGGAGGTAATGATGTTTTCTTGGAAGGAATTAACCAAGGAGATACTATTATAGTTCGAAATTCAACAGGTTCAGCACTTGTTAACATGGTTGCCACAGATACTACGGAGGTAATACCTACTTCTAATTTAGCATCTGGTATTTACTTTATACAAGTTAACACTGGTACTTCTTTAAAATTAATAATAGATTAATTCATATAAAAGTTTTTAAGTTACATGAAAAAGAGACTGTCTAATAAAAGGCAGTCTCTTTTTATATTTTAATCATTCATCCTTAACCTTCATTACTTGATGTGTAGCTGTATCAAAAACAATAATCCCCTGATTGGTATCATCCAGCTGTCCTATTAATTTACCTTCTTTATTCCAAACCGAACTTTTGCCTGCACAATCATAACCTCCAGATTCTCCCACTAGATTAGACATTAGCGCAAGCATTGTATATTTTTTTGCAATTTCCGAAATTCGATGTATATCCTTATCAACACCACTTACTGTATTGAGTACACTAGCCACGTACACGTCTGCTTTATTATTAAACGCTTTTTCTATATGTTCCGTGATAGATGTTTCATAACATATTGCAAATGCCACTTTATGATTGCCTATTGGAATTGGAGCTAAATTTTCCCCTGTTATAAAATATTTTTCTTCACCAGGATGTAAGTAAGCTTTAGAATAAGTCATTCTAGGCTTATTGGGTTGAAATAAGATTAGACTAATACAGGTACCTTGATCATTTTTAGTAGGTAATCCAATTACTATTGTGATTTTATGTACATCACTAATCTCCTGAAATTCATTAAACCTTTGATCATCCTTAGTTGTTGCTAATTTTTGAGCTAACTCGGGCTCATATCCTGTTAAAGAAAGTTCTGAAAAAACTATTAGATCTGCTCCCTTTTTAACAGAAAGCATAATCAATTTTTTATGATTTTCAATATTCTTTAAAATATCTCCCTTGATTGGCTCCGTTTGCGCTATACAAATTTTCATTTCTTGATAAAGATTAGCCCTATTACAAAAACAATAATGCTTATACGATTTACTAACAAAAATTTCGCATATATGCTGAATTATTATCTGCAAATCGTATTATTTCTACTCACATTAAAAGTAATAATTCCCCATAAAAAAATAGCCTTAGAAGAACCTATGCATGTTAAAATAAATATATTTTTTTTTTTAAATTTATTCCCTAGTAATAAGTTATAAAATATTGTGTGCTTTTTAGAAATGTATAAAGATTTAAACCTTCTTGTTTATATTTTATACGATTTACTGATAAGAATTTCGCATATATGCTGTTTCTTTTTCACCATTCTTGCGTTAAAAAAAGCAACCGTAGCTAAT
>NZ_JH621247.1:0-37365 GCF_000255455.1 Aquimarina agarilytica ZC1 | reverse complement strand
AAGCATCAACTGGCTCATCACTATAGTGCTGCCCTGCCTTAGACTAGCAAAAAATAATTCAACATATTTATACGAAATTCTTATCTATAAATCGTATTATTCTACTTCTCCATCAGCATATAAAAATAAATTTTCCAATGCTTCCTTTGTTTTTTCTGATGATTCGCAAAAAGCGGTCTGTTGACTATAAATCCATTCCAAAAATACGCCTAAAAAAGAATAAAGAGATCACTATTGTTCGCTTTTCCATTACTGATAATCCTTCTGAAACATAAGGATAAAGTTGCGTACTACTTTTCGGGTATACCTGTTAGCATCGTCTCCGTGACCGTTAATCATCTTGCTTTTTACTTTGCGAATACATGTATTCCATATCCAATGAATCCCTTAACAAGTCTGCTAATAAATCATAATTTTTTTCTTTAAACTCTTGGTAGGAAATGGGGCTATTTTTTGAAACACTCCCTAACAAATCATCTATCACCACCGCATTATCTAAAATCCCATGCATGTAACTTCCCCAACAATTATTATCCAATACATAACCTTCGGTTCGTCCATCTTTAGTTTTTAATAAAGGGGACGACTTTACGCCCTTGGTAACTCCCATATGTATTTCATAACCTGTACAAATAGCTTTTTTGTTTTTAAACAGAAATTCTTGCTGTACGGTCTTTTTTTCTTTAGTTAAAGTTGTAGTAATGGGTAATAAGCCTAAGCCTGACAATTCATTCATATCACTTTCAACATGATGTGGGTCTTTAATTAACTGACCAAGCATTTGATAACCTCCGCAAATTCCTATTACTTTTTTTCCTTTTTCGTAATGAGATAGTATAACTTGGACTATATTTTGTTTTCGTAAAAAGTGTAAGTCATTTAGTGTATTTTTTGTTCCTGGTATAATAATGATGTCCGCTTTTTCTATTTCAAAAGCATCTTTGGAATAAAATAAATGCAAAAATCGCAAACTGCTCAACGGATACAGCTCTTAGAGATATTAAAAATTTAATTTCAAAAGGAATTTTAAAACAAGAAACATCTGGAGGAAGAAGTACTAATTACGAATTAATAAGAAATCCAGATACTAACAACTAGATGTTCAATAACTATATCCTAAAAAATATAGGAAGCTTTGATCTTGCTCTAAGTATCTTTAAAACAACTAATTCTAAATTAAGTTATCTTTGTTTTATAGTGAAAAATGTATGCTTAGTTATTCCTACTTCCCAATAAATAATACTTGAACCAAAGTCTCTAATTAAAAATAAGCTATTCTTTACAGCATTATTTTTTACTACAAAGAGTAAACCCTATTTTTTTCATATCTTGAATACTCAAAATCAGTATTTTAATTTACAAACTCATAAATTAAAAACAAAAAGCTCGTGACTGATACGGAGGGGTAGATGATTAATTTACTTTTAATTGATCGGTAAGATGAATAAGGTACATCTCGAAAAGAAACCTCCAAATAAATCAAAAACAGGAATTATGCTCGCAGGACATTTTACTACCGCATTAATAGCCAAACAAAAATTCCCAAAAGGATCTTTACTTTATTTTTTAATTATAGTACAATTACAAGATTTTTTATGGTTTATCTTTCATTATTTAGGCCTTGAGCCTACTACACCAAGTGATGCTTTTGATGCTACCTTAACTAATATGGCTGTAGATATGCTATATAGCCACGATTTATTACCCCAATTAGTATGGTTCATTATAGTATTCGCAATTGGAAAATTCCTATTTAAAAGTACACAAATAGGATTAGTAAGTATCCTATTGGTAGCAGTACATTTTATATTGGATTTTTTTTCTGGTCATATGCATCATCTATTTGGAGCTGATACAATGGAAGCCGGCCTTGGTCTATATGCTTCTAGTCCTTATTTAGCCATTTTTATTGAAGCAATATTTAGCACTGGAGCACTTTGGTATTTCTTCACAGAAGAAACAAAAAAAGGGATTATACGAACCCGTAAAAACAAACTAGCTATTATTGCCGTTTTCGGTTACGGAATTATTTTTATGCTACTTATTGCTACTCGTTCTTTTAGAGAAATTCTTGGTATTCCAGAATTTGATCTCGGTTTTAACACCAACATGCCAACACTCATTTTTACTTACGGAGTAATGCTTTATTGCTTAAACTATTTTGTGCCAAAATTTAAAACAATTGAATAGGCATAAAAATAGGTAGCACTATAACTAGCTAAAAAGGCTTCTTTAAAACAAGACTTTCAGTTTGATCAACACCTTGATTTTTGGATTTTAATCGTCCATCACCTAAACTAGTTTTATATTTATTTCATAGAAATTTAACACAAATCATCACATATTCCGACATACTCTTCTTACATGTAATTCATTGATTTAATGGTAGTTATTTATTAAATTATAACCCGTCCATAATTTGCTCAAATTGTTTATGGTCGTTCTAATTTTTTAATAACAAACAACAATCAAAAATGAAAACGTATTTAAAAATTCCCCACTTAAAATCAGTTCTTTTATTGGTTTTAATCAACTTAATGATCACTCCTTTTTTTGGTCAAATTGACAATGAAAATAGATTTTACAGAGAAACATTTAACAATGGTGTAAGTAAAAATGTCATTACAGATTATGGCGCTACTGTTAATGACAATACTGATGACTCTCCGGCAGTAAGACGCGCTATTAACGATGTTAGTAAACAACCTAATGGTGGGAAAATTTATTTCCCAGCAGGTGAGTATCGCATAAAATTTGTACACTTAGAGAGTAATGTCCACCTAGTATTTTCTCCTAATGCAGTAATTAAATTACCCGAAAATGATAATCCTTGGGGTGCTATTTTTTGGGTAGGAAGTAGAAACGCTGTAGAAAATGTAAGTATTAGAGGTGATGGCGGTAAATTCACAGTAAATATGGATGGCGCTAACACCGATGAAATTTGTATTTTCGTTAAAGTTGAAAATGTTAAAAATTTCAAATTTGAAAATGCTAGAGTTATAGAAAACCTTACCGAGCAATCCGCTTTTGTTTTAGGAAGAGGATTTAATAATCAAGCACCCGAAGGAGGTATTATAAAAAATATTGATGTATTGAATGCCAGTTACGGCTATGGCTGTGTCCAAGCTGGAAAAGCCGATCGAGTTTTATTTAAAAACCTTTCTAGCGAAGGAGGAATCGCACTTCGCCTTGAACCTGCCAATTTTGAAACTGTTGGGGCAACAGATATTGTAGGTAGAAATATCATAGGTACCAATGGAAATGCAGCGGTAATGCTTTCTCCTCATTCGGCTGTAGGAGGAACAGTAAATATTAATGGAGTAACATCCAATAGTTGTTCTTTTGGAGTAAGAGTAGAACGTGGATTTGGAGATAGAGGTATTGGATCATTTGCTAATAATTCGAGAATTACAGGAATACAAGTCAATTATGGTACAACCGCACAAATAAGACCAAATCACCGAGTATTTGTACCCTGTCCATTAAAATCTCTCACCTCTTCAAGACCTGGTCCTGATGGCTATAGCTATATTGGCCCAGCAATTGCGCCCGTTATTTATGATAGTAACTCTTTTGGTGTTTTCTTTGGTACTATTGGTTACAATGGATTTTCAAACCAACCAAAATTACCTATAGTCGGCATAAATGATAAATTCCCAGATGCCAACTGTAATAACAATGGCGGTGGTGGAAACAATGGTAATAACGGGAATACATTTGTGTTAACTAAACGTAATGCTTCAGGTTTTTCAATTGATGGTGGTAATGGCGGTGCAAACCAGCAAAATGTGTATTTATGGAATAGAAGTACTTCAAATGTGAACCAACAATGGGAAGAAATTAATAGAGGTAATGGTTTTTTTAGTTACCGAAAGAAAAATACTAACTTTTGTTTAGATGGTGGAACCGGAGGAGCCAATGGTCAAACTGTAAAATTATTTACATGCGGTACTAATAACCAAAATCAACATTGGCGAAAAGTGAACATTAACGGACGATTCCGATTAGAAAAACGTAATGCACCCGGCTTTTCAATTGATGGTGGTAATGGTGGAGCTAGACAACAAAATGTCTATTTATGGGCTAGTAGTAACACCAATCAAAACCAACAATGGAGTTTTGATGCGGTTTCAGGAGCTAAGTCACTGGATGACAAATCCCCCGAAACTATTCTTTATCCCAACCCTGCCCAACATACCGTATCTGTAAGTAATATAGAAGAATTCCATACTGTTACCATATTTAACATAGAAGGGGCAAAAGTACTTAGTACGCCATTAAATAATAATAATTTAGATGTAAGCTTATTAGCCAATGGGGTTTATCTATTAGAATTAACAGGAGATACCTTTAAAAGAGTTGAACGAATTGTTATAAACAAATAATTCTTTTTTATTAAATTGAATTTATATTGATTAATAGGGTGCAATTTAAAGTTGCACCCTCTTTTTATTACAATCTACATATTTATGTAAAAGCTAGCTCCAAAAATAAAAAACACCAATAAATAATATCCTACCGAAATTAATCGCTTATACCTCAACCTGAATTATTTATATTAGACACTAAAATAATTTTGATACAAATGGAAGAATTAATTTCTGTAAAATGGCTCAGTCAAAATTTAAATAAAATATAAAAGCAACCATAACAAAGAAAGCCAGACAAAATTGTCTGGCTTTCTAATGTGAACCAAAGCAGAGAGAGTTCGAACTTTTTTAGAGAAGATATTTATCTAATTCTATCAAAATCGAACATTAGCACAAAAATAATTTAATAAGTGATCTTAATTTAAAATTTTCAGACGCCCTGAAAAAGACGTCCTAAGTTATAGGGCATCACACTTTATATCGGTACAGCATAGTCATGTTTTATAACTCCCATAACAAATGTACAATGAGCACCCCCTATATTTTTTATTGAACCTAAATTATTGAATACAAAATCCTGATAATGTTTCATATCTCTGACCATTACCTTTAATCAAAAATCATAATCCCTTGAAATATTATAACACCCACAGAAATAATTTAGATAGCATAGTATCCCCTACAAATTGATGACCTATTTCTTTAGTATGCTCTTTCAAAGTAATATCACAAAAAACGATAAGATCCTACTCTACTTTTACTGGTTCCACCAATACTACATATTTTTAATAACTCCTTCTCTTTCCAAACCTCTTATTCTTTCATAAACAGGAGTTGGCGATAGATTCACTTGTTGTGCAATCTATTTTCTAGTCAATTTCCTGCTTTATTGAAGCAACTCTAATAACTTCAAATCAGTTTGGTCTAAGTCAACCGTAGATAAATTTTCTTTTTACGAATTAAATCACCAAGATAAAAGATATTTTATCTACCAAAACCCATTATAAAGATTATTTGACTTATTTTAATTAACATAGTAATTAAATAATCTTTTATTATAAGATTTGCAGTGTATAACAACTATTCGCAAACAATTAAATCGAACCTACTAGAAGATTCAAAATTGAAGGAAAAAAGCTATGAAAAACACCCAGAATACTATCAAAACAGATTTTTCATTCACACTAATGAGCAGGCGTTTAGATGAAAACTATCACCCGGAAAGTAATACACGTTTAACAACCAACTTCGCAAACTTGGCCAGAGGTGTTGATCGCCAGCAAAACTTACGGAACGCTTTGAATATGATCAACAATCGATTCAATGCACTGGCTCATTTAGATAACCCAAAAGGTGATCGTTACCATGTAGAACTTGAAATCATGACAGTAACATTGAATATTGATCATAAAAAAAGTATTGACAATCTGCCGATGATGGAAGTTTTGAAAACGAATATTTTAGATCGTAAAACGAATCAGTATGTCGAAGGTGTTGCAGGAAATAATTTTTCCTCATACGTCCGTGACTATGATTTCAGTATTTTATTAATCGAGTACAATAAAGACAAACCTAAATTTACAGTTCCGGAAAAGTTTGGTGATTTGCACGGCAAGCTTTATCAGTCTTTTGTAAGATCAGAGACATATAAAGAACACTTTAAGCAATCACCTATTATTTGTCTAAGTGTATCGGGCAACAAAATATATACTCGCACCGAGTTTCAGCATCCGGTGCTTGGTTTTGAGTACTTACAGAATGAATATTCTCTCACTGACCAATATTTCTCTAAAATGGGCATGAAAGTTCGTTTTTTCATGCCGGCAAATAGTGTAGCACCCATGGCTTTTTATCATACCGGTGACCTACTTAAAGAGTATACTGATCTTGGATTGATCAGCTCAATTAGCACAATGGAGACTTTCCAAAAGATTTATCGCCCCGAAATTTACAATGCAAATTCTGTGGCTGGTAAAATCTTTCAACCTAGTCTTAAACATGAAGATTACTCACTGACACGTGTAGAGTATGATCGTGTTGAACGCAGTCAACTGGCTATTGAGCAGGGTAAATATTGTGAAGAATATTTCATCAAACCTTACCAATATATTCTTGAGCAGTGGGCTGCCGATTTCGATCTTTAATTAATTTAAAACATTATAACCATCTTATTATGAAAAAAATATTACCAACCTCAATTGTTGGAAGTTTGCCAAAACCTGCATGGCTTGCGCCTCCTAAAAAATTGTGGTCACCATGGAACTTAGAAGAGGATCAATTACTAGAAGGGAAACAAGATGCTTTGCGCATTGCATTGCAAGAGCAACAATTGGCAGGGGTTGATATCATTAGTGACGGTGAACAAACACGTCAACATTTTGTTACAACTTTTATCGAGCATTTAAGTGGTGTGGATTTTAAAAATCGCAAAACTGTAAAAATTCGTGACCGTTATAACGCGAGTGTTCCTGTTGTTGTAGATGAGGTTACCCGCCAAAAAGCAGTTTTTGTTGATGATGCTAAATTTTTACGTAAACAGACTGATAAGCCTATAAAATGGGCATTACCTGGACCGATGACAATGGTAGATACATTATACGATGGCCATTACAAAAGTCGAGAAAAATTAGCTTGGGAATTTGCAAAAGCACTAAATGAAGAGGCAAGAGAATTGCAGGATGCTGGAGTAGATATTATTCAGTTTGATGAACCCGCATTTAATGTATTTTTTGAGGAAGTAAACGATTGGGGAATAGCTACGTTAGAAAGAGCCATTGAAGGTTTACACTGCGAAACTGCTGTACATATTTGTTACGGTTACGGAATAAAAGCTAATAATGATTGGAAAAAGACATTGGGTTCAGAGTGGCGTCAATACGAAGAAATTTTCCCTAAAATTCAAAGTTCTAATATTGATATTGTGTCATTAGAATGTCATGGCTCACGTGTACCTTTCAATTTAATTGAACTCGTTCGTGGTAAAAAAGTAATGGTAGGTGCAATCGATGTGGCAACTAATACCATCGAAACACCAGAAGAAGTAGCGGATACACTACGTAAAGCACTTGATTTTGTAAATATTGAAAACCTTTATCCTTGTACCAACTGTGGTATGGCTCCTTTATCTCGAAATGTCGCAAGAGGTAAGTTAAGTGCTTTAAGCGCTGGAGCAGAAATAATACGCAAAGAACTTGGGATTTAGTTCTAATGTATTAATTGACAAATAATCTGAGATGAATAGAAAAACATAGTAAGAGCATTTTGAAGAAGTTATTAGAAGTATTAAATAAAGTAGGTTTAGACGGTTTCATATTAATGATAGGTAGTATGATTCTACTTGCCTATTTTTTGCCTCAGCCAGGAATGATTAAAGAACCTGTTTCGCTAGGTCAAATTGCCAATATTGGCGTTTCATTTATTTTCTTGTTTTATGGCTTAAAACTAAGTATTGAAAAACTAAAGGTAGGACTTTCAAACTGGAAAATGCACATTATTGTTCAGTTGACTACCTTTTTATTTTTTCCACTTCTAGTTTTGGCATTTCGACCTTTTTTCGTGAAAACCGATTTAGAATTGCTTTGGTTGGGTATATTTTTTCTAGCAGCTTTGCCGTCAACAGTTTCATCTTCGGTTGTTATGATTTCCATTGCAAAGGGCAACGTTCCCGCAGCCATTTTCAATGCGAGCATTTCCAGTTTGATTGGAGTAGTGGCTACTCCACTATGGATAGGGCTGTTCATCGCTTCTGCAACAGGTAGTTTTGATGTAAGCGACATTGTTTTAAAGTTGGTTCTTCAGGTTTTGTTACCAGTTATCATCGGTATAAGCCTCAACTCCCGTTTTGGTAACATTGCCAAAAAATACAAGAAGCAACTGAAGTATTTCGATCAGGCAATCATCCTCACCATTATTTACACCTCGTTTTGCAAGTCTTTTTCCGAACATCTTTTTGCAAGCTTCTCTGCTCTGGAACTTGCCGGACTTGCTGTAGGGATGATGGCTTTGTTTTTTACCGTATTCTTTTGTGTGGGATTACTCAGCAAGTGGTTTGGCTTTTCAAATGAAGACCGCATTACGGTCTTATTTTGTGGGTCTAAAAAGTCATTGGTACACGGAACGGTCATGTCAAAAGTACTCTTTCAGCATAGTACCATCACCGGAATAGTATTGTTACCACTCATGCTTTACCATGCCTTGCAATTGATTGCCGCCAGCGTAATCGCTCAGCGTATGGCCAGACGAAAAGAAGTATAATTTTCACAAAATGATACTGTGTATCAACAAAAAGTCCGATTGCTGAGAAAGAATTTATGGGCCATTTTTTTCGGTAGACTTTAACCCGTTTTATGCATTAGAAAATCTATTACAGCTGCAATCTACTTCAAATGCTAACGTAAACTGAGTTTTTTGATTTAACCATAGTGATAACTATGCTAAAATTAAGAAAACACTAGTATTTATTGTATATCACAGCCTCATGTCGAAGTTCTAATACATAAAACGGACTTAACAAAAATAAAAGCTAGAAAAATATCAAATGAAACTTTTAGAAAAAGTACAATTAGGAGGTGTCAACCTGAAGAATAGAATGGCGATGGCAGCTATGACCAGAGGTCGCGTAGACAGAAATGGATTGGTGGGTGATATAACAGTAGAATACTACACCCAAAGGGCTAGCGCTGGTTTGATGTTAACAGAATCTATCCGAATTAGTAAAGAGGCTACTGGTAGCCCGCTTACTCCAGGTATTTTCACAGACAAACAAATAGAAGCATGGAAGAAGGTTACAACGGCAGTACACGAAAAAGGCGGTGTTATTATTGCACAGCTTTGGCATACCGGCCGTATGGGACATTCTGTAGACAGAAACGGCAAGCTCCCTCTTGCGCCATCCCCCATTCCTATATGGGGAATGCAGCACTTTACTTCTCAGGGGAAAAAGGAATACGAAATACCTCAGGAAATAACAATACCAGAAATCAAACAGACCATAAAGGACTTTGGTCAGGCCGCAAAAAATGCAATAGCAGCAGGGTTTGATGGAGTTCAGTTGCACGCTGCTAATGGCTATCTGCCCAGCCAGTTCTTAGCTGAAAGTGCCAACCAAAGGACGGATGAATATGGCGGTAGCATCCCTAATAAATGCCGCTTTGTGCTAGAGGTAATGCAGGAATTAATCAGTTCGGTAGGAAGTGAAAAGGTGGGTATTAAAATATCTCCATTCCATCCCTACGGTGATATTATACTGGATGACCCTTCTGCCACTTATTCGTATCTAATTAAAGAACTGAACAAACTGGACTTTGCCTATGTGGAGATTCAGAAGCGTAGTACATTTTTCCCATCACCAAAACATTATGCAACTGACAACGAAATTGAATTATTTGGGAGGATGATTCGTCATACAGTTATTGCTAATGCAGGATACGATAAGGACTCTGCCGAAGCAGAACTTGAAAAAGGCATTGCAAAGCTTATTTCCTTTGGTACGTTATACATCGCTAATCCCGACCTGCCAGAACGTTTTGAAAAAAATTTCAGACTTAATAAGCCAGATAGGGCAACAATATTTGGTGGTGGGAAACATGGTTATATTGATTATCCGTTTTGCAACAACACCCCCCCCAATAAATAAAAGATTGATTAAACTACTATCTATGCAACCTCTACGAGTCTTTTATAAAAATGTGTTCCATAAATGGACTGATTCATTTCAATACAAATCACAGCAATAGGAAAAATCCTGCTTATGTAGTCACATTGAACGGACAAAATTCGAAGTTTCTATTACGAATAGGATTCGCTAACGCACACCCCTCAAAGCTAAACTTTGAAAACAAAAAGGAGAAAAATAATTTATGAGCAAGCTTAAATTATTTTTCTCCTTTTTTATTTATTCGTGAACCAAAGCGGACAGAGTTCGAACTTTTTGAAATCTGATATTGAATTAATTTTAAGTCAGCAAATGATTTAAAATATGAGCATTTAAATTTATCTCTCTACCAATTCGCCTTATAGAGGCAGCAGCTCAAAAACTATTGGTAAGATTTGACATATCTTTTTATTGTGTCCTCATCTAAATCCAAGGTACTCCAAAAATAACATCAAGACTAAATACGATTTTTCCAATACAGTTTATTCTAATTAAGAAAGAAGACTTGAATTGTTTAATTGCTATTTACCTTTTTTAATTACCCAAAAGTACTTATACGACTTATCAATAATAATTTTAAAGAGTTATAAATTATACTAAATATGAACAAAAGAATGACTAGTTAAAGATTAAAATTCTACAAGTACCACCGTTTACTTAAGTTACATCATTTTTTTAAAACAAATACTTGCCTAAAAAATTGCTCTTGTACAAAACAAATTTTGTTGGGATATAGTTAAATTTGAATATCTATCAAATCAAGTTCTATTGCAAAATTTTAGCATCACAGAAATCAGCCGTCAAATTTTGAGCGGAGAAAAAACAATACAAGAAATTAGTGATTACTTACCTTGTCATATACACACTAATTCTTTAGATGATTTTCGAATTTTAGAAGCAGATAGTACTGTTTTGAATCATATCGATCGGACTGCAGATGAACTACTGCAACATGGTCCCGAACTTATGATAGAAATGGTCAATCCAGACGATCTTCGCAATGCAATTGATGCTAATTTTAAATATTTAGAAAATCTAGAAACGCAAAATCATGTAGCTTTTTTCCAAAGAGTCAAATTTCCCAAAGAAAAAGAAGAACATTGTTTTTATACAAGAGGAAGGGTTTTAGACGATAATAGAATAATAAATTTAAGTGTTCCTACTCATGAGCTAAAACTTTTTAATCATACGGTACTTGATTTATTTCAAAACAGTTCTTTTATAAAGAGGAATCTAGCCGTTTTCGATTCCTTAACAAAAAAGGAGGTAATGCTATGTCAATATTTTTGTCAAGAAAATAGTCTAAAAGATATCGCTGACTCTTTACATCTATCGATACACACAATCAAAAACCATAAAATCAACATTTACAAGAAACTGAATGTCAATAACTTTTATGACTTCTACTATTTCTGTACAAAATTTAAAATAGATAAATGACAAAATTTAAAAACGCAGCATCGACCATTGCTGTTTTAAAAGAAAAAATAAGTAACCAAGGAACTGATAGCCTCGAAGATTTTTTAGGGTTTTATCATGAAAATGACATCAATACCATCGAATTACTTTATCTCGAAGAAAAAGGATGTGAAATTTATGGCAAGACTCTGGAAGAAATTAGAGCTTTAGGACCAGCCTTCCTAGCTGAAATTATGCATCCCGAGGATATAGAAAGGTGTGTAAACCTATTAACGGAATTCGCAAAAAAAGGATCTGAAGAGGAAACCTTGATTTACAATCAACGACTTAAGATGGTTGGTGACGAAGATTATAAAACCTATTTCACCTGTGTTAAGGCCGATTTTACAAAAAGTGTTTTTCAGGCGGTTACTACGGCCATGACACAGATAGATGATTTTTATTTGGAGGTCAATACCGTTTTAGAATCATCGAAATACATCGAAGAGAATGTTTCATTTTATACCTCGTTTTCTAAACGAGAAAAAGAAATTATAAAATGGGTTTGTAATGGAAAAAACGTTAATGAAATTGCTGATATCCTTTTTTTATCTCATCATACTGTAATAAAACACAAAAAGAACATCTACAAAAAAGCAGGATTTGATTCCAAAATTCAATTGATCGAATTTGCCCTTAATTTTAACTTGATTTAATATCAACGTAGAACAGATGAAGGAATTGTTAGGACCAACCCCTCCACCATTCTACCAACAACAAAACTATTTTTTACATACTTTTTTGAACACCACTCCTTCATCGTAAGTAATCTTTACAAGATATACTCCAGTAGGAAAGTGTCCCATATCAATACTATCTGTGTTTTCATTTACAACTAGCACAGTTTTTCCGATCAAGTTTAACACTTCGCATGATACAATATTATATTTACTGTTTATGGTTAAATCATCGATTACAGGAATTGGAAAGACACTAGTGTGTGAAGCTAATTCCAGTTCTTCAATACCAAGACTCCCCTGGCAATCTTCACTAAATTGTGCTCCGCTATCTTTAATTGTCCCCCAATTTGTATTGCTAAAGTCAGCATCATCTACTTGTATGCAATCAAGGTCTGGATTATTAGTGAAATTAGATGCTGTTCTATCAAACCCTAATAAAAAAGGGTTATTCCCGTTTTTAAGATTTAAGCTAACCAAACGATTATTTTGAACTAAAAGTTGTCTCAACTTTGTATTATTCGACACATCTAACGAATTCAATTTTGCATTTATACAACTTATAATATTCAAATTAGGAAAAGGAGTAGTGTCCAACTGGGAAATTTCAGTATCATTTAAAAATATATCCGTCAAATTTTCATTAATCACGTTTGGCATCAAAAGTGTTTCTAAATCTGAAAAATTCCCTAACAATTCTTCTAACTTTAGGTTCGAAGATATATTTATCTGCTTTATTGGATTTAGACCGAAACTTAAAAATGTTATCTCTGTATTTTTTGATACATCTATTTCGGTCAAATTATTAAAACCACAATTCAACCCACTTATATTCACAAAAGCCTCAACACCTGTTAAATCAGAGACGTTTTTAGCAAAAATATTGATTCGCCCGAGAAACGCTTCGGCTTCAGACACCTGTATTTCACTATCTCCATTAGTATCAATTACAGGGTTATGGTTTAATAATGCATCTTTAAAGTTTGCATCAGGGATATTAACTATCCCCTGGCCATGAATTGCCAACACTAAGAGATGAGCAAAAAATATTAAGTAGTTTTTCTTCATTTTATTCTGTTTATCTTTAGAGGTCAAAACTACTCTCTGCACGAACTTAAAAAAATAGGGCAAAATGGGTATTTTTTAGATAAGCACGAGATTTATACCATTTGAGCTTTAAAAATGCCCTAATAAAATGTTCTTTTTTCACTGTCTTTTCAAAATAAAAATAAACCGTAGTACTGCTATGCTTGATTTTTCTTTTTTAATACATCTAAAAAATCTTAATTATCTTTAATACTGCTTTCAAAGCTCAAATGGTATTACCCATAGCCACTGCAAATGAAAAGAGCTTAGTACACTGGACCAAACTCTTTTCAATGGTTAGTGATCACCTTATTTTTTCATTATTTTTTTGTAGACCACTCCTTCATTATAAGTAACCTTTAAAAGATATAAGCCCGAAGGAAGGTGTTCCATATCGATACTATCTGGATTTTCATTTGCAACTAGTACTGTTTTGCCAACCAAGTTTAACACCTCGCATGATACAATATCATAGTTAGTTACTATTTATGGTTAAATCATCGATTACAGGAATTGGAAAGACACTAGTGTTTGAAGCTAATTCAAAATCAGTAATACTAAGCCCCGCACCGCAATCTTCGCTAAACTGTGTTGCACTATCCTTAATCCCTTGCCAATTGGCATTACTATAGGCTACATCATCTACTTCGATACAATCTAAATCAATATTGAGAGCAAAACTTGTTAAGCCTCGTGTAACATCTATATTTTCATTGTTTCCATTCTTTAGATTTACTTCGGTCAAAAGATTGTTAAAGGCATAGACCTCTTTAATCTTAGTATTACTTGACAAGTCTAGTGAGGTAAGCTTATTGTCTGCACAGGACAAAAACTCCAAATTAGGAAAAGCAGGAAGAAATAATTGAGTTAAATTATTTTGAGTCAAATATATTTCCTTTAGATCGGGATAAGTTGTACCTCTTAGCACAAGTAATTCTTCCAATATTCCATTTGTGGCTGTTATTAATTTCAATTTTGTAGATGTTAGGGCAATACTTTTTACCCCGTTAAAACCAAAAGACAATTCTTCTAATACCGTGTTTTTTGCAATATCTAATTCCCTTAAATTATTCGAAGCACAATACAGTTTTTTCAATTTGACATTTTGTGAAATATCGATAGCATCCAAATTATTTATAGCACAAAAAAGTTCTTCTAAATTCACAAAATAGGCTATACCTTCTAAGCTATTAATGTTTGCCCTTGCTATATTTAGAGTAATGGCACTTTCAGCTTCCGAAATCTGTATTTCGCCATCGTCATTGGTATCAATTACTGGATCATGATTTAATAACGCAGTTTTAAAGTTGGCATCAGGGAACACTATAACATAATCACATGCTTCACTAAAATCAGCTGTATCATCTTTAATCGAAGACCAATTGGTATTACTAAAGTTGGCATCGTCTACTTGGATACAGGTTAAATCAGGGTTATTTCTAAAGTTTAAGAAACTATGCTCGAAGTCTGTATTTACTCCGTTTTTAAGATTCAATCGAGTTAATTGGTTGTTGCTGGCATTTAATCTTTCTAGCTTTGTATGCTTAGAGAGATCTAGAGCAGTTAATTTATTATTAGAACAAGAAAGTCTATCTAATTCTAAATTTTTTGATATGTCTAAGGAGGTTAGATTAATATTAGAACAAGATAGCTCTCTTAAGTACATATTTTTAGAAACATCTAATGACTTTATATCATTGTTGCTACACCATAAAACTTTTAGATTTACATTTTTAGAGATGTCTATCGTTGTCAAATTATTCTCATAACAATAGAAAATTTGCAGGTCTAAATTTTTAGAGACATCTAACCTTGACAGATTATTTTTGAAACACGATAATTCTTGTAAAGCTAAATTTTTAGAAAGGTCTAGGGTTTCCATTTCATTGCTATTGATCCATAAGGCTTTTAAATCTAAATTATTAGTAATATCTAAACTTTTTAAATGATTTTCTAAACAAGCTAAAAATTGCATTTTTTTATTATTAGAGATATTGATAGTACTTAGATTATTTCCAGAACAACCTAAACGAGTAATATTAATAAAGGCCCCTATACCCGTTAAATCAGAAATATTTTTGTTAGATACCGCAAGTGAACCAGAAAAAGCCTCTGCTTCTGTTAACTGTATTTCTCCATCACTATTCGTATCAATTGTTGGACTATGATTTATAAGTGCGTTTTTAAAGTTGACATCTGGGATGTTAACCACAGACTGACCAAAAAGTGTTACACTTAAAAATAGTGTAATTAGTAAGAAATAATTGTTTTTCATTGTCTAGTTATTTTTTTTGAGCTTCAAAACTAGACACGTATTGTGTATTTAAAAATAGGGTAAAATGGGTATTTGTAACATTTGCTATGGCTGTGTTTACGTACAGTATTTGTTGTAAACTAGAATTCGTTAACACTTAAGCTATAATGTAAACTAATCAATATAGTTACAAAACTGTATTTTCAAATTAGGAAACTTAGATTTATCCAAGTTTGTAAAAAAGCAATCTGTTAGTATAAGTTCTCGTAAATGAGGGTTACCACAGTTATCAACCTCTAACATCTCTAATTCACCTCCACGAATATCCGCGACCTCAAGTTTTTCATTGCTTGCAATATTCAGTGTAGTTAAGAGAGTACCTTGAGCATATAATTCTTTTAACTGTTTATTTTTAGAAATATCTAGACTTGTTAACCGATTGTGTTCTATATATAGTTCTTTTAAATTTACAAAATACTCTATCCCTCTTAAATCTAGAATACCTTTATTTCTTAAATTTAATACTTCTACGGCCTTAGCCTCTGCAATTTGTATTTCTCCATCACCATCGGTATCTATATTAGGGTGACTGGTAAAATCACCCAATAATGCCTACCTAAAATGTGCATCGGGTATATTAACAAATCCCTGACCATAAATAGTTATCACCAAAAGGTGTACGAGGAATATAAAGGAACTTATCTTTAGTTGTATTTGATTTATCATTTAAATACAAAATTATCCCTCAAACAGACTAAAAAAAATAGGCTAAAATGGGTATTTTTCAAATCGTCAAGCGATTTGCAAATACAACTTCATTACGGTGAGATCGTTTAAAAAAACGATAAGTGAGTCTTTAGCCAAAAATCCGAAAGAATTTTAGATATCACACAAAATCATATTATCATCTTAAAATTTAGGTGTTTTTACAATTACACCAAAAAATACCCATTTTGCCCTATTTTTCAACGTACGTGTGAGCTATAGTTTTATACCCATTAATAACAAATAAAAATTATGAAATATTTTCACGTTTTACTGGGACTGTTTTTCTCCTTTTTAACAGCTGCTTCTGCACAAACTACAGATATTCTCACAGGATTAACTAAGCCTCGAGGCATTGCTATAAATGGTGACGAATTATACTTTACAGAACTCACAGCCAATAGAATTCTTAAAATTGATCTTACTCAGACCAATCCTAGCCCAGTAGAAGTTGTTACTGGCTTAGATACCCCTAAAGAGCTAGTTTTTAATGGTAATACGCTATATGTTTCTGAAGCTAACAGAATTTCAAGAGTAGACGTTACATCAAGCTTACCAGCAACTAGACAAGATTTTTTTGTTGGCATTGAACAACCTCAGGGGATGTTAATTCATAATAATTATTTATACACCAAGGGTGCAAACAATAATGTTTTCAAATTTAATCTTGACAACCCTACAATTGATGTTTCCTTAGTATTTGGAGCAAACCTTATTTACGATTTTGTAAAAATTGGCAATGATGCTTATGTAACGCAAGAAAATGCTATTAGGAAATTCGATCTTACAGCAAATACCCCTTCATTAGGCAATGTCATAAACAGTAGCCAAGAACCATTACTAGCTGGAATTAACGTTGGCATGACAGCTATTAATAATACTATATACTTTTTACAAAATCCTACTGGTAGATTATTAAGTTTTAACATTAATGATCCTGTAGGTACGTTTGGACAATTGCTGAATATAAGCGCCGTTGGAGATGTTACATCATACAAAGGTGACTTATATATATCTGATTTTGATAATGGTAAAATCATAAAATATGAGTTACCAGATACTACTCCTACAACCGATATAGCGCACTATTACAGTTTAGACAGTCAAACAGTTGTAGATGAAATTGGTAATGAAGACCCTACAGTAGTACTCAGTACGGTAGTTAGCTCTGGTGCCATTAATCGAAGTCATGCTTTTGATAATGCAGATAATATTACATTATTTAATTTTGCACCAACTTCTTTTACGATTAACTTTTGGTTTAAAACAAATGACATTAACAAAACGCAACGTATTTTCCACAGAGGTGGTTATGGTGGAAGTGCCTACGACCGTTACAGCTATTCGTTGGTATATATACCAAATCAAGGGTTTAGATTAGGACTAGGAAGTGATGCTGGTTCTAATGCCGCTTTAATTTATGCAAATACCAGCGCTGATCTTACGGACTGGCATATGATAACTTGTACTTATGATTTGAGTACGCAAACTGCAAGAATTTATATTGATGGTAATTTAGAAGCCTCTGACACCTCGTTGCAAGGCATATATGCCAATCCTAATTACCAACTATTTTTAGAATTTTCTAGATACCCTTTGCCTGGTTCACCGCAGGCCATTGATGGGAATTTAGATGAAATTGGTTTATGGACTAGAGCTATATCAGACACAGAAGTAACAACATTGTATAACGAAACAGCTACGCTAAGCATCGATGATTTTGACTTAACTGGAGCTAGAGTTGAACTTTTCCCTAACCCCGCAAAAAACTTTATAAAGGTTAGTAATTTAAACACATCTGGACAATTCAAAATTTACAATCTATTAGGACAACCTGTAAAACAAGGCTCGATTGATAACAACCAAACAATAGATATTAGTAATTTGATTAAAGGTCTATATCTTTTAAAGTTCAAGAATGATGCTAAAACACTACGTTTTGCTAAAGAATAGCTTTAGGCGTCTTCGATTAATACCATTTAAACTTTAAAAACGCCATAATAAAATTACCTTACATGGCTCAATCAACTTTTTAGTGTAATTTTTTCTTACCAAGAGGCATATCCATATGGAGTGCCTCTTTTTACTACGGCGCAGATACTCTTTACTGTATTTTGTTTCTAATACCATTAGCTATTTGAATTTACTGGGTTAAAATGTGCCTTTTAAAATTCTAGCTCAACATAAAAAAGAAACGTAGCTAAGGCTATGTTTAGTTTTTCTATCTTCTATAATTTCAAAATACATCATTTTCCCTTTCTCAATCCTTTTCTCATAATATATAGCTAAATCAGTATTCAATAGCATACACCTTCACATTAAAACTCTAGGTATTTCCCCTTATTTATTAGCGAAATTATTGACTTTCGTTCTTCCTTACCCGAGTTTAATTTTTCCAAAATAATTACGTATTTTAACATTGATTTACAGCAGGTTAACGAAGTGAATTTGTATCAAAACTTATCTCTCGATAACTCTACTGAGTTTTGTCAAAGTACTATTTTTTTACATTTCATTACGAAAAATCACGAGAGATGACACCTGTAAAATATAATAGAGACTCAGATTCCTTGAATATTATACCATTTAGGCTTTGAAAGCGATATAAAAGAAAAATCAAGCATAGCAGGGTTACGGCTTATTTTTATTTTCAAAAGACAGCGAAAAAAGAACATTTTATTATGACGTCTTTAAAGTCTAAATGGTATTACTTCCTGAACTGTGTTTGAAAGATACAATCACACAATAAGAAGTAAATTTTAACTAACTGTAAAATTTTGTGAATTATATAACAGAAGAAAAAAGCAATTTGAATATCCGTAATTGATAATATCTAGTAGCGTTTCGTCATTCCTTGCTTAAGGAATCTCATCCTATTGATTTTCATATTCTAGATGAGATCCTGAAATAAAGGATGACACAATGCTAATTATTAGTATTTACGGATATTCAGTAAAAGCAATAAAAAGGGCTTAGTACCCGGATTGATACTAAGCCCTTTCAATGATTAGATAAGATTATCTTCTTAGTTTTTAATTATCTTTTTATACACCACTCCTTCATTGTAGGTAATCTTTAAAAGATATAAGCCTGATGGAAGGTCTTGCATATCGATACTCTCTGTATTTTCATTTGATAATAATACCGTGTTCCCCGCCAAGTTTAACACCTCTACAGCTACGATATCGTATATGCTGTTTATTGTTAAACGATCAATTACTGGCACAGGAAAGATATTGGTGTTTGCTGTTAATTCGAATTCATTCACACTTAAATTCGCACCACAATCTTCGCTAAACTGAACTCCTGAATCTCTTTTCAAGCCTATCCAACGGTTATTACTAAAGTCTAAGTCATCTACTTGGATACACTCTAAATCTGAATTCCCTGAAAAATCACTATCTAGGGACTTGAATATGCCATTATTCCCATTTTTAAGATCGACACTTGTCAATTGATTATTTTGTACTAAAATTTCAGTAATTTTTGTGTTAAGAGAAAAATCTAGAGCACTTATCTCATTGTCCTGACAGGTTAATATCTGTAAATTCGAAAACGGGCTTGTAATTAAAGTTGATAACTTATTATTGGCTAAAAACAATCGTGTTAAACTTGGATAATTATCTCTAGCACTTACAAGGGTTTCCAACTCAGCATTAAAGCCTATTAGTGTTTGTAATTTTGTATTCGAAGCAATATTTATTGTTTTGATCTTATTGAAGCTGAAAAACAAATCTATTAACTCTGTATTTTTACTAATGTCTAAAGCAGAAAGGTCATTAAAACCACAATGTAAGGTAGTTAACTTTGTGTTTTGAGATACGTCTAAAGCCGTTAGACTATTATTGTTACAAAATAAGTTTGTGATATTCGTAAAATGCTCTATCCCTGTCAAATCAGCTATATCTTTATTTACTACATTCATCGTACCCGTAAAAGCTGTAGCCTCGAAAGACTGTATTTGTCCATCTTGATTGATGTCTATTACTGGGATGTAATTTAGTAATGCCTCTTTAAAATTGTCATCTGGTATAAGTATACCCCTAGTACTACAAGTTTCATTATATACCGCTTGATCATCTTTATTCGATAGGCCATTCCAGTTCGTATTACTATAATCGACATCATCTACCTTAATACAGTATAAATCTGGATTATTTGTTAGTAGAGGACTAAAAAGGGTATTGGCCCCGTTTTTTAGATTTAATGAGGTTAGCGCATTACTAAAGGCGTAAAAAGTCCTAATGTTAGGGTTATTTGAAATATCTAAACTGGTAATTAGATTCTGCTCACATCTAAAACTTACCAAGGCTGGAAATTTAGCTTCATTCAGAATCCTCAACTTGTTCTCCTGCACGTGTAGTGTATGTAAAACCGTATTTTCGATATCTGAAACAAAAAACGTTTCCATATCATTTTTATCAGCTAATAAAATCTCTAACTTCGGGTTTTTTGAAATATTTAATGATTTTATAAAATTATCCCCACACCTTAAATCCTCTAATTCTGTATTTTTAGAAATATTTAAACTAGTAATTTCACCAGACGAACAATATAGTGTTGTTAAATTTACATTTTTACTTACATCTAATGTTTTTAGCGCACTAGCTCTACAATCTAATGTTCGTAAATTCACAAAATACTCGATCCCTGTTAAATCTTCTATATCTCCATTACGAGAGGTATTTATATTGGACACCGCTTCCGCTTCCGAAATTTGTATTTCTCCATCGCTATTGGTATCGATAGCTGGACTATGGTTTAATAAAATCCCTTTAAATGCAGCATCTGGAATATTGACAATAGGTGCAACACAATTCTCGCTGTAGCTTGCAGTAGCATCTTTTTCCCAAGTAAGAGGAACAATAAAACTAACAACGTTGTCGATCATAATACAGCTTAAATTTGGATTATTGCTAACCACAAAGTCTGTCAACCCTGTATTACTTCCATTCTGCGCGTTTATGAACCTTAAATCATTTCCATTGGCTATAAATCGCTCCATAAAGGGACTATTCGAAAAATCGAGAATTTTTATTGTATTACTGCTTACATTTACATTTCTCATATTTGCATTTGAGCTAAGATCTAAGGAAACCAAATTATTACTGGCTACCTCAAGACGAAGTAGTCTCGAATTCTTAGAAAGATCTAATTGTCTTAATTTGTTGTTTGACAAATACAATTCCTGTAACGAAGTATGTTTTGATAGATCTATCGTTTCTATTTGATTGGATGATGCACGAATAATCCTCACATTATTGAACGCTTCGATACCAGTCATATCAACAATCCCTTTGTTATCCAAAAACAAAGGTCCTCCAAATACAAAGGCTTCACCGTTTTGTATTTCTCCATCACCATTGGTATCAATTACGGGGTCGTTATTTAGTAATGCATTTTTAAAATTTACATCAGGTATGTTAAGAATAACTTGTCCATAAGTGAATACCCTGAAGAACAGCATAATTAGTAATCCATAGTTTTTTTTCATTTCTCTCATTTTTAAATTAATCACAAAACTATGCTCTCTTTATACTATAAAAAATAGGGCAAAATAGGTATTTTAGATAATAGTCCAAAACAATTATTTAAAGATTATTTTAGAGCAAAATGCCTTAGTACATAACTATACACTAAACAATTATCAATTCATACATTGTAAATTTAGTTATCTGTCAAAAAAATTGAAATATCCAATGCTTATGAAAAAAACTGATTTAGAAAAGACAAGAAACCCCATGAATACTATATTCAATGGGGTTATGGTGAAATCAAAGCCAATAAACTTCAATTTTTTTAAATCTGGTATTGAATTAATTCTTAAGTAACTTAATTATTGTTTCTTTACAAGAGAAGAAACCTGATAACTATACGCAGTTTATCCTAAAATACAATACCAATCGCTTTCATTCATATCACATAAGCTATTATACTACCTACGCTTATTTAAAAATTTAATTACTTTTTCTTTAGAAGTTTTGACCAAATAGACGCCATGATTCATATTACTAAAATCTAGAATTACCGAATCAGAAGAATGTATCATATCTACATCCTTCAGCTCACCTAATAGGTTGTAAACTCTGAAAGAGGAATTATTAGTATAATTAATAAACTTTATGCTATTTGATTTTACAATATAATCATCACTTTGTTTTTGAATTAAAGACTTATTACCATTATTAACGTACGCTGATTTTACTGAAAAACCTTTAGCACCTTTATCAACTTTTAACTCCCATACTAAATCTAGATTATTACCTGATATATATTCATTGGTCTTTAACCAAAAATTATGTGTAGATCCCGATGTAACTCGCTTGCCTACTTGACCATATGATTTCCAACCGTTATTTTTATCTTTCAAATGAAATATAGCATAACCTCCCTGTGGAAAATAAGCCTGTAAATTGTAACCTTTAATATTTCTGTCTATAGAACTAGGGGCATTTTGAATTGTTGGATTACTATTGTTTGATACAGTATTTTGGTTACCGCCACCACTGTTTGCACCAGTTGATTTTACTGCAAAACCTTTAACGCCATTATCAACCTTTAACTCCCATATTAAATCTAGATTATTACCTGATATATATTCATTGGTCTTCAACCAAAAATTATGTGTAGATCCCGATGTAACTCGCTTGCCTACTTGACCATATGATTTCCAACCGTTATTTTTATCTTTCAAATGAAATATAGCATAACCTCCCTGTGGAAAATAAGCTTGTAAATTGTAACCTTTAATATTTCTAACTATAGAACTAGGGGCATTTTGAATTGTTGGATTATTATTGTTTGATACAGTATTTTGGTTACCGCCACCGCTGTTTACACTGGTTGATTTTACTGCAAAACCTTTAGCGCCATTATCAACCTTAACCTCCCATATTAAATCTAGGTTATTACCTGATATATATTGATTTGTCTTCAACCAAAAATTATGTGTAGATCCCGATGTAACTCGCTTGCCTACTTGACCATATGATTTCCAACTGTTATTTTTGTCTTTCAAATGGAATATAGCATAACCTCCCTGTGGAAAATAAGCCTGTAAATTGTAACCTTTAATATTTCTAACTATAGAACTAGGGGCATTTTGGATTGTTGCATTACTATTGTTTGAAACAGTGTTTTGGTTACCGCCACCGCTGTTTAAACTGGTTGATTTTACTGCAAAACCTTTAGCGCCATTATCAACCTTAACCTCCCATATTAAATCTAGGTTATTACCTGATATATATTGATTTGTCTTCAACCAAAAATTATGTGTAGATCCCGATGTAACTCGCTTGCCTACTTGGCCATATGATTTCCAACCGTTATTTTTGTCTTTCAAATGAAATATAGCATAACCTCCTTGTGGAAAATAAGCCTGTAAATTGTAGCCTTTAATATTTCTAACTATAGAACTGGGGGCGTTTTGAATTGTTGGACTACTATTATTTGAGAAAGTATCTTGATTGTTGCCACCATTATTTACATTGGTTGACTTTACAGCAAAACCTTTAGCTCCATTATTCACCTTAATCTCCCATACTAAATCTAGATTGTTCCCTGATATATACTCAT
Source organism: Aquimarina agarilytica ZC1 (assembly GCF_000255455.1). Taxonomy (GTDB): domain Bacteria; phylum Bacteroidota; class Bacteroidia; order Flavobacteriales; family Flavobacteriaceae; genus Aquimarina; species Aquimarina agarilytica. The sequence continues at coordinate 13,527 of NZ_JH621247.1, read as the reverse complement.
TGGTCTTCAACCAAAAATTATATTGTTTCCCAGATGTCACTTGTTTACCTACGTGACCATATGATTTCCACCCATTGTTTCTATCCTTTAAATGAAAGATGGCATAACCATCTTGAGAAAAAGAAGCCTTCAGTGGATAACCTTTAATATTTCTTTCTACAGTATTTGGTGCGCTTAGAATTAATGGATTATTATTTGCTCCTTCTGTTGACTGGTTAAAAGATAACGATGAAAAGGACTTGTCATCAGCTGCACTGTCTGTTGAATCTGATGAATCACTGCCACAAGGATCTGAAACTTTATAACCTGATCCAGGTTTATAAACATGCATGTAATCAACTTGCATTTGCTGATCATCTGTAAGTTTGTCTAAGGCTGCTTTGGTAGGCAGAGCGTTTGCAATTTTTTGTTTTATCCTCCATGTGTGCACCTCACAATCTAAAATAATTCTTAAATTTTCATCAAAAAACCTTCCAGCAGGATCAACCAATCTATCTCTTGGATCAGGCGCACATGGGTAAATGTGTCTAGTTTGCTTACCATTAACATAAAAAATAACTTCTGTTTTACTTTTCCAAAAGCAACTGTAGACATTAAAATTAGACTCTACATCATTACCTACTGGAGGCCTTCTTTGATCATTATAATCCTTCTTATCTCTAAAAAAATGATAATTGTTACTTCCATTGTCAGTATCAGAATACGTTTCAACTACATCGATTTCGGAACTATTATCAATATTTCCTCTTTTTGCCCAAAAATTACTGGCTAAACCTATCGCATTCGCCTTTAGACTTGCTTCAAAATATACTGGTGGTGATATAGGATTATCTTCTTTACTTACTAAATAACCTGTGTGAACTTGTCTGGTCCATGTACGTCCATTTTCAAAATGTTTTTCTCCACCTTCAAAATGACTAGCCTTAATTATTAATTTACCATCTTTAAAAGTAATATTTTCACTTCTAAATTCCGTAGGACCAGGACCTTTCCAACCACTGCTGTTAAAATCATCCCATTTATCCGACATTCCCTTTTTATCACTACCATAATTAAAATCATCTGATAATGAGCTGTCTTTTGTAAAACCCTCAGGAAGCTTTACACTTTGTGCAAATAATAATTGCACGCTAAATAACATGAATAATAAATAATTTTTCATAAAATTAGTTGTTTATAGAATTAATATTTTTTGTTATATCGATTATCTGGATATCTTAAAACAAATACTGAAGCATGGTTTAATCAAGTATAATATTTGCTTAGCGAATAAATAGTTTTATTTATTATCCCGATAGATAGGTTTGTATTACACTTAGTATTGCTTAGTGATTTAGCTTATAGGCCGTATTGTCATATATTGAACTTTCAAGAATAGAATATATCAAGCGTAGTAATCATATTTATGATGCTAACTAAAATTACCATCGATTGTATAAGTTCTAAAAGCAAGTGTTTTATCAAAAGGTGCTTTCTTTTAATAGTAGGTCGAAAACTCCAAGTTTAACATATTTTAAATCCATCACTATTCTTGATATATTTTTATAAAATATATTTGAAGCAAATAATCAGAAAGTGGTTAGAGTCCTCTTACCCTCTAATTCGACGACGAAAAACATGGAACTACTCGAAAATGATCATTTAATAGATGTTTTTTCAAACTATTTAACTATTAATTTTATCACATTCGTATCAACTTGAAGTATATACAACCCAGGGCTTATATCTTTAGTATTCAAAAATAGTTTGTCCTCATGCGGGATATTGAAAGAAGATATTATTTTCCCGTCTACACTAGAAAAAATAAAATTTTGCCCCTTTTCTATATTACTTAAAACCAACTCCTGCCCTTGTTTTACAGGGTTTGGGTATACTTTTGGAAGCTCTGCAGTATTAATTGATGAAGTATTTAATTTCTTACCCCCAGTATTTGGTTTCCAAACCCCAATCCAATCCACTAACATCTTACGATCTGTATTCCATAAACCTTGCTTATACTTCCAAATAGGATCTTGGGCTGTTCCTTTGTGTTCCTCTACATCTAAAATAATTTTCATTTCTGTGCTATAATTCCACCAATCTTTATTTAATTGTAAGCCATCTTTTGTTTTTAGATTTATACTATAGAAATTGTATCCTTCTCTTTTTCCATCAATAAAAAATCTAACATCCCATGGGTTTAACCATAGAACACCAAATCGATGAAAATTATTTCGCCAAGGAAAGCCTCTCCAATGATCCGATCTCTTGAAGTGGTCTTTACGGTCACTATCAGTAAAAAAATGAAAATTAGATGTAGCTCTGTTTCCATTCCATGAATTCCCCCCATAACATTCAAGCACGTCTATCTCTCTTCTATTTTCTCCTGTATCCAATAACCAAAAATTTGAAGATAACTCTGTATTTGCAACTCTAATTCTTGATTCTAAATAGACTGGGTACTTTACTGTGTTTCTAGAGCTAATTATACCACAACTTATAGTATTCGCCCATCCTCCCGCACTCGCGTCATTCCAATAATGGCCAATTTGGGCACAACCTTGCCCCCAGGTATTACTGACTTTCACATAATCAGGCCATGAGTTCCAACGCGTCCTACCTTTATCATTCCATTCATTTAAATAACCTCGTTTCCACTTGGTTTCATTTAACCACCCATCGTTAAAGCCATCTGACATCCAGCCCAGTCTTTGCCAGGATTTGCCGTTATACTTTGGAACATAATTATCTGGATTAGGAAACCACCCCGTATCCCATTGAGAATAAACATTGGAAAAAATGGCACAAATCGATAATACTAAAAAATTCCTCATAAAAAATTAGTTGTTTGATTACATGGGCAAATATGATCAAACTATAACGTTATAGTTTGACACAAATGGTTTTTTTTAATTAAAAAAACCATACGTTGCATAATATTTTTAAAGTATTTGAATTTTGATTAAATAACCCAGCTGATTTTAAATAAAAACGTATAAAACAAATATTTTTCATACCAAAAACAACACAAAATTTAATAGCATATCATTTCAAAATACTTAACAAAATTTAATCTATGAGGCTATTCCACATATTTACAGTATAGACTAGAACTAGTAAGAACAGATGCTAACTTTTTAAACAAGAACAAGCTCTTTTTTCGACACTTAAGAACTTCTTTCTCTAACAAACAAAAACAGTTTGCTTTTAAACCCGTAAAAACGCCTTTCAACGGATTCGCACACCGATATTAGTTGGATATAATATTCCACTGACTTTGACTATTATATTCGCACCGTATTAATCAAAATCAAATAATAATGTTTAATGTGAAATCTTTTTTCTCAGGTGGCCATTTAAGATCAGTTTTTTGGTGCCTAGCAACTACTTTATCTTTACACGGTCAAACAAAACCAACTAACCCAACGTTTAATTTAGGTCAAGATCCTAGTCCTGATAGTAAAAGTTGGAAATTAATTGATGATTTGTCAGATGAATTTGACAGTCCTAAACTTGATCTTACAAAATGGGAAAATACAAGAGCGGATTTGTGGGTTGGTAGACCTCCGGGATTGTTTCAAGAAAAATCAGCCACAGTTGCTGCAGAACATTTAAGATTAGAAAATTATCTTTTAGATTCCCCGAGAGTTATAGATGGTGAAACGTATACACATGGATGTGGGAATATTTGGTCTAAAAGAAAAGCTAGTGTTGGATATTACATTGAAGCGAAAATGAAAGCTAACAAAACTTTTATGTCTTCAACATTCTGGTTGATAAATAGACCTGATGATTTTACTGGGTGTGATCGTCGAACTACTGAATTGGATATCGTTGAAGTAGTAGGGCTGGTTACCAGTACCGACCCAAACAAAAAAGACTACAACAAGAATATGAATTCAAATTCTCATAGCAGGAATACATCATGTCCAGAAACACCTACTGGTTCTAGGGGTACTGAAAGTCCTATAAATGAAGAAGCATGGGCTAACTATCATGTTTATGGATGTTGGTGGAAAAGTCCAAAAGAACTAATATTTTTTCTAGATGGGCAGGAAGTTCATTCAATTACTCCTAAGGCTGATTTTAATCTTGATATGTATTTACGTTTAGTAACAGAAACTTATAAGTGGAACTCGGTGCCCAATGATGGGCAACAAGGCATGGGTGGTACACAAGAAGAACGCACAACTTATTATGATTGGGTGAGAACTTGGGAGTTGACACCAAAAAATTTAGTAACAAATGATATAGTTACTATTGATGATGTACCAGATGATGTTATAAAAGGACAGAGTTTTGATGTAGAAGTACATTATGAGGCAACTTCAAGCGCAGATATTGTTGTTGCGCTTTATGATCCTAGTGGTAGTACTTTTTTTAGAAATGCAAAGAAAAAAGTTGATGCTGGTATCGGCACTGTTACTATTACAATACAAACGGAAGATACTTGGCCTATTGCTAACGACTATGAGGTGAGAGCAATAATTAGAGAGGTTGATGGTAATTTTATGACTGATAGAGATATAAAAAAGACAACTATTGATCTTACTGAAGATTCTCTTTCTATTTCGGAATTTAGAAATGAAACAGAAAAAAGATTTAGTATTTTTCCTAATCCAGTAAAAGATGAAATTTTTAATTTAATGGTAAACGAAAACATAAAAGGTGCTAAACTTTATATTTATGATTTAAAAGGAGATTTAGTACTACAGAAAAAAGTAGAAAACACATCTAATAAAATAACCATTGGTAAATTGACTTCAGGAATTTATTTAATTAAAATCAATAAAAACCAACATACTCTGGTTACCAAATTGGTCGTTCAATAGTTATTTCAAATTAAGTTTCCACAAAACATAGAAATCCAAATCTATCATTTAATAAACAAAGTAAATCATCTAGAAAGTAAAATTTCTAGATGATTTTTTTTTAGTAGTATATCACCAAGTGTGTAAAGTTTAAAATATCTGGGGTCATGACCCCAGATATTTTTTTGATCAAATTTAAATTTTATGCACTTATGAAAAAAGAAGATTTCTTGAACGATGAATTTTTTAAGCAATTCAAAATAGGAAAAAAGCTTACTAGTTTTCTTAAATCGATTCAAAAGCCAGAGTTGAAAAAATTCTAGAAGTCGAATTGGATGCTCACCTTAATTATGTGAAACATCAAAAATCAGAGAATACTAATTCTCGTAATAAGTATTCTACAAAAAAGATAAAAACATCATTAGGAAAGACCGAAATTAAGGTTCCTCGAGATCGTAAATCATCTTTTAATCCAATGGATGGTTCCTAAGCGATAAAATATAGTTGATGGTATTGAAAATGTCGTCATAAGCCTATATGCAAAAGCAATGAGTAATTCTGATATCTCTACCTCTACAATTTAAAGAATTACAGATCGTATAAGCAATGATATTATTGCTTGGCAAAATAGACCTTTAGAACCTGTTTATTTAATTACCTGAATGGATGGCATCGTTTTTGAGATTAGAGAAAACTAAAAAGTGATTAACAAGACTATGTATATAGCTGTTGACCTACTTAGAGATGGTAAGAAAGATGTTCTTGGATTATGGCTTGGCAAAAATGAATCAGCAGCCTTTTGGATGAATGTACTTATAGATATGAAGACTCGAGGTGTAGAAGATTTACTGATCACAGCAACGGGTAATCTCATTGGATTTACACAGACTATTCGTAATATATTACCTGAATCAACTACTCAAATTTGCCTAGTACATCAGATTAGAAATGCAGCCAAATATATAGTATGTAAGGACAAAAGGAGTTCGCTGCTGACATGAAGGAAATATATAATTCTCCTACCAAGAATGCAGCAGAAGCTACATTAAACGATTTTGCTCAAAAATGGGAATCAAAGTACTCTTATGCTGTTAAAAGTTGGCGTGATAACTGGGAGAAATTAACCGTATTTTATGACTTCCCTGTCGGGATTAGGAAGATAATTTACACTACTAATCTTATTGAAGATCTAAATGGTAAAATCCGTAAATACACTAAAAACAAACTCTCATTCCCAACAGATAATGCTGTTATGAAGTCTACCTTTTTAGCTTTGAGAGAATCAACTAAAAAATGGACTATACCTATTAGAAATTGGGGAATAATTTTGGATCTGTTTTTAACTATATTTAAAGAAAGGGTTCAACTTTAAAAAGCTAAACCCTCCATATTTTAAACTTACACACTTTACGGGATAGTGTATAAAACAGGACTTATCTAGACATTCGTGTGCCACCACCATCGTATTCGATTACCACCAGCATTTTTAACTGATTCTATACGTTTCCTAAATTCAGTAAGATCCGGTTTTAAATTTTTTGATTCCTTTTTAGAATAACCTACATCTCTTGATGTAATTCACCCAAGCACAATTAATTCCATTCTGAAAGTCTATGGTTTTTAGTTGAAATAAATAGCATTTCTTTGCGCATTTTTTCTTCCTACTTTAGATGAAGGGTTTCTCACTAAACTCCCATCTCAAACCTTATTATTTCTGTGATACAGTATTGGCAACTGTATTATTTTTTTAGAATTCTTTTTACAGTGTTCAGCTTGTCTGTTTTCAAACTTATAAAATATATTCCAGTCGCTAGTCTAGATAAGTCAATTGTATTATTGTTAACCACAAAATTTTCTTTTTGCCCAATACAATTAAAAACTGAAATATTAAGTTCATCAACGTTTTCTATTTTATCAAAATAGATTTTTCCATTTGTAATTGTTGGATAAATATTTTGATTTTGATCATCATTTTTAAAATAATCAACGCTCAAATTTAAAGGATCAAAAACTTTTATATCATCAATTAGTACTTCAAATGTATTGATGCCAGAAAAATTGGACGTTGAAATACTTAAATCATAATCTCCTGTTTGATCAGGAGTGAATGTTATTTCTTTAAAATTCCATAAGTTATCATTAAGTGTTGAGCACCTAGTTGTTGTAGTTGCACTACCATCTTTAACTAATTTTAAGCATACGGATCTAGATCCAGTAAAACTCGAAGTCGTATATTTAAATTTGTAACTAACAGTATAAGTTATACCACTCGTTAAAGGAACTTTTGTAACAATTTTTGGGTTAACTGAACTATTACCAATGATTAATAAAGATGCGCTTGAATTTCCTTCCGTTGAGTCAGTAGTGTTTTGAGAAACATTGTTTTCGGTTATCCAATTATCTAATGTTGTAGAATTTGTCCAACTTTCAACATTCCCATTTGGGACTAAATTTGTTTGACTAAAGGATAAAGTAGTAATAAAAGTAAAAAGATAAAGTAATTTGGTTTTCATAAAATTAATATTAAAGGTTATTTATGTATGTTGAACGCACCCTTATTGTTGCCAACACCTTTTTAATCCGCACTGTCTAGATTTTTGTAATCTAAGTCTTGCCCATGAGAAAATATGAATGGCATAACTATTAAAAAGTTCAGAAACGTTTCTTTTCATTTTCTTAGGTTTGCTGGGCAAAATTAAACTATTACGACAACATATAACAATATTACGACATGTAATTTAAAAAAACGCTTTGATTTTACATATTAGACCTACAGCGTTTTAATACTGAAGGCTACATAATAAGGCTTTGATACTTTAAGTAAAAAATCTCCGTTAGAACGGAGGCTTTGATTTTCAGATTAGCCCTACAGGGGCAACACCTTAATTCCCTTCGTTGTGAGATTGATACTTTACAGACCTTTTTATCATGCCTTCATCCAAACCAATCGTTCTAACAAAATAACCTCTTGACCAAAAATGATTTCCCCATTATGGTTTTTGCTTTAGGCTTGGATATGTTTTAAAAAGTTTAATTGCTATTTTTTCTTTAATAATCCCTATATATTGCGACACTGATATCTTGGGAGGAATAGAGCAGACCATATAAACATGACCTTTTTGATTATTCAACTCTTGAATTTGAACATCTTTCCAACTACTGAGAACCTGAAAGTCATGTTCGATTAATGATTTTATCATTCCTAATAGAACACGAAATTAGTACTTAGGAGTGAAAACAATGTGGTAGTTACACTTGTAATACACGTGCGTTAGTTTTCTATATTTACTCATCTTGAAAAGAGTTTTGATGGTCAAATCTAAAGAACGGCAAAGCCCTTAAAACATGACCACCGTCTTTGACGGTGGTTTTATACACTCAAATAAAAAAAATCGTCTGGGAATTTAAATTTCCAGACGATTTTTACATTAATTACTACTAACTTATAAATGCATAAAACAAAAATAATTATTGCTTTACAATAATAAACTCACTTCTTCTATTTAATTGATGCTTTTCTTCACTACAATTAACTCCATCAGCACATTCATTAGTAAGTTCTATTTCACCGTATCCTCTACCTGTCAATCGAGAAGTAGACATACCTCCTTTTTCTACAATGTACTTGATCGTATTTTTATTTCTTCGAGTACTTAGGTCAATATTGTAAGCAAAAGGTGCTCTACTATCCGTATGACTTCTAACATCTATTTCTAAATTTGGATATTCTTTCATAACTGCTATCACCTTTTGTAATTCTAAAGCTGCGTCAGGACGAATAAAATCTTTATCGAAATCAAAATAAATAGGGTTTAGCTGTAGCAATTTTGCTAAATCATCACCAACCTTGGCTGCCACATTATTAATAATAGGAGCTCCTTTTCTTAATTGAATTGGCTGGTTATGATTGAACTCAAAAACCGATGAGGATGCAAAATCAACTTCAGTTGGTTTATAATTAGGTTCTTCTGCTCGGATTACATATTTATTATCACATTCTATTGGTAACTCATAAAATGCATTACCATCTGCGACCGTAGAAGTAATAGGCTTTAAATCTTCAGTTAACAAGGTTACTTTTGATCCTGGTAAAAGTGCTCTTGTTTCTGCATCAGTTATTATACCTTTCAAGTACTGGTCACATGTTGTAATCAACTCTTCTACTTGTTCGAATGCATAGATATCATCATTCCCTAAACCTCCTTCACGATTACTAGTAAAATATCCTTCTTTTTTTGATGAATTTAGAATAAAAGAAAAATCATCATATTTGCTATTAATAGGTTTCCCTACATTGTAAGCCTCTTCGAAATTTTTCTTACTAGGTGTAGCTTTAGCTATAAAGATGTCAAGGCCTCCAAGTCCAATATGTCCATCACTGGCAAAAAACAAATCCCCATTATTAGAAATAAAAGGAAAGGTTTCTCTTCCTTCTGTATTTATATTACTTCCCAAATTTTGAGGCTCGCTATATTTGTTTACCCCAAGAATCTCCACAAAAAATAAATCTGAAAGCCCTTTTGTTCCTTTCATATCACTTGCAAAATAAAGCCTTTTTTCATCCTTTGATAATGCTGGGTGCGCTACAGAATATTCATCGCTATTAAAAGGCAACTCTAATTCATTTGACCATCTTCCGTCTTTTAAAACGGCTCTGTAAAGTTTTAACTTTGTAGTGCCATTAGTATCTGATTTCTTCTTTTTGTCTGTATAATTGTTTCTAGTAAAATACATTGTTTTACCATCTTTAGTAAATACAGTTGAAGATTCGTGGTACTTAGAGTTAATATTCCCGTTTACTTTTGAAGAGTTATTTAAATTCGTAAGTTGATTCGAATCTTTATCAGCCTTAAAAAGATTTAAAAAAGGTGCATTAGTCCAAGTATGAATATTTTTTTTAGCTATATTCGAGCGATCAGATGCAAAATAAATAGTGTTATCGTTATAATAACTTGGCCCAAAATCTGAACCCGAAGTATTTACGCCTTCTACATTATATACTTTAAACTTACCTGATTGCTTTTCTATTAATGCCAAGTAGTTACGATCCTTATTAAAGAATTTTACACGTTGCTCTTTTACCCCAGTAACTTTGCCAAACTGCTCCATTACTTTATCTGATAATTCATAATTACCAATATTCTTTAATGCGTGACTATACCTAAATAGATACTCTGGCTTAACATTCGAGGCGTATTCATAAAATAATTTACCATACCAAATAGCAGCACTTTCTAAATCCGCATTAAAGTAATAAGAGTCTCCTAATTTCTCATATACATCTGCAGAAGTATACCCTTGTTCTACAACGGATAAATATGTTTTTTGAGCATCTATATATGCGTAATTTTCAAAAGCTTTATTTGCTTTTTTTATCTTTTGTTCCTGAGCAACTAATGCTGAAAACCCCAAGAAAGAATATAATATGACGTTTTTAATATTTTTAGTATTCATAATCAATTAAGTTTAGAAGAATCTTGGTGTTATTATTTTATTCTGCTTTCTGAAAAGTTCAAATCGCATCATTACCTCATAACTTCCATCATTGAATGAAGTATCCCCTAACGGAGTCGTTTCTCGATCATAGCCGAAGCCAATCATTAAACTATCTGATATTTGAAAACCTGCTAATGCACTCCAAGCAGCACTCCATCTATAGGCAGCACCCAGAGTTAACTTCTCCCATATTAAAAAGTTAGCCGTAAGATCTAATTGTAATGGTGCACCAAAGACAATCTTTGAAAGGATCGCGGGTTTAAACTTCACATTACTACTTAAATCAAATGTCCTACCTGTAGTAATATAATAGTGTACTCGCTCTTTAGATAAAAAACTAGAACCTGTTGAGGTATTGATATTCACATTATCAAAATGTCTAGTTTGAAGTAAATTAGGAGCACTTAACCCTAAATAGAACTTATCCGTGTAATAAAACAAACCTAATCCAATATTAGGACTTACTTTATTATCTATGTTTCTATCGAAGATATCACCTGCATCAGATATATTCAATTTAGTAAAATCAACATCTAAAATATGAGCTCCAGCTTTAATACCAAAGCTTAAATTACCTTTTTCAGAAGTTGGAATTGTATATGAAAAGTCTGCAGTCAAATAGGTCTCTTGAGATGGCCCTATTTCATCGTGTACAATATTCCCTCCTAAACCAACTCGACCTATACCTATTGGAGAATGAATCCCTAAGGTTTGTGTTCTAGGTGCTCCCTCTACTCCAACCCATTGACTTCTGTGTAATCCAACAATACTTAACACATCTCTTGACCCTGCGTAAGCAGGATTAACTACAGAAGGGTTATACATATACTGGGTATATTGAGGATCTTGCTGTGCTTGTGCAACTGTAGAAATAATAATTCCTAAAATTACCATAGCTGATCTAAAAAATTTCTTTTCCATGATATTTATGATTTAAATCATGGCTCTGCATAAAATTACAGAGCCAATGATATTAAGATGATTTAGTTTATATATATATAACCTTGTTTCACTTCATTTCTATTGTCTTTTGTATAATTCAAAACATAGAAATAAGTACCTGTTGGAAGTAATTGGTTTTCATCTATCGTTACACGTCCATTAGAGAAACCTCTAAATACGTTACCGTTCGAACCGTAATTTTTAGTTTCGTAAACCTTAACTCCCCATCTATTATAAATTTCAATCGAATTGCTTGATGTGTCTTGGAGTCCATCAATTCTCAAGAAATCGTTTAATCCATTCCCATCAGGAGATAAACCATTAAATACCTCTACATCTCCAGCCGCTACTTCTATTAAAACAGAAGCAACATCACAATTTGCTGGAACAGCATCGTTCTCACAAATTTGGTATTCCACTACAAAAGAACCAGACTTTACATCTAAGTCTATAGTCACTGTACCATCAGGATTAACCTTAATTCCTTCTGGATTTGTTCCATTAGGATTATCTGTAATAGTAACCTGACCAGTACCTATACCGAGATCAATAGGTTCATTGTTTAAGGTATCATTATCGCCTATAACAATAATAGTAGTATCCCCTGGACTAAAACGTGTGGCTGTGAAATCATCATTAGTCGCCTGGATTGGATCATCCAATACTTCTATAGAAGCTGTTGCAGTTTCACATTTTGCCGGGTTTGCTCCATTTTCACAAATTTGATACTCTAATGTGTAAGTTCCTGGCAAAGCCTCATCCGCAATGGTAATCGTTCCATCTGGGTTAAGAGTTAGGTCTTCAGGTATATTTACTGGACTTAAAGTTACTTCTCCTATTCCTGTTCCTGGTACAACTGGTCCTAAATCATTTAAAGAGTCATTATCCAAAATACTTGGCGTAGTAGATCCTGTTCCAAAAGGAGTAGATGTAAAGTCATCATTCGATGCTACTAATGAGTTTTCTACTCTAACGGTAGCTGTTGCAGTATCACAACTTACAGGTGTTGTACCATTTTCACAAATCTGATATTCTAGTGTATACGTTCCTGTAGACGCCGTAGAACTTACGGTAATTGTTCCATCAGGATTCAATGTTAATTCGCTAGGAACATTAGTTCCTATTAAACTAACCTCTCCAGGAGCACTTCCTAAAACTACAGGGCTACCCGCTAAAGTATCATTACCTAAAATATTAGGTGTAGATGCTCCTCCTGTAATTGATGTTGTAGTATAGTCATCTATTTCAGCTTCGATTGGGTTTTCAATTACAACAGTTGCTACAGCTATAGCACAATTTACTGGTGAAGCTCCATTCTCACAAATTTCATATTCTATATCATAAGAACCAGAAGGTGTTCCTTCAGGCACTGTAATAGTACCATTTGGATTAACAATAAACCCTGTTGGATTCGTTGTGTTTGGGTTATCATTTACTGTAATCTCTCCAGGGCTTGTACCAATAACAACAGGAATACCAGCTAAAGTTTCATCAGAATCAATTACTGATGGTGTAGTAGTATCGCCTCCCACAGTATTTACTGAAGCTAAAGTTTCACTAGTAGCTACTATCGAATTATCAATAATAACTGTAGCTGTAGCCATTGCACAATTTGCTGGTGTTGACCCATTTTCACAAATCTGATAATCTACAGTATAAGTTCCTGAAGGTGTATTCTCTGGGACAACTATTGAGCCATCATTATTTAATGTAAAACCTACAGGGGTACTTCCACTTGGGTTAGGGCTAACTGTAACATCACCTGCTCCTGTACCAACAGTAACTGGTGTTCCTGCTAAAGTTTCTCCAGAATCTATTACTGAAGGTATTGTAACATCGCCTCCTAACGTATCTACTGGAGCTAAAGTTTCATCAGTCGCAACTATTGGATTCGCTACGACTATAGTAGCTTCTGCTTTATCACAATTCGCTGGATTTGCTCCAACTTCACAAATCTCATATTCTACTACATAAGTACCTGAAGGTGTATCAGCATCAACACTAATCGTACCATCTGGATTAAATGTTAAACCTGCTGGAACATTAGTACCTGTTAAACCTACATCACCAGGATTTATTCCAACGGTTACTGGACCACTTCCATCCAAAGTGTCGTTCATATCAATAACACTTGGACTACTATCTCCTACGGTTAATGGGGTAGCACTAAAGTCTTCATCAGTCGCAACTATTGGATTCGCAACAACTATAGTAGCTTCTGCTTTATCACAATTCACTGGACTTGCTCCAACTTCACAAATCTCATATTCTACTACATATGTACCTGAAGGTGTATCAG
>NZ_JH621246.1:112968-240328 GCF_000255455.1 Aquimarina agarilytica ZC1 | reverse complement strand
AATTTGAAACCCAAAATACTAACCAAATTTATCTGTTCTAATAATCGAACTCAGGTTATTATGTTTTATTTCAATTCTTGTGGGATACTTTTTAGAACTTGTAGTCATTGGAGCAAGAATAATTGTTCTGAGGTGTTTATTCATTTCATTTGGAGAAATAATAACGCAAGGACGTGTTTTGTTTATTTCACTACCTACAGTTGGGTTTAGGTTGACTAACACAATTTCGTATTGATTTAATTCCATTCTTCAAAAGTTTCATCTTCAAAAACATCATTGAACAATAGTTTGTCATCACCATTTGCGCTCATTTCTTTAAAAGCATCATCCCATCCTTTTCTTGGAGTGGATATGGGCTGTATAATGATTTTACCTTTTTCAAGAATTAAATCAACTTTATCTTTTATATTGTATTTTTCGAGAATGGTTTTGCTAAATCGTATTCCTTTAGAATTCCCTATTTGTATTACCGAAACTTCCATAAAATCTTAGATTAAAAGTTATTACAAAGTTATTACAAAGTTATTACAAAAAAATAACTTTTCCTAAGTGGCAAGTATAAGGTTTTGAAATTTAATAGTTTGTGTTGAGCTTGTTTTGGCAGTATTTTAGAGTTTAGAACAATTTTTTAATAATCTTCATTTTAGTATCGGTGTGCTCATAATATTTAAGGTTAGCTTCAATCCAAGTTGATTTGCTTAGAATAGACTTAGCATGTGAAAAGCAGTCAAAGCTAAATTTACCATGATAACTTCCAGTTCCGCTATTACCAACCCCTCCAAAAGGTAAATTATGATTAGTAAACTGCATAATGGAATCATTGATAGCTCCATTGCCAAAGGATACTTCATTTAGAAAACGTTTTTTAATGGTACTATTATTGGAAAATAGGTAGGCCGATAAGGGTTTTTCAAATTTTTGGATAATAGCAAAAGCTTCATCAATAGTATCATATTCAATAACAGGTAATACAGGTCCAAAAATTTCCTCTTGCATTACGGCATCATCAACACTTACATTGGTAAGTATAGTGGGTTCAATAAAACGGGTTTCTTTAATATAATTACCTCCATAATACACTTTTTGGGAATCAATTAATGAAACGATTCTGTCAAAATTTTTGTCATTAATTAGTTCTACAAAATTTCCATTTTCAATACTGTAATTTTGTTTCTTAATTTCGGCCACCACTTGTGTTAAAAATTTTTCTTTGATATCTTTTTGAACAAGTACGTAATCCGATGTAATACAAATTTGTCCTGCATTAAGAAATTTACCAGAAACCATACGTTTAACACCGATGTTTAACGAGCAATCTTTAGTGAAAATGGCAGGATTTTTTCCACCAAGTTCTAAAGTAACATTGGTGAGGTGTGGGGCGGCAGCTTGATTTACAATTTTTCCAACTTGCGGACTTCCCGTAAAGAAAATTTTATCAAAACGCTGTTTTAGTATCGCTGTAGTTTCGGGAATACCCCCTTGTAAAACTTTTAGATAGTTCGATGGGAAGTTTTTGTTAATGAGCTCAGCCATAATAGCACTCGTTGCAGGAGCCATTTCGCTAGGTTTTAAAATACTAGTATTTCCAGCAGCTATAGCACCCACTATGGGGATTAGTGCAATATTGTAAGGAAAATTCCATGCGCCAATAATTAACGAAACTCCGAGTGGTTCTGCAACAATATAACTTTTAGAAGGAAAATTTAAAATAGTAGTTTTTACACGTTTTGGAGTTGCCCACTTTTTTAAGTTTTTTACAGCATAATCAATTTCACTGTAAAGGGGTAATAATTCTGTAGTTAAATTGTCAAACTCAGACTTTCTTAAATCGGCATAAATGGCTTTATGGAGTTGAGCTTCATTGTCTTTAAGGAGTTGTTTTAATTTTTTTAATTGAGCAATTCTAAAAGAAACAGGTTTTGTGGCATTACTATAAAAGAACTTTCGTTGTGTATCAATTAAAGCCTTAACCTCAGTTTCAAATGAAGTGATTTCTGTGTCGGTTTTTTTTATAGTATTTGGCATTAGTTTACAATTATATTTTAAACAAGCAAGCTATAATTACTTTTTAGCATAAGTATAGGTGTGCACATAATCAATATACATGGTTCTTTCTTCTTCGGTAAACGATTGCATACGTTCTTTTGTTTCTAGGCCACCATCGTGATTTTGAGTCCATAAATCCCATATCACATCTAATTTTCTGGTAAAAGGGGTTTTTGAAATATCAACACCCGATTTTTCACCATTAATATAATAAATCATAGTGTAGGCATCTTTCCAATATAAGCCAAAAGTCTGGTAGTCTTCGTTCCATTTTTTGCCTTTAGCGGGGTTGTTGTTGGATAATTTTCGATTGTCAAAATCGGCAATTCTAGTATGGTTATCCTCAATCTCAGGAAACACTTCTTTACTTCTTTCGGCTTCACTATTTTCAACAATAAAATATTGTGATTGTCTTACATAAGCTAAGTCGGCGTCTTCTTTGTTAATAGGATTAGACATGTTTTCGCAAATATCAATTTCATCTCTACCCTCGGCATTTCCATTATTCAGCCAAAAGGTGTTATATGCAGAAATATGAGCTGTTTTCATACTACATTCAATATACATTGGATATGAAATTTGTGCTTTTGAATATATTCTTGAGGTTTCAAACCACCTTTCTGTATCGGTATCAGAAGCGATACTTGCTTTAATCCATAATTTACCATTGGAAACTCCAGCATTTTCGTCCTTCATTTTGTTAGGTGCCGGGTAGTCCCAAAGTACTTTTCTCCATTTGGTGTCATCCCAAGTATCAAATTCGTCACTTAATGTAGTAAGCATTTTCCAGGATTCACCTTTGGGAGGAGTGGGTTGAGCAAAAGTGCTAAGTGTGGTTAAAGTCGCTATCAAAAGACTGGCTTTTTTAAAAAAAGATAAGTTGTTCATTGGAGCATTTTATTTGTTTGATTATTGCCTAGCAAAGTAGTAAAAATATTGGATTTGTGTGCTAAATATTACAGATAAACCCTAATTATAGTGTGTTAAGCAAGTAAATATAGTTGCTTGTTTTTACAAGACTTGAAAAGTATATTTTGGTTAGTTTAAACTACGATGAATTTCTTGAATAATAGCGTCAACATCTAAATTGCAAATTTGGTACAGTTCTTCGGTGGTGCCATGATCAATAAATTGATCGGGAACACCCATGAGTTTAATGGTTCCTTTGTAATTTTGTGCTTGAGCTTCCTCTAACACAGCCGATCCAAAACCACCAGTAATTACTCCATCTTCAATAGTTATAATTTTGCTGTAGCTGTTAAACACTTGCGTGAGAAGTTTAGTATCCAATGGTTTTACAAAGCCCATATCAAAATGAGCTACTTCATGAGTTGATCGAGCTATAGCTTTACGTGCGAATTGTGTCATTTTTCCGATGCTTAAAATAGCAAGTTTGTTTCCTTTGGATAGTTGTTTTCCTACCCCGATACTTACTTTTTTAAAAGGCTGTTTCCAATCTAAATGAATGCCTTTTCCTCTTGGATAGCGAATAGCTATGGGGTGTTGCATTCCTAACGAAGCAGTATAAAGTAAATTTCTAAAGGCGACTTCATCGGCAGGAACGGCTATAATTAAGTTGGGGATACAACGCAAATAAGCCATATCAAAAACACCATGATGTGTGGCACCGTCATGACCAACAAGGCCAGCGCGATCAATACAAAAAACTACAGGTAAATTTTGTAGGGCTACATCGTGAATCACTTGGTCATAAGCCCGTTGCAAAAAAGTAGAATAAATAACACAAAAAGGGATAAGACCCTGTGTGGCCATACCGGCGGCAAGTGTAACCGCATGTTGTTCGGCAATACCCACGTCAAAGCTACGTTCTGGGAATTGTTGCATTAGCTTATTTAAACCACTACCAGTAGGCATAGCCGGGGTGAGTGTTATAATTTTTTTGTTTTTAGAAGCTAATTCAATCAAGCTTGTTCCCAATACTTCAGGAAATTTAGGAGCAGAAGGAGTGGCTATTTTTGGAGCGAGTTCTCCTGTTTTGGCGTCAAATTTTCCGGGAGCGTGATAGCGTACTTGATCTTCTTCGGCTTTTTTTAATCCTTTTCCTTTGGTGGTGACTATATGTAATAGTTTAGGTCCTGTTATTTTTTTAAGTTGTTCTAAATGAAGAATAACTTCGTCTATATTATGGCCATCAATGGGACCAATATATTCAAAGTTTAAGGCTTCGATAATATTTGGTTGTCTGTTAAAAATGCCTTTTTTGGCTTTGGTTAAGTAGTTTTTTAATGCTCCAACACTTGGATCAATACCAATGGCATTGTCATTTAAAATTACGGTAAGATTTGCTTGAGCAACACCAGCATGATTTAATGCTTCAAAAGCCATTCCACTAGCAATGGAAGCATCACCAATAACGGCAATATGCTGTTGGTTGTGTTCATGTTTTATTTTAGCAGCCAAAGCCATACCTAACACGGCAGAAATGGAAGTGGATGAATGTCCTGTGCCAAAAGCATCATACTTACTTTCACTTCGTTTAGGAAAGCCACTAATGCCATTAAGTTGTCTGTTGGTGTCAAAAACGGCTTTTCGACCTGTTAAAATTTTATGCGGATACGCCTGATGACCTACGTCCCAAACAATGTTATCTATTGGTGTGTTATAGCAATAGTGTAATGCAATACTTAATTCGACAACTCCTAAGCTAGCGCCTAAGTGTCCTTCTTTTGTGGCAACAATAGTAATGATAAACTCACGCAATTCCTGAGCTAATTGTGGGAGTTGCGTTTTGTTAAGTTTACGCAAATCATCGGGGGAGTTTATTGAATTTAAAAGTTTTTGCATACTGCAAAAATAATACGATTAGAATTATAAAATGGAATGTGATCAATTTATATATGGGATTTTATGATGGGAATAGTCCGCATGTTTTAACAAGTTATTTTTAATTACATTTGAGTAAATACTTTGCTATGGAATCCGTTTTTGATGATGTGTACTATATGAAAAAAGCCTTGCAAGAGGCCGAAGCTGCTTTTGAAAAAGATGAGGTTCCAGTTGGGGCAGTTATTGTGATAAAAGATCGCATAATAGCACGTGCACACAATTTAACAGAATTATTGAACGATGTAACTGCACATGCCGAAATGCAAGCTATTACAGCGGCAGCTAATTTTTTAGGCGGGAAATATTTGCGTGATTGTACACTTTATGTAACCTTGGAGCCTTGCCAAATGTGTGCTGGAGCTTTGTATTGGAGTCAAATTTCAAAAATTGTTTACGGAGCATCGGACTTTAAGCGTGGTTGTAAAGTAATGGGAACAACATTACATCCTAAAACCGAATTTATTGGGGGGATATTGGCAGATGAATGTGAACATTTGTTAAAGCGTTTCTTTGTTGAAAAGCGAAATTTAAATTAAAACACTCAAGATTATAGTGGATTTTTGAGTTGTTTTCAATAAAATTTATTCGCTAAAGTGTTATTTTCATGTTTTAAAGTGTTGATTTTCAATAAAATATTTATTTTTATGTAGTTTTTTACTGCTACTCGTAAACCTAGCTTAGTGTTTGTAATTATTATGAATTGTTTAGGTTATGATAGTAAACATGTTTTTTTATGTGGAGCTATTTAGATTTTAAAACTTATTTCCTTTTGTATTTTAGCTTTTCTGAAAATGTTCAGGGAAATCAAAAGCGTCAATTAATCATTGATAGTGTTGGTGAGTTAAAATTTGAAGCACATTTGGATCAAATACTCGAAGATAGGAGTATGGTAAGTCGTAGAAAAATAAGGAAGTATATAAGTAAAAACGATATCTCTATTGAAAAAATCACAAGCTTGTACAATGAGTTAAGACAACTATTCCAGTGTAATCATTCGTCAACAGCATTGACAAATCGCGAAGAAGAAATAATTAAGACCATAATAAAAACCTACTTTAAGGTAGATATTTAACTAAAATATTCTAGATTTTAGTGCCTCAAAAATCATTATTTTTGGCGCATGATTTTAACCGATACACATACCCATTTAAATAGTGAGGCTTTCGCCGAAGATAGAAATTTAATGATTCAACGCGCCATTGATAAAGGCGTTTCTCGTTTGTTTGTTCCTTCTGTAGATTCAGAAACTACAAAAGATTTATTTGAGGTACAGCAAGCTTTTCCAAATAATGTGTTTTTAATGATGGGGTTGCACCCAACACATGTAAAAGAAAATTATTTAGCAGAATTGGCTCATGTAGAGGAGCAATTAGAAAAGCATCAGTTTTGCGCAGTGGGCGAAATTGGTATGGATTTGTATTGGGATAAAACGTATATAAATGAACAAAAAAATGCCTTTGAAAAGCAGATAGCCTTAGCAAAAAAGCATCAGTTGCCTATTAATATTCATTGTAGGGATGCGTTTAATGAAACTTTTGAAATTTTAGAAAAGCATAGAGGAGAAGATTTGCATGGAATTTTTCACTGTTTTACAGGAACCTATGAGCAGGCCTTGCAGGCTATAAATTGTGGAATGAAATTAGGGATAGGTGGGGTGTCAACATTTAAAAACGGAAAAATTGATCAATTTTTGAATAAGATAGATATAGCGCATATCGTGTTGGAAACCGATGCGCCTTATTTAGCACCAACTCCCTTTCGGGGTAAACGAAATGAGTCTTCTTATATTTATAATATAGCCGAAAAAATAGCCGATATTTATCAATTACCTGTAGAGAAAATAGCAGCGTTAACTACCCAAAATTCAAAAGAAGTGTACGGAATGTAGTCTTAGTGATAGGGAATAGGGGCTGTTATTTTATTTTTTACTAATTTGAAGCTTTCTTTGAATAATTTAAACTATTGAATGCAGCAAAAAATACTACTAGTTTACACAGGCGGAACTATAGGAATGGTCAAGGATAGTGCTACTGGTGCGTTAAAAGCTTTTGATTTTGATCATCTTTTAGTGCAAATACCTCAATTAAAATCAGTTCAAGCTCAAATCGATACTGTAAGTGTTCCGGAGCCTAAGGATTCCGCGGATATGAATCCTAGTGATTGGCAGTTTTTAGGAAATCTTATTTATAGTAAATTTATGCAGTATGATGGCTTTGTGGTATTGCATGGGACGGATACCATGTCGTATACGGCTTCTGCCTTGAGCTTTATGTTTTCAAATTTAAGAAAACCTATTATTTTTACCGGTTCGCAACTGCCAGTTGGTGATATTAGAACCGATGCCTTGGAAAATGTGTTGACAGCCATTCAAATTGCCCTATTGCAGGAAAATGGAGTGCCTAGTGTAAGCGAAGTTGGGGTGTATTTTGATAGTCAATTGTTTAGAGGGAATCGAAGTACTAAAGTAAGTTCGGACCGTTTTAAAGCATTTATGTCTCCTAATTTTCCAGCATTAGTTACTTCTGGCGTAAGCCTTAAAATTAATGAACCTATGCTTTTGAAGCCGAATTTAAATAGGGTCACAAAATTTTCGGAGGCATTAAATGATAAAGTTTTGTTAGTAAAAATACATCCAGGTATAACGACTAAAATGTTTGAGCAATTGTGTGCATCTGTCGATTTTGAGGTGTTAATTATGGAAACTTATGGCTCAGGAACCATTTTTAATGCCAATTGGCTGGCGCTTTTATTGAAAGAATTGCAAAAAAAAGGAAAAAATATAATTAATTGTTCCCAGTGTGTTTCGGGGGTAGTTAAGCAAGGGATTTACCAAGGAAGTGAACAGTTGAAATCCTTGGGAATCATTAGTGCTAAAGACATGACGACCGAGGCGGCTATAACAAAAGCAATGTATTTGTTAGGGCAAAATAAGCAGAGAAATGACTTTAAAATAGAATTTGAAGCTAATTTAAGGGGGGAGATGCATTAAAAAAGTGTTTTCTATTTTATAAAACCGTCATTTTTTTATTTATTTGCTAAAGTGATTGTATGTGTTTTTTTTGATTTGTCATTTAAAAACATATCTTTAAACAAAATTTATTGGGTATTACCCCTAATTTATCACAGATTTTAAAAACTTAAATAATACTAGTAAACTTAAGACTTGAACTAATGAAAAAAATCTTTTCAATTTTAGCCATCGCAGGAGCAATGATGATTGGTAACGTTGCAAATGCAAACACGGCAGTAGAAGTAGCTGCTACAACAACTGAAGCAGTATCATCACTACAGGATGACACAGCTGGGCCAGTAGTTAAGGAATCATTTCACCAAGGATTGAAAAAGCGTTTCATCGAAGGGGGTCCTGAATTTATGGGAATTGTATTGATTTGTTTAATTTTAGGTTTAGCAATTGCTATTGAAAGAATTATTTACTTAAACTTATCTACTTCTAATTCAAAAAAATTACAAAAAAGTGTTGAAGATGCACTTGCAAGTGGTGGTGTAGAAGCGGCTAAGGAAGTTTGTAGAAATACAAAAGGACCTGTTGCATCTATTTACTACCAAGGTTTGGATAGAGCTGACGAAAGTATTGATGCTGCTGAAAAAGCAGTAGTTGCTTACGGTGGTGTACAAATGGGACAGTTAGAGAAAAACGTATCATGGTTATCATTATTTATCGCTTTGGCACCAATGCTTGGTTTCATGGGTACGGTAATTGGTATGATACAGGCATTTGATAAAATTGAGCAAGCAGGAGATATGGATCCAGCATTAGTAGCAGGTGGTATTAAAGTAGCACTTTTAACTACGGTATTTGGATTAGTTGTAGCAATTATTCTTCAAATTTTTTACAACTATATTGTTGCAAAAATTGATTCTATCGTAAATGATATGGAGGATGCTTCAATTTCATTAATTGATATTCTTGTTGCTAACAAAAAGAAATAATCAATATTATTTTAAAAAAGGATGGTTGTAAATCATCCTTTTTGAAACTGATTATTAATAAAAGCATTATCGTATTTCGGTAGTGTGTAAAACAAAGAAACAAATGAAAATTTCAAAAATCATATCATACGTAGTGCTTGCAGTAGGTTTATTGTCAGGTGTGCTATTGTATATAATGAATGGTGGCTTTTCGGACTTAATGACTGAAGCTGGTGCTACAGAAGCAAGAGAACTTCCTTTGGCGCAATCAACAGCATTGGTGTCGCCACTTTACAATTTAGCCTTAGTTGTTATTGGAGTGTTATTGTTGGTAACATTAATAACAATTATTGGAGGTTTAGTAAAAAATCCATCAAGTTTAGTAAAAACACTAATAGGAGCTGGTGCCTTTTTGGTCGTAGTTGGTGTTAGTTTTGCTTTATCAAAAGGGAAAGAAGTAATTACTAGAGATGGTGTAGTAATCACAGAAGGTACTACACGTTGGGTTGAAGCAGGTATTATTGCATTTTACATTTTTGCAGCAGTAGCTGTAGGTGCAATGCTTGTAGCAGGAATCAAAAAATCAATAAGTAACTAATTATGGCAAAAAGAGCAGCACCAGAGGTTAATGCAGGGTCTATGGCCGATATTGCATTCTTGCTTCTTATTTTCTTCCTAGTAACAACGACAATTGCGTCGGATACAGGAATTAATAGGAAATTGCCTCCGAAACTTCCAGATGATATTACTGCCCCAAAAATAAAGGAAAAGAATTTGTTTAACGTTATTGTAAACAAAGACAATCAATTATTGGTGGAGGATCAAAACATGGAGTTAAAGGATTTACGTCAAGCTGCCATTGAATTTTTAGATAATGGTGGTGGTACAGAGGCTAATAATAAGTGTAATTACTGTCGTGGTAAGAAAAATCCAGAATCATCGGATAACCCAAGTAAGGCGGTAATTTCGTTGCAAAATAGCCGTGAAACTAATTATGGAACTTACATAGCCATTCAAAATGAATTGATGGCAGCTTATGCATTTTTACGTGAGCGTGAAGCAAAGCGTTTGTATGGGATGACTTATAAAGATATTCTTCAAGGCCTAAAAGATGCAAAGAAGGATTCTGATGAGGAAAAAGATTTTGAAGAGAAGAAAGATGCTGTGAAAAAGTTGTTTCCAGAAAAATTATCTGAAGCAGAAGCAAAAGAGTAATAACCATTTAAAAAAGATAAGAAATGTCAAAGTTTAATAAAGGAGGGAAAAAAGAACTTCCCGCTATTTCGACAGCTTCATTGCCTGATATTGTATTCATGCTTTTGTTCTTTTTTATGGTGGCTACTGTAATGCGTGATAGTACCTTAATGATAGAAAATGTGTTGCCTTATGCAGATCAAGTGGAAAAGCTTGAAAACCGTAGTTTGGTAATGTATATTTACGCGGGTAAGCCTGGTAAAGAATATCGTAAGTTTGGTACAGAAGCAAAAGTACAGTTGAATGATAAATTTGTTTCAAATATAAAAGAGGTGCAATCTTTTGTACAGGAAACAAGAGCAAATACGCCAGAGGATCAAATAGGGAAGTTAATGGCAGCTTTAAAAGTTGACAAAAATACCAATATGGGACTTATAGGTGATGTTAAAGAGCAATTACGTGAAGTGAATCAGTTAAAAATTAACTATTCTACCAAAGCGGGTGATGCTACTAGAAACGTGAAATAAGTTTTTAGTCACATAACAATAAAAAAATCCTGCCATAGGCGGGATTTTTTATGCCTATATGTGAGGTTTAACAGTTAATTTGAGGTTGGTTTATTCTAATAAAAAAGCAGCTTAAATATTTAATTTAAGCTGCTGCAGTTAGTGATGATTAAGTTAGTTAGTGATAAGTTATATGAGTAGCTACTCAATAACTATTTTGCGATTAAATGTAGTGGTGTCGGTGCTTATTTTACAAATATAAGTGCCGGTATTTAAGTGGTAATCCGCTGGTGTAAATGATAGCGAATTGTTTTCTTCAATAATCGAATTAAGCTTAGTTATATCGGCTATGCGTTTTCCGTCTAAATTAAAAATAGTGATACTGGTTTTTTCATTTGAAAGTTGAGGTAATTCCAATATGGATGATTGATTATAAGGTAGTGGATTAGGCCATTTGTTGGTGATTGTTTCAAAATCCTCTGTAGTGTCATTTAGTACCGCTAATACATTGTCTTCAAGTTGTTTTATTTCATTATCAAATGTGGTATTAGTGTCATCAATGCCTTTGAATCCGTATTTTGACTTGTAGCCTAAATTTACAGCAGCAAAAAAATCGGTAAGGTTTTCTCCTCCTAATATTTCGTTGGATGCATAGGTGTCTGCTTTAAAAATAAGACCCTTACTTGTTTCTTTTGAAAATGGGGTGTCTGCATTTTCTAATCCAAGGGATACATGAGCAAAAGAATTACTATCCATAATTGTTCTTGTCTCATTATCTGGATCGGTGTGCTCTAAGCCAACAATGTGGCCTATTTCGTGTGAGGCTAGGTAGGATACACCAGTTGCAATTAAGTCTTCTTTACTAGCTCCGTCAGCTAGTTTTATTTTGTTGTAGCTGGCGCTATCTAGTATTTCAAACTCAGTTGCGTCGGGTTTTATTTTTTCACTTATTTCATTTAAAAAAACAATAGCATTGTCGTTTATGTCAAAATTACCTATGTCAACTGAATTAGCTACTCCAAGCACACCGGAACCAATTTCTGGATCAACGGTGTTGTCTCCTCCTATAAATAAAGTACTATGTGGAATATTGTATTTGTGTAATAGTTTTGGGATGTATTTTCCAAGTAGTGGATTTCCATAATCACTTATAAAGTAGATTTCATAATCTTTATTGAGGCCTTCTAATTTTTTAAAATTATTTTTTATGCCTTCAACTATTTTGTACGTTAAATTTGTTCTGTTTTTTGAAGTGTTTTCTATTTCCCAATTTTCAAAATAATCGTCAATTTTATCAAGTGTAATTGCTTTTTCTTCCAGTTCGGCATTTAACGGTGTAAATTTAGTTGATTTAAAGTTTAGAGAGCCTATAGTTTCTCCGGTAAAGTCTATATAGAATAATTGTCTTTTTCCAATATTCTTAGTAAGGTATCCAGCCTTACTAGTTGTTAAGACTGCTTCATATTTTTCAGCTGCGCCTGTGTGTGCAAGTTTTATTGTATATAGGCCGCTAATGGGTGCCGTGTATGATAACCCGATAGACGGTATAGTGCTAAGTTTCTCTTCGTCAATCGCAAAATCTGTAGGTGATCCAATAGTGTTATTGTTTATGGCTAGGGAGTTGTCCGGCAAAAATAGCTCGGCATTAATGGTGGTGCCATTAAAAACCCTAAGGTCAAAAATATCTCCTTTTTCTAGATTTAATGTATAGTAGTCAATGTCTGTATCACTTATACCAACAAATATTTCGTATTTATCTTGGGTGGATAGGCCTAGTCTGTCTTCAGGTTTTAAATCTAAATTAAAAGTGATTCTTCCATCTTTAACTCCAGTGTCAGTGTCAAATATTAAAATTCTATATTCCTCATCATTTTCCGAGGTAAAGCTAAGTGACTTTCCTGTGCCATTTATATCTTGTCCGTCTGCTACTAATTCGTTTTTAGAATTTAAGACTATTGTGGTAAGGAATAATTCGCTTTTAATGTCAATAGAGGCAAAAAATAGGTTTACATTTTGATCCTTTTTTGCGCTAAATTTATAGGTGTCAAAATCTCCTTTTTTGGTGCCATTTATTCCGTGTGGCCCATCACCAATTTCGGCAGTTATTTCAAAAAAAGTGTTTCGGTTTTCTGAACTTAAAATTGTGGCAGTATCAAAAGAATCATTTCCTTTTTTTGGGTCTTCTTTTTCATTAAGTTCAATAACCTTTGGATCTTTGGAGTTGGTTTTTCCATTTATAGTGATGTGAGATTGTTGGTGGCTATTGGTGCCAAAATTAGGAATGAATTCCGCGTTGGCTTTAATGTTATTGGAATTGGCTCCAGCGATTTCCTTTTCGTTTATAGTTTTTGGAATGCTGTTGCTGGATAGGAGATTTTTGTGGTTTTTGTGAATTAAAGCGCAAGTTTTCTTTGTGCTTGGTAAATTTTGTTGGCCTGTTTTTGTGAAATTTTGATGAATACTTTGCGCATTTAGGGTTAATCCAGACAATAAAATAATGCCATATGCGGTATATTTTAACGTGTAATTGCAGTTTTGTTTCATGATATAATTGATTTGTGTATGAGTGTTATAATAAATACGAGTATAATTTGTATGACCCTACCCTTAGAGTGATTGTTTTTTCAGAATTTTAACTTTTGTAGTTGGTTTCTGTTAATGGTTTTTGTCAAATAAATTGTAATTGAGGTGCCAAGTTTATTATGATCTTGGGGCATGTTGGGGTTTTATAAGTGGAAATATTATTAGTGAAGTTTTATACCATTTACCATTTGAAATTACTGTGTAAGAAATTCATATAGGTAATGGTATAAATTATATAAATACAGATTTTGAAGTGTTTTTAGGTTTGACGGATTCCATAAAAAAAAAGAGCTTATCCATTGGGATAAGCTCTTTTTTTATGTTGACGAAGTAAGTTTACTTCAAGATTTTTTGTTTAAAACTTAGTGTCAAGTTGAATGTAATCTAGAAATTCGCGCTTAATAGCAGGATCTTTAAACTTACCGCCAAATTCACTTGTTACGGTGCTACTTTCAATATCGCGAATACCACGAGAGTTTACGCAAAGGTGTTTGGCGTCAATTACACATGCTACATCTTCGGTGCCAAGTACATTTTGCAGTTCTTGTACAATTTGCATAGTTAAACGCTCTTGTACTTGGGGGCGTTTAGCATAATGATCAACAATACGATTCATTTTGGATAAGCCAACCACGGTACCATTAGATATGTAAGCAACATGTGCTCTACCAACAATAGGTAATAAGTGGTGTTCGCAAGTAGAGTATAGGGTAATGTTTTTTTCAACTAACATTTCGCCATACTTGTAATTGTTATCAAAAACAGAAGCTTTGGGTTTCTTTTTTGGGGATAAACCACCAAAAATTTCTTTGACAAACATTTTAGCGACTCTATTTGGGGTGCCTTTTAGACTGTCGTCATTAAGGTCAAGCCCAAGAGTATTCATAATGTTTCTTACATCCTCCTTAATTAAAGCGATTTTTTCGCTATCACTCAATTCAAACGCGTCTTCTCTTAATGGAGTAGTGGCATTGGTGCTTACATGGTTATCTCCAATAAAGTCAGCTGATTCCGAATCTTGATTTTCTTTCATTAGTAAGATATTCGTTAACTGAAAAGCTCAATTAATTTTAGCCCACAAATATACAGCTTTCAACTCTATTTTTAGGGCATTGTTTTTTGATTTTTTAATCGAAATAGATTAGAACCTATTTGAAGTTTATTTCGGTGTTAAAAATGGTGCTTTGTTATTTTAAAAATTAACACCTAGCGTTACCGAAACGGCGTCACCTTTTCTGTTTATTGCAGCTGCGTTATTGTATAGGTCATTCTCAAAAGGAACTTCATTACTGTCAATTTCAAAATGATTGTAACCAATATCTAATTTCCATTTTCCCCAATCATATCCAGTACCAAGTGAAAAACCTTGGGTGTCTCCGGCAATACGATCATTTTTGTAAGGGCTAGTAACGTAGCTAAGCCCACCTCTAAAGCGCCATTTTTCATAACGATATTCACCACCGATTTTTAAGCTATTCACGGCCTGGAAAGTATTCTTAATTCGATTGTTCAGAATGTCGAAATCAAAAGCATTATCATCGTATTTGATATTAGAGAAATCTTTACGAGAATATTGAGCGCTCAATAATCCATCTTTTCCAAAAACATAAGCAATACTAGCCGATACTTCTCCAGGAGTTCTTATGTCATATTCTGGGTAACTAAATACCAAGCCCGGATCTACATTTCTGGGGTTTTCTGGACCTTGATCTCTTAAAAATGTGGTTAAGTTTTGGTCAAGCTCATTTTGTAAAACACTCCAAGTGGGTGTTTGGTAGCTTAGCCCAAGTCTTAATTGGTCTCCTATTTTGGCAATTCCTCCTAAGTTTAGTGAAAAACCGTTTCCAAAGGTGCGCGAGCGGGTTTCAAAAAATACTTCGCTGATATTGTCGGTTGTGTTGTTGTTAACCTCACTAATTAGGGTGTTTTTTCTAAGGTCATAATTATGGAAGTTTAAATTACCACCTAAGTAAATTTTCTCATCAATTTCAAAAGCTAGATTAATACTTACTTTACTGCTTCCTCCACTTGTTATGGTACTTATTTGTTGGGAGTTGTTGCTTCCTACTATTTCGGAGTTATAAAGGCGATTGTTATTTGTGTCTGGTGAAATTATGTTGGAAGTAGTCGCGAGAAAAGCTTGTTGACCTCTGGCTTCCAAGCCAGGAAGTTCTCCTATATCTATATAGGCATCAAGGAAATCTTCTAAGATTTCATTTCCATCCTCATCTACCAATGGGACTCCGTTATCATTAACTAATTGTCTTTGACTTATGTCTTGAATATCATATCCGTCAGCTTGACCTGCAAAATAGTCGCCAATATTACCAATACTGGAATTGCCTTGTATGGCATATTCTCTATTATAGTTATTGTCTCTATTGTATAGGATTCCTAAACTTATTTTATTGATGGATTTGGAACCAGAAGTGTTTTTTAAAATCAGAATACCACCAATTTGATTAAAATTAAAATTAGCATCAGAAGCTTCGGTAGTGGTATTAAAATAAGTGCTATTAAAATTACTGCCGCCTTGTGATAAAGTTACCGACCCATAGGAATTAGTAAAAACGGCTCCTCCGGCGGGGTTTTCTGCTACACCAGTAAGGTCTCCGCCCAAGGCGCCAAAAGCTCCACTAAGTCCATTGTATCTTGCTGTTCCAAGGTTGTTGGTGTTAGCAAAATCAAAAACTTCCGATGTGGTTTGGGCCAGACTTGTTGCGCTTAGTACTAATATACCAAGTGTTGTAAATAGAAACTTTTTCATATAATAGGTGTTTTTTATCGTCTTCTGTAACTTCCTCCACTTGATCTTCCGCTTGATCTAGGTGTGTAACTTCTGCTCGATGAGCTACTGCTTCGAGGACTATAGCTACGGCTAGATGAGCTACTGCTTCTTGGAGTATATGTTCTGTTAGATGAACTACTACGGGGGGTGTAAGTTCTATTGGAGCTACTACTACGTGGGCTGTATGTTCTTTTGGAAGAGCTGCTGCTACTTCTTGGTGTATATGTCCTATTGGTACTTTGTGATCTTGGGGTGTAGGTTCGAGTGTTCGAATTACGAGCATTGTATGATCTAGAGTTTATACTTGAACTTCTGGTAGCTCTAGGTCTATATGTTCTGGTATTGCGACGACTTCGGTAATAATTGTAAGCATATGGGCGATTGTATCCGTAAAAACCATTGTAGAATCCACCTCCGTAAAATCCATTACCGTAAAAACCTCCGCCATAAAAGCCATTATAAAAACCGCCAAATGGATGGTAGAAATTATTAAAAAATGGACCGTAACCAAATCTATTGCCATAAAAATTTCTGAATCCAGGATTCCAAAAAGGTTGGAAGTTGTTAAATCCCCAACCAGAATTTAAATAAACATTAGTGTTTGATCCTTGAGTATAATTGCCACCCCATCCAGGACGTACTTCTCGGTTTTGCGTATTATTGGGGTTGTTGTAATTTTCGGTATAGCTTTCGCTAGAATAATTTTCTACATCAGTAAAAACAACGTTTTCGTTATTGAGTTGCTCATACTCTTTAAGTTTTTTTGAAAAGAAGCCTTCCTCTACATTACTATTGTTGGTAGCGGGAGCATTTTGAGGTGAGGTGTTTGTTGTGGTAGTTTGGACAGGCTTGTTTTGTCTACTTGAATAAATCCCATCATCATCATAAGTTACGGCTTGGTATGTACCGCAGGCAGATGTAAATATAGACAGTAGTGCGAA
This sequence comes from Aquimarina agarilytica ZC1, assembly GCF_000255455.1. Classification (GTDB taxonomy): domain Bacteria; phylum Bacteroidota; class Bacteroidia; order Flavobacteriales; family Flavobacteriaceae; genus Aquimarina; species Aquimarina agarilytica. The sequence goes on along the minus strand of NZ_JH621246.1, from coordinate 223,493 downwards.
AAACAAGATTTTCCCAGTATTTTGAATTGAAATTTTATGAGTTCGCATATCTATATGTTTTAATTGTTGAACAATCTAAATTTAGTTAGTTTTGTGCTAACTACAAATTTTAAAAATATAGCACAATAGTTGTGCCAAAATATATATTATGGCTAAGGGTTTAACAAAACGTTCGGAAGATTATTCGAAATGGTATAATGAATTGGTTGTCAAGGCGGACTTGGCAGAAAATTCGGCAGTAAGAGGTTGTATGGTGATCAAGCCATATGGCTATGCAATTTGGGAAAAAATGCAAGCCGAACTGGATAAAAAATTTAAAGAAACAGGGCATCAAAATGCCTATTTTCCTTTATTTGTTCCTAAAAGTTTGTTTGAGGCCGAAGAAAAAAACGCGGAAGGTTTTGCAAAGGAATGTGCGGTAGTTACGCATTACAGATTAAAAACAGATCCTAATGATGCCTCAAAATTGATAGCTGATCCCGATGCTAAATTAGAGGAGGAGTTAATAGTGCGCCCAACATCCGAGGCTATTATTTGGAATACCTATAAAGGTTGGATTCAATCCTACAGGGATTTACCAATATTAGTAAATCAATGGGCTAATGTGGTGCGTTGGGAAATGCGTACGCGTTTGTTTTTGCGTACCGCAGAATTTTTATGGCAAGAAGGACACACAGCACATGCAACCAAAGCGGAAGCTATTGCTGAAACAACTCAAATGAATGAGATTTATGCCAATTTTGTACAAGATTTTATGGCTATCCCTGTTATACAGGGGCGAAAAACAGCATCGGAACGTTTTGCAGGAGCAGATGATACCTATTGTATCGAAGCTTTAATGCAGGATGGTAAAGCCTTACAAGCGGGAACATCTCACTTTTTAGGACAAAATTTTGCCAAAGCATTTGATGTAAAATTTACGAGTAAGGAAGGAAAGCAGGATCATGTTTGGGCCACTTCATGGGGGGTGTCTACACGTTTAATGGGGGCGTTGATTATGACGCATAGTGATGATCAAGGCTTAGTTTTGCCTCCAAATTTAGCGCCAATTCAAGTAGTTATTGTACCTATATATAAAGGAGAAGAGCAGTTGGCTGAAATTTCTGAAGTAGCGAATACTATTGTTAAAGACTTGAGAGCTAAAAACATTACTGTAAAATTTGACAACAGGGATACACATCGACCTGGGGCTAAATTTGCTCAATACGAATTGCAAGGAGTGCCTTTGCGAATTGCTATAGGACCAAAAGATTTAGCAAATGGTCAAGTAGAGTTAGCTCGAAGAGATAATTTAACTAAAACTACTGTTCCTAACGAGAATTTAGCTGGTCATATTTCGGATTTGTTAACTGAGATTCAAGAAAGCTTATATGAAAAGGCATTAAATTATAGAGATACGCATATCACTGAAGTGAATTCTTTTGAAGAATTTAAAGAGGTATTGGAAAATAAAGGAGGTTTTATTTCGGCACACTGGGATGGTACTTCTGAAACAGAAGAAAAAATTAAAGAATTAACAAAAGCAACCATTCGTTGTATTCCTTTTGAAGGGGATAAGGCTCCAGGGAAGTGCGTGTATACCGGTGAACCATCATCGGAGCGTGTGCTTTTTGCAAAAGCATATTAAAAATAAACACAAGTAGCTAGGAGTAGGTGTTGCTTGTGTTTATCTTAGGTTTTGATCTATTTTTAATAGGTCTGTATTTAGTGGGATTGTTTTAATTGTAATTTTTTTTAAAAAAAATCTAACAGATTTTTGGGTAACTAAAAAAATAGTGTACTTTTGCATCCGCTAATAAGCTAATGGTCCGTTCGTCTATCGGTTAGGACGCCAGGTTTTCATCCTGGTAAGAGGGGTTCGATTCCCCTACGGACTACAATTTTTTATAATATGCTTGTGGAAGTATAAAAATTAATATACTTTTGCAAACTATAATAAACAATGGTCCGTTCGTCTATCGGTTAGGACGCCAGGTTTTCATCCTGGTAAGAGGGGTTCGATTCCCCTACGGACTACAATTTTAAAGAAATTAAAAGAAGAGAAAAAATGGCAAATCACAAGTCAGCATTAAAAAGAATAAGAAGTAACGAAGCTAAGCGTTTACGTAACAAGTATCAGCATAAAACTACACGTAATGCGATCAAAAAATTACGTGAAGCAGATAAAGAAGAAGCTACAACATTACTTCCTTCAGTTATCGGAATGCTTGATAAGTTAGCTAAAAACAACATTATTCATAAGAATAAGGCGGCCAACGTGAAGTCAAAATTGACTAAGCACGTGTCGGCACTATAGTTCGAATTCTCTTTGAAATTACAAAAAAAAGCCTCACTTGTTTAGTGAGGCTTTTTTTTGGATTAAACTAACTGCCATAAACTTTGTGGGTAGTTTGATTAAAATTATACATCTTAATATTTGTAGTAATGCCTAAAATATCAAGTAAAGGAAAAGCAATGCCCGAGTCTCCAATTCGTAAGTTGGTGCCGTATGCCGAAAAAGCAACGGAGTTAGGGAGGGAGATTTTCTATTTAAATATAGGTCAACCCGATGTAAAAACACCTGATGTAGCTTTACAAGCTGTAAAGAATAATACATTAGATATCATAGCCTATAGTCATTCGGCAGGAAATCCTAGTTTACGCGAGAAATTAGCGACATATTATGCTAAGCATGACATTCATGTTGCTAAAAAAGATATTTTGATAACTACAGGAGGCAGTGAAGCACTTATATTTACTATGGGAAGTATCACCGATCCAGGTGATGAGATTATTGTTCCGGAGCCTTTTTATGCAAATTATTACAGCTTTTCTACACAATCAACCGTAACTGTAGTACCTGTAATATCAAAAATAGAAGATGATTTTGCATTGCCGCCTATTGCAGATTTTGAAAAATTGATTACTAAAAAAACAAAGGCTATACTTATATGTAACCCTGGGAATCCAACGGGTTATTTGTATAGTAAGGAGGAAATTAAACAACTGGCAGCTCTAGCATTAAAATATGATTTGTTTTTAATTTCAGATGAAGTATATCGGGAGTTTGTATATGACGATACGGAGCATTATTCTATTCTTCAGGAAGCAGATTTAAAAGATCATGCAATAGTAGTGGATTCGGTTTCTAAGCGATACAGTATGTGTGGAGCACGTATTGGTTGTATGGTAAGTAAGAATAAAAAAGTGATTGCTACGGCAATGAAATTTGCACAAGCAAGATTAAGTCCGCCTACTTATGCGCAAATTGCAAGTGAGGCTGCTTTGAATGTGCCCGATTCTTATTATGAGGCGGTAGTGGCCGAGTATAAATCTAGGAGAGATGTGTTGGTGAATGGATTGCAACAGATACCAAATATTAAAGTATCTGTGCCGCGAGGTGCATTTTACTGTATAGTTGAATTGCCAATCGATGATTCGGAAGATTTTGCGCGATGGATGTTGGAGTCTTTTGCTGATCAAAATCAAACAATTATGGTGGCGCCTGCGGCAGGTTTTTATTCGAGTTTAAACGCAGGGCGTAATCAAATACGAATTGCTTACGTGCTAAAAAAAGAAGATTTAAAACGTGCTACTGAAATTTTAGGATTGGCGTTAAAAGAGTATCTTGCTAGGTGATGTCAACTTGGTCTATTATATTTAAATAATGAATATTCAACAAAATGTATCGTTAAAAAAGTACAATACTTTTGGTATTGATGTGAAAGCAACACAATTTGTAAGCATTAATAATGAAAAGGATTTATTGCAACTTTTAAAAGAAAATACAGCTCCATTGTTTGTAATAAGTGGGGGGAGTAATATGTTATTGACCAAAGCGATTGATGCTTTGGTGGTTCATATAAATACTTTGGGTATTGTGGTGAAGCGTTTTGATGATTATGCTTTGGTTACTGCTAAAGCGGGTGAAAATTGGCATGAATTTGTGCAGTTTTGTATTCAGGAAAATTTAGGAGGGCTGGAAAATTTATCTTTGATTCCAGGTTGTGTAGGGAGTGCACCTATACAAAATATAGGGGCTTATGGAGTGGAGCTTAAGGATTGTTTTGTGAGTTGTAAAGCTATTCATAGAGAAACATTTCAAGAACGCTTATTTGTAAAAGAAGATTGTCAATTTGGATACCGAAATTCTATATTTAAAAAAGAAGTAAAAGATCAATATATTATTACGGAGGTTACTTTTAAATTGACAATAAAAAACCATAGGTTGAATACGAGTTATGGAGCTATTGAAGATCAGTTAGCGAAAAAAAATGTGGTAACGCCTACTTTAAAAGATGTGGCTCAGGCTGTAATTGCTATTAGAAAAAGCAAACTTCCAGATCCCAATGTGTTAGGAAATAGTGGTAGTTTTTTTAAAAACCCAATTATACCAAAAAATCAATATTCAGAGTTACTTAAAAAATTCCCTAATGCTCCTCATTATCCTGTTTCGGATAATCTGGTAAAAGTGCCTGCTGGTTGGCTGATTGATCAAGCAGGATTTAAAGGTTATGTATATAAAAATGCGGGAGTACATGATAGACAAGCGTTAGTTTTAATTAATAAAACAGGGAAAGCATCTGGAGCAGAAATATGGGAATTAGCAAAGTTGATTCAAAAAAAAATAAAATCTCTGTATGGAATTGACTTGGAGGCAGAAGTAAATGTTTTTTAAGGGTGGTGATTTTGCTTATCAGTAAATCGTATAATCAAAATTTTTAAATACAACAAAAAAGAGACTGCCCTTTTGAACAGTCTCTTTTTTGTTGAAATTATAATCTACTTCTAGTGATGAATAACAATTCGTTCTATTCTTTTAAAAGTATCACCTTTAAACTCTAGTATATATGCTCCGTTAGTTAGTTTGCTTATATCTATGTCGTTTGTATTTAGTGATTTACTTAATACTTTTGCTCCTTGCATATCGTAAATAGTAACAGTATTAAATTCTTCTATGTTATCTAGAAATACGGTATGTTGCGCTGGATTTGGGTAAAAAGTAATCTCAGGCTGGTTATTGTCTAGCAATTTAGCTCCTGATACACTTGTAAAACTCCATTGCTGATTTTGGTTGGTGTTACTACTAGCCCACAAGTATACATTTTGCTCTCTAGCTCCACCATTACCACCATCAATTGAAAAACCTGGTGCATTACGTTTTTCTAATCGGAAACTTCCATTTATAGTCACTTTTCGCCAATGTTGATTTTGGTTATTCGCTCCACAAGTAAATAATTTTACATTTTGCCCATTAGCGCCACCATTACCTCCATCTAGGCAAAAATTAGTGTCCTTTTTTCTGTAGCTATAAAAACCATTTCCTCTATCAATTTCTTCCCATTGTTGGTTAATATTTCCTGTATTTCTACTCCACAAATACACGTTTTGTTGATTAGCTCCTCCGTTGTTGCCATCAATAGAAAAACCAGATGCATTTCGTTTGGTTAAAACAAATGTTGGATTATTAGTTCCTCCATTATTACCGCCGCCGGTATTGGCCGAACCATTAATACGAACTTCACCAATATGTAAAAAGTTTGTTCCTGCTAATTGTACTCTTACATAACGTCCGCTTCTGTTTATAGTAATATTTGTTGGACTTGCAGCTTCTCCAGCAGTAAAAAAGTTACCTACCCCAGACTGATTAATTGTTTGGTTTAAATTTTTGGAAGTAAAAGCGTTATTTGATACTAATACATGAAATCCTTGCAATCTGTTTTGACAACAATCCGCTCTGTTGAATACTTGAATAGTAGTAATCTGTGATACACTTCCTAAATCAATTTCCCACCAAGCATTAGCATCATTATTGGTATGCGTAAATATATTTGTATTTCCATCAACAGCTCTTTGAGCATTAAAGTCATTATTGTTTTGGTAATTACTTGACTGAGATGCTGTTTTGCCTACAGCTAAATTTGTATTCCCTCCATTTGTTGGCGGTGCAGGAGTTGGTGTTGGTGTTGGAGTTGGTGTTGGATCCGGGGTTGGGTTTGGAGCTGGTGTAGCGTTTCCGCCAAATAGGCCAGGAGTAACTCTTATTTGAGCGCCAGTTAAATTAGCTGGAGAACTATTTATAAGAACTTCTGGTCCGCCATTTGGAAAAAGATTTGTAGGTCTAGGTCTTGTTCCAGCAGCAGGAGTATTAAGAGTTAAAAAGCGAACATCAGTAGTATTATTGTTTTGAGGCTTAGGATTGTGTCTTTGTCCATTGCCTTCTTCAGACCATACATAGTTATTTTCAAACTTAATAGTACCGTGTTGTATAAAACGATCTCTACGCATTACAATTCCATCTCTAAAAGTGTCAGGGTAAAATACGTGATTATTTATCCAGTCATTATTTCGGCTTCCACGAAAGTTGCCTACACCTCTTCTAGAGTTTTCGGTACCATTTTCTTGCATTCCTCCTCTTCCTCTGCTTCTTCTACCTGGTAAGTGGATAGCTACATTATTGTTCATTACATTGTCATGAGCATCAATTTCTGTCCAAAGCATAAATCTAAAAGTAGCTCCAAGTACTACGTTAAGGTCAACAGTTCCATTTTGACAAAACGCATCTACATCAATACCGTCCAAATGACTAGCATAACATAAATTATTTTTTACCGAAAAACCATTAACGGCAATAAGGTGCATAGCTCTTCTTACATTGTTGTAAAAAAAGTTATTTTCAATGGTAACATCTCTTGTTTGGTGAATAAAAACAGTATTAAATCCGTTAATTACTTCATTGTCTACAATAGTAATTTCTCTTGAATTTAAAGTATATGCAAAAGGAAGTTCGGATTTACAATCTACCAAGCCTCTTTTGGTTCCTCGGATACTTACGTTTCTTTCTCTTACTATTCTAAAAATACCATCTCTAATAATAGGAATAGGACTAAGTGCATCGGTGTTAGCTAAAGGTCTTTTAGGACCAGTATAGGTAACGACTCCATCAATCCAAAAGGTTTTGTTAGAACCTACTACTATAGGTTCATTTACGTTTACATTTCCTCTAAAAATAAACGTTGCATTTTGATCATTTCTAATTCTGTCTCTGTTAGCATTTAGACTAGCTGTATTGTTAATAATAATCGCATTGGCAGCATTAGCCGTATTGGGGCGGTTATTAAGCTCGTTTGCTGTGGAAATTACAGCGGGCATTTGAGCAATATAACCTGCTAATGGGCCTTCGGTAAGTCTTGATTGAATAACAACATCGGGAATAGTTGCTGAATTCAGTAGTTGTTTTAACCGATTGACATTTCCGGTAGGTCTAGGTGCTTTACGGACAAGCACATTTCCATTGGTTGAGCCAGGTGTTCCGGCTTCTTGAGCTGGGAATGATTGATAGCCTCCATTTAATGTAAAAATTTGAGCGTTTAAAGAGATGCACATAAACGAAAAAGCGATTATGAGACTCATTAAATTTTTAGTTGTTTTCATTTTTTTTAAGTTGTTTGTTGTAAGAAATAAAAATAAGTAAAAGTTGATTTTGTTAAATTGAATAGCGTTATTTCTCTCAAAGGAATATGGTGTAGGGTTTTTTATTAATTTTTGTGTTTTTGAGCGAAGAAAAAAAACATTTAAAAGGAAGTGGTTTTAAAAGTATTGTTGTTTAGATTTATTTTACGTGTTAAAATCTTGTTTTAACCTTGATTATGCATTAAAAAATCTATTCTGTATTGAAATCTCTACAAAATCAAACACTTCGCTGTATTTTTTGATTTAAACATAATGGTGCTATGTTGAAATCAAGAAAATTCTTTATTTATTGTGCTTTCAATATTCACTACCAAGTTTTAATGCATAATCCGGGATTACGGTTTTAGGAAGCGTCAAAAATATTGATTGTTTAGAGTTTTTATAAAAAAAACCATGTCACAATTAATTAGTGACATGGTTGGTTGATTTAGCAAGCTTTGTTGAGATTGCTTTGAGCAGTTGTTATTTTTTTTCTGTAATTAAAAAAAATTACTGTACGTTTGAGCTGTATCAAAAATACAAGTTTTCATCATTATGTGGATTCAAAATGGTTTTTTCCTGCAAACTATTTTATTTAAAATAGATTCACATCCTATAGGTATACTTAGTCGAAAAATACTGTTTTTTTAGCGAGCAGGATTTTGTTTTATATGATAAAAATAGCATTTTTTTGAATTTTTACTAATGGATTAAATTTGAATTTTGCGTTAGAATTTAACTAAAAGTCTGTAATGTGTGTTAAATATTGGTGTTTTCTTAATTTTAGTGCAGAATTGCTAAGGTTAAGTTAAAAAATATAGTTTACGTTAGTTTATGAGGTAGCTCATGGGTGAATGGATTTTTTTAAGCATACATAGAAAAGTATTTGAAAAAGAAAAAAGCGTGAATACGGCTTTCGTCATTTTGAATTTGTAAATTTGTAGTCTTATAATTTTCTTTATTATGAAACTGTTATTCATTACCATTGGTTTGTTAGGAATTGCTTTTGCTGGAATTGCAATTAAAATTTGGGCAAAAAAAGATGGAAAATTTGCAGGAACATGTGCAAGTCAAAGTCCTTTTTTAAATAAAGATGGGGAATCTTGTTCTTTGTGTGGGAAAACCCCAGATCAATATGAAAACTGTAGTGAGCCTCAACATTCATAAGACTCATTTATGTATCAGTATTTTTTGATTTCTTTAGGAGTAGTCTGTGTTGTAAATATAGTCTATTACCTTGTGTTTTCTAAGTTTGTGTTTTCTAAACATCAGCAAGGTGCTTCATTAGTTAATGAGGTGTCTGTATTGGTCTGCGTAAAAAACCAAGAAGAACTGCTTGAGAATTTTCTAACACAAATTAAAAAACAATCGCACCCTAATTATGAACTTGTTTTAATAAATAATGCTTCGTATGATAATACGTTAGAGCTGTTGGAGGCTTATGCTAAAGATAATAGCCATGTAACTATAGTAGACGTTAAAAATAATGAAGCCTTTTGGGGAAGCAAAAAATATGCCCTGACCTTAGGGATTAAAAAGGCAAAGTATAAGAATTTACTTTTTACCACTCCAAATGTGGAAATTACATCACCAGAATGGATTAATGAAATGTCTAAATTATACAGTGTAGACAAACAATTCGTTTTGGGCTATGTGAATTTTAAGAAGACCAAGGGTGTTGCCAATAAGATACTTCGATACAGTAGATTGATTACCAATTTGTGTAATTTTGGTTGGGCATCCATGTATAAACCCTATGTAGCTTGGGAAAATAACTTAGGCTATACTTCGGATTTATTTTTTGAAAACAATGGATTTTCAACCCACATGAGTGAGCAAACTGGCGCCGAGGATTTGTTTGTTAGACAGGCGGTAACCACTAAAAATGTGGCCTTGGCGACATCGCCAACTATGGCAATTAGAGTGGATTCCAGTTTAAAAGAATGGATTGTCGAACGTAGTAATCAGTTAAAACACTATACATCTACAGCTAAATTTACATTAGGCTTATTGTATTTTTCGCAACTGTTGTTTTGGATATTAGCTATTATTAGTGGGGTTTTATTTCACGAACCTTTAATTTATATGCTTATAGGTCTTCGTTTTGTAATAGTGGGCTTAGTGATAGGAAAAGCAGCATTTAAATTTTCGGAAAAAGAGGTGTTTTATTTATTTCCTTTGTGGGAGTTGTTAAGTGTTTGTCTACAAATACCTATATTTATAAAGAATCTTTTTTCAAAGTAGGCACAATCTTGGGGATCAATAGCGAGCAATTACTCTCTCATATCGAAAATGCAAAGCAAGGAATGCAAGCTTCATTTAGTTTTTTGCTAGATACTTTTTGGAATGATGTATATCAATTTCAATTAAGAAGAACCCAAAATGATTTTGAAGCCGAGGAGATTACTATAAAAAGTTTTTCAAGTGCTTTTGATAAAATTGATAGCTTTAATCCGGAATACAGTTTTAGGAGTTGGTTGTTAGCTATTTCAAAAAATGCCCATATTGATCAAATAAGAAAGCAAAAAAATAAATGGCAAATTGCTACCCAAGCACAGGAGAATAGTATGGCTAATACGGTGTTGGATCATGCGCCTACTCCCGAAGATCAATTGATTACCAAGCAAAATTTAGCGGAATTATTACTGCATATTAAGCAGTTAAAGCCTCATTATCAAGAAATGATTCAGTTGCGTTATTTTCAGGAAATGAGTTACAAGGAAATGACCGAGGAGTTAAATGAGCCTATGAATAATATTAAGGTGAAATTATTACGTGCAAAAAAATTGCTTTTAACAAGTTTAAATGCAGCTAAAAAATAAAACGATGTTTTCTTCATTAAAAAAATTAGGTCCAGGACTGATTTTTGCTGGGGCTGCTATAGGTGTTTCACATTTAGTGCAAGCTACAAAAGCGGGGGCTACTTTTGGAACAGGGTGGCTATGGGTGTCGGTTTTTTAATAGCTTTTGGTGTTTGGTATTTGTTTGTGATCGGTAGCGGATAAAAAAATACCCAAACAGGTGTTAACTTCTTTTAACAGGGCGCTACATTATAAATTAGATTCGTAATTTTGTAAAAAATATTTTTTATGAGTATTGAAGCTCCAGCGGTAAAAACCAAAAGAACTCCTAAACCGAAATGGTTACGTGTAAAACTTCCGACAGGAAAAAAATATACGGAACTCCGAGGTTTAGTGGATAAATATAATTTACATACCATATGTACTTCGGGTAGTTGCCCAAATATGGGTGAATGTTGGAGTGAAGGAACAGCAACTTTTATGATTTTAGGGAATACTTGCACACGATCATGTGGTTTTTGTGGGGTAAAAACAGGTAGACCAGATACGGTGGATTGGGCAGAGCCTGAAAAAGTAGCGCGATCCATAAAAATTATGAACATTAAACATGCTGTAATAACTTCGGTTGACCGAGATGATTTGGCCGATGGAGGTTCTATAATTTGGGCCGAAACTATTCAAGCCATTCGACGTATGAATCCAACAACGACTTTAGAAACGTTGATTCCGGATTTTATGGGTAAAAAGAAAAATATTGATAGAATTATAACCGAAGCTCCAGAGGTGGTTTCGCATAATATGGAAACTGTTCAAAGGCTAACGCGCGAGGTGCGTATCCAAGCTAAATATGAACAAAGTTTAGAGGTGTTACGTTATTTAAAAGCGGAAGGGATTCACAGAACTAAAAGTGGTATTATGTTAGGTTTGGGTGAAACGGAAGCCGAAGTGATTCAAACTATGGAAGATTTACGAGCTGTAAATTTGGATGTGCTTACCATTGGACAGTATTTACAACCTAGCAAAAAACATTTGCCAGTAAAACAATTTATTTTGCCAGAGCAATTCGAAAAATATGAAAAGCTTGGTTTGGAAATGGGATTTCGTCATGTAGAGAGTAGTGCACTCGTACGTTCTTCATACAAAGCACAAAAACATTTAACATAACAACTTACATTTATGTCTAAGCCTATTAGAGTAGCAATAAATGGCTTCGGTCGAATTGGTCGTAGCCTATTTAGGTTATTGGAAAAGGATTCGGATATTGAAGTTGTAGCTATTAATGATTTGTCGGATACACGAACATTAAGTCATTTGTTAAAATATGATAGTATTCATGGCTTATTTTCGGGTGTTGTTGGCTGTAATGAAAATCATATTATTGTCAATGGAACTCAAATAGCTTTCTCATCATTTGATCATCCATCAGAGTGCGATTGGAATGGAGTTGATATTGTAGTGGAATCAACAGGTAAGTTCAAGAGTTATGAAAAGGCGAAAGGCCATCTTGCCGCCGGTGCAAAAAAGGTAATTGTGAGTGCGCCTCCAGAGGATCATAGTATAAAAACTATTGTATTGGGCGTAAATGATGCTATTATTGATGAGAACGATGTGATAATATCTAATGCATCCTGCACCACAAATAATGCTGCACCAATGATTAAAATAATCAATGAGTTGTGTGGTATTGAGCAGGCGTATATTACTACGGTGCATAGTTATACCAGTGATCAAAGTTTACATGATCAACCGCATCGTGATTTGCGTAGAGCACGTGCCGCAGGACAATCTATTATACCTACAACTACAGGGGCGGCAAAGGCTTTGACTCGGATTTTTCCAGAATTAACAACGGCCTTAGGGGGTTGTGGTATTCGTGTTCCTGTGCCTAATGGATCATTAACAGATATTACATTTAATGTGGTTTCGGAAACATCAATAGAACAAATAAATCAAGCTTTTGAGCATGCGGCAAACACCACGTATAAAGGGGTGTTGGCCTATACGCAAGATCCCATTGTTTCTGTGGATATTCAAGGAAATACGCATTCATGTATTTTTGATTCGGGAATGACTTCGGTGATTGGGAAAATGGTAAAAGTTATAGGTTGGTATGATAATGAAATTGGATATTCTTCAAGATTAATTGAATTAATTAAGAAAATCGCTGTGATTTAAGTATATTTATTGGAGATAAGCAATATTTTGATGGTGCGAACGTTACTAGTCCTACTTTTTTCATGTGTTTTAAATGTTAGTTTACTATCGGCAAGCTCGGTAAGTATGTTGACCGAAGTACCAAATTCTTTACTGTATACCGAAGCTGAACTTACTCAAAAAATAGAGGATAAAAATTCGGAGATTGAAGATGTAAAAAACTTAAAATTAGGGAAGATAACCACCGTGTTAAGTATTGCCTTAATTACTATTTTAACTTTACTAACACTAGCATTATATAAAAATAATAAGCTAAGAGCGAGAGCAAATAAATTGCTAAAACAAAAAAATGCAGAGTTGCTTGCCGAAAAAGAGCGCGCCGAAAAAGCAAGCGCGGTAAAAGCACAGTTTTTGTCAACAATTACGCATGAATTAAGGACACCTTTGTATGCGGTTACGGGCTTAACACATTTACTTCTGGAAGAAAACCCCACAGAAAATCAAAAAGAACACTTGAATTCATTGCGCTTTTCGGGGGAGTATTTATTATCATTAATTAATAATATTCTGGATTTAAATAAGCTTGAAGCTAATAAGGTGGAGGTTGAAGTGACTTCATTTAATTTAAAAAAGCGGATTTCGGATGTGTTGATTGCTTTGAACAAAGCAGCAGAAGATCGTGGTAATGTGTTGAATTTGAATTTTGACTCCAATATTCCTAAAACACTTAAAGGTGATCCGCTTAAAATTTCTCAAATATTAATAAACTTAATAGGGAATGCTATAAAGTTTACTAAATCGGGAGAAATCAATATTCATGTATTGAAAGCTAAGGATATTGACGCTCATAAGATTTTATTATATTTTGAGGTAGAGGATAATGGAGTAGGGATTTCGGAGAAAAAAAAGTATGATATTTTTGAAAATTTTAATCAAGAATCTTTAGAAATAAACAGAAAATATGGAGGAACAGGCTTAGGACTCTCCATTGTTAAAAATTTATTATCCTTATTAGGAAGTGAAATACAGTTGAATAGTACTGTGGGTAAGGGTTCTAAATTTTTCTTTGAATTGGAATTTGGATTGTTCGAAGAAACTGAGGTATCGGTAAAGAAAAAGGTATTGGCTAAAGTGAATTTTGAGGAGATGGAAGGGAAAAAAGTATTGATTGTAGAGGATAATAAAATTAATCAGTTAATTACACGAAAAATTTTAGAGAAAAATAAGATCGTTTGTGAGGTGGCAGATAATGGTGAAATTGCTGTTGAAAAGGCAGAGAATTTTAGTTATGATTTGATTTTAATGGATATTCACATGCCTGGTATTAGTGGGGTTGAAGCGACTAAACGTATTCGAAAATTTGATATGCGAACACCAGTTATAGCACTTACGGCAGTAACGCTTGCCGATCATATGGATGAATTTTATGCTAATGGAATTACCGATGTAATACCAAAACCATACAAAACCGAAGAATTTTTCTTAAAACTCCAAAAAGCATTTCGAGGCGAATATGCCATGGATTCGTAATTTTTTAGAGGAGCACTTTGGCAGCGAAGCTAATCCGATGTAAAATCATAAACTTGTCGTATAAAATCTTTTTCAGCATTTAAAAAATGAATGCTTATAGGAAGGTAAAAGAGTTTATTTTTTAAAGCAGTTACGTGTTGTAAGCGCATAAAATCTTTTTGAGTGGTTAAAATGCGTTTGTGTGTACTAATTTTATCTAATTCTTTTTGCGAAAATACATGGTGATCTGGAAAATTCAAATGCGTAAATTTTGCACCTAAATTTTTTAAATGCGAAACCAAGGGAGCAGGTTCGGCAATACCGGTAACCAAGCAAAAGGAGTCCTGTAAAAAAGCAGTTAATTTGATTTTTGTGTTGGCTGCATAAATGTCTTCTGCGTAAGCGATTCCTGTAAAATATACTTTTTGATGGGCTAAAGGCTGTAACTGTTCAATAATTTTTTGTTGAGCCGTATCGCTTAAATCCAAAGGACATTTGGTTACAATAATTATTGTAGCTCTGGCAGCTGCCGAAGTGGGTTCACGTAAATCTCCGGCAGGTAGCATGCAATCGTTGGTATATCTATTATAGTAAGCGGTAAGTAAAATTTGAAATCCTGCTTGTACTTTTCGGTGCTGAAAAGCATCATCCAAAATAATAATTTCGGGAGGTGTTTTTTGAGTGCGCAGTTGGTGAATGCCGTTTTTTCGGTCGGCATCAACCGCAACTATGGTTTTTGGGTGGGTAACTTTAAATTGTAAAGGCTCGTCACCAATTTCTAGCGCCGTACTATTAGCAGTAGCTATATGAAAACCAGTGGTACTACGTTTATAGCCGCGACTCAAAGTAGCAAGTTGTTTGTCTTTTTGGAGCAATTCAATCAAGTAGCTCACAAAAGGGGATTTTCCTGTGCCTCCAACGCTTAAATTGCCAACACATATTACCGGAAAATCATAAGACCGGCTTTTGTAAATACCCCAGTCATATAATTTTTTAATAGTCAAGCTGCCCAAATAATAAAAGGGAACAAAAGGCCATAAAAACTTCCTCGAAAACTTCATGAGTACGAAAGTACATAATTCAATGATGTTGTAAAATGATTATAGCTAATTTAGCTTTCAAGAATGTTTTGGTTTTTTTATATCCGTTAAAAATGCCTCGATTTAGAATAATATGAATATATCTAAATCATTTGTAAAAGAATTACTTCTTTAAATACGATTTATTTCCTTTGGAATTTATGTAATATTTACCGCCTCTAGGTCCTTGATAAATTGTTCTTCCTTTGGAGTCTTTACCAATCGCTTTGTCTTTAGATTTATTGTAAACCTTTTTAGTAGTTGCTGCTTTTTTGGTTGGAGTAGTTTTTTTAGTTGTAGTGCTACTTTTCTTTTTTGTTGTAGCTGTATTCTTTGAACTAACTTTTTTCTTGGAAGTCTTAGTTGATGAACTTACTTTTTTTGTGTTTTTTTTAGTTGGAGTGTTTTTTTTAGTTTTTGCTTTAGTTGTTGTAGTTTTTGTTTGTTGAGCTAGTAGAGTTGTTGTTGAACCAGCAAAAAACATTAATGTGATTAAAGCAAATTTTAAAAATAATCTCATAATTCTAATTTAAATTGATACTAATGTAGCAACTACCTGTATTCAGCTAGTGTTTGATTAAAGGTAAATTAATTTGCTTTTTAATGCAGCTTCTTTTAATGTTTATAAAAATTAATCGATAACGTGCATCGATTCTTATTACCAAGTGTAGTTGATCGATTATTTTAAAAAAAGTTTATAGCAAGTCTTTAGATTTTATTCCTTACTAATCCACGTTCGAGTTGACGACCGTCTGTGACGGGGTGCTAATAAAGAGAGTGAAATGCAGTAATTCAAGCAGAGCTATTCAATAAAAAAGAGTAGCTGTTGTTGTTTCAAGTCATATAAGGACTAGTTATAAACGAGAAGTAGCGTTAGGCTTGTTTGCCTATACTAGGTAACTTTCATTAATTAATTGATACTATGGAATAGCTTTTGAATTGATTATATTTGTATACAAGAGGTTATTATATGGGAACTATAGAATTAAGAAATAATTTGATTGATCGTTTTAATCGTTTAATACAAGACGATACTAAATTAGTAACCTTAGAGGGGGTGTTTGATTCTATGAACACTTTTGACTCGTCTTCATTAATACCAGAGGAACATTATAAAATCGTAGAAGAAAGAAGAAGAAAACATTTGTCAGGTGAATCCAAAGGGAAGTCTTGGGAAGAGGTTAAGAAGGGGATGAAGGACAAATATGGCTTTTAATTTAATAATTGAGCAAGAAGCTCAGCTTGAAATTGAAGATGCAATTTACTGGTATGAATCGAAACAGGATGGATTAGGAGAAGAGTTTTTAGATTATATAGGAGGATATTTTGAGACTTTAATTACAGGTAATCCTGACTTTGAAATTAAAAGAAAACCTGTTTTTAGGGAGTTGCCATTAAAACGATTTCCATACGTTATAGTTTATGAGAAGATAAACAATGACATCATCGTTTATTCAGTATTTAATACTTACCAAAATCCAATTAAAAAGCTTAAATAGCAGCTGATTTTTGTTTTTGAAATGGATTTAATGGAAATTTGATTTTAGCAAGGAATTGAAAAAAATGAAAGTAAAGCAGCTTATACAATTATTTGAGCAAGAAATACCTGTGCATTATGCCGAAGGCTTTGATAATGTAGGTCTTTTGGTTGGGGATGCACAACAAAAAATAACAAATGTACTGGTTACTTTGGATACCCTAGAAAGTGTGATTGATGAGGCGATAGCGAAACAGTGTAATTTAATTGTTAGTTTTCACCCCATTGTATTTAAGGGCTTAAAAAAAATTACAGGCAAGGATTATGTAGAACGTGTGGTGATCAAAGCTATACAACATAATATAGCTATTTATGCGATGCATACGGCATTGGATAATCATTGGCAAGGAGTAAATCGACAAATTTGTGATAAGTTAGGTTTGACAAATCAGCGTATTTTAATTCCTAAAAAGGAAACCATAAAAAAGTTGAATGTATATGTGCCAAAAACAAATTTTGAAGAAGTTAGAAGGTCATTATTTAATGTAGGGGCAGGAAGTATTGGAAATTACGAAGACTGTGGTTTTTATGTTGAGGGCACCGGGAGTTATAAAGGAGGAATAGATTCAAACCCCACTGTAGGCGAAAAAGGAGCATTTATTGAAGCACCTGAAGTGCAATTACAAGTCACTTTTGCAGCGCACTTACAAGGGCAGGTAGTAAATGCGATGTTAACTTCGCACCCGTATGAAGAAGTAGCGTATGAGATTACTACTTTAGAAAACGTGAATCAAAAAATAGGCATGGGTATGCTAGGGGAGTTACCCGAAGCACTTTCGGAAACAGCGGCGTTACAATTAGTAAAAGAACGCTTTAATGCCAAAGGGATTCGACACAGTGCTTTTTTAGGAAAACCGATAAAAAAAATAGCGGTGCTAGGCGGTAGTGGAGCCTTTGCAATAGGGAATGCTAAATCCGCTGGTGCTGACCTGTTTATTACGGCAGATATTAAGTATCATGAGTTTTATCAGGCCGAAGCCAAGCTGATAGTAGCCGATATTGGACATTATGAGTCGGAACAGTACACAAAAAACTTAATTGTATCGATTCTTACGGAAAAAATCAGTAATTTTGCACCTGCCTATAATTCAGGCAATATCATATTATCGGATACAAACACCAATCCTATTAAGTATTTTTAATATATGGCTAAGAAAGAAGTTACTGTTGAAGAAAAGCTAAGAGCATTATACGACTTGCAACTTATTGATTCAAGAATTGATGAAATTACGGCTATCCGTGGGGAGCTTCCTTTGGAGGTTGAAGATCTACAGGATGAAGTAGCAGGTTTGCAAACTAGATTGGAAAAGTTAAAAAGCGATCTAAGTACAGTTGATGATTCTATTAAAGCAAAAAAGATTGCTATTGATGAGTCAAAACAATTGATTACTAAGTACCAAGAACAACAGAAAAACGTACGTAACAATCGTGAATTTAACTCTTTGAGTAAGGAAATTGAATTTCAAGAACTAGAAATTGAATTATCTGAAAAGCATATCAAGGAATTTAAAGCGCAGATCGTTCAAAAGAAAGAAGTAATTGCGCAAACAACGCAACGTATTTCAGATCGTTCAACGCATTTAGAGCATAAAAAATCAGAATTAGACGATATTATGGCTGAAACTCAAAAAGAGGAACAAGCTTTATTGAAAAAGTCTGAAGATTTTGAAAAGAAAATCGAAGATCGTTTAGTTTCGGCTTACAAGCGAATTCGTACCAATGTTAAAAATGGTTTAGCTGTGGTACCTGTAGAAAGAGGTGCTTCTGGAGGTTCGTATTTTACTATTCCACCACAAGTACAAGCAGAAATTGCTTCACGCAGAAAAATTATTACTGATGAGCACAGTGGTCGTATTTTAGTTGATTTAGAATTAGCTACTGAAGAAGGTGAAAAAATGAGAAAAATGTTTGCTAAGTTTTAGTAAATAGATTTCATACTTATAAGAAAACCCCTGAAAACGAAAGTTTTCAGGGGTTTTCTTATAAAAATAATTTAAGGAGTAAAGAACTGACAACTCACAACCGAGAACTGTCAACTAAAAGATTAAGCTTCAACACTAACTTTTGCTCTCATTTTTTTGGCTGCATTGACTAAGTTGATTAGTGCTGATTTGGTTTCGGGCCAATCTCTTGTTTTTAAACCACAATCTGGATTTACCCAAATATTACGAGTAGGGAGTACATCGTTTGCTTTGGTTAATAGGTGTGCTATTTCATCGGTTCCAGGAACTCTAGGCGAGTGAATATCATATACACCAGGACCAATTTCATTAGGATATTTAAAATTGACAAAAGCATCTAGCAATTCCATTTTGGACCTAGATGTTTCAATAGTAATTACATCGGCATCCATAGCGGCAATATGTTCAATAATGTCATTAAATTCGGAATAACACATGTGTGTGTGAATTTGAGTGTCATTTTTAACACCACTTGCCGAAATTCTAAAGCTTTCAATAGCCCAATTTAAATAAGTCTCCCATGCGGCTTTTCTGAGCGGTAAGCCTTCTCGAATAGCGGGTTCGTCTATTTGAATAATTTGTAAGCCTGCTTTTTCTAAGTCAACCACCTCATCCCTAATGGCAAATGCAATTTGCTGACAAGTAGTAGCACGTGGTTGATCGTTACGTACAAATGACCATTGCAAAATGGTAACAGGACCTGTTAGCATTCCTTTTACAGGTTTTTGAGTAAGCGATTGGGCATACGTGGACCATTTTACAGTCATAGGTGCAGAACGATATACATCACCATAAATAATTGGGGGTTTTACACATCGGCTCCCATAACTTTGTACCCAGCCATAGCTTGAAAACGCAAAACCTTCCAACTTTTCGCCAAAATATTCAACCATATCATTACGTTCAAATTCCCCATGAACTAATACATCGATTCCTGTCGATTCTTGAAAACGAATAGTTTCTTCGGTTTCATCTGCAATATATTGATCATATACAGCTTGTGAAATTTCATTCTTCTTAAATTGTGAACGCCATTTGCGTACTTCCTTTGTTTGTGGAAACGAGCCTATGGTTGTAGTTGGGAATAATGGTAAATTAAGTGCTTTTTGTTGTACTAGTTGTCGCGATGTAAATGTAGCAGCACGTTGGCTATCATTTTTGGTAAGTTGAGCGACTCTTTTTTTAGTGGGATTGTGGTGTATAAGTGTTGAAGTCTTTCGGTTTTGATTGGCTAGTTTATTAGCCGCTACTTTTTCAAGTAATGCATCGGATACATCGCCATTTAATAGCTTTTTTAAAAGACAGACTTCTTTCACTTTTTGTTTCGCGAAAGCTAACCATTGTTTCACCTCTTTTGGAAGAGTTTGTTCATTTGTTTCTAAATTGAGATCAATAGGACTGTGTAATAATGAGCATGAGGTTGAAATCCAGATATTTTCTTTTGGAAGTTTTTTTAAGACTTTTCCTAATTGAATTAATGAAACTTCAAAATCATTTTTCCAAATATTGCGTCCGTCAACAATTCCAAGAGAAAGAATCTGCTTTTGGTTATAAAATTTAGCATTTAAAATTGTGTCTAATTGCTCCGGACAACGTGATAAGTCAATATGGAGTGCATGAACAGGTAGTTGTAATGCTGTAGCTAAATGATCACCATAGCAGCCAAAATAATTAGTTAGTATGATTTTTAAGCTTGGAAATTCGGCTGCTATTTTTTTATAAGTCTTTGTAATCGCAGCTTTTTCTTTAGCGTTTAAGTCCAGTGACAAACAAGGTTCGTCTAATTGAATGTATTCTGCTCCAGCAACAACTAGTTGTACTAATTGCTGAAAAAAAACGGGGAGTAGCTTATCTAATAAGTCAATACGATCAAAACCTGCTTCTTTTTCTTTTCCAATTAAAAGATAAGTAACTGGCGAGATTAATACAGGTTTAGTTAGAATCCCTAGTGCTTTAGCTTCTTTAAATTCGTCAACAGCTTTACTGGAAAATAATTCAAAATTTTGGTCTTTTGAAAATTCGGGTACAATGTAATGATAGTTTGTGTCAAACCATTTAGTCATTTCCATAGCGGTAATGTCATACTTGTCGGTCTGAATACCTCGTGCCATAGCAAAATATAAATCAGAAGTGGTGCCATTATTTTTTAATTCGGTATACCGCTCCGGGATACAACCATAGGCCAAAGAGGCATCTAAAACTTGGTCATAATATGAAAAGTCATTTGATGGAATTAAATCAACGCCTAGTTCTTGTTGAAATTTCCAGTTTTCTTGCCTTATTAGTTTAGCTGTTTGTTGTAGCTCATTGTAAGAACTGTTTTTTTTCCAGTATTTTTCAAGGGATTTTTTTAATTCTCTGTGTCCTCCAATTCTTGGAAAGCCTAAGATATTTGTTTTCATGTTGCTGGTTTTTATTGGCGTCACCAAAGGGTTTATTCCTCCTAGGCTTAGCTTGAAATTAACGTTCAATTTTGTTGAGATAGCTCGTAGCTTGTTTCCAGGTGCTTTATCCTTTGCAAAGTTGAGAATGAAAATTATATTATCTATTATTCGGAATAATTATGGATTAAATAACTATTTATGATTATTTTTATAGGTATACTATCTTTTTAAAATGATAAGACATAGTGATGAAAGAAAAATTTTCTACAAAAGAGGTTGATGCAATTGATGTTAAATTGTTAAAATTATTACAGCACAACTCAAATTTGACTACAAAAGAGCTAGCAAATAAGGTGAATTTATCATCGACACCCGTTTTTGAACGGGTAAAAAGGTTAGAACAATCGGGATATATAAAACAATATGTAGCTATTTTAGATGCCGATAAATTAGATAAGGGTTTAACGGTGTTTTGCAACATTAAACTCTCGCAACACACCAAAGAAATTGGGAATGCTTTTGTACAGGATATAAAAGCAATAAAAGAGGTAACGGAATGCTATAACATTTCGGGAGACTATGATTTTTTACTAAAAATTCTAGTAAAAGATATGAAGCATTACCAAGATTTTGTGCTAAATGGTTTAGGTTCAGTCAATAATGTAGGGAGTGCGCATAGTACTTTTGTAATGGGCGAAATTAAACATACAACGGCGGTGCCGTTGTAGTGTGTTAATCATATTTCCCTTCCGCTTCTAAAGCCAATTTTATATGCGCTAAATGGTGTTGGCAATGCCAAGCATAGGTGCCTATGGTTTCATCTAATCTAAAATGAGTGCCATGTTCGGGATGCATAAATTGTTTTTCATAATCGGAATGTTGGAGACTTTTAAGTAATTGTACCCATTTATTATGAAGTCCCGTGAGGAGTAAGATGGAATTTTCTAAATGATCGTCTTGTGAGTCGATGAGCAGTGCCCATTTGTCTTCAAAATAGGGTCTAATTTTTGGTGTGTCTTCGGTAAGGCTTAATTTGAACCGAATAAAAGCATTCATATGGCTGTCGGCACAATGATGAACCACTTGTTTTATACACCAACCATCGGGTCTGTATTTCCAGTTTTTTTGGGTGCTGTTTAAATGCTGTGTTACTTCTTTAACTGCGGTTGGAAATTCTGCAATCACATCAATCCAAGTAGCTATTAAGCTAGAAGGCATGTACGCAGGAGCAGTAAATTCCCCAACAGGGAATTTGAGTTGGTGTAGTTCGTCTGAAGTCATAATTAAGTTTTTTATTAGGCTTGCCAAGTATGACCACATTTATTACATTGTGTTGGGCTTCTGTCCGCTAAAAGAGCTAAAAGGCCTACTGGGAAAAAGCAAATAGCCACAATAATTTGCCAAGCTCTGAAGCCTCCTCTTTTTGTTAGATTTTCACATTTAGGACAAGATAATTGTGCCATAGTTTTATTTTTAAGTTAGTTTAAATTGAAAATCCAATTTAATAAAATAAATATTAAAATACCTCTCCCAAAATATGTAGATAATTTATGGTAAAGAATATTTGATGATTGTTGGGTTAATGAGGCAATTCGTAAGGGTATTTGAATAAAAAAATAAATAAAAAGAATAATACTGGAGGTGTTAAAAGTAATGGCTTGATTAAATGAGCCTTCAGAAATAGCACAAAAAGCCCGAGTAGTACCACAAAAAGGACATTGCATTCCTATTAGTTTGTCAAAAAGGCAAAAATGAGGAATGTTATTTAAAAGAGAAATGAGCTCACTTTTTAAAATTATAAATAGTAAAAGAAGGAGTATTGTGCTGATTAAAATGTTCCAGTCATTTTGCATGTTTCTATTTCTAGAAATATGTTTAATAAGCCACTGAGGCAATAAAGCGATTTCCATATTTTAAAAGTGGCTTATTATTTTTTTAAATATTTAATCATTAAGAATTTTTCTTGAAATTACAATTTTTTGTATTTCGCTAGTACCTTCGTAAATCTGTGTGATTTTAGCATCTCGCATTAAACGTTCTACATGGTATTCTTTTACATACCCGTTACCTCCGTGTATTTGTACGGCTTCGATGGTTACATCCATTGCAGCTTGGGAGGCGACTAATTTTGCAACAGCACTTGATAAGTCATAATCCAATTCGTTGTCCTTATCTATGGCAGATTTGTACACTAACATACGAGCTCCTTCGATTTGGGTATACATATCGGCTAATTTAAAAGCAATGGCTTGGTGGTTACATATTTCTGTACCAAAGGCTTTTCTAATTTTGGAATACGCAAGGGCTTTTTCATATGCACCTTGTGCAATGCCGAGTGCTTGTGCAGCAATTCCGATTCTTCCTCCCGAAAGGGTTTTCATGGCAAATTTAAATCCAAAACCATCCTCCGCAATGCGGTTCTCCTTAGGAACTTTGACATCGTTAAAAATAAGTGAGTGGGTGTCACTACTTCGAATACCAAGTTTGTCTTCTTTTGGGCCAATTTCAAAGCCTTCCCAACCTTTTTCTACAATAAATACATTAATGCCTTTATGCTTCAAATCTGGATGGGTTTGTGCAATAACCAAATAATAATCGGCACTACCGCCATTAGTAATCCAATTTTTGGTCCCATTTAAAAGGTAATGATCTTCTTTTTCAATGGCAGTTGTTTTTTGTGAAGTAGCATCACTACCAGCTTCGGGTTCAGAAAGTGCAAAAGCACCCAGCTTTTCACCAGTTACAAGTGGTGTTAAGTATTTTTCTTTTTGTTCATGTGTGCCATATTCATCTAGACCCCAGCAAACCAGTGAATTGTTAACGGACATAATGACCGAAGCCGAGGCGTCAATTTTAGAAAGTTCTTCTAAGGCAATTACATAGGACAGGGTATCCATTCCGCCACCGCCATACTTGGGATCATTCATCATTCCCATAAAGCCTAATTCGCCCATTTTTTTAACTTGTGCTGTAGGAAAAATTTGTTGTGTATCTCTTTCAATAACATCAGCCTCAAGTTCTTGTTGAGCAAAATTTCGGGCTGCATCACGTATCATTAGATGTTCTTCTGTTAATTCGAAATTCATAGGAAGTACTATTTTTTATTATGCATGCATAATATATGAATAATTCTAAAGTTACGGAAAAGTTGTTTCAAAAATGTATTTTTAAAAAATGAAAGCAATGCATGTTATAGGAGTAATGTCGGGAACCTCATTGGATGGTATTGATGTGGCCGAAATTACTTTTTCGGAAACTACTAATAATTGGCATTTTGAGTTAGGAGTTTGTAAAACTTATGGGTATTCCAAATCCTGGGAGGATCGATTACGCGGAGCGGCGAGTTTAACTTCTAAGGAATTGGAGGTACTTAATAGGGAGTATACCTTGTATTTGGCATCGGTGATTGATCAGTTTATTAATGAATATAACGTAACAGAAATAGATGCGATTTGTAGTCATGGTCATACCATTTTACATCAACCTCATCATGGATTTACACTACAGATAGGAAATTTGCCAGAATTGGTAATACTATTACAAAAAAAAGTAGTTTGTGATTTTAGAGTTGCAGATGTGGCACTTGGTGGGCAAGGGGCTCCGTTGGTACCTATTGGGGATAAGTTACTGTTTGCTGATTATGATTATTGTATCAATTTTGGTGGTTTTGCAAATATTTCTTTTGAGAAAAAAGGAAAAATGATCGCTTATGATATTTGCCCTGTAAATGTGGTACTTAATGCTTATGCCTTAAAATTAGGTCAAGCTTATGATGCCGAAGGGAATTTGGCAAAATCTGGAAAAGTGCATGAAAGCTTATTGAAAGCTTTAAATCAATTACCTTTTTATGAAATAGCACCTCCAAAATCATTGGGTATTGAATGGGTGAATACTATAGTTTTTCCTTTACTAGAATCGCATCATTTAGCACCGCAGGATGTATTGCGTACGTTTACGGAACATATTGCTCAATGTGTTGGAAAATCACTCGATATAGCTTCTAACGCAAGTGAAACAAAAGTATTGATCACCGGTGGTGGAGTGTACAATACCTTTTTAGTAAACCAGATAAAAAAATATACATCGGCCAATATTGTGATACCGAATCCTCAGTTGGTAGAATATAAAGAGGCTTTAATTTTTGGCTTGTTGGGGGTATTAAAGTTGACAAATAAAGTAAATGTGTTAGCTAGTGTGACGGGAGCAAAAAGAGATCATTCATCGGGGAACATTTTTAAACCATAATCTAGTATTTCGGAGTGTATTTAAATGGATAATTTATATTATAAAAATGATAAATATACATCAGCTATTTTTTTATAGTAACAGCCTCCATATATTTGTGATCTAACTTAAATAAAAACTGATGTTACAAAATTTCCTAGGTAATAGCCCAAAGTGGTTTAAGTTTACCATGCTTGGCTTTTTAATACTTAATATGGTATTGTATTTTATGCTTCCTATGTTTATGGATGTGCATACAGCTCATGTAATAGTGTCTTGGCTTTTTATTGGCGAATTTATTTTTACACTTGCAATGGCATTAAATTGCTATCCACTACAATCAGGAGGTTTATTAGCTATACAGATTTTGGTATTGAATTTGACTACACCACATAATGCGTACCATGAAGTGGCTCAAAATTTAGAAGTCGTATTGTTATTGGTGTTTATGGTGGCGGGTATTTATTTTATGAAACCGTTATTGATGTACATATTTAGTAAAGTGTTTACTAAAATACGTTCCAAAATTGTATTGTCAGTGCTATTTGTGTTTTTATCAGCGGTACTTTCAGCATTTTTAGATGCGTTAACAGTAACGGCAGTATTAATTAGTGTTGCTGTAGGTTTTTATGGGGTATATCATAAAATACATTCAAAAGTAGATTCGGACTACGATGAGGATGGAGTAGTAGATCGTAAGGAGTTAAGTGGTGAAACTTTAGAACAATTTAGAGGGTTTTTACGAAGCTTGATTATGCACGGGGTTGTTGGTACAGCTCTTGGAGGTGTATGTACACTTGTAGGTGAGCCTCAAAACTTATTGATTGGTGAAAAAATGGGATGGGATTTTATTGAATTCTTTTTAAGAATGGCGCCTATTACCGTTCCTGTTCTGTTTTGCGGTATTTTAACAACTATTATTTTGGAGGTGACTAAAAGCTTTGGTTTTGGAGATCAACTACCAGATGTAGCACGAAGAATTATTGAGAATTATACGGTTGAAGAAGATAAAAAAAGAACACCAAATCAAAAATTTGCATTAAAAGTTCAAGCTGTAGCTGCCATATTGTTAATTATTGGTCTGGCAACGCATGTGGCTCCAGTAGGATTTATTGGGCTAGCACTTATTATTTTCCAGACTGCTTTTACAGGAATTATCGAAGAACATCAATTAGGAAAAGCTTTTGAAGAAGCACTTCCATTTACAGGGCTATTAGTCGTATTTTTTGTAGTAGTTGCCATGATCCATGATCAACATTTGTTTAAGCCAATTATTGATTGGGCATTAACTTTGGAGCCTTCTCAACAACCTTCAATGTTTTATTTAGCCAACGGAATATTATCAATGATTAGTGATAATGTATTTGTGGCAACTGTTTATATAGGTGAAGTAAAACAAGCTTTTGATAATGGTGTTATTGGTAGAGAACAGTTTGAAAAATTAGCTATTGCTATTAATACTGGGACAAATTTACCAAGTGTTGCTACACCAAATGGACAAGCAGCGTTCTTATTCTTATTAACTTCAGCTCTTGCACCATTAATTGGGTTGTCCTATGGTAAAATGGTTAAAATGGCATTGCCATACACTATTGTTTTAGGAGGTGTAGGTATATTGGGTGTACTTTATATATTGTAATTGATTTAGAAAAAAAACAATAACTATATAAAAGTCATCAATTTGTAAATTGATGACTTTTTTTTAGGCTCTTTATAATTTAACTTGGGAGTTTAAATCGTTAATTATTTGATGTTAAGCTATAAAATATAGATGAAATTAATTTTTTTTTTAATTTTTCTTGTTTAAAGTAGTATTATTCTTATATTTAGAGAGTTACTTTCATTTTGTTAAAATAGCAATAGTATAATATTAAACATTTGTATTAAAAATAAAGTATTTTGTACAATGCGAAAACGATTTAGTAATATACTTTTACCCAAAGCTAAATATGTATATGAAAAAAATTATTTTATTATTGACCACACTCAACTGTATGATAAGTGCGGCTCAAGTAGCAATGCATACTTCAGTGCCAACTACTGTAGATTCAGATGCTATAGGAACTACAATGCCACCAAGTCAAATAGTATCAACTACTGATTTTGTAGTTCGACTTACAGACTTAGTAGTCGGTGAAAATTATAGATTATTTAATCAGTTAAGAAATTCAACAAACGGACAGTTTGCTGGTTTTGCAAGAAATCCTTTTACAGCTACAGCCGAGACTATGGAATTCAATATTACACAATTGGGTTGGGGATTTTTTGGAGGAGGTGTGCTTACAGATGAAGAAACAGCTACTTGGTTTACGCAACTAACCACAGATGAGACACCCGCCGTAACACTTAGTCAGATTCAGTCTGATTTTTTGGTGGATGATCCAGATACAGACGGAAATTCAGGAGGAGATTCCGGGTTATTAAATGCTCCAGTTGCAATAGGAATAATGACTCCTTTTACATTGGATTATGCTGTTTCGGGGAGTTTGTTAAAAAAGGTAACTATTGAAGTAGATGCAGATGGACCCTATGCCAATTTTGGAATGTCCGTTGGGAATAGCATTTTAATTGATCATGTTGATATCACTTCGGGAATTCCGCAAAGTCTCAATTTCATTGTAAACTTTCCTGCTAGTGGAAATACTTCTATTGATATTTTTGTAAGAAGTAATGATGTTACATTAAACAGTATTACTATTGAAGATACAGTAGCAATTGATTTTCCGACATTTGTTAATGCCAATAATGATACAGGTTTGAATGAGCCAGATAGTATTAAATATGGAGGGCCATCAATAGCAGATGTTGATAATGATGGGGATTATGATTTTATATTAAATAATCACAATGCACATGAATTTGCACCTAATGTGCTGTATTTGAATAATGGAGATGGAACGGTAACAAGAAGTCAGGAATTGTCTCAGTTTATATTACATGATTTACACGGATCTGCAGCGGCAGATTATGATAATGACGGAGATTTAGATATTGCTATAGCAAATGGAGGAGGAAATGGAGCAAATCCAACTCCGCCAATTATTTATACAAATAACAAGGGTAGTTATACAGAAAGTTCTGCGGAGGAAATTGGGGTTACTTTACTGGGAAGAGGACGTTCACCTAGGTGGGTAGATTTTGATTTAGATGGTGATTTAGATTTAGCCTTTTTTAATGCGACACCTTTAGACCCTAATACGACGCGTCATGTATTTTATGTAAATAATGGCGACCAGGCATCACCAAGATTTACACCTATAGCAGTACCAGGTTTGGAAGACGCTACTGCAGAAAGAGTGTTGATTACTGATTTAAACAATGATCATATTGACGATGTACTAATGATAGGTCCTTTAACAGTTTGGAAAGGAAACGGGGATTATTCATTTACGGATATGTCCGCAGACTGGTTACCAGCTTCAAGTCCATTTGTAGGTCAAATTCGCAATAGATTTAATAACCTTGCAGCAACACATTTAGATATTGATAATGATGGCGATCTTGATTTATACATTGCCGGAGGTTTAGGCGTATTCGCTATTGCCGATCGAAATTCTTTAGATTTTGAACCAGAAACTACCATTTTAGATGCTCGAACTTCGGGGAGTGATGGTACATTAACCATAGATTTTAAAGCCGATGGAGATTTGCGTTTTTATGATTTTGATGTATTGCGTAAAGGTGGATTTGCGGGGGAATATCCAATTTTTTTAGGAAGTGCTAAAGCTAGAAATACTGTTGAAACCATTGAAAATGATGTTTTAGCAGCAGACGATCCGGGAAGACAGTTAGTAATTAGTCAATCCAATGCAGCTGGTTTTCCAGATGATGTGGATCGTACCGAAAATGGTATTTACATTGGTTATTTAGGAAATGATAATTGGAAATTTGAAACCGTAAGAAATGGAGATATATTTTTCAATCTTACTTTTTCGTTAGCGGGAGTAGCCGAACTTGTTGGAACAACTCCAGCTTTAGGTAATAGAAATATACAAGATGTTTTATTAAGAAACGACATTTCAACCGGAGGTGGGTTGGTAGATGTTTCCGAAGCTTGGAATATCCCAAAAGGAGGTACACATACTGGAGCTATTACAGGTGATTTTAATAATGATGGTTTGCAAGATCTATTGGTACATAGATATGCCTATATAAGAAGTAGAAGATCAGACTATCTTTTGTTAAATACCGGAAACGGTTTTGAAGTGTCTACTAATCATGATGCAAATAGTAGAGGTACAATTTCTCATGGAGATATGGGACAAGCCTTCGATTTTGATAATGATGGTGATGTAGATATTTTAAATGGAGATGATGAATTTGGAAGCTGGTATTTGTATCGAAATGAAAATACGAATAGTGGAAATTTTGCTACAGTTAAGGTGGGGTATTCTCCAGTATCAAATATAGATCCTATATCGGCTGAGGTTAGCGTTACGACAACCAATGGGACACAGTACAAAAGAGTCGCTTCTGGCGGAGCTGTGTTTTCACAAAGTTTACTAAATATAGTACATTTTGGATTGGGAAATGCGACAACAATTGATACTATAACTGTACGCTGGCGAAATGGAGAAGAGGCTACATTTACTAATGAAGCAGTAAACCAAATTTTTAATACCGATGAGATAAATCCTACTAGTATCGAAGTTACGCCAAATGTAATTGAGGTAAGGGCAGGAGCAACAAGTATAGCCGATTTAAGCGTTACTCCTATATTTGCAAATAGAGATGTGATATGGTCATCTGATGATGAAACGGTAGCTACAGTAGATCAAAATGGTATAGTAACAGGTATTTTAGAAGGGGGTACTACGACTATTAATGCAACAAGTACGCTTGATACTAGTGTTGTTGGCACTGCCACAGTAAATGTAGTGGCTTTTGTTCCAATTAGTGCTAATGAGGTTGTATTGGATGTGGAAGCTGTTACTGTTGTTGAAGGAAATACGAGTACACTAAATGCTATGGTATTACCAGCCGATGCAGATGACAAAGCATTGACTTGGACAAGTAGTGATGAAGCCGTAGCAACTGTAAATACAAATGGATTGGTAAGTGCAATAGCCGATGGTACCGCTATTATTACTGCGGCATTAACATCAGATTCATTAATTAAAGATGAAGCTACTATTACCGTGGCGAGGTTTACTGCGGCAAGTATTACATTTGATGATCGTGATATATATACGAATACCGCTTATAGTGTAAATGGAAATATGGATGTGTCAGTTAATTATCATGCTGGTACGGGCAATACCATAGTGGCTACTCCAGATCAAGGAGTACGTTATTTTTTACGTCATTTAGATAAAGACTTTAATGTTATAAGTGATATTGTAGTGACCGATCAGGGAGTTATAGGAACCGAATCTGGGGTGTCATCGGTAGCGATTCCTTTAAGTGGGTTAACTCCTAGTGCGGATTTAACTAATAATGAATTTTATTTTTTACTAGCGCAATTCACAAATAGTAAAGGGGAACAAAAAACGGTTTCAGTATCTCCAATAACTATTGTAGCTACGACTTTATCGGTAGCTAGTCTTGATGTGGACAATAAAGAGATCACGATGTTTCCTAATCCAGCTTCTTCATATATTAGCTTTTCAGGAATTGATAACTTAACTAGTTTAGTTAGCATAAGTAATTTGAGTGGGATAAACTTATTATCTACAAAGGTCAAAGGAGCTACACCTATTTCAATAGCATCATTACCTAGTGGTTTTTATATTGTAACTGTTACATTGGAAAACGAATCTTCAAAAAAAATATTTAGTTTGGTAAAAGAATGATCGTAGTAATTGAACTATAAATAAAAGCATCATAAGTTATTTTTTATGATGCTTTTTTAGTTTTCTTAAATTAACGTAAAGCAAAAGTTTTTTTGATGTTTTGTCCCCGAAATGATACTTGAGCTACATACACTTTTTGATTTAAGAATACCATCGCTACTGGCTTTGGGACTGTTAAAAGTAATAATCGCGCCGCCACGTCCATCATCGCAAAATTAATCGATAGTCTTGTTTCCTTTAATTACATCTTCTAATTCTTCATTTTGTTCTGTAGGCGAAAAAATAGATTTACTCTTATCACTTTTACTAAATCGATAAATAATAAATGCTGGCATAACAATAAAAGCCAGGCCTAGCGCACTAAATCCAATAACTTTATTACCTAATACTTCATTACCCGTATTAAGTAAATAAGAACCTGTAATTAATCCAATAATTTCAGCTGTAACTAATATGCGAACTATGTATTTCATTATTTTAAACTATTACCTTGTAAAACTAATCAACTTTCGGCGATAAGCGGTTAATAATTTGGATTTTGAGATAAAACCGTAATACATACCCTCTTTAATTACGGGTAAATTCCAGGCGCCAGTATCTTGAAATTTTTTCATTACAGATTTCATGTTGTCGGTTTCGTATGTGATAATTTCGGGCACTTGTTTCATAAGCATTTGAACCGTGGTATTATCGTAGTAACTTTGATCAAACATAATATTTCGGATATCGTCCAATAGTACCATTCCTAATAATTTAGTTTCATTATCCACAACGGGGAAAATATTTCGGGTTGATTTTGCCACGGCATTGTGTACCAAATCCCCTAAGGTTTCGTCGGGTTTAATGCATATAAAGTTAGTTTCAATAATAGGATCTAATTTCATTAACAACAATACCATTTCATCTTTATTATGAGTGATGAGTTGTCCTTTTTCGGCAAGTTCTTGTGTGTAAATAGAATGCTCAATAAAACGTTTGGTAATAATAAATGATATAGTTACGGTGACCATTAAGGGAACAAAAAGTTCATAACCCCCACTAATTTCTGCTATTAAGAAAATTGCGGTAAGTGGGGCATGCAGTACTCCTGCAATAAGACCAGCCATGCCTACTAGGGTAAAGTTGCTTTCGGAAACATGAAAGCCAATCCCTAAATGATTTATAAGTTTGGCAACTATAGTGCCTAAGGCGCTTCCCATAACCAAGGTGGGAATTATAATTCCGCCAGCGCCACCAGCTGCTAATGTTGAGGTCATGGCAATGGCTTTAAAAACGGTGATGCCAAAAAGTAAGGCGATAACCACCCAAACACTAGTAATATGATTGTCAAAAGGTGTTTTACCTAGGGCAGCTAGATGGTTATTGGTCAGTAAATTATTAATAAAACTAAAACCTTCACCATATAAAGGAGGGATAAAATACAGGAGTATTCCTATTGCGGTTACGCTAATCATAAATCGGTGAAATTTATTGCTTAGTTTATTGAATAACTTAAAAATACCAAAGTACATTTTTGTAAAGTATACCGAAGCAAAGGCGGTACCTATGCCTAATAAAATGTAAAAAGGGAGGTCTACGATTTTAAAAGTTTCGGAAACGTTGAAACGAAATAATACTTGATCACCTAAAAATAAATAGGAGGTTAGTACTCCCGAAAGTGACGCCAGTAAAAGTGGGAGTAATGAAGTCAAAGTAAGGTCTAAGCTTAATACTTCTACAGCAAAAATAATTCCGGCAATGGGCGAGTTAAAAACGGCTGCAATAGCCGCGGCAGCGGTACATCCAAAAAGTAGGGTGCGTGTTTTACTGTCAATATGGAATAGGGTGCTTAAATTGGAACTTATGGTAGCACCCGATAAAATGGCGGGACCTAATAAACCAACAGAACCACCAAAACCTACGGTAATTGGTGCTATAATTAGAGGGTACCAAATTTTCACTCGTTTAATAATACCATTTCTTCGCGAAAGCGCATGTAAAATTGTTGGTACAGAATGCCTAGGGAATCTATTGAATACGTATTTGTTTAATGCAAATACAATGAGTAGTCCAGCAATAGGTAAAATAAAATAAACTGATTGCCCTAAAAATAAATCATCACGTTCAACAAATGAATGTATAAAGTGCGTAAAATTTTTAAGAAACACCGATACCAAGCCCGCTAAAAAACCAACAAGAATACTTAAAATAAAGATTAAATTTTTATCTGATATATGACGATACCTCCATTTTAAGAATCTGGTGATGTACTTTTTTTTCGCCATAAATTAGTTTATTCTTGTAAAGAATAGCGCAAATTTAAAGTAATTGTAGCTGGTTTCACCGAAAGGCCTTAGTTTTTTGTTGTATTTTCATACAAACAGGTGTTAGAATGTTATTTTTTTAAAGAAAAGCTGTATAATTGAAGCTTTTTTTGAGGCGTGTTTGATTTTTTAGTGAAAAAGAGTCAAAACAACATTTTAAAAATTAATAAAGCAAGATTTGCCCCAATGATCAAAGCGACATATTCAGATAAAAAACATATAGTAGCTATTCTACATTCTGCTTTTGAGCCTATTCATGACCCTAATTCAATCAATTTTATTGTTAAACAAGATGCTAAGCGTAGTGAACGCATTAGAGTGCTCATGGAATATTTATTTGATGATTGTATGGCTTTTGGCGAAGTGTTATTATCGGATAATAAAAATGCGTGTATTTTATTGAAGTATCCGCACAAACAAAAATTGACACTAAATTATATATTATGGCAGGTAAAGTTAGCATTTAAATGTATTGGTTTAGGTGGGGTATATAAGGTGTTAAAAAGGCAAGCTACATTAAAAAAGCATCATATTAAGGATCCCTATATTCATCCTGTAATTATGGGGGCCAAAAATGAAGTACGTGGTTTTGGAATAGGAGTGCGCTTAATTAAGCAATTGATTGATTATTATTCGGATAATGAATTGCCTGTGATTATTGAAACCACTACCGATGAAAATTTAAAAATGTACAAGCGTTTTGGTTTTGAGGTGTTTAAAGAAATTAAAACCAAAGATTTTCCTTTGTATTTTTTGAGAATGAATTAAGTTGAGGCGATAGGTACTATTCGTTGTTTAATTATACGATTTTATGCGAAATTCTTATCAGTAAATCGTATTAGTTAATGTTGCCATTTCTCAATGGCGCATTAATAAATTTAGTCTTTTTTGTAAAATACTTTAATGTTGTCGGTAAAAAATATTTAAATTATTTAGTTATTATAAAATAATTAAGAAAATAAATAATTATAAGTTGTTTTATTCCTTTTAAATTAGCTCCTTCGTTATTTTAGTTGTTTCCTTGTTTTATTAGGGAACTATTGTAATTATATAAATTTTTTTAAAAAATTATGAAAGCAAACAAGTTGAGAAAGAGAAGTATTTTTATTGGCTACTCAATAGCATTGGTTGGAGTCAATTTATTTACTTTTTGTTCAGGTAAAAAAGAAGCCCCTAAGCAAGAAATAGCCAAGGTTTGGGAATCAAATTCAGAAGTTATGCTTTATGATTTTGAATCCGCAGCTACAGGAAATGGCATTGAAAAAGTAAAATCCGAATATACTATAGTACCCAATGGAGCTAGTAAAGCAATGGAGCTTAGTTTTTATAAGGATGAAAAAATTTCGGGCATAAAAATAAAACCCAATGATTCACTAACATTAGATCCAAATAAAAAATATAGTTTGGTTTTTGATGCGAAAAGTTTAGGAGGTAAATCGACTTTTATTGCTGTTCGAATGGCTAATGAAAAGGGGAATACGATTAGAAAAATAGTAAATATTCATCCCGATGCCTTAAAATCGTATTACCTTGAATTTACAGTACAAGAGCAAGATGTGGCTAGTGGACTTCGAGATACTCCTAAAGCTTGGAAAACTGATGCCATACAAATGAAAGTTAGTGGACTGTTGTATAAAACTAGTTATACTAAGGTAGCTTCAATAGAAATTTATAAAGAACAAGGATTACATGATAAAAAGATACTTTTAGATAATATTCGCATTATGGAAAGCCCTGATCGTGATCCAAATTTTTTAAAAGGAATTGTGGATAAATATGGTCAAAATGCAAAAATGGACTTTCCTATTAAAGTATCTTCAGATGAGGAGCTAAAGCGTATTGCGGATGAAGAGTTGAAGTCTTTGGCAGAATACACCTTAATGCCAGACCGAAGTCAATATGGAGGATGGAAAAATGGGCCAAAATTAAAAGCTACAGGTTTTTTCCGTAAAGAAAAAGTAAATGGAAAATGGGCGTTAGTCGATCCAGAAGGAAACCTATTTTTTTCCATAGGATTGGCAAATGTGCGTATGGCAAACTCTACTACATTTACAGGAATTGATTATACCGATGATAGTATTAAACACCGAGATCCAGAGGATGTAACACCCGAGGATTCTAAGGGGATTGTAGCTATACCTAATGCTATTCGAAAAACTGGGTTTGTTTCTAATAAATTACGTAATGATATGTTTATTGGTTTGCCATCCTATGATGATCCTTTAGCTAATCATTATAGCTATAGGAGAGAGTCTCATTTTGGACCAGTGAAGCA
This sequence comes from Aquimarina agarilytica ZC1, assembly GCF_000255455.1. Classification (GTDB taxonomy): domain Bacteria; phylum Bacteroidota; class Bacteroidia; order Flavobacteriales; family Flavobacteriaceae; genus Aquimarina; species Aquimarina agarilytica. Next base: position 188,043 of record NZ_JH621246.1, on the reverse strand, counting down.
TGGGGAAACATTTAGTTTTTATCGCGCTAATTTGGAACGAAGATACGGAGAGCAGTATCCGAATTCTTTTAATGATAAATGGTTGGAGGTAACTGAGAATAGAATGCGTAATTGGGGGTTCACTTCTTTTGGAAATTGGATAGATCCAGCATTTTATGATAGAAATAATTTGCCTTATTTTGCTAATGGTTGGATTATAGGAGATTTCCAAAAAGTATATTCTGGTGTAGATTATTGGGGACCAATGCCAGACCCTTTTGATCCGGAATTTGAACGAAGAGCAAAAAAGTCTATTGATGTAGTATCTAAAGAAGTTAAAAACAACCCATGGTGTATTGGAGTGTTTGTTGATAATGAAAGAAGCTGGGGGTCGCCAAGTTCACACCGAACACATTATGGTTTAGTGTTGGATGGTTTATCAAAAGATAAAAATAGCTACCTAAAGCAGGAGTTTATGAAAATATTGCGTAAAAAACATAAAACTATTGCTAGTTTAAATACGGCTTGGGAAACAAATATCGAATCATGGGAAGCTTTAGAAAAAGGAGTTGATTATAAAAAAGGAAAAGTTTTTGGAGAAAAAATGATTGCTGATTTTTCAGTATTGTTAGAAGCTTTTGCTACAAAGTATTTCCAAGTGGTACATGATGCCTTAGAAAAGAAAATGCCCAATCATATGTATTTAGGTTGTCGTTTTGCTGTTTGGGGTGTAACGCCCGAAGTACGTAAGTCTGCCGCTAAATTTGTTGATGTATTTAGTTACAATTATTATAAGGAAGGTATTGGGAAAAAATATTGGGAGTTTTTGGAAGAAGTGGATATGCCAACCTTAATTGGTGAATACCATATGGGAGCACCCGATTCTGGATTGTTGCATTCTGGTTTAATACATGCAAAGGATCAAAATGATAGAGCACTAATGTGGGAAGACTATGCAAATTCTGTGATTGATAATCCTTACTTAGTAGGTTGTCATTGGTTTCAATACCTGGATTCACCTTTAACAGGTAGGGCGCATGATGGTGAAAATTACAATGTAGGATTTGTATCCACTACAGATATTCCTTATCCACCTATGATTAAAAAAGCCAAAGAAATTAATTCGGGACTATACACTCGTAGGTTTGGTAAAGAATTAGAAACAAAAGCGAAACAAGAATAAAGTTTGGTTTAAAAAAATGTGACAATTTCACACAAATATTACAATAAGTAAGAACAATAAGGTAGCAAATTTAATTTGTTGCCTTATTTTTTTATGTAAGAAGTTATCCTAAGTATAAAAAGTTAGGGAGGTTATGTAATAAGGTTAATTTCATAGTTAAAGTATTTTGAATAGTCATTCATTTTTTTTACTTCTACGGACTGTAAAGCTTAATTTAGAGTGCAATATTAATAAAACGGGTCAGTCTGAATTAGTTGTTTGCTTTTTATGCAGTTATCAAAAAACTCCTGTAGGATTTATTTAAATCCTACAGGAGTTTTTTTTGAGATTTAAAATAGTACAAATGATATCTTAATAAAAATAGCACACAATTTTTTAGACTAGGGTAAATCTAATTTAACATGTTTTATAGACACTAACGAGGTGTTTCTTTATTGCTTGTTTTTAACAAAGCGTATTGTATTCTAGTTTTTATTCATATGGTTTGATTTTGCTATAACTAGGATTTTTTATGTTTTGAAAAGGGGGAATAAGGAAATAGCTAAAAAAAATAATTATGAAAAATTTAAAGTTAATCACAACGAGTGTATTAATTAGTGCTGTTTTATTATCATGTCAAAAAGAAGCAGTAGAAAATGCAGCAGGAAATTCGTCAGAGGAGTCTGAAATAACAGCGAGTAATGGAATTGATGCAGTTACAGCAAAAAAAATGTGGGCTATTGGGGTTAATCCCAATACGGTAGAAAGTTATGACCAAAAAAATCCAGATGGAAGCATCACTAAAGCATGGATTGATGGCGATCTGATTATACCGGAAGATCATCTTTCCGAAATTGAAAATCCGCCAACAGATGAAATTGAAGCAAAGGCTTATAGGTTTCGAGGAATACTTTCGACTCCTAAAAAAGGAGTGCGCAATCTGGAATTAGTTGCAGAAAATTTTAGCAACAAACAATTTAATATTTTAAAGCAGGCAATTAACAGTATTAATAGCTTGAATTTAAAAATAAAATTTAAAGCAAGGAAACTAAAGTCAAAAAAAATAAGACTTAATGGGAGAGACTTTTTTGAACCAGAAGCCGTGAATGGTCGAAATCAATTGTTAGTTAAAGCAGTTAGAGGACTTGAGTTTTTAGGAACAGCTTATCGTCCAAAAAATGGAAATCCTCAGAAAAGAATTCAAATTAGAAAAAATATTGGGAATAATACATTTAGAGGTACTTTACTGCATGAAATAATGCATTCAGTAGGAATTGTACATTCTGATTTTAGAACAGGTTCTAGTTGTCCAAAAGGCAATAGGGCTAGAAGAGATCAAAATGCGATAGATGGTTTTCCTTGGCACATACCAGGGACTTCAAAAGACGGTAATTTTAAAAATTCTATAATGACTACATGTTATAGAGGAAAGTATAACCTTACAGGAGAAGATAAAAAAGCCTTAAGAAGTTTATATAAGCGTTAAAAAATAGTAATATTGAAAACAAAGAGCCTTATGCACTTTAATTAGTTTATAAGGCTCTTTTTAATATGTGATTTAGAAGTATGTTATGAATAATATAAGTGTTAACCGAATTGCGTTAAGGACAAAAATCAGTGTCGTTATAAAAATCGAGAATTTCAATGATTTGGTGTTCCTTTAAATTATCGGCTTTAATTTCGTTTTGAATAAATTCACAATCCGAAAAATACTTAAGCATAAAGCGTTTCCAATTTTTAAGAACACCACAGTCAACACAAGTTGGGTATAATTGGCCTTCTTTTTTTAAATACTCAATTATTTTAATATCCACATTAGTTAAGTCGGCGATATTCACAAAATCCGAATTTGAATCAGTATCAATTGGTTTCAAAATACGTTTTTCTCTCTGGTAATAGGAAATGCCTCCAATTTTTTCTTTTAATTCAATTAAAATGGGTTTAGCCCCTTTTTTTAATTGAACATATTCAAAAGAATTACAGTGGTTAAAACTGCAAATTTTAACTTTTTCAACACTTAAATAATCCCAAGTTTCAGCGGGCGCTTCTTTAGACAAACTAAATTTGATCTTATTCTTTTTAATTTCTACAAATCCCTCAATAGAATCTCCATCAATAAAATAAAGGATATCACTATTAAATTGAGCACACCCAATTGAGGAAGTAAGAAAAAGAAAGACTAAGATTAGTTTTTCCATAGTAGCTTATGCTTTCTCTTGAATATTCAAAGCAATACTCAATTCATTTAATTGTTCTTTATCCAAAGCAGCAGGGGCATCAATCATAACATCTCGGCCACTGTTATTTTTAGGGAAGGCAATAAAATCACGAATCGTTTCTTGTCCACCTAGTATAGCAACTAACCTATCTAGTCCAAAGGCTAAGCCACCATGTGGAGGTGCACCGTATTGGAAAGCATCCATTAAAAAGCCAAATTGCGCTTCGGCTTCTTCTGGCGTAAAGCCTAAATGTTTAAACATAATAGCTTGTGTTTCCTTATCGTGTATACGAATGGAACCACCTCCAATTTCATTACCATTCAATACTAAATCATAAGCATTGGCTTTTACAGCTCCAGGATCAGTGTCCAATAACTCTAGTTGACCAGGTTTAGGAGAGGTAAACGGGTGATGCATGGCATGGTAGTGACCTGTTTCTTCATCCAATTCCAATAATGGGAAGTCAATAACCCATAATGGAGCAAATTCATTAGTTTTACGTAAGCCTAAACGTTCTGCTAATTCCATACGTAAAGCGCTAAGTTGTGCACGTACTTTATTAGTGTTGCCAGAAAGTACACAAATTAAATCACCAGCTTTGGCACCAGTAGCTTCAGCCCATTTGGCTAAATCATCTTGATCATAAAATTTATCAACTGATGATTTGAATGTGCTATCTTCGTTACATTTTACATACACCATTCCCAAAGCACCAACTTGTGGGCGCTTTACCCAATCAATTAATTTGTCAATTTCTTTACGTGTATAACTGGCACCTCCAGGGACAGCAATACCAACGACTAATTCGGCGCTATTAAATACCTTGAAATCCTTATGTTGTGCTACCGTATTTAATTCGCCAAATTCCATTCCAAAACGAATATCTGGTTTGTCATTACCATAAGTTTTCATGGCATGATCAAAGGTCATACGTGGAAAGTTTTCAATATCAAAATTGTGTAATTTTTTTAATAGGTGTTTTGTTAGACCTTCAAATATGTTTAAAATGTCTTCTTGCTCAACAAAAGCCATTTCACAGTCAATTTGAGTAAATTCGGGCTGGCGATCGGCACGTAAATCCTCGTCACGGAAACATTTTACAATTTGAAAATATTTATCCATTCCACCTACCATAAGCAATTGCTTAAAAGTTTGTGGTGATTGTGGTAGGGCGTAAAACTCCCCTTCATTCATACGCGAAGGCACTACAAAATCACGCGCTCCTTCGGGAGTTGATTTTATTAAATAAGGTGTTTCTACCTCAATAAATTCTTGTTCTGCTAAATAATTACGAACCTCATTAGCTACTTTACTCCTAAAAATTAAGCTATTCTTAACTGGGTTACGACGAATATCTAGGTAGCGATATTTCATTCGGATATCCTCGCCACCATCTGTGTCATCTTCAATAGTAAATGGAGGTAATTTTGAAGCATTTAATAATTGCAAGTCAGTAACCAATACCTCTATGTCACCAGTGGGTAAGTTAGGGTTTTTGGATTCACGCTCAATAACTGTTCCTGTAACTTGAATTACAAATTCGCGCCCTAGGGTTTTTGCCAATTCAATAACTGCTGCTGGAGTACGTTCGGTGTCAAAAATTAATTGTGTAATCCCATAACGATCTCTTAAATCGACCCAAATCATGAAACCTTTATCTCTAGTTTTTTGAACCCAACCAGAAAGAGTGACTGTTTTATTAATATCGGCGGAAGTTAAATTTCCGCAAGTGTGACTTCTGTACATAAAAGAATAAATTATGCAGCAAATTTAACTAAATTAAGTACAACAGTTTTATTGAAATGCATACTCTTTTCTATTCTTAAAATATTTACTACAGGTAATCTTGTACAAACTTAGGAGCATAAAAAAATCCAAGATTTTAATAAATCTTGGATTTAATTATCAATACTACATTTTTTATTTTCTTTCTCACAGGGATAAAACCCTTAGTAATTGAGTTAAGGGTTTTACAATTTAATTGTTATCGAGCTACAGCAAAAGTAAATGCTTTTCTAACTGCTCCTTGTGTATTAAGTGCTATTGTATGGAATTCAACTGGTAAGTAGCTTACATCAATAGTCAATTCATTTCTTCCTCTTCTTAAGTTGATTGGGAAATTTCTAATATTTTGGAATCCTCTTTGTCTAATTTGAATAAATGCATTAGCATCATTAACAGGACTATCAACCACAACATTTAAAACGTTGTTAGCAGGATTTGGTGAAAAACTTAGATTTAAAACTACTGCATCTAACTCAGCAGGAGCAGATGATTCTGTGATACTAACATTCCATTGTTGGTTTCTGTTAAATCTAGAAGCATTTGCTTGTACAAGATCATTACCGCTAGCCGATAATACTCTGTTTGTAAGTACATTTCTAAAGCTTACGCCTCTACCTACTCTGCTAACTCTCCATTGTTGACCACGGTCAATAGCATTTATTGATTGTTGTGTTGGTGTTGCATTAGCATTGGCAACATCCACAGCTCTTCCAGAACGAATATTTATAATTTGTACAATATTGTTTCCAAGGTTTACAAAGCGCCATTTTTGAAAATCCAAAATTCTTTGAGGTCTTGTTGGAGCCGTTCTTACTTGAAAACCTTGCCCTTCTCCAATAACTGGATTGTTTGCGTATACAAGACTACTAAAAATAAATCTTGAATTAAATGCAGTAGAAGCCAATTGATCATTCCCTACATTTCTTATGGTGTATTGTCTGTCTGGATTAAAGTTGTTTACAGCGGCAATATTTTCGTCAATTGCAACTTCATTTGTTGATGCGAATGCGTTAAAGCTCATTAGTGAGCCTACAAAAAGACTTGCCAATAATTTTACATTACGGCTGGTTAAAATGTTTAATGTTTTCATTTTTATGATTTTAAAAGTTAGTAATCTATTTGTGTGAGTTTCAGTTAAAAAAATGTAAATAATTAAAATGAAGGTCGCTTTAATTTCTAATAACTTACTAAAAACTCTTTTTTCTTACAGAATAATTAATGTAAGGAAAAAACATTAGGCTTTAAATATGAGAAAAAATCTAAGTTTAGGTGCAGAAATTAGTAGTAATTGGTTGAAGTGTTTTGAGTTAGGTAATTACAAAAAAGGAGGTGTGTTGTGGATTGGTTTTTTGAAAGAAAAAGTAACTGTTGCCATTTAAAAATTTAGAACAAGAATACTATAATTAGTTACTGTAATTTTAAACGATAAATGATGCAATATGTAAAACCTCGTTAAACTAAAAGTCTAACGAGGTTTTAAAAAAAATGTATTTTATTGCTTTGTAATTAATTGGTAGTGCGATTGTGTAGTGTTTGTAATTAAAAGCAAGTAAACACCCGATGCTAACTCAGATACGTTAAGCTGGTTAGTTGTAGTATTTTTAAAGTCAACACTTTGTGATAGTAGTTTTTTTCCAGCAAGGTTGTACATATGAATTTCAGTTGGTCCACTAAAAGTATTAGAAACTATATTTAATTCGCTACTCATTGGATTAGGGAATAATCTAACATTGGCTATGTTACTAGCAGTGTTTTTTGGAGTTGATAACGTATTGTCACTTAAATCAAGACCAAAAATTACAGGATCATGATCAGACGAACGGAAAGGGGAGTCGCTGTAAAATGAGGTGAGTTGATCTTCAGATTTAAAGCGTGTGGTGTAATCAAATGATACAGGTTCATCGGCATTGATATTCCAGATATCAGCTCCTGTAATATTGGGTAATAAAGCATCATTGGCCATGGCGTAATCGAGCGTACCAAATTGAGATCCAAATTGATACCCGTGTCTTTCATTTCCAAAAGTAGTACTCACTAAGTTGGTGTAGCCAGCATTTTCAAGGGCAACAATAGGGTCTTCTTTTGCATAAGCATTTAAATCTCCAATAATTACAAAATTATCGCTTCCGCTAGAAGTTGGATCAGTGGCAAGCCAATCGGCTATGGCTTGTGCTGCCGCTTTGCGCGTTAAATTACAATTTCCTTGTCCATCACCTGTATTCGGATCACCTTCGGCATCACAATTAGATCCCTTTGATTTTAAATGATTTACCGATATGGTAACTAAACCATCGGTGGCCAACTCTTTAAAAGTTTGTGCTAATGAAGGCCTGTTTTTTCTATCGTTAAATTTTGGATTTATACTCGCATCTAAAATAGCCGCAGCTCCTTGTAAGCTAACTGTGGTGTTTTTGTAGATGAAACCTGTAGTAATTTCATCGGTACCAATTTGGGCAACACCAGGATTCACAATGCTATAGTCATTAGATCCTATTTTGTCATTTAAGCCATTGACTAAATCTTGTATAGCACTTTCGTTTCCATAACCGTCATTTTCAATTTCAATTAAACCAACAATATCGGCATCAATTGCAGCAATAGCACTAATAATTTTATCACGCTGTCTTTTAAAATTAGCAGGCGTATCCGCGCCTCGCGATGATGGGAATCCACCGCCTAAGCCATCACCATTAAAATAGTTTAATACATTAAAGCTAGCTACTTTTAAAGAGCCTCCCACATCGGAAGGTTTTGATGTACGCGGATTGGTAGCCGAATTGAAATTAGGGATTTCGGTAACATATACACGGTAAGCAGCGGTGGAATTTCCTCCAAGTTCAAAACCAGCATCATTATAAGTTAAAATTCCTTTAACATCCGAGGTTTTGTATCCAGCTCTAATTTCATTGTCAAATGTAAGCTGTGGGGCTGGGAAAATAACGGGACTTAAATTATTACTTCGGTTAGCATCATCAATAATAATTTGATTGAGTTGATTTGCTTCTAATTGTTTTGTCGCTTCGATACCCGGAAAAGCAATTTGAGTAGGCTGTAATAAAAATGATCCGCTTGATAAGGTTAATTCATTTCCTCTTCCTAAAAGAAAGGTATTAGTTACAAATAAGTCTTGAGTAAAGCTAACATACATACCCTCATAACGTTCTAGAAAAGTGGGGCTTGCGACAGGTAATTTTACAGTGGTAATAGTAGGTAGGGCATCCGATTTACCTAAAATTTCGATTGATGAAATTTCATTTAATTGCGTTTGCTCAAAAAATTCACTGACTTTTCCAATAACTTTTACTTTGTCTCCAACAGAGACCTTTACATCGCTGTTTCTAGAAAAAATAAAAATTCCTTCAGAAGTGTTTTCATTCGTATCGGCATCTGTATCTTCCTCTTGTACATAAAAACCATTCACGGTATTTTCTTGAAAATCACCAACCACAATCCCTTCAATAGTGACCACTTTATTTTCCATAGGGCTGCTACTTCCATTGCCCTGAATATTGTGAATTGCAGTTATAGGGATAGTTCCTATTGGAGTTGAGGGATCTGTGGGGGTGCCTGTATTGCTTTTTCCGGGTGTTCCATCGGATAATGCAAAATTTAAAAAAGTAGTGCTAAAATTTCCGTTAGGTGCATCTGGATTCCTAAAAGCTCCAGATGGCAAAAAGTTTCCAGATGGGCCAAGTACAGTATTTGAATAGGCAACATCGTTTGCTCCATTATCTTTTAGAGTAATACTATCCAAAATACTATTCCATGGAGTAATATCAAGCACTCCATCATTGTCATTGTCAAGGTCGTCATTAATAAGACCTGTAAAATCACTGACTAATAAAAAGCTAGTAGTACTGTTTTCAAAGCTATTATTATCAATAGTCATATCGCCAGTTACTCCATATTCACTTGCAGCAGCAGGACTCATAGCTACCCAAAAACCGTCTTCGGGTATGCTTTGACCATTAAGGCTAATTACTTGGTCAATAGTTCCTGCACTATTGCCACTGTCACTTTCAATACTTAAAATACTAAATGATGATAAGTCAGTACCAGGAATTCCTTGTAGTTCTATAAATTCCCAATCCAGACCAGAGGTGTTAATTTGTAGTTCGTTAATAAATACCGAGTTTGAAGTATCCTGAGCTTGAATGAACCCAGAGTAGAGTAATAAGCTAATAAATGACAGGCTAATTTTTTTTGTAATCATGAATCGAGTTGGTTAACAATTAAGATATACAATTTAAGTAACTAGTTTTGTGGTTTTAATAAGTTAATATTAGGAATGTGTTACTAAATCCATGTTTTTGAATGTCATATAAATTGAATTAATTTAATAACGAGAGAAGTGTTAAGTTGTTTTGTTACTGTGCTTTATGTTTTTGTAACCGTAGTTATGTGTTAAAACCGAGGTTAATGAATTGTTTTATTAGTGTATAATAAAAGTAAAACCCCACTATTAAATTAGTTTAACAGTGGAGTGTTGCTTTTAGTTTAAATAGGATTACAGGTTTGTATTCGCTGCAATTAGGTTTTCGTCAATTACAGTTTTTTTACCAAACCAACTTTTTAATTTCAGTTTAAAGCGATGTACCAAATAAAATAATACAGGAACAATAACTAAAGTTAAAAAAGTAGCTACAATTAGCCCGTAGATTACTGTTTTGGCTAAAGGTCCCCAAAAGATAACATTGTCTCCTCCAAAATAAATTTTAGGATCACCAGTGGCAAAAAGAGAAAAGAAATCAATATTAAATCCGGTAGCCAATGGAATCAAACCAAGTACGGTAGTAATGGCGGTTAAAATTACGGGGCGCAAACGAGCGCGTCCGCCTTCAATAATAGCTTCTTTTACATCATTTTTAGGTAAAAGTGTACCGATTTCTAAATTTTTTGCCACTGTTTTTCGGTCTATGAGTAATTGGGTATAATCCAAGAGTACTACTCCATTGTTTACCACAATTCCTGCCAAGGAAATAATTCCCATCATGGTCATCATAATAACAAAAGGAGCTCCGGTAATTACTAAACCTCCGAATACACCAATAAAACTTAAAAAGATAGCAATCATTATAATCGTAGGTTTTGAAATAGAGCTAAATTGGAAAATCAGAATAAAAAAGATTAAACCTAATCCAGCAAAAAAGGCACCCATTAAAAAGCTTTGTTGTTTGTTTTGCTCTTCAATTTGACCAGTGAAATCAAAAGTAACTCCTTTAACTTTAGGGAAATCTCTCATTTCATCCTCTATTTGACTTACAATAGCGCCAGCATCGGTAAATCCAGGTTTTAAGCTAGAGTATACGGTAACTACACGTCTGGCGTTTTTGTGTTTAATGGCGCTATAGGAAGAGGCATTTTTTTGAGTAGCAAAAGCAGCAACTGGAATTTCTTTTAAGCGTCCGGTAGCGGGATCTCTAAATGTGATATTCTGATTAAACAATGCACTAGTACTATAGCGATTATCTTTATTGAAACGGACGTTGATGTCGTAATTTTCGCCATCTAATTTGTAGACTCCTGCTTTTTCTCCAAAAATAGACCTTCGCAATTGAGTACCAATTAATCCATTACTTACACCTAATTCCCCAGCTTTTTTACGATCGACAATAACTTGCATGGCAGGTTTGTCTTTATTTACATCAATTTTTAATTCTTCAATACCAGCTATGTTTTTGGTATTAATAAACTGACGCATTTTTTCGGCAGTTTGTATTAATTGATTGTAATCATTACCTGCAATTTCAATGTTAATAGGTGGTCCAGCAGGCGGGCCTACAGCTTCTTTTTCTACAGAAATAGAAACTCCAGGATAAATACCTTTTAAAGCAGTTTGGATTTTAGCCCGTAGTAGTTCAGAATCTTTTCCATTTCGGAATTTGTATTCGCGCATGGATGCTGTTATTTTTCCTTTATGAGGCATTTCGGCAGAGGAACCTCCATCGGTTTGTGGGTTTCCGGCTCCTTGTCCAACTTGAGAAACTACAGACTCCACCAATACATTTTCACCATCAAGTAAGTACTCGGAACTATTGATAATTTTAGAAACTCGTTTTTCAATACTCCGCGTAATTTGATTGGTTTTTTCAATATCGGTTCCTTGAGGGTACTCGATATACACAAAAATTTGATTAGGGGTATTGTCTGGAAAAAATTCAATTTTTGTCCGTTTGGTTGCAATCGAATTTCCAAAAGCACCAAAGGCAAAAAATAACAACCCAAAAGTACCTACAGTAAATACAATAGGCCACCATTTGCTTAGCGCGAAGGAGACGAATTTTTTATATGAATTTTCGAGCCAAACCAATACTACATTTTGAAACCCATTGGCTAGTTTTTTAATAATGTATTTGTACAGCCAAAACATAATGGCAGTAAAAATAAGTAAGCTACCTAAGCCACCAATAGGGCCGCCAATAATGAGCATAAGGCTCCCCAGAGAAACTAAAATTAGCGTTAAAATGATGAGGTTTTTTAATTTTATTTCGCGCTCCCCAGTTTCCATAAAGGCAGATACCAACATGGAATTGATAAAAATGGCAACAAATAAGGAAGAGCCTAATACTACGGAAAGTGTAACAGGGAAATAAATCATAAATTGTCCCATAACTCCTGGCCACATCCCCAAAGGAACAAAGGCAGCTACCGTGGTTAAGGTAGAGATTATAATAGGGAAAGCAATTTCACCAATTCCTTTTTTAGCTGCTTGAATACGTGTCATCCCCTCTTCTTCCATTAAACGGAATACATTTTCAACTACAACAATTCCGTTATCGACTAACATACCAAGTCCCATTATTAATCCAAAAAGGATCATGGTATTCATGGTATAGCCTAACATGTTTAAAATCATGAATGACATAAACATGGACATGGGAATGGCAAAGCCCACAAATAAGGCATTTCGGAAACCTAAAAAGAACATTAATACACCAACAACTAGGATAATTCCGAAAATAATATTGTTTACCAAGTCATCTACTTGATTGATTGTTTTTGATGATTGATCGTTTGTAATACTAACTTTTAAGTTAGATGGAAATACGTTTTCTTTGGCATCGGCAACAATTTTTTGCACTTTTTCAGCGGCTTCGACCATGTTTTTACCCGAACGTTTTTTGATATCGAGCATCACCACACTTTTTCCATATTCTCTGGCATAAGTAGTGGCATCTTCTTCTCTGAAATCAACAGTAGCAATGTTTTTTAAATACACAGAACCATTTTGTGTTTTTACTACAAAATTTTCTAATTCTTTCGGGTCTTGAATTTCACCTAAAATACGCATGGTTCGTTGTTGGCCACTGCTTATAATATTACCAGCCGATATGGTTACATTTCCATTTCTAATAGCATTTAATACATCGTCGAAACTCACCTTGGCCGCCATCATTTTATAAATATCTACAGCAATTTCCACCTCTTTTTCTTGTGCACCTCGAATATCTACCTGTTTAATTTCTGGCAGGTCTTCAATATGATCCTCTAAATATTCACCGTATTCTTTTAATTTTTCAACAGGATAATCTCCTAAAATATTAATGTTAAGAATAGGAGTTTCCTCGGAAATACTTAAGTTGAAAACGGTAGGTTTCACCTTAGCACCATTAAAGGTAGGCCAATCTTCCTTTGAGGTTTCTTGATCAACTTCGTCTTTTACTTTTTGTTTGGCTTGTTCAATGGTAACACCTTCATCGAATTCAATTTCAACAATACCGTAATCCTGTTGCGATGTGGATTTCATTTTTACCACATTACTCACGTTTTTTAAACGATCTTCGAGCGGGTCAGTAATCAATTTTTCAATATCCTCAGCAGTATTTCCAGGATATACCGAACTAACAAAAATTTTAGTGTCGATAATTTCAGGAAAATTTTCTCTCGGCATACCAAAATAAGCCGAAAGTCCCAATACTAGGAATAAGAACATGATCACATAAATAACAGTCTTGTTATCTATGGCCCATGATGAGAGTATAAACTCCTTGTGGACGTTTTTCTTTTTATTCATAGTTTTTAGTTTAAAACCTCGATAGGTTGTTGATTTTTCACACTTCGTGCACCTTCACTAACTAATATGTCTCCAGCTTTTATACCGTGCATTACTTCAACTAAACTCCCTTGTGTAAGACCTGTAATGATTGTTTTTTGCGTTGCAATGGTTTCGTTTTTGTTGTTTTTGTTTACAGCAAAAACATATTGATCGCCAGCAGCATTTTCCGAAATTAAACTTTGCGGAATCAATAAGGCTTTTGGGTTGGTGTAATCGTTGATTTTTAATTTAGCCGTTAAATTGGGTTTAATATTCTTCTCCTTATTTGGTACGGCTACTTCTACTTTATAAGTTCGGTTGGCAGGATTTATAAAGCTTCCCGCTTGACGGACTTTAGCGTTAAGCGTTTTTCCAATAACAGGAATATCCACAGATACACTAGTGCCTTTTTTTATCGTGCTTACATAACGTTCAGGGACTTCGGCCTCAACGTACATTTGGCTTAGATTTACAATTCTAAAAACTTGGGTTTGTCCTGGAGCAACTACAGCACCTTTTTCGGTAATTACATCGTCAATACGTCCGTTAAAAGGAGCTCTTATACTTGTTTTTGCAATGGTGCTTTTCATTTGATCTACAGCTTTTTCCTGGGCTTCATAAGCAGTTTTTGCTTGTAAATACTGAATTTCGCTACCAATTTTTTGATTCCATAAGCGCTCTTGTCTTTCAAAAGTGGTTTTGGCCAATTGTGTTTGGATTTCCATTTGAGATAATTGCTGCGATAAACCTCCATCATCAATACGAGCTAGAACTTGCCCGCGGTTTACATATTGACCTTCTTTAACAAAAACTTGCGATAGAATTCCTGCATATTCAGGGGTGAGTACTAAATTTTGTTTGGTTTGCAAACTTCCTTGTAATTCAATGTAATGATTAAACAAGGTGTCCTTGATTGTAAATGTAGTTACTAAAGGAACTTTTTTGTTTGGATCAAGCTTTTCAATAGCAGTATTTAATTGCTTTATTTGAGCAATTATGTTTTGCTGTTGTGTAGCTAACTCTTTCTTTTTTGCTCGAATACTTTTAATGTCATTTGAGGCAATAGTATCGGCAACGGTGGTTTCTTTTTTTCCACAAGCTATTACGAGTAGGAAAAGGAATGGATATACTAAATTTTTCATAATTCGTTGTTTGCTATAAGTTGAATACATTTAAAATGGATTGTAATGTGGCGTTGTCCTTAATTACTTTTAATTGGGCTTGGAGGTATTGTTGTTGTGCGCTATACAATTGCGTTTGGGCTTGCCTTAGTTCAAAGCTAGAGGCTAAGCCCTCGTTAAATTTGATTTGATTTTTCTTTTCAATACGTTCGGCTAAAGCTAAGTTTTGCTTTAGTGTATTTAAATTATCAATGGCAAATTCATAATTGCTTTTTGCTTGTTTGTAGCCCAATTGAATACGTTCGGTGTTTTCGGTATGCGAAATTTGTGCTTGTTGGTAAGCCAGTTTAGCTTTTTTTGTGCTCGCCGAATTTTTGAACGAAGTAAAAATAGGAACTTTAACACTTGCCCCAAGTACCGAGGATGCAAACCAACGTTGATCGCTATCTAAAAAATTAAAGCCTTGCCTAAATGCAGTAGTACCGAGGTTTACAAAAGCGCCTACCGATGGTAATCTCTTAGCTTTTTGGAGTTTAAATTCCAATCTGCGTTGTTCTACAAGTAATTCAGATAATTTAAAGTTGTTGTTACCAATGATATTGAATGGTTTAAAAGCAGTATCCGATGTCGCTTTTATGGTGGCAATACTTTCTAAATTGTCTGTTAAAAGCAATTCGCTTTCAATGGGGATGCCCAAGGCGAGTTTAAGCATTTTTACAGCAATATCTTCGGTACGTTGGGTGTTGTTTAATTGATTTTTTACCTGTAATAGCGTGATTTGGAGTTGCTCAACACTTTCTTCTTCTCCTAAACCATTTTCGTAAATTTTTTGAGTTTCGTTTAGGTTTGATTCCAGGTTGGAAATGTTTCGGTTTAATACGTTTATACTTTCTTGCGTAAGCAAAACGGCTCCATAGGCATTAGTAATTCCTTCAATTATTTTTAAATCCTGACTTTCCTTTTGTGTATTGGTATAGTCCACAAAAACGGAAGCGGCTTCGAGTCCAACGAGGTAGGACCCATCAAAAATTAATTGACTAAGTGTAGCGGTGAGTGAAGTTTGTTGTTCTACTCCAAAAATGACAGGAATAAAAGTACCTGCAGGTCCTCCTGTGATTTCAGCAGGAATTAAGCTAACCGGTTGTTTTAATTGATTAGTGTAGGTGGCTTCGCCATTAATTTGAGGTAACCCAATTGCGGTGGTTTCCCATTTTTGCTTTAAAGCTTTTGCGACTTCCTTGTTTGCATTAAGAGCAGTGTAACTGCTGTCCAGCGCAAATTGTATGGCTTCCTGTAAGGAAAAAGTATACTTTTTTTGCTGGGCATTCATTACTAAGGAAGCGATAAAGAGTAAGCAAAACAGTTTTGTTTTTTGTCTCATAAGTTTCGTTCTTTTTGAATGTTGGTTAATATGTTAATCCCTTTTTCTGTGGCAATTCCTCTAATATGATAATCTAAATAGGCATGATTAATTAAATTGGGGTTGTAGGTTTCATTGGGGAAAATTTCTTGATTGCATAAACCTGTAATATTTAAAAAATAAAGCCTAGCTACAATTTCAATGGGTAAATCACTTCGGTAACTTTTTCTTTCTATACCTCTTTTTAAATTGGTAATAATAGAATCATGTACGGCTTCAAATTTGCGTTGGTTTAACTCGTGAAAAATATCAGGATAATATTTACATAATTGATATTCTGGAGCCGAAACTTCGTTTTTTAAATTTTCGTGCACAAAATCATTAATCACGTACAGTTCCTCTATAGGATCAAGTTCCTGGGCTCTAATGTTGATGATTCCTTCTAAAATTAAATTGAATGTAAATTCAGAAGCCTTAGCAACTAAATCTGTTTTGGTACTAAAATGAGTGTAAATCGTTTTTTTTGAAATAGCCATTTCACTAGCCAAATCATCCATGGTAACGCTTTTAAAACCACGACTTAGAAATAGTTGAGCGGCTTTTTCAATAATTTGATGATGTAGTTTTGATTCTAAATTCATAGTACAAACATACAGTGGAAACTTAAAAAACAATAAAAGTTTCCTAAGTTTTAATAAAAATTTAACGTTACCAAAAGCTAGTGTTCATATAACATGCTTAAAGTGACAGTTATTAGGCTTTTGTATGGTCAAAAATCTAATTTTGACATTTTTAAAGCCAGATTTTAGGGATTGAATTTGAAGCATTGTAGTTTGTTGTTTGCATAGGACTAAACAAATAGCTTATTTTTGACGAAAACATATTTTTTGTGGATAAACTTTCTCTGTACCAACAACAATTTTTAGAATATTTAGCTCAAAATAATCGAGTAGTAGAACCCGTTAATTTGTATGAACCCATACATTATATTCTAAATTTAGGAGGTAAACGAATTCGGCCAATATTGACTTTAATGGGGGCGGATATTTTTGGGTCTACGCCCGAAGAAGCTTTGCCGGCAGCATTAGCGGTTGAGGTATTTCATAATTTTTCGTTAGTACATGATGATATTATGGATGCCGCTCCTTTGCGAAGAGGAAAAGCAACAGTACATACAAAATGGGATATAAATACCGGGATATTATCTGGTGATGCCATGTTGATTCAGGCTTATCAAAATTTTGAGGCCTATGCGCCTGAATTATTTTTGCAATTGGCTAAATTGTTTTCAAAGACCGCCTTGGAAGTGTGTGAGGGGCAGCAGTACGATGTGGATTTTGAGACCAGGTCAGATGTAACACAAGATGAGTATTTGCACATGATTACCTTTAAAACAGCAGTTTTAGTAGGGGCGGCATTTCAAATGGGAGCCATTGTAGCCGAAAGAGATCAAAAAGAGCAGGAAGCCATTTATGAATATGGAAAATTATTAGGAATTGCATTTCAGTTACAAGATGATTATTTAGATGCTTTTGGAAATCCTGAAACTTTTGGGAAGCAAGTGGGAGGTGATATTATTGAGAATAAAAAAACCTATCTGTATTTAAAAGCGATAGAGCTAGGTTCGACTTCGCAGAAAAAAGAATTATTATACTTGTTTTCAGATGCATTTGATGGGGGGGCTGTTGGTAAAATAGAAAATGCAAAGCAATTATTTATAGAAACTAATGCAGCCGAAGCTACTCAGAAATTAATAAAAGAATATACCGAGAAGGCTTTTGAAAAAGTGGATACATTAGCTATTTCTCAGGAAAATAAACAATTGCTTATTGATTTTGGTGTTTATTTAATGAATAGAAGAGTGTAGTTTTATCTAAGATTAGAGATTGCAAGACTGTTAGATATGAGATCTAAAATTTCATCG
The DNA here is from genome assembly GCF_000255455.1 of Aquimarina agarilytica ZC1. GTDB lineage: Bacteria > Bacteroidota > Bacteroidia > Flavobacteriales > Flavobacteriaceae > Aquimarina > Aquimarina agarilytica. The sequence goes on along the minus strand of NZ_JH621246.1, from coordinate 170,458 downwards.
TTTGGTGGTTGTTTTTTTATTTTGCAGTTTTTTAGTGATTTTATTTCAATTGGAGGGACTTCTTCTTAGAGTAAACATATTAGGATTGTATATCCAAAAGGATTAAAGTAGGAAAGCACTTATCGCTGCTAATAATAATCTTTTAAGATCATAGTTGCCAAATGAAGTACTGAAGTACCCTTATTGTAAAACCACTAAAAGGTAATCGGCGATTGATTACCTTTTAGTGGTTTTACAATAAAAAAAAACAAATACTATTCTTATAGCACTTTTATATTTTAACGAATTTCTTTTTGAGAACTTTACTAACATTAGCGCTCTTTAAAGAAATAATATATGTTCCTGCTAAAAAACGAGTAAGGTCTATTGTAGTTTCAATAGCGCCATTCAATTTTTTATTAAAAATATGATTCCCTGCAATATCACAAATCGTTATTTCTGATATTTTCTTTGAAATTGATGTAATATTAACGGCTTCAACCACAGGGTTAGGGTAAATACTTATTTTAGATTCCAAGGAAGAAAAATCAGAAATATTTAAGGTGATTTCATCTAGTGCTTCTGTAGTGCTTTTAACTGCTTTTTTCATCGCATCCCATCCTTTGTCTGTCCAAGACCAAACTAGTGTACCATGCCATCCTTTATTTATTAATTCAGGCCCTAATTGATCTACAGTAACTCCAAAAGTATCTTGTGGATAATACTCAGCAATAATTGTTGGCTTATCTAAATTAGTGCTAGCGAAAGTATTATGAAATGGAGAACCTGATTCTTTTGCCCAGTCATAATAATGAATATTATAGAAATCCAAATAGCCATCGGATTTTCCTCCTTTTTCTGCTAATCTTGCATCAGTATAATTGTTATGATAGCCGAAAATTAAATTATCGACTCCAGATATAAACCCCAAAGCTCCATTGGTAATTTTTACTCCTGGTTGTGCATTTCTTATGGCAGAAGCCATTTTATTTACTGTTTTTTGAATATCAGTAATCGAAACTTTATCCGTAAAATCAGGCCAGTGACTAGCATATTCTGTAGTCATTCCTTCTGGTTCGTTAAATAATTCCCATGCATATAACCCTGGGTGATTACCAATAGCTTTTACTAAAGGCACCAACGAATTATCAAGGTAAGCTTGTAAATGTGCATCCGAAGTAAGGATTTTTTTATTTCGTGCTGAATTTACACGCCATCTACCTGGGCCACCTTTTAACATGTCAAAAGACCATAGACAAATTTGAACTTTGATCTTTTTTTCAACTGCTAAATCTAAAAGAGTTTTCAAATCAGTGAGGAAAAAATCTGGATTTTCAACAACAAATTCGTCATTTTTATCAAAAACAGGACTGGTAGCTCCATCGGTATGAAACCACCATCTAACTACATTTCCTCCACTATTAGCTACACTTTCAAATACATTTGAAAAATGAGCCCAATTTGGGTGGTATTCGGTAGTATAGGTGGGAGTTACTTCATAGCCTATGTCACTTGAAAATTTATCCCAAGCCATGTTTATACCATTCACAAATTCAAAATCTGGGAAAGTAGGTCTAGCTACTGCTTTTACATCTGTAGCACTTCTTTGTAATAGAAAACTTGGACTTGTCTTTAAAAAAGGCGACTTTTTTATACTTTCAATTATTTCTTGCTTGTAATTTATGGGGTTATGCCAAGTGTCTTCTTTTATTGGTTGCTTTTCGGTTTGACCTACGGTCGCTAATGATAACATAGCAAGCGATGTAAATAATAATGAGTTTAGTTTCATTTACTGTTTGGTTTTGTTTGGTTTTGTTTTTATTCAATAACTCGTTTTTTTGTAAAAATTGTATAAAACCTTAAAATTGTAGGTGTAATCACACTTGTAAAGTCTTTTAACAATCCTACTAATTTGGATATAAAGATTAATCAAAATCTCGTGAGTTGATGAAAAGTAAAATCATTTCTATCATTTTAAAAAAGGAAGTTTTTTTCATTTGTTTTCAAAGGTTGCTTTCCAAGAGGATCATATGAGTTAGAATAGTCTATATAATGTAAATTATTAGAGTCTATTCCTTATTATAGTTACTCCAATAGTGTTGATTTTCAATTGCTCGGGCTTTTAGTAGCGTGTCCCACGCTTCAACACGTATATTAGGTCAATTTGCAACACAGATTAACACATCATAATTTTCCGTATTATCGGGAGTAACTGGAAAACCAAGATCATAAACAAACATTGGGTGTAATATAAAAACAACTGTTTTAGCTCTTTTTTTTTGTAATAAGCATCGATAATTAAACTGATAGATTCCTAATTTAAAAGTGAATTTATCTGTATGAAAAATTGTTCCTTGATTTTACGGATTCGTAAATCGCAATTATTTATCTTTTAGCATCTGCTTATTTGTGAACTCATATGTTTTAAAATATGTGAAGGCAAGGGCAATAAGAGAATATAGAATTTATTTTTATCTAACATCTAACCTAAAAATAAACCCTTGCAAAAGGAGAAATGGCCGAGGCGTAAATGCTTCTGTTTTCTTTGTAAAGCACATCATATCGAGCACCTATAGCAACATTTCCCAAGCGGTATCCGGCGCCTAAATAAAGCGCAGGGAAATTGAAGTTGTTTTTTATTTTTTCACCAGCTATAGTAGCAGAGGAATTTACAAAAGTTTGTTCTAGTTCGGCAGATAATTGTAGTGCTGTAATAGGATTGTAAAGACTAATTAGTGAGGCTCCATAATTGTATTGATTTACATCGTTACGTTTAAAGCGGGTATAACCAAAATTTATTCCAGCTCCAGCGGAAAATTTCGGATTAAATTGGTATACAGCCGAAGGAGAGACAATAACGCTGGTTACATTATTCGAAAAATCAAGCCCTAAACTACCTCCATAACGAACATTATCCCAAAAATTAGTTTGCTGAGTGTTTTCTTGTGAATAAGTGGAGAAAATTCCTATAAGAAAGAGTGAGATTCCGAAAAGCTTTTTTGAATTCATAATTTTATGCGCATATAATTGTTAAAAAAAAGAAAAATGCCGTATATAAATATAGATAAAACTAACGTTAATCTCCTAGTAAATTGTAATTTTGGTTCTTGTTTTAAAATAAAAAGAGCTGTTAAAGCCATACAATGGATAATTATTCTTTTTTAAATGGGGCGTCAGCTGCGTATTTCGCAGATATGTATGATCAATACTTACATAGTCCTGATAGTGTAGAGCCTAGTTGGAGAGCCTTTTTTCAAGGTTTTGACTTTGGTTTAGAAAATGCAGAAGTTGTTTCCGAAGAAACTTCATCGACTAATGCTTTGGTTCCTGAAAATGTTCAAAAAGAGTTTAGAGTAGTCAACTTAATTGATGGATACAGAACTCGTGGGCACTTGTTTACTAGAACAAATCCTGTTCGTGCGCGTCGAAAATATGAGCCTACGCTTGATTTGCTATCTTTTGGATTAAGTGATGCGGATTTATCAACTGTTTTTAGTGCAGGTGAAATTATTGGTTTGGGACCAGCAAGCTTGCGTGATATTGTAAATCATTTGGATCGTATTTATTGCGATTCAATTGGGGTAGAATACATGTATATCCGTTCTCCAAAAGAGCGTGAATGGATTCAAGCACGGTTGAATAAGAACGGAAATCATCCAGAATTTTCTAGTGACGAGAAAAAAACAATTCTTAAAAAGTTAAACGAAGCAGTTTCTTTTGAGAATTTTTTACATACCAAATATGTAGGACAAAAACGTTTTTCGCTTGAAGGTGGAGAGGCGTTAATCCCAGCATTAGATCATTTGCTTGAAAGTGCCTCGGATTTGGGGGTTAAAGAATTTGTTATGGGAATGGCCCATCGTGGTCGTTTAAGTACATTGACAAATATTTTCGGAAAAAGTGCTAAGGATATTTTTAGTGAATTTGACGGGAAAGATTATGCTGATGATATTTTTGATGGTGATGTAAAGTATCACATGGGATGGACAGGAGTGCGTAAAAGTAAAAGTGGTCAAGCCATTAATATGAATATTGCGCCTAATCCTTCGCATTTGGAAACTGTAGGAGCGGTAGTTGAAGGTATTGCAAGAGCAAAGCAGGATCGTAGCTACGCAGATAATGCATCGGCAGTATTGCCAATTATTGTACATGGTGATGCGGCAATAGCAGGTCAAGGTATTGTTTATGAAATTGTGCAAATGGCACGTTTGGATGGTTATAAAACTGCGGGTACCATACATATAGTAGTAAATAATCAAATTGGATTTACGACCAATTATTTAGACGCGCGTTCGTCAACTTATTGTACGGATGTGGCTAAAGTGACCTTGTCGCCAGTATTACATGTAAATGCCGATGATGCCGAAGCTGTAGTACATGCCATGAATTTTGCATTGGCTTACCGAATGGAATTTAAACGCGATGTGTTTATTGATTTGTTGGGGTATCGTAAATATGGGCATAATGAAGGTGATGAACCACGTTTTACACAGCCAAAATTGTATAAAGCAATTGCAAAGCATAAAAATCCTAGGGATATTTATGCAGATAAATTGTTAGCGCAAGGTATTATTGATGATGGATTTGTTTCTCAAATAGAAAAAGAATACAAAAATAAACTTGAAGAGAAATTAGAAGATTCTCGTAAAGAAGATAAAACGATTATCACTCCATTTATGGAGAGTGATTGGGAAGGTTTTACTCGTGTCGAAGAAGATCGCATGATGGAAACCATTGATACCACATTTCCTGAAGCTGAACTAGATGAAATAGCAAAAGTAATTACTAAATTACCTAGCGATAAAAAGTTTTTGCGTAAAATTGAGCGTTTAATTCAGGCGCGTGAAAAAATGTATTTCGAAACCGATCAAATGGATTGGGCAATGGGTGAATTATTAGCCTATGGTTCTTTACTAAAAGAAGGGTATGATGTACGTTTAAGTGGGCAAGATGTAGAGCGTGGAACATTTTCACACCGACATGCTGTTGTTAAGGTAGAAGATAGTGAAGAAGAGATTGAGTTATTGAATAATCTTAATGGAGATCAAGGTGATTTCTATGTGTATAATTCATTTCTTTCGGAATATGGAGTAGTTGGTTTTGATTATGGATATGCTATGGCAAGTCCAAAAACACTAACTATTTGGGAGGCACAGTTTGGAGATTTCAGTAATGGAGCTCAAATTATGATTGACCAATACATTTCTGCTGCAGAGGATAAGTGGAAAATGCAAAATGGTTTGGTAATGTTATTGCCACATGGTTATGAAGGTCAGGGTGCAGAGCATTCATCAGCACGTATGGAGCGTTACTTGCAATTGTGTGCAAAAGATAATATGTTCGTTGCCGATGTAACTACGCCAGCAAACTTGTTTCATTTATTACGTAGGCAATTAAAAGCAGAATATCGTAAGCCTTTAATTGTATTTACGCCTAAAAGTTTATTGCGTAATCCTAAGGTGGTTTCTTCTAAAAAGGAATTTGCAGCGGGGAACTTCCAAGAGTTAATTGATGACACTGCTGTAGAAGCTAAAAAGACAAAAACTTTAGTGTTTTGTACTGGGAAGTTCTATTATGATTTAGTGGAAGAGCGTGAAAAGTTAAATAGAGATGATGTAGCTTTAGTGCGTATCGAACAATTATTTCCATTACCAGCTAATGCTATGGATGCAGTTATTGAAAAGTATGGAGCAGATGATGTGGTTTGGGCACAAGAAGAACCAAGGAATATGGGGGCTATGGCACATATGTTAATGAATTATGATAAAGCAACAACATTCCGTTTTGCTACACGTAGGCCATATGGGGCGCCAGCAGCAGGTAGTTCAACACGTTCAAAGCGTCGTCATCAACAAGTGATTGATTATGTTTTTGATCAAACAAAAAATAATCAACGTTAATAATTAAGTAAAATTTAGAATCCTTTACAGGTAAAATATATAGATATTATGGCTTTAGAAATGAAAGTTCCTTCACCAGGAGAATCGATTACCGAAGTTGAAATTGCGGAATGGCTAGTCCAAGACGGAGATTATGTAGAAAAAGATCAAGCTATTGCAGAGGTTGATAGTGATAAAGCAACATTAGAACTTCCTGCGGAAGCAAGTGGAATAATTACACTAAAAGCCGAAGAAGGTGACGCAGTAGCAGTTGGACAAGTAGTTTGTTTAATTGATACAGATGCAGCTAAGCCAGCAGGTGGAGCTTCGGCACCAAAAACGGAAGAGAAAAAAGAAGAGAAAAAAGAAGAAAAAGCAGCGCCTGCACCAGCAGCTCCTGTGGCTAAAGAAACATATGCAAGCGGTACAGCTTCGCCAGCAGCTAAAAAGGTGTTGGCAGAAAAAGGGATTGATGCGGCAAGCGTAAAAGGGACTGGTCGTGATGGTCGTGTAACTAAGGATGATGCTGTAAAAGCGATACCATCAATGGGTACACCTACTTCTGGTGGAAGTAGAGGAACATCTCGAAAAAAATTATCAATGTTGCGTCGTAAAGTAGCGCAGCGTTTGGTTCAGGTTAAAAATGAAACAGCTATGTTAACCACGTTTAACGAGGTGAACATGCAACCGATTTTTGATTTAAGAGCAAAGCATAAAGAGTCATTTAAAGCGAAGCATGGAGTAAACTTAGGTTTCATGTCTTTCTTTACCTTGGCATGTGTACGTGCATTAAAAATGTATCCAGCGGTTAATGCTATGATCGATGGTGATTTTATGATCGAAAATGATTTTCAGGATATTAGTATTGCAGTTTCTGGACCAAAAGGATTAATGGTACCTGTAATTAGAAATGCCGAGAACTTATCTTTCAGAGGAGTGGAATCTGAAGTAAAGCGTTTGGCATTACGCGCCAGAGATGGTCAAATTACGGTTGATGAAATGACAGGAGGAACATTTACCATTACTAATGGAGGAGTGTTCGGATCAATGTTGTCTACGCCAATTATAAATCCTCCACAATCGGCTATTTTAGGAATGCATAACATTGTTGAGCGTCCAATGGCAGTGAATGGGCAGGTGGTAATTCAGCCTATAATGTATGTGGCATTATCTTATGATCACCGAATTATTGATGGTAAGGAATCAGTAGGTTTCTTAGTGGCTGTTAAAGAAGCTTTAGAAAATCCAGAAGAATTACTAATGGATAATAATTTATTAAAAGCATTAGAATTGTAAAATTTCTTACAATAAAAATAGTATTAAAACCTCTTAATGTATTCGCATTAAGAGGTTTTGTTTTGTGTAGGATAGTCTATCTAGTAATATGTTGTTATTTAGTTGATAGGTATGCATTCTTTTGTAAGTAAAATTGTAATTTAAAAAAACAAAATGCGTTATATTTAAGTCTTAATAAATGTGATGTCCCGAGGTGGATGCTAATTAAATTAAAATTTAAACTTAATTATGTTGAATAGTTTGTTGCAAGAAGTTGCTAGTGACGAGGTTTCTCAGGAAAAAACACTTTCGATAATCGATTTATTAATCAGTGGAGGAATAGCTGGTATGATCGTAATAGGAATATTATTTGTGCTCCTTTTTGTTGCGGTATATATTTATTTTGAACGCTTATTTGCTATTAAAGCAGCATCAAAATACGATGAAGGTTTTATGGGGAATATAAAAGCATATGTGAGTTCGGGGAAAACAGATGAGGCAAAATCATTATGTAGAGAAACAGCGACTCCAGTATCTCGATTGACCGAAAAAGGGATTTCGCGTATAGGGAGTCCGTTGGAGGATATAAATACGGCTATAGAAAATGCTGGAAGATTAGAAGTGTACAAGCTAGAAAAAAATGTGAGTATATTAGCTACAGTAGCTGGAGCGGCTCCAATGATTGGTTTTTTGGGAACAGTGATTGGTATGGTGTTGGCTTTTCATCAATTGGCCACAAGTAGTGGGCAAGCGGATATGGGGAATTTGGCCGAAGGTATTTATACCGCTATGACTACCACGGTTGCTGGTTTAATTGTAGGGATTATTGCTTACATAGGTTATAATCATTTGGTGGTAAAAACGGATAAAGTAGTGCATCAAATGGAAGCTACAGCTGTTGATTTCTTGGATTTATTAAATGAACCTGTTTAATAGCAATCTTACTTATGAATTTACGAGGAAGAAATAAAGTAAGTCCCGAATTTAGTATGTCGTCCATGACAGACATTGTATTTCTGTTATTGGTTTTTTTCTTGTTGACTTCGCCGGCAATTACACCCGAAGCTTTGGATCTGATTTTGCCAAAAGCAAAAGGAAAGACTACCAATGTTCAAAACCTTTCAGTGAGCATTACTAAAAAGAAACAATTCTATGTAAATAGTAAACGTGTTAGTGAAAAAGGCTTGGAAAATACCGTGGTTAATCAATTAAAAACAGTGGAAAATCCAACAATTATTTTACGAGCCGAAGAAGGAGTTCCTATCGAAAAAGCAGTTAAAGTAATGGATATTGCCAATCGACATAAATATAAAATTGTATTAGCGGTCAAACCAGAATAAATAAGATTCAATTGTTTTTATATAAGCAAGCAAGGTGTTTGTCTTTTTTGAATAAGTAAAAATAATAGTGACTGCTTAATATGAAAAAATAAACATATTAGCCAAAAGCCAAAAGCCAAAAGCCAAAAGCCAAAAGTCAAAAGTCAAAAGTCAAAACCAATAACCATTAGATACTAATGCTAGATACGCCACATAAAAAGAAATCCTTACTCATTACCATACTTTTGCATATGGTATTGCTGTTGATTATGTTCTTTTTTGGAATGACCTATTTAGATCCAGCCGAGGAACAGGGGATAGCAGTAAATTTTGGAACTACTGATATAGGGAGTGGTCGAGTTCAACCTACCGAACCTGTAAAAACAGCTCCAGTTGAAGAGGTGGTCCCGGAGGAGGTTGAAGAGGAAGTGTCGGAAGAAGATGCGTCTGAAGCAACACCGGATAGTGAAGAAGTGGTTACGCAAGAAGATGCAGAGGCACCTGTAATAAAAGAAGAGAAAAAAGAAAAGAAGGCCGAGATAGAAAAGGAGGTTCCTAAAAAGGAAACAAAAACTAAAGAAGTTAAGAAAGAGAAGGAGCAGCCTGTAAAAAAAGAAAAGCCTAAACCGGTCGAGAAAAAACCAGATGCCAGTACAAAAAGTGCTTTGGATAGTTTTTTAAACGGCCCCAAAAATGATGGAAAAGCCAAAGGAGGAGAAGGAGATGATGCTACTGGAGGAGATAAAGGTAGGCCGGATGGTGATCCTAATGCAAAGTCTTATTATGGTAATGGTAAGGGTTTAGATGGTGATGGTAATTACCGCTTAGGCGGAAGAAAAGCCTTGAATAAAGAGAAAAAAATACCTGTTTGTAATGAAACGGGAACAGTAGTGGTTAAAATTGTAGTGGATAAAACAGGGAAAGTGATCCAAGCGTACCCAGGTATAAAAGGAACAACCAATACGGCTCCTTGTTTAATGAAGCCTGCGAAAGAGGCTGCTATGGCTACGCGTTTTAATAGTGACGAAAAAGCACCCTCCAAGCAAACAGGGAGTATAGTGTATACCTTTAAACTTTCCGAATAATGACCTATCAAGAAGCAATTGATTGGCTTTTTGTGCAACTTCCAATGTATCAAAGACAGGGGAAGACTGCTTATAAAGCGGATTTGTCTAATACAATTAAGTTGGCAAATCATTTGAATAATCCAGAACGTAAATTTAAATCTATCCATGTGGGTGGAACCAATGGGAAGGGCTCTACAAGTCATATGTTGGCTTCTATATTACAAGAAGCTGGCTTTAAGGTAGGTTTGTATACTTCGCCACATTTAAAAGATTTCAGAGAGCGAATAAAGATTAATGGTCAAATGATTGGCGAAGAAAGTGTGGTTGATTTTGTAAAAAAGAATCATTCTTTTTTTAAGGAAAACCAATTGTCTTTTTTTGAAATGACGGTTGGTATGGCTTTTGAGCATTTTGCTAGAGAAAAAGTGGATATTGCTATTGTTGAAGTGGGTCTAGGTGGGCGATTAGATTCAACCAATATACTTACGCCTGAAGTTTCGGTGATTACCAATATAGGGTTGGATCATACTCAATTTTTAGGAGATACCTTGGAATTGATTGCAGCAGAAAAAGCAGGGATTATAAAGTCGGGGATTCCATGTGTGTTAGGAGCTACGAGTAAAGAGACAAAAAAAGTTTTTAATGAGGTGGCTCAAAAACAGAGAGCTGCTATTTATTTTGCGGAATTAGAGCAAGCATGTTCTTACAAAACAGACTTGTTGGGGAATTATCAAAAAGAGAACACCAAAACAGCGTTAAAGGTGGTAGAAGTGCTTAAAAATAATGCATGGGATATAAGTGAACTTGCTGTTGAGAAAGGGTTTTTATCAGTGGTAAAAAATACAGGTTTGCAAGGGAGGTGGCAAATTTTGAATACAAGTCCGTTTACTGTTTGTGATACGGCGCATAATTATGAAGGACTACGAGTGGTAGTTGATCAAATAAACAAGCAACCTAAAACAAATTTACACATCGTTTTTGGTGTGGTGAAAGATAAAAATTTAGAACGTATTTTGCCATTGCTTCCTAAAAATGCCAATTATTATTTTACGAAGCCAGATAATCCTAGAGGCTTTTCAGAAAAAGAATTAAAAGAAATAGCCTTTAAGTATGATTTAAAAGGAGGGAGTTATGCCTCTGTAAAAGAGTCTTTTGAGATGGCTAAAAAAGCGGCGATTTCAACAGATATGATTTATGTAGGAGGAAGTACGTTTGTGGTTGCTGAAATTCTTTAGTTTTTTTATTGAAAAAAGAGTTTGAAATTCATAAAAGAGTTATATATTTGCACCCGCCTAGGATTTTATTCTAGGAGTAACTAAAGAAAGGGCAATTAGCTCAGTTGGTTCAGAGCACCTCGTTTACACCGAGGGGGTCGGGGGTTCGAATCCCTCATTGCCCACAACTTTCTTTATTGCAAATAATACAATTAGGGCAATTAGCTCAGTTGGTTCAGAGCACCTCGTTTACACCGAGGGGGTCGGGGGTTCGAATCCCTCATTGCCCACTTATTTTTAAAGCTATCTTTTTTAAGGTGGCTTTTTTAAGGTGGCTTTTTTTGTGCCCTTTTTTCACTGAAAACTGGGGGTGTATCTTCACTGAAAGTAGGGATTTTTTTTGGTTTTCTCCCGTGTATCTTGCTGGTTATTAAATTCTAATATTTTAATCAAAAATTATTTATTATGGAAAAACAAACCATGTTTAATTTGTTATTTGCAAAAAATTACAAACTCTTTTTTATTATTACGTTTTCGGTATTATTTGTGGCTTGTAATACAGAGGAAGAGGAGTTAATTCCTGAAAAAGAAGATCAGGAAGCTGTATTGGAAGAATTTTTGGGAACTCAGTCTATTAGCTCTTCAAAGATTTCTAAAGATTTTGGAGGGATATGGCTTGCGGGAGGTGGAAGATTAATTTTTACTCATAGAAAAGGAGAAGATGTTATAACTAACAGAGACTCCTGTGTTTATAATATACTTGGTGAGAATGATGAATTCATTTATATTGTAACGGCAGATCCTGGGTCAAGTTGTTCTTTTGAAATATATGCTTTGCCGAATATACATGCAAAAGGGACGTCAGCTTTGGTTCTAGAAGCAGGAAAAGGCTTTGTGCCATGGTTAGAAATGACATATGTTAATTTTGAATGTGTTAATAACGATAATACGGCTCCAGTTATTAAATGTGGGATAACAGGAACGCGTACTGTAGATGAAAAAACACAACTAAAAGATTATCGAAGTTCTTTTGAGGCTACTGATGATTGTTCTAGAACTGTAAAGTTAACACAATCCCCAGCGCCTGGAACTTTGGTTAGGGCGGGTCACCAAATAGTGACTATAACAGCAAGTGATTATGGAGCTAATAAATCAAGTTGTAGATTTACGGTTACAGGAAAAGTTAAAGCGGTAGTGGCGCCAGTTCCGCCTTGTAAAGTAGCGCCAAATATTTCAACAGGACGTTCGGATGTGTTTGGTTGGGCGCTTTTGCATCCAATAAAAACTGATGCCGTAGGGGATGAGTATGAGTGGACCGTTTCAGGTAATGGTCATGTGGGGTATATTGATGGTGGATTTATTTTGAGAAATAGATTGATAACAAAAGAAGGTAAAGTAGATGTGTTTATGGGTACTGGTGATGGAAAAGGTTATGATTCGAAAACTCCTGTGTCCTCTTCTAGGAAAGGAATTTCTATAACATTAAGAGTTAGGCGTGGAAGTTGTTGGTCAGAGCCTACAAAGATAGAGCGCAGTTGTCCAACTTGCCGTTAAAAAAAATAGTAGTTTTAAAAACACTCTATAGTGAATTGTGCTTCATTATAGAGTGTTTTTGTTTTGTTATATACTGTGAATTAAGTGGTTAATTATTGTTATATTGTAGTAAGTAAATGCCTGTAAAATAATATAGTTTTTTGCGAAAACTTCATTGTCCTCATTTCTAATCATGAATTGTGCTAAATTTTTTTAACTATATAATTTAGAATAATGAGAGATAGAACTAATAATTACGTTGATTTTCATTGTCATGCTGCAATGAAGCCTTTTGGGAAAAGTTTTAATTATAAGAAAATTGGAATTAATCATGGTCGAAGACATAGATCGAGTAGTATTTGGAAGTATAATCCTCCTTCCGTTTTTGATAAGTTGGTTAATTATGTGATTAATTTAACCAAGTTTTCGCAATCAAATTTCACTAGTCTTGCCCGGGGAGGTGTGGGGGTGGCATGTGTGTCCTTGTATCCAATTGAAAAATGGTTTTTTGTAAATAAGCTTAAAAGTGAATTTTTAAAAGATATAGCAGCTAATTTTGCTACAGGTGTAGGTAAAAAACGTGTAGATCATATTCAGGGACTTCAAGATTATTTTAAGGATCTTGAAATGGAGTATGATTTTTATAAGCAATTGAATGGGAAAGTGGTTAAGTTGCCCGAAGGGAAGTTTAGGTATCAATTAGTAAGGAATTATAAGGAGATAGAGGAACTAAATGCTTCGGATGATGAGCAGGTGACTACAATAGGTGTGCTCATGTCTATAGAGGGGTTGCATGTTTTGAATTCGAATATTAGCAAACCACCAACGGAAGTGCAATTTTTAGGGAATCTTCAGAAAATTAAATCCTGGGATACGCCTCCATTTTTTGTGTCGGTAGCACATCATTTTTGGAATTATTTATGTGGCCATGCAGAGAGCTTTACTAAGTTGGTGAAAAGTAAGGTGGATCAATCAGATGGTATGAATTTGGGGTTTACTGATTTGGGAAGAAAAGTGGTTAGTGAATTGTTGAGTGATAAAAATGGAAAACGAATTCTGGTTGATGTAAAACATATGAGCGTAGCATCTCGAAAGGAATATTATCATATGTTGGAAACTAATCCGGAGTATAAGGATGTTCCAATAATAGTAAGTCATGGAGCGGCAAATGGTTTGTTGGCTATGGATAATCAAGTTTCGGGAGGTTCAAAAGTGGCGGATACTTTAAAAGCGGTAGATGTTAATTTTTTTAATGATGAAATTATAAAAGTTGCTAAAAGTAAAGGGATTTTTGGATTTCAGTTAGATGAGCGTAGGGTGGCTAGTGATAAAACACTTAAAAATGTAAAGCATTCTGTAAAACGTTCCAAAATTATGCATTATCGTTCAGAGTTGATGTGGAGGCAAATACAACATGTGGCAGAGGTTTTAGATAATGAAGGCTTGTTTATTTGGGATTGCTTGGTTTTGGGAACTGATTTTGATGGGATTATTGATCCTTTAAATTCTTTTTGGACTGCGGAAGAATTGCCTTTTTTAGCGGATTTTTTAGAACGTCATGCTTATAATTATCTTAAAGAAAATAAATTTAAGATGCCTTCAAATAATATTGATGCGAATGAGGTGGTTGAAAGAATAATGTCTACTAACGGGTTGCGGTTTCTTGAGCGCCATTATAACTAATATTTCGGGACTTTGGTTGTAGGGGTGTAAAACAAAAAACCTCACTATAAATAGTGAGGTTTTAAAGGTGGTGCCTCCAGGAATCGAACCAGGGACACAAGGATTTTCAGTCCTTTGCTCTACCAACTGAGCTAAGGCACCCAATTTCGCTTATGTTACTAAGCGGGTGCAAATATAGAACCTTTTTTGGGTTATGCAACAACTTTCGTAAAAAAACTTTCATATTTTTGGAAAATAAAACAAAATTAGGGATGAATTTAGTTATTGATGCAGGGAATTCTTTGGTGAAACTAGCTGTTTTTGAGGGGGGTATTGTAAGAAGTAAACAACAGGTAGAATATGCTGGATTTTTTGAAGTTTTTTTAGAAATTAAATCTCATTATCCAAAAATTACTAAAATTATTCTTTCGTCGGTTTCTGCTCTGGACAAAAGTGCTATTGAAAAAGTACTAAACAATGAGCAATTACTGGTTTTGGATTGCAATACACAAATGCCGTTTGTAAATTTATATAGCACGCCGAAAACTTTAGGTGTGGATCGTTTGGCGTTGGTGGCGGGAGCAAGTAAATTGTATTCCAATAAAAATTGTTTAATTATAGATGCTGGAACTTGTGTAACCTATGATTTTTTAGATGAAAAAGGGGCGTACAAAGGTGGGGGGATAAGTCCAGGCTTGCAATTGCGTTACAAAAGTTTGAATGATCATACCGCTAATTTACCTAAGTTGGAAGCTATAGCGTATGATGGTTTGATTGGAGATAGTACAGAAAATGCAATTCATGCAGGAGTTTTTAATGGTTTTGTTAGTGAAATAAACGGTATAATTGAGCAATTTAGCAACACCTTTGGTTCGTTAGTCGTTATTTTGACGGGTGGAGACGCTAATTTCTTGTCTAAACGATTAAAAAGTAGCATATTTGTCGACCCAAATTTTTTGTTTAAAGGGTTAAATTTTATACTCGATTTCAATACCAGTAAATGATAAAAAAAATAATAATAAGTGTGTTGCTTTTGGTGGCAGGTATGGCATATGCACAGGAATCTTCATCGTCACCGTATTCAATCCATGGATTGGGTTTGCAAAATTTTAGAGGATCTATTGCAAATAAGAGTATGGGTGGTTTGTCCTTGTATTCAAATCCATTTACTCCAAATATTCAAAATCCAGCACTTTATGGAGATTTAAAAACGACTGCATTAGGTGTGGGAGGGACTTACAGTTCAACGAGATTTAAAGAGCAAGGGGGTGAAAGTACCGGAAAAGCGACAACATTGGATTATTTAACGATAAGTATACCAGCAGGTAAGTTTGGATTTGGTTTTGGGTTATTGCCTTATCGATCCGTAGGTTTTTCTTTTAAAGGTGTTAATAATGCAGGTTTTGAGGAAAGTAATACTGGATCAGGAAATGTAAATAGAGTGTATTTTGGAGCTGGAGCAAAACTGTACAAAGGTTTAAAGTTAGGAGCTGAATTTCAGTATAATTTCGGGCGTTTAGAAAATGTGGTAACTCAATTTCCGGATACGCAGAATGATACAAGAGTGACAACGCAAACAGATGTGGGAGGTTTTAGTTATACTTTTTCGGGTGTATATGATTTAGATCTTGATGAAGAAACTTTGGTTAGGGCGTCTGTAGTGTATAGTAAATCAGGAACTATTAAATCGGAAAATATACAACAAATTTCTGCTGTAGCCACTACAACAACTGGTGTTGTAATAGCGTCAGAAAATGAAATTTTAGATATTGCAGACAGATCGTTTAGCTTGCCAAGTAGGTTGACGCTTGGTGCGGGTGTTATAAAAAAGAGTAAATGGTTTGTTGGAGGAGAGGCGTATTTGGAAAATAATAATGATTATCAAGATCGAGTTCAGAATAGAGATCGAGTTAATTATGCAAAGGCATATGGGGTTAAAGTTGGAGGGTTTATCATTCCAAAATATAATTCATTAACAAGTTATTTTAAACGAATGACTTACCGGGTTGGAATGCGTTATGAAAGAATAGGCTTAGTGTTACAAGGAGAGGATGTTAACGAGTTTGGCACATCTTTTGGTGTTTCATTGCCAGTATCCCAAGGATACTCCTCTTTGGATTTAGGTGTAGAGCTTGGTTCTAGAGGAACAACAACTGCAGGATTAGTAAAAGAAAACTTTATCAATTTTTCAGTAGGTTTATCATTAAGTGATAAATGGTTTAGGAAAAGAAAATTTAATTAATACAACAATTAACTATGAAATCATTACTTAAAATAGCTATTGGTACTTTTTTAGTAACGACTTATTCTTTAAGCGCTCAGGTGTCAGAC
Source organism: Aquimarina agarilytica ZC1 (assembly GCF_000255455.1). Lineage (GTDB taxonomy): Bacteria > Bacteroidota > Bacteroidia > Flavobacteriales > Flavobacteriaceae > Aquimarina > Aquimarina agarilytica. The sequence continues at coordinate 154,199 of NZ_JH621246.1, read as the reverse complement.
GAGTGTAAAAAAAATGCCTCTTTGGGGATAGAGAGTGCTAAGGTAAAAAACTATGCAGAAGCAGCTCCTTATTTAGACAAAGTACGTAAGGATTGTCCAACATATAGTTTGGCAACGTTTCAGTATAGCGAAAAAATACTTCGCGATAAGCTTAAAAAAGCTCCAGAAGGTGGTAAAGCAGCGGTGGTTAATGAATTAGTTGCGTTGTTCAAAGAGCGTAAGCAGCACTTTGCATCTAAAACACAAGAGGGTGATATGATTTCTGATATTGCTTTGTTGAAGTACGAAAATAAAATGGGTACAAAGGAGGAGCAATTTGAAATGTTTAAAGATGCTTACACTAAGGATAAGGAGAACTTTAAGGGACCTAAGAAAATTTACACTTATTTTTCTTTATTATTAAGTTTACAGTCTGAGGGGAAAAAGGAAATAGGTGAGGTTTTTTCTACTTATGATGATTTAACAGATAAAATTGAAGTTGAAGAAAGTAAGATGGCTGCTAAAATTGCAAAATATACTGCAAAGGAAGAATCTGGAGTTGATTTGTTGAGTAAAGAGAAAAAAGCTTTAGCTAAGGCAGAAAAGAACTTAAAAGTATATAGTCAAGTAAAAGCATCTGTTGACAAAAAATTAGGTAAGTTGGCCGATTGTCCTTATTTAATTCCACTATTTACACAGGAGTTTGAGGCTAAAAAAGGAGATGTCAAGTGGGTAAAGCAATCTGCTAGACGTATGTATAAAAAAGAATGTACGACAGATCCATTATTTTTAAAATTGGTGGAGCAACAGCATAAGCTAGAGCCTTCGGCAGTAACTGCTAAGTATTTAGGTAAGTTAGCAGAGCAAAGAGGTGATGTGGCCGCTGCACGTAAATATTATGAAGAAGCTATTGAGCGTGAGGATAACCCAAGTAGAAAAGCAGAAGCTTATGTAGAAATTGCTTTGGCCGAAAAGAAAAAGGGGAGTTATGGAAAAGCACGAACGTATTTTAGAAAGGCATTGGAATATAAGCCTTCATTAGGAGGGGCGTATTTGCAAATTGCTAGTATGATTGGTAAAAGTGCAAATAATTGTGGTACGGATGAGTTTAGTAAGCGTGCGGTATATTGGTTAGCTGCTAATTATGCTAATAAAGCAGCAAGGGTGGATCCTTCTGTGGCTTCAAGAGCTAAAAAAACGGTAGCAAGTTATATGGCTAGTGCACCTTCTAAATCTGATGTGTTTACAAAAGGAATGCAAGGAAAAACAATTAAAATTGGATGTTGGATAGGAGAGTCGGTTAAAGTGCCAAATTTATAATTTGTAGCTAAATGGCTATTAAAACAACATATAGAAATTTTTTAAAAAACATTGCTGTAGGGATGCTTACAGCAATGTTTTTTTATTGTTGTACTCCAAAAGGAGGGAATACTAATACAGTGAATTTTGCCGAAGTGGCTCAGGGAGTAGGAAAAGAAGTTGTGGTCAAATATACAGATTCCGGAAGGTTAGTAGCTGTAATGAAAACGCCTGTTTTTAAAGATTATACACATGTTGATTTTCCTTATCGGGAATTTCCTAAAGGGGTAGAGTTAATTATATTTGATAAAAACGGAGGAGAGTCAAATGTAAAGGCAGATTATGGGATACAATATGAGAAAACGAATTTGGTAGATTTGTCTGGGAATGTCAAAATAATTACCGCAGATAGTATTCGGGTAAATGCGCCTCAATTGTATTGGGATCAAAAATTGCATTGGTTGTATACGGATAATGATTACAATGCAGTACTTAAGAATGGCGCTAAAAATAAGGGAGCTGGTTTTGATGTAAATGAAGACTTTACGAACTTTAAGTCGCGCATAAATGTAGGTACTCAAATATTGAATGACTAATCTTCTACGGTCATTTTTTGTATCTTGCTATTCGAAGTGGTTTATGTTGCTTCAGTATTTTAATTAAAAATTTTATGAAAGCACTTCAGGCTTTTTTTCAATACGCTTATTTATTTGTAGGTGTGTTTTTTGGATATACCGTGTTTAAAGAATATCAAGCAACGGGTAATATTAATTGGGCATTTATATTGTTAATGGTCGCAGCTATAGGGATGTTCTTTTTTAAACGTCATTTTCGTAAAAAGTTTCAGAATAGAAAATAACAACTTATGTGGTTTCAAGTTGGGGTTATTTTATTGTGTTTGTTGTTGTCAGCTTTTTTTTCAGGAATGGAAATAGCTTATGTTTCGGCGAATAAAATTCATCTTGAAATTGAGAAAAAACAACAGACATTTACTTCTAAAATTTTAGGAAAGCTTACCGAAAAACCATCGCAATTTATTGCTTCCATGTTGGTAGGGAATAATATTGTGTTGGTGATCTATGGTATTTTAATGGGAGAATTTTTGGTGAGTTGGATAGCAGGAAATTTTCCAGACATAACTTCAGGTATTAGTCTTTTTTTACAAGTATTATTGTCTACGTTGGTTATTTTATTTACTGCAGAATTTCTTCCAAAAGTTTTTTTTCAAATTTATGCCAATAAATTAGTTAAAATTATGGCTTTTCCAGCCTATGTTTTTTATTGGTTGTTTACGCCAATATCTTGGGGGGTTATGGGAGTTTCCAATGTAGTGCTCAAGTATTTTTTTAAAACAGATGGGGATCAGGAGTCATTAACATTTTCAAAAACTGAGTTAGGAGATTATATAAACCAACAGGTGGGTACAATTACTGATGAAGAGGAATTGGATTCTGAAATTCAAATTTTTCAGAATGCATTGGAGTTTTCTGGCGTAAGAGTGAGAGAAGTGATGGTGCCAAGAACGGAAATGGTTTCGGTGGACAGGAGGCAATCCATTTCTGAGGTGGCTAAGCTTATTCAAGTTACAGGTTTGTCTAAAATATTAGTTTACAATAATACGATTGATGATATTATTGGTTATGTACACGCTTTTGAATTGTTTAAAAGCCCTAAAAGTTTATCCGTAGTCATACGGCCTGTATTTTTTGTGCCCGAAACCATGTATATCAAGGATGTGTTAAATAGTTTAACTAAAAAACGTAAAAGTCTTGCTGTGGTAGTGGATGAGTATGGAGGTACTAGTGGTTTGGTAACAGTGGAGGATATTATTGAGGAATTATTTGGTGAAATTGAAGATGAGCATGATTCTGTAATGCTAATTGAGGAACAAATTTCGGAAGATGAATTTCTTTTTTCGGCGCGTATTGAGGTTGATCATATTAATGAAGTGTATAATTTGAATATTCCTGAGTCTGAAAGCTATGAGACCTTAGGAGGGTTTATTGTAAACTTTACCGAAGAAATTCCAAAGGCTAATGAAGTAATTGTAATAGAACACTTTCAAATTACAATTAAAGAAACCTTGGAGAATAAAATAATCCTAACAGCGCTTAAGGTGATGTCAAGCTAAAGTCTACGAAAACGCTTGAATTTTTAAATGCTTTCTGTTTTATTTTAAGTAATAAAATCTTATTTTCGCCCCTTATCGAATAAAATAAAGTACCAAAAGGATGGCAGTATTAAATAAAATTAGGCAACGATCATTTTTTCTAATAATGATTATAGCTCTGGCTCTTTTCGCATTTATCATTGGAGATTTGGTTAGAAGCGGAGGATTTGGAGGTCAAAAGGCTCAAAAAACTATAGGAGAGATAAATGGAGAGGAAATTAAAACGTCTGAATTTCAGGCTTTGGTCGATAACCAGCGTCGAAGTGGATCAGACATGCAAGCTGTACGTAATGTTTGGAATCAAAAAGTGAATGGGTTATTAACCGGTCAGCGAGCTAATGATGCAGGAATTATTGTTGATAGAGAGCACTTAAACGAAGAATTAGCGAGACGTTATGCAAATGATCCATCACTAAAGGATGATGATGGAAATTTTAGTTTAGAAAAATTACAAGAGTTGATTTTAGAAATGAAAGAAACTGATAGAGTTCGATATAACAATTGGACTAACAATGAAGGAGAAATAGCTAAAGATGTTGCAGGGAATGTTTACTTGAATATGGTTAAGGCTGGATTAGGAGCTACTATTAATGAGGGGGAGTTAGCCTATAAAATGGAGAATGATAAAATTAATATTAGTTATGTTCAATTGCCTTACACTTCAGTTGATGATAAAGAGGTAGAGGTTTCTAAAAGTGAAATATTAGCTTATATTAATGCGCATAAAACAGAATACAAAAGGGATGCGTATGCAGATATTGAATATGTGAAAATTGATGAAGTAGCTACTTTAGAAGATGAAAAAGCGATTTCTACAGAATTAGCAAAGTTGGTAAATGATTCCGATGAATTTAATAATGTAACTAAGCAAACTGAAAAAGTTTTAGGTTTTATTAATACTAAAAATGTTGAAGAATTTGTAAATGAAAATTCAGCAATTAAGTATGTGGATAAATATGAGTTTAAGAGTAAGTTAAATACAGATGTGGCTACAAATTTATTTGATGCAGAATTGGGTAAGGTGTATGGGCCATATAAAGATGGAGCTTACATAAAACTTTCAAAATTAATTGCTGAAACTAAAATACCAGATTCGGTAAAGGCAAGTCATATATTAGTTGCTTATAAAGGTTTGCAGTTTGCGGGACCTGATGTTACAAGAACTAAAGAGGAAGCAAAAAAGTTAGCGGATAGTGTGTTGACAGTAGTTTCTAAAAAGAGTTCTAAGTTTGAGGAGTTAGCGGCTAGCTTATCTGCAGATCGATCAAATAAAGATAAAGGTGGTGATTTAGGTTATTTTACACCAGGACGTATGGTGCCGGCATTTAATGATTATGTTTTTGAAAACAAGACTGGAGATGTGGGTGTGGTTGAAACTCAATTTGGTTTTCATGTGATTAAAATCGAAGATCAAAAGAATATTCAAAAGGCAGTTAAAATTGCAACTATTGCGCAAAAAATTGAGCCAAGCGAAAAAACAATTAATGAAATTTATGCGAAGTCAACAAAGTTTGTAATTGATGCGCGTGAAAAAGGTTTTGAAGCAGCGGCAAAAGAAGAAAATTTAACAACTAAACCTGTTACTAAAATGGGTGAGCTTGATGAAAATATCCCAGGAATAGGTAAACAGCGTCAGATAGTTCGTTGGGCTTTTGATAAAGAAACTAAAAAAGGAGCTATAAAAAGTTTTGATTTACCAAGTGGTTATGTGATCGCAAAATTAACGGCAGTCGAAAAAGCAGGTTTAATGAATGTTGAAGAGGCTTCGGCAAAAGTTTCTCCTATTTTAAAGAATGAGAAGAAAGCTAAAATTTTAAAAGCTAAAATTAGTGGTGCTAGTTTAGAGGAAATTGCTAAAGCAACTAATACTACGGTAAAATCGGCATCTGCTATTACTATGAAGAATTCGACAATAAGTGGTGCGGGTATTGAAAAGAAAGTAGTAGGAACGGCATTTGCGTTGGATGTGAATGCAGTATCAAAACCAGTTGAAGGAAATAAAGGAGTCTACGTGGTTAAGGTGACTTCAAAAACTCCAGGTCAAGGTTTGGCTTCGTATCAAGGTTTGGCTAATAAAAAAGCAGAAGATGAAGCTCGTAAGGCGCAAGGAGCTTTGTTAAGTGCATTAAAAGAAAAAGCTGAAATAGAAGATAAAAGAGCGGTGCTTTATTAGAAAGTATCAGTTTCAGTTGCCAATACTCATAAAAAAAACCTGTAGAACATTACGTTTTACAGGTTTTTTTGTTCCGAGAATATTGTTAACTTCTTACTTCTTACTTCTTACTTTTTGCTCCCATTCCCAAGCTGATTTCATAGCTTCGTCTAAGCTTAATTCTGCTTTCCAGCCAAGTTCATTATTGGCAAGGTTGGTGTCAGCAAATGCAGCTGTAATATCACCTTCTCTGCGGTCAACAATGGCGTAATTAAGAGGTTTTCCTGAGACTTTTTCAAAAGACTTTATTACTTCTAGAACAGAGCTACCTGTACCGGTACCTAGGTTGAATACTTCGTAATTTTCTTTGTTTTTGTTTTTTAATAATCGTGTTAAGGCAATTACGTGTGCTTTGGCAAGGTCAACCACATGGATATAATCACGTATGCAGGTACCGTCCGGTGTGTTGTAGTCATCTCCAAAAACAGAAAGCTTGTCGCGCAAGCCCATTGCAGTTTGTGTAATAAAAGGGACTAAATTTTGAGGTACGCCCAAAGGTAGTTCGCCTATTTCTGTTGATTTATGAGCACCAATAGGGTTAAAGTAGCGTAACGCAATAGCTTTTAATTGAGGTGATACTTTGCAAGTGTCTCTAATAATTTCTTCACCTATTTGTTTGGTATTTCCGTATGGAGATTCAGCTGTTTTAACAGGTGCGCTTTCTGTAATGGGTAGTTCGTCGGCTTGTCCATATACGGTGCATGAGGAACTAAATATAAAGCTAGCATCGGTTTTTTCTTGTAGCTCTTGTAATAGGTAAACAAGTGTTCCAATGTTGTTTTCGTAATAAGTAAGTGGTATTTGAACACTTTCGCCAACAGCTTTTGATGCGGCAAAATGAATAACGCCAGTAACATCCGAGTGTTTTTTGAAAAAATCACTTACTTTTTGACGGTTACGTAAATCCATTTTTTCAAAAATGGGCTTTTTTCCAGTAATGTTTTCAATACCCACAAGAACTTCTTCAGATGAGTTTGAGCAATTGTCAATAATAACAACTTCATATCCTTCATTCTGAAGCTCTACAACGGTATGAGAACCAATAAAACCTAATCCTCCTGTTACTAATATTTTCATATTACCTATTTATTTAGTGCTAAATTTATAAATTAATTTTTGTGTATATGTTTGTTGTGGTCTTAAAATAGTGGAATCAAAGTGCTTGTGTTTTGTGGCGTCAGGGAAATGTTGTCCTTCAAAACAAAAGCCATGAAATCCATTATATATAATGTTGTTTTTGCCTTTTACTTGGTTAAGGTAGGCGGCAGTGTAAAATTGTAAGCCTGGCTGGGAACTATAAACTTCTAATTGTCTTTTACTGTTAGGGTCTATAGCTGTGCCTGCTAAGCTGACTTCATTGTTGTTGTTTTTCTTTATGATGTAATTATGATCATATCCCATAATAAGGTTATCGGGATCTTTTGCAATATTTTCGTTAATTTTTGTTGCTGTATTGAAATGTAATGCAGTGTCTTTCGTGGTTTTTATTTCTCCAGTAGGAAGATTTTCAGTATTATTAACAGTATACTGGTCAGCATTAATTTTTATAAGATGATCTTTAATATCAGAGATTCCACCATCTTTTAAATTGAAATAATCATGACGAGTTAAGTTGACCACTGTGGTTTTTGAGGTAGTTGCCGTATAACTCATCTCTAAAGTGTTCTTGTTAGTTAATTCGAAGCTAACGGTAACTTTAAGTTCTCCAGGGTAACCTTCCTCTAAATCTTTACTGGTGTATGTGGCGATCAGTACGTCCTTGTCTTCAAAATTTATTATTTCGCAGTTCCAATTTTTAGTGTCAAAACCATGGTGTCCTCCATGTAGTTGTTTGTTGTTTTCGTTTTGAGAAAGTTGAATTTCTTTTTGATTTATAAGGATACTTCCATTGGATAATCTGTTAGCGTTCCTGCCAATAATTTTACCAATGTAATATGGGTCAGTCTCATATTCGCTAATAGTGTCAAAGCCTAGGGCTATATCTTGATTGTCGGGATATATAATTTTTTGAATGCTAAGTCCGTAGCTTAATAAATGAATAGAATATCCATTATTGTTACTAAAAATAAACTTTTGAACATTGCTTCCAGATTGAGTAGTTCCAAAGTCTTCTTGAGTAATCATTTTTTTAATATGGATTAAAATTATTAATTGCCAAAGGTACGTTATTTAGCTTATTTTTTTAACTATGATAAGCTAATTTGAAGCTAAAAATTTAAGATAAATTGTCGTTTGCTTGTGTTTTTTTGTAGAATTTGTTAGTGTTGTTTTTTTATTATGGGGTAAAAAAAATCCAGGCAGTAATCACTCTGCCTGGAATAACAACTAATCAAAAAACTAAACTTCTAAAAGGTGTATAAGTTGCTCAGGCCTATACACAAAGTTTAATTATGAAATTACGCTCGAAAGCGTGTAACAAAAATACATAAAATCAATCTGATGTGTTGCAATAGAAAGGAAGAGTGGGGTATTATTGTTTAAAATTTAATTTTATAACATTAATTATGATTAATATTCTTATTTTTTTTAAAAAAATTAAGAATTGTGTAATATTAAAATGTTTAACTTAAGATTATGATTTTATGTTTCTAATGCTTCGTTATAAATATTGGGTCTTTTTTATAAAATATAGTCTTTAAAAATCATTTTAGTTCAACTCATTCTACACAAGTTGTTTCATGTTCTATGCTCTTATACGCTATATATGTATATGCTATTTACTATATTTGTGGCAAATTTTTAACAATCATTAAGGAGTTGGTTTTTTTATTGCTGTTCTAAGCATAATGTACTTCAGTTTTATAATGCCTGTTCGAAGTTTGAAATAGTATTAAGGCTTATTTATAAATAGAGATTCAATAATAGTAACTATGACAGATAGTGTACACAAAGAATTTGTGGATTCCTTTAAAACGGAATTGAAAGTAGCTTCCCCGGGTAGGATTAATCTTATTGGAGAGCATACAGATTATAATAAAGGTTTTGTTTTGCCAACTGCAATTGATAAACACATCATTTTCCAATTTCAAAAGAATAACACACCAGATACTTGTAATGTATACAGTGCTACATTTGATAAAATGATGTCATTTAATTTAAATGAAGTGGCACCGAGTGATAAAGAGTGGGAAAATTACATTTTAGGTGTAGTAAGTCAAATTCAGTTACGGGATAAACAAATAGCCGGTTTTGATTGTATTATTGAAAGCTATTTGCCTATGGGATCTGGTATAAGTTCCTCCGCAGCTTTGGAATGTGGCTTAGCGTTTGGTTTGAATCAAATTTTTAATTTAGGTCTTGAAAAAATTGATTTAGTAAAAATAGGTCAAAAAGCAGAGCACACTTATGTAGGAACACAGTGTGGAATAATGGATCAATTTGCTTCTGTAATGAGCGAAAAGGGTCATGTAATTTTATTGGACTGCGATAGTATTGCACATCAGATGATTCCTGCTGATTTTGGTGATTACCAAGTCTTGTTATTGAATACCAACGTATCGCATAACTTAGCGGATAGTGCGTATAATACTCGTGTGGCTGAGTGCGCATCTGTGGTAAAGGCTATTGCAAAAAATAATCCAGAAGTTACTTCATTGCGCGAAGCTACTTTTGAAATGTTGGCGGCTGTCAAATCGGAAATTACTCCGATAGCTTTTAAAAGAGCTACTTATGTTTTAGAAGAAAATGCCCGTGTTGAAAAAGCAGTAAAAGCCTTAAAGGAAAAAGATTTAACTACTTTTGGGGAATTAATGTATGGGTCACATAATGGTTTACAAAACGATTATGAGGTGAGTTGTGAAGAATTAGATTTTTTAGCAGCATTTTCTAAAAATTACGATCAAGTGCTTGGAGCGCGAATGATGGGTGGTGGTTTTGGTGGATGTACCATTAACTTAATTCATAAAGATGGAGTGGCCGAATTTGTAGCAGATGCTACCAAAGCATATAAAGAAAAATTCAATATAGACTTAACGTCATTTACGGCAGTTCCTAGTCAAGGTACAGCAATAATAAATTAATTTAAGCATGAGTAATATAGATTTTAATGAAAGTCCTCATCGTAGGTTAAATGTCCTTACGGGAGAATGGGTTTTGGTGTCACCACATAGAACGAAAAGACCTTGGCAGGGTAAAAATGAAGAGCCTGCTAAATTATCATCGACTACCTATGATGAAAATTGTTATTTATGTCCTACAAATGAACGTGCAGGTGGGGCTGTAAATCCTGATTATAAAGAACCTTTTGCTTTTACAAACGATTTTGCTGCATTGTTGCAAGGAGTGCCAAGTGAAAAATATAACGAAGGTTTATTGAAAGCGGAAACCGAAACAGGGATTTGTAAAGTGATCTGTTTTTCACCAAACCATGCATTGACTTTGCCTTTAATGGAGGCTGTTGATATTGAAAAGGTAATTAGTTTATGGCAAAAAGAATTTGCTGAATTAGGAGCAAATGATGATATTAACTATGTACAGATATTTGAAAATAAAGGGGGTATTATGGGGTGTAGTAACCCGCATCCTCATGGTCAAATATGGGCACAACGTTCTATTCCAGAAGAAATAAAAAAGAAAAGTACTCAGTTTTTAAATTACTGGAATGATAACAATAAGTCCTTGTTGGAGGCGTATTTGGATCAAGAATTAGCTGCAGATGAACGTGTATTAGTTGAAAATGAATACTTTGTTGCATTAGTACCATATTGGGCAATATGGCCATATGAAACGATGATTATGCCTCGTAAAAAGCATGCGACTATTTCAACATTATCTGATGCAGAGAAAAAGAGTTATGCTGAAATTATAAAGGTGTTAACTACTAAATATGATAACATTTTTAAAACATCGTTTCCATATTCAGCGGGAATCCACCAAGCCCCAACAGATGGGGAGGACCACCCAGAATGGCATATGCATATGAGTTTTTATCCACCGTTATTACGTTCGGCAACAGTGAAAAAATTTATGGTAGGTTATGAGATGTTTGCAAATCCGCAGCGTGATATTACAGCCGAGCAAGCAGCAGATAAAATTAAATCACAAAGTGACATACATTATAGTAAGGAGTTGTAGTTAAAACAAATTCTTTTAATATATAAAAGCCACCTCTTTTACAGAGAGTGGCTTTTTTGTTTAGTTATGTTTTGTGTTATGATTTCTAAGAATTAAAAAGCCGAACAACTATTTTTTTTTTTAGTTATTCGGCTTTTTATAATGCTTGATGAATTGTGAAATTAATTTTTAACGATTCACTATAATTTTTTCAATCCCTACAGATCCATCTTCTTTTTGAATGTGTATTAAGTACATTCCGTTAGTTAGGTTAGAAAGTGATGTGGTAAATTCATCAGAATCAATTTCGGTACTTTCAACTACAGAACCATTAATGCTGTATATAGTAAGTTGAGCCTTATTTATATCTCCATTAATATGTAATTGATCAACAACTGGGTTTGGATATAGTCCAATATTTAAAGCGCTAAATGTTTCATTAGATAGTGTTGGTTTTTCTCCACAAACAGGAACTTCACTACTATTGCTGAAATAGATAGTTGCTTCTTTAGTTTTTGAAACTAATACCAAGTTTCCTTCATCAACAGAAACCCAATAGTCGTCATCTAAACCTGTAAATCCACTAGATGTAATAGAAATACTTGGATTAATATCCTTAAAGTTTTGAGTTACTTTTGCTGATAAATCAACATAATGCCCAGGGTTTCCGTCGCTTGTGCTTAAAGCAAAACCATATAACCCATTGTTCTCTAAATTCCAATTTATCGTAAATGCAGTAACATTGTCTAAACTAGGTCCATCATCTCCTATGACATGAACATTTGAGAAATTTTTGTTTTCAATAGATGGTAATGAAGTTGCGCGAGGTGTGTCAAATGAACAGCTGCGTTCTCCAAATGCATTCACAGTAATTTCTTTTTCGGCAGTAGCCCCAGTGGAGTCTGTTATGGTTAGTTTTACTGTGTATTCGCCTTCAGTTTCAAAAGTAGTACTTGCTTCTTTCGTTGAGGCAGTTTTACCATTTCCAAAATCCCAACTATATGTTAATCCTTTTCCTTCGGGATCATTAGATTTAGATGCGTTAACCTTAGCTGTAAATGGAGCAATACCAGATACTTTATCAATAGTGAATCCGGCGGCTAATACGCTAGAGCCTGCAGGTTCATCACCATTAGCTAATTTACCATCGCTGTAAATAGAAACTTTGTCAAATTCAGTTACTATACCTGTTAAACCTTCGTATGATGGGTCGTTCGATGGATCCCAAGCTGTTGCAGGTGCAGAGGCAGGTACCTCGATACGTACTTGAATTTCTCTACGGTATTGACTTGCGCCACCAGGGAAAGGCATTTTGTCTGCGTCAACTTCAACCTCTACATAGTATATGTTGTTAGTGACATCCCATTCTTGTAAGCCTCCAGTAGCTTTTCCAGCTCCTCGTGATGTGATTGTATAATCATCAGGGCTTAAGCCAGCATCAATACCTTCTGTTATATCAACAAAGTAACGTGCAGAAAGTGAATTTGGAATACGCGCAGGCCATCCAGATCGGTTGTTTAACCAAATAGCTAATTCTGTGTAGCGACTAGATTCTCCATTAATTTTAACTTCATTAACAAATTCAACTCCGGGTTCTTCTGGTTGAGGGAAGTTATCCAGTTCTGTTCCGCCAAATTCCATTACCATACGGGCAACCACACCTTGGAAACAAGCGTTGTAATCAGTAGCAACTTCGTTGGCAATAAAATCAGTCCTATCATCAACAAATGTGTCATCTGGACTAGAAGGTCCCCCCATTAAGGCTCCATACAAGGTGTGTCTAGATTCTTCAGGCACTTTTGGGCTTCTGGACCAACTTGAGTGTTGTCCTCGGTGGTGAGGTTTGTTTGGAGGGTTTTTTCCAAAACCCGTTACAAAACTTCTGTCTAATGGATTATCACCTAAAATATAATTGATTTGATTTACGGCAAAATCATGATAAGTACTTTTTTTAGACGTGGCAACATTGTCACTATAAATAAGTGCAGTTAATGAAGCGTTCATGGAATGTCTAAAAGATCCCCATTGTGTAAGGTGAGCTTGTCCTCCTGGAGAATAGCTAATTCCACCTCCCTTTTGCCAGAAATCCAAGTGTTTTTCGGCATCTGCGATATACTTATCTTTACCAGTAATGATACTTAAAAGTACCATATTTCCATAAGATTTATCATCCCAAACTAAACTCCAAAGAAAATCTGGTTCGCTGTATTCCTTTTCAGCTTTTTCTAAGTAATTTTTATCTCCTGTGGCTTTGTATAACCACAATGCTCCCCATGCTAGCTCATCTTGATATCCGTTAGAAGAATATGTTCCTGAAGCAGGAATATTTCCGTCCTCATTGTATATTCCTCGGTACGTATCCCCAAATTCATATAATTCTTTTGCGTGTTGCAACAAGGTGGCACTGTAAGCAGGATCAACAGTTTTAAACATAATACTCGCCGATGCTAATGCGGCAGCCGTTTCGCATGCTACTTCCGTACCTGGTGCTGTTGTACTTAGTTTATAGGCCATACGTTGTCCATACATTGGGTGTTCATCAACCATTTCGGCTGGCATCCAAAAGTTATGATCTTGTGATTTACTATCGGCAACTTGTGCGTAAAATTCATTTGGACTAGGGTGGCATTTTATAAAATAATCAGTTACCCATTTAATATTTCTTAAAAATATGTCAGTTTGGTTAGCTTTGTCATAACCTTCTTTGTATTCCAGAAAACCCCAGTTTAAGGCAGTTACAGAAAATGCCATAGGGAAGCCAAATTTAATATGGTCTCCTGCATCATTCCAACCACCGGTAAGGTCTAAACCAACATCTTTTCCGTCATTTACACCAGAATTTGATCTCCAGTCTATACGGTTCCAGTCGGGCAATACCCCAGATTGCTGTGTTTCGTAAAAAAGTAGTGATTTTTGGAGTACTTCTCCATAATTGTATTGTGCGTAACTGCCAATACTTGTAATCAAAGAAATTGCTAGTAAACTTATTTTTTTCATGCTCAATGTTTAGGAACATAAAAATAAAACTCAAAGCTAAAATAGGTGTTTTTTTAAAAGAACGAATAGCCTTACTCGTTTATGTGTTTTTTGTCGGTTTATTTTACCTTGAATATATGTAAATAGCTGATTTTTAGTTGTTAATTTTTTTTATTGGTATTTTTTTTGTTTGAACTTTGTGTTTTTTTGTCGTGTAAAATAGTTTTTTAAAGATTTGGAAAATTGATAAAAAGCGAGTGTGCTTTTATAAGTATTAAGCTTGGCTAGCAAGACTATAATTAAAGGATCATTTCTGAAAAAGGAATTATAGTTGTATATCCCTTTTGGGAGAAGTAAGACATGTCATTTTTTGTGCCTGTTACTAATACAAAATCGCCACCCCAACCGCCTAAACTTTTTACTACACCAGTGTAGTCATGAAATCGATCCTGCTTTACAGTAGTTGTTTTTAATATGGAGGCAATTAAATTTTCGTGATTAGTGATAAGGTTTTTAAATAGTTCTAAGTCTTGACATAGGGCTATTTGTTCGGTGATCGTATTAATTTTTGTAACGATCGAAGCTAGATTTTCTGTAGATAGGTTACGGTAGTTTTTTATAGCTTCTTTACTATCTTTTTTTTCTTCTAAATAAATAAAAAAAAGTGAGGATGCAAACGTAGGATTAAATGTGGTGAAGCTTACATTAGGTTGGTATTTGTTATTTGTAAGTTGATAGAAGATAGGAGTGTTTGCAGATGCACAAGCAATATCATATCCGCTACCGCCAAAACTTTTGTGTAATAGTTCATATGGGTTAATAGTTGCCCATTGGGCAATATTATTAATTAAGGTAGAAGAAGTTCCTAGCCCCCATAAACGTTCGAATGTAAGGTGGGTTTCTATGTGGTAACCCTTGGTTTTATTTAAAAAAGAGGGATTTGCATGTAAGGCTTCCCAAAGAATTTTAAATAAAGTAGTATCAAATTTAGAATCCCCTTTTGGAGCAGTATGACTAAAAAAATGATGTGTCGAAATTTTTGTGGTATACCATGTCTGGTTATGGCAGTCAAAGCTTTTCCATTCTATTATGCCCGAATCATTTTCTGTAATGACTAATGATTGTCCTTTTTTAGTAGGGATAGCCAATGCTTTGGCGCCATCTAAAACTACATATTCTCCGGTAAGGAGTAATTTTCCATTGCTATAAAAGGTCTGCTTCATTAGGCTCTTAGTAATGCTAATTGTTTAATCACTTCGCTATGTGTTACCGTGTTTTTGGTGAAAAACTGTACTATTTTTTGTTTTTCTTCTGCGGTAGCGTGATGTTGATTTAATATGTTTAATAGGTGCATTTTCATGTGTCCTTTTTGAATTCCTGTAGTAATTAAGGAATTTACAGCACCAAAATTTTGCGCTAAACCAGCCACAGCAATAATTTCCATGAGTTGTTTTGCATTAGGTTTTTCCAGTAATTCTAAGGCTAATTTCACCATAGGGTGTAGGCTAGTTAATCCACCTATGGTACCTATAGCTAAAGGAATTTCAATGTAGTAAGTGAAGACATCATTGGTAATGTGTGCGTGAGTTAAACTGCTATAACTTCCATTTTTTGCAGCATAGGCATGTGCGCTAGCTTCAATGGCTCTAAAATCATTTCCAGTGGCAATAACAACGGCATCAATGCCATTCATAATGCCTTTGTTATGAGTTACGGCACGGTAAGGTTCTTTTTCGGCGATATTAATGGCTCTTACAAATTTTTCGGCATATTCGAGCGATGATAAATTTTCAGTGTTAGGCAATTCACTGACTTTGCACGAAACTTCTGCTTTAACCACGCAGTTAGGAACGTAGTTAGAAAGAATACTCATAATGATTTCAATATTCTTTTCTGCATCCGAAAAATCATCGTATTCCAGAGCTTCGATTTGTAATACTTCGGCAAATTTTTCTAAACAAGTATTTATAAAATTGGCTCCCATAGCATCTACAGTTTCAAAGGTGCAATGCAGTTGGTAGTAATTTGCTAATTCTTGGGTTTTGTCCCTAAGTTGAATATCTAAAAGTCCACCTCCACGTTTTTTCATGTTGGCTTCAATAGGTGTAATGGCAGCAATTAATTTTGATTTAATTGATTTAAAAAAAGAATTTAGATGTTCTTTTTTGCCAGAAAAACTAAAATGAACTTGTCCAATTTTTTCAGTGTTAATTACGGTGGCTTTAAATCCACCTCGTTTGTTCCAAAATTTAGCTGCATTACTAGCAGCAGCAACTACAGAGCTTTCCTCAATAGTCATTGGAATGGTATAACGTTTATTATTAATTGTAAAGTTGGGGGCTATACTAAAAGGGAGGTAAAAGTTACTTAGGGTATTTTCGGCAAATTCATCATGCAACTGTTGAAGCTGTTCGTTGGCATTCCAATAGTTGTGCAGTGTTTGTTTTGCTTTTTCGGTATTTTGGAAATGGTTAGCTACTAACCAGTCAATTTTTTGATGTTTATTTAGTTTTGAAAATCCAGTAACTTCAGGAGTCATAAATAATAGTTTAATAGAGCAAATATAGTTTAATACCAAATGATATTAATTATAAGTTGACATAGACTAGGGAAACTTGTTTCCGTTATTTTAGGTATATTTTTTTAGATAAAGTTGCCTACATAACAATTATGAGAGGATAATAAAAGAAAATAAATTTAACTTTTTTCTGTTTGATTTAAGTTGCAATTGATTTTAAATAGGATGAAATGGATGTAAGTTGTTTAAAAATTTTAATAATTAAAATATTTATGAAATTTGTCAGTTTATGGATTTAAAAATTTTAAGCTCATTTTTTTTATTAATTTAAATGCTTTGTAAAAAAAATATAAAGTATATTTTTTTTGATATTATTAATTCTTTTTTTCATAAAACGATATTAGGATAACATAATTTTATGATTTCGCATAGTTGTATTTCGTAATTTGACCCTATTGAAAAAAATAAAATTTATATTATATGCTATACGGCGGATCAGAAGTAAATCAAAAACTTGTTTTAGGGCATCCATCTGGATTATTTGTAATGTTTTTTACCGAAATGTGGGAGCGCTTTTCCTATTATGGTATGCGGGCATTATTGGTGTTGTTTTTAGTAACCTCGGTGATTGATAATGGTTGGGGTTGGGAAAGAGGAGAGGCTTTGGTTTTATATGGTTGGTATACAGGCTTGGTGTATTTAACACCAATGTTAGGTGGTTTTGTAGCAGATAAATTTTTAGGTTTTAAAAAAGCAGTGGTTTTAGGTGCTTTTTTAATGACATTGGGTCATGCGTCAATGGCTTTGGAGGTGTTTTCGAATGTGTTCTTTTTTATGGGGCTAGGTTTGATAATATTAGGAAATGGTTTTTTTAAGCCAAATATTGCTTCTATAGTAGGGCAATTATATACTAAGGTGCCTGAAAAAAGAGATGCAGGTTTTACCATTTTTTATATGGGGGTGAACGCAGGCGCTTTTTTAGGAATATTATTATGTGGCTATATAGGAGAAAAGGTGGGCTGGCATTACGGTTTTAGCTTAGCAGGTATTTTTATGTTTTTTGGAATGCTTCAATTTTATTTTGCTCAAGGTATTTTTGGTAAAATTGGTGAGTTTAATAAAGATATTGAGGATGTAGATGATGCGGTTGAAGATGCCATAGATGAGGTTAAAGAAGATGTTGAGGAAGTGATTGAAAAAATAAGTAAATCTAAAGTGGTAAAAGATAGGTTGGTTGTTATTGGGATTTTTACCTTTTTTACCATCTTTTTTTGGTGGGCATTTGAACAAGCGGGTGGTTCAATGACTGTATTTGCAAAAGATTATACAAATAGAGTATTAGAAGGTGGGGGTGCCTTAACATTTAAAGTATTCAATACGATATTAACTGTTGTGCCCATGATGATTATTACATGGGTGTTATCGTTGCTTTTTAGGCAAACTTTTTCAAAATACGCCTTGTCTAATATTTTACTAGGAACAAGTTTTGTAATAGTTTGGGGGTTTGTGATTTGGATGCTTATCAGAGAGTTTTCGAATGAAGTTACCGAGGTGCCTGCATCTTGGTTTAGTATTTTAAATTCATTTTATATTATAGTATTTGCGCCTTTTTTCTCAAAAATATGGGAGAGTAAGTATAATCCAACGGGGCCTGTTAAATTTGCAATAGGACTTATTTTATTGGGTATTGGTTTTGCAGTGTTATCATTCGGATCAATGAATATTCCTTTAAATGCAAAGTCGGCTTCGGTAAGCATGGTATTTTTGGTGTTGGCTTATTTTTTCCATACCATGGGCGAACTTTGTGTTTCACCAGTAGGAACATCATACGTTAGTAAGCTAGCGCCTATTAAGTTTTTAGGTTTAATGTTTGGTGTGTGGTATTTTTCTAGTTTTATAGCGAATTTAATGGCAGGTATTACAGGGAGTTATTTAGACCCAATTGTAGAGAGTTATGGGATGAGTTTCTTTTTTATGATTTTTACCATAATTCCTTGTGTTGCAGGTCTTACAATGTTGGTCTTAAATAAAACAATTATTAAATTAATGCATGGTATTCGATAAATTCGTAATTTAGGAATAGTTATTGAGACTAATAACTAAATTCGTTTTTATGAAAAAAATACTTTTTATAACTTGTTCGTTACTAGTTTCCATGTCATTCGCACAGGAAATTAAATGGATGAGTATGCAGGATGCCTTAGATGCTCAATCGGAAAATCCCAAAAAAATATTTATGGATGTATACACCGATTGGTGTGGTCCCTGTAAATTATTGGATAAAAAAACATTTCGTAATCCAGATGTAGTAAAATATGTGAATGAGCATTTTTATGCTGTAAAATTTGATGCCGAAGGGAATGATGAGTTTACTTACCAAGGTAATAAATTTTCTAATCCAGATTATGTAGCAGGAAAAAGAGGAAGAAAACCAAGTCATATTTTTGCAAGGTCATTACGGATTTCCGGATACCCAAGTATGGTATTTTTTGATGAAAAAAGTAATTTGATTTTTCCAGTAACGGGTTTTCATACGCCTCAACAGTTAGAGATATTTTTAAAGTTAATCCAATCGGATGATTATAAACAAGTAACAAGTCAAAAAATGTTTAAGGCCTATGAAAAGAATTTTGTGGGTACATTTAAAGGCTAAGTAACTTAGTTGTTAGATTTAGGCTTCCCTTTTGAGAGCTATCATAAAAAGCTACTTGTTTTAATAAGCAAGTAGCTTTCCATTTTTGTACTAGATTTTTATAATTATGAGTTGTTGCAATAACTAGTTTTGGTGTTTGATTAGCTAGTAAGCGTTCTAGGTTAATTTTAGGGGAATCAGTTAAAATAAGTATCGTATTTTCAATAGTATTTGGTAAACTATTTTTGTGATTAATAATATGGATGGTCTGATCATTATAGGTATAACTGTTTTTTAGTTTGTGAAAATGACCTGTTGAATGCAAGTTGCCTTCTATTGGAGAAATAATATATTTTTTATCCTTATCCGTAAGTGTGTTTTTTGAATAGACGTTGATTTGATTTGGGCTTATTTCGCTAATTATAGTATTTGTATAGTGACTATGTAGCCATAATTCATTTTTAAATAAAGAAGATGCTTTTTCGTAAAAAATAATTCCTATTGCAATTAATGTTACAGGGAAGCTCCATTGGTAAATTAGCTTAGGTTTTTTGTAGGAGTAGAATAACAATGCTATTGTGGCATAAGCAAATATCAATGTTGAAGCTTGTATGTATAGTTCGGTAAAAAGAAAGTTTTTTTGTTGAGAAACCCAATGAATGTAGTTGTATATAGTTGTAATAAAATAGTTGTAGCTTTCTGTGATAAAAAATGGAATAGTCCCTAGTGAGCTCCAAATAACAATGGCAATAGCACTTATGAGTACTATAGTTATAATTAGCATAATTGGAATATTTGCTATTAAAAATAAGCCCGGGAATTGATGAAAATAATAAATACTCAAGGGAAGAAGCCCTATTTGGGCGCAAGTACTGATGCTTATTATTTCCCATATTTTACGAATGAGCCACTTTTTTGGGGACCAAAGAGCTAATAATTTTGGGGTGCCAATAATAATAGAACCTACGGCAATAACACTTAATTGAAAGCCTACTGAGAATAACGTATATGGATCAAAAAGGTTCAATATAAAAATACTTACAAATAGTGAATTTAGGGGGTGTTGTTTTCGCATTAGTAAACGCGAAAACTCAAAACAACTAAACATAGTTGTAGCTCGAATTGCAGATGGACTTGCTCCAGAAAACCAAGCGAACAACCATAAGAAGGATATAATAACCAATGATTTAAATACGGTATTTGCCAAAAATTGATGGAAGACAGCGATGAATAGTAAATAGATGATACCAATATGTAAGCCAGAAATGGCAAGAACATGAATAACACCGGCGTTTGCAAAGTCGACATTAAGTTGTTTGTTCATTTCAGATTTGTTTCCTAATACTAAAGCAGCAGTGAGTTGAAGCGTGTTGGAGTGTAATTTTTGTTTTTTTAAGTTGATTTCAAGATGTTTCTTTAGTGTGTTTATTAAATTATTCAGTGGATTAGCTAGTGACTCGATTTGTTTTAATTCTGTGGGTTTAGCCCAAAATTGATGCGTTATACGTTGGGTATTTAAATAGGTTGTATAGTCAAAACTATAAGGATTATGATGCTTTTTTAAACGGGAGAGTTTGCCAAAGTAAACAAAACTGTCGCCTTTATAAAAAGCTACTTTTGTCGAATCTTTTTTTACTGTGAGTAAGGCATTGCCGATTACTTTATGTTTGTTAATGGTATGAATAGTTACGTTGAATTTTTGATACGTATCTGAAGTATTAAATTTTTTTAAGATTGTGAAAATTAATTCTTGAGTACCTTTAGCGGTTTTTTGATGAATCAGATGTTTTTTTTGATATTTGGGAAGTGTGATTTGATAACGGATAGCGCCTAAACCTATAAATAAAAGACTGGAGATACTTATAAAAAATACGTGATTATGCTTATTAAAAAACACAGTTAATAGGATTAATCCAATAACATATAAAGCTATTGCAGGAATTAGAATAGTATTTTGTCGCGAAGCGCAAAATATTCCTAAAACAAAGGCACTGCAAACAATCCAAAAGGGAAGGTTTTTTGGTGTATGGACTTTCAATGTGTAAAATACTTAAAGTTGGTTGCTCTAATGTACTTATAAAATGCTTTTATTTAGTGTTTTGTGTTGTAGGAATTATGGAAATTCTTATTTGTAAAAATTCATAACATCTATATAGCTCCAAACTGTACTAGGTAGTAAGGGCTGAATGTTTTTTTGATCTTTTATGGCTTTCCGAATAAAAGTTGACGATATTTCCATGATAGGAGCAGTGACTAAGCTAATTTTAGGGTGGTTTATAAATTTTTCAGGAATGCTTCCTTTTGAAATTCTGGGGTAAACGTATAACTGGTAGTTTTCTAAAATAGTCTCATAATTTTTCCATTTATGAAAACTTTTTAAATTATCAGCTCCCATTATTAAGCAGAATGCTTTGTTGGGATAACGTTCTTCTAAATGGGCAAGAGTAAAAACAGTGTAATTAGGTTGAGGTAATTTAAATTCAATGTCGCTTGGATGGATATTCGAATAGTTTTCGGTGGCTTTATATACCATTTCTAAGCGGTGGTGATTGTCCAGTAATGAACTTTTCTTTTTAAATGGATTATGTGGAGTAACGACCATCCATACTTCATCTAGATCGGAAAATTCTACCATATGATTAGCTATGGTTAAATGGCCAATATGGATAGGATTAAATGTGCCAAAATACAATCCGATTTTTTTCATAGGTAAAGCTTTCTTTAACTGTGGAGGGAATTATTTTAAAAATTTAGAGACTAATTGAAAAGCTTCCTGCTTAGCAAGCTCCAAGTTGTCATTGGTAATAATGGCATCAAATTCAGGGGCTACAGCAAGTTCTTCGTCAGCTTTGGCTAAACGCATTTGTATTTTTTCCTCCGTTTCTGTCCCTCTTCCGCGCAAGCGCTTTTCAAGTTCAGTTTTATTGGGTGGTTTTACAAAAATAGATAATGTTTCGTCTGGGAATTGCTTTTCTATATTTAAGCCTCCAATGACGTCTATATCAAAAATTACAGCTTTTCCTGTATTCCAAATACGCTCGACTTCACTTTTTAGCGTGCCATAAAAATTATCGGTATACACTTCTTCAAATTCTAAAAACTCATCATTGTTAATTTTGTTTTTAAATTCGTTTATGGATAAAAAATAATAATCCTTACCATCAACTTCTTCGCCTCTGGGTAACCTAGAGGTAGCCGAAATAGAAAATTCTAATGCTAAATTAGTTTCGTTTAAAAGGTGTTGAACAATCGTTGTTTTACCACTGCCCGATGGTGCTGAAAAAACAATAAGTTTACCTTTACCCATTACAATACATTTAAAAGTTGTTCCTTAATTTTTTCAAGTTCATCTTTCATTTGAACAACAAGTTGCTGCATAGGGGCATAATTGGACTTACTTCCAATAGTGTTAATTTCACGACCGATTTCCTGAGATATAAAGCCTAATTTTTTTCCGTTAGATTCCTCTGAAGCTAAATTTTCGGTAAAATAATCTAAGTGATTTGCTAAACGAACTTTTTCTTCGGTGATGTCAAATTTTTCAATATAGTAGACAAGTTCTTGCTCAAAGCGATTTTCATCATATTTTTCTTTAAGTTCAACAACCCCTTTTTGCAAGCGTATTTTTACATTTTCAATACGTTCGGGGTCAATGGTGATTACTTTTTCAAGAAGTGATCGGATGGATTTGATTCTTAATTTAAAGTCATTTTCCAGTACTTCTCCTTCTGTTTTTCGATAATTAAGAATTTCTTTAATTGCCTCGGCAAGAAGATTCTCTATAATTTTAAATTCAGCTTCGTCAATTTCTTCACGTTCAGTTTTTAGAGTGTCGGGCAAACGAATGGCCATTTCTAATAATTGACTTTCGCTGGCGTTTGAAATCTCGGCAAGTTCCTGTATGTATTTTTTTACGACAGGTGCATTAATGCTTGAGCTGGAGTTTTCTCCAGTAACTTCAGTAAATAAACTAAAGTCAATTTTTCCTCGAGTTAATGCTTTGGCTATGGTATTACGTAAAATAAGTTCTTTTTCACGATACTGATTAGGCATTCGGGCATTAAGATCTAGGTTTTTACTGTTCAAAGATTTTAACTCAATGCTAATTTTTTTGTTTTCTAATTGAATCACAGCTTTTCCAAAGCCAGTCATAGAATGTATCATTCGTAGTAAATTGTATAAGTAGCAAAGATACAGAAATATGGTATTTGTAAGTGTTTTTTCAATTCGAGTTATTTTAAATCCAATTTTTGCATTAGAAAGTTTATTCCGTATTGGAATCCTTGCAAAATCAATTGTTTCGCTGTGCTTTTGGATAGGTTATATTTTGTAAGAAAAGTACTCTACTTAAGTAATTATATTTTTAACGTTTTTAACTTAAATTGTGTTGCTAAACTAAATATATAAAAGTAAGACTATGTTTTTAAATAAAATAGATATTCGTTGGAGTGATCTAGATCCTAATCAGCACTTAGCAAATTCGGCTTACATGAATTTTATGAGTGCTACTCGAATGGTATATATGGGTAAACAAGGTATTGGTTATAATGATTTGAAAAAGCATGGGGTAGGTCCTGTAGTACTTAGAGAAGAGGTGCATTATTTTAAAGAAGTATTTCCAGGTAAGCCGGTATATGTGAGTCAGGAAGTTTTTGCATTGAGTGAAGAAGGTACTTTTTATAAAATACGACATAACTTTTATGATGATCAGGGAGGTAATTTTGCTCGTGGTGAAATGATGGGTACCTGGTTAGACATGAAAACTAGAAAGATTATTGCGCCACCCGTAGAAATTTATGAACCTTTAATGGGCAAGAATCGTTCTGAAGATTTTAAAGTTTTAACCAAAGAAGAAACACGTTTGGTAAATGTGCAACCGGCAGATATTGATTTGGTAAACGAGTTAGATTGGTTTGGGAATTAGTGTGTATAAAGTAATTAGTGGATAGGCTTTAATTTTTTAATGTTTTTTACTTACTAGATATACCCCTATAAAAATTAAGATGGAGGCTATAACTTTAACGAAGTCAATAGTATCGCTTCCTAAGCTAACTGCAATTAGAGTAGTTAAAAAGGGTTGAAAATAAATGAAAACAGCCACTGTGGTTGGTTTTAAAATTTTTATGGCATATATGTTTAAAAGGTATGTGCCAAAGGTTACAAAAACAACCACATAAGCAATGCTTAAATAACCCGATATTGGAATTTCAGAAAATGGCATTTCCAATACCTGTTTTAATCCAAAAGGCAGCACCATTAGTATTCCTAAAAGATACATCCATTTAATAAAAGTAAATGGATGATAAATTTGTGTTAGTTTTTTTACAATAACAAGGTAACAAGCAAATGAAGCGGCATTAATAAAAATTAAAAAATTACCTAAAGCAGGGTTTGGGGCAGTTGTGGCATTTCCTTTGCCATAAATAATCATTAATAAGGTGCCCGATAAGCCTATGAGTAGTCCTAAAATACGATGCCATTGTAGTTTTTCTTTTAGGAATATTACAGCGAGCAATAACGTAATCATTGGAGCGGTAACCATCATTACCGCAGCATTAATGGGGGTTGTTAAGTTTAAACCATAAAAAAAAGCGAGCATATTAAGTGCCATTCCAAAAAATGCTGCTCCTAAAATACGAGGATAATGTTTAGGCGCAATTTTTTCCTTGGGACCCAACAAGCCAACAAGCCAAAATAATAGTCCAGCACCAGTAACCCTAAATAAAATAAATCCAAAAGGTTTAATGTAGTGCGGCATTACATTTTTGGCAATACTAAAATTAGCAGCATAAAATAGCGCTACAAATGAAGCGGCGATCAAAGCAAGTTGACGTTGATTCATTTAGCGTTATAAGTTTTCTAAGTAGGTTTTAGCAGCTTCTATTGTTTTTTTTGCGTTTCCTATAAAATAGTGGTCGTCTACTTGTATTATAGGGCGCTTTAAAAATGAATAGTGTTCTAAAATTAACTTTTTACAATCGTCCTCAGTTAATAGTTGTTCTTTTAAATTTCGTTCACGGTATAAAACAGAGCGACGGTTTAGTAAACTTTCAAAGCTTCCGCTGAATGCTTGGAGTTTATTTAATTCCGTTTCAGTAATAGGCTGTTCTTTTACATTTTGAAGCTCGAAACTTTCAGTTAAATTAAGCTCTTTAATGATGCGTTTACAGGTGCTACAAGTAGCTAAATGATATACTTTTTTAATCATTGATAAGGTGTTAGAAATCTTTAAGTGCAAAGGAAAATGAAATCAACCAGAAAAAGCATATTTTTGACTTAAAATAAACCAAAAAATGGAAAATTTAAAAAGAGCCTTAGAAATTACGAAAGTCAGTAGGAAAGTTCATTTTAAAATACTAGATCATTACACCTTAGAACAGTTAAATTTTGTACCCGAAGGTTTTAAGAATAATTTATTTTGGAATATAGCACATATAGTAGTTACTCAACAATTATTAGTATATCGATTAAGTGGTTTAGATACTGTTGTGGATGAGGAGTGGATTGAATTATATCGAAAAGGTTCAAGTACAAAAAGAGATGCAACAGAAAAAGAATTAGAAGAGTTAAAAGTATTGCTTTTTGCAACAATAGATGACACTGAGAAAGCAATTGAAGAAGGCTTATTTAAAAATTATGAAGCCTATATGACCAGTACTGGTTTTGAGTTAAAGAATGTAAATGATGCTTTTGAGTTCAATAATTTTCATGAAGGAATTCATTTGGGGTATATTTTAGCTTTGAAAAAAGCGATTTCATAAAAATAATATAGATATCTTTTATAAGTTATATAGTAAAATAATACTATGGTTGTTTCAAAAAAGTATGTGTTTTTATTAATAGGGTTACTAAATACATTAGTATTAGTTGCTCAAGATTTTACCGGAAATTGGAAGTCCCATTTTGCTTATGTTGATTTTGTTGATATGGTTGTTGCTGGAGATCGAATGTATGTAGCGTCAGCTAACACCTTGTTTGTGCATGATTCCGAAACGAATACGAATACAGAATACACTACTGTTGAAGGCTTATCGGGAGAAGATATTTCAACGTTGTATTACAGTGCGGAAAGAGCATTGATTATTATAGGGTATAAAAATGGATTAGTAGAGATTGTTGACGAAGTGTCTGGGAAAGTGACCTCATTAGTCGATATTCAAAATAAGTTAGGACTTCCTCCTGTTAGTGTAAAAGTAAATGATTTTTTTGAAGATGAAAATTTGTTATATATAGCTACAGGTTTTGGTGTTGTGGTTTTTAATTTAGAAGCAAATTTATTTGGCGATACATTTTTTATTAGTGACTCATCGGCTGTAGTAAGTGATGTGGTAAGCGTGGCAGTTTTAAATGATACTGTTTTTGCAAGTATAGCGGGTCGCGGTACGTTTTTAGGAAATAAAACTGACGAAAATTTAATAGAGTTTACAAGTTGGACTGAAATTCAAAATGATGTTTTTAGCGATATTCAATTGTTTTCAGGAAAAGCGATAGCTCATAATGAAGCAAAATCAATTTATGAGTTTGATGGAGTGACTTTTAAGTCAGTATATACAGAAACAAGTGATATTAAGGATTTCGAGGTTGATCAATCATTTTTGACGGTGACTTTATCTGATAAAGTGCTTCGATTAACAAGTGACTTTGTGTTAGATAAAGAAATCGAATATGAGGATGCTACTTTAGTAAATAAAGTGACACATTCGGTTTTTTTAGATGAAGAGGTGTATTATACACATCAAGGAATAGGCTTTATAAAAACTTTGAATCAAAAATTTCAGGATAATGATACAGTTAGTCCAGCAGGGCCACTGTTAAATAATATTTTTTCTCTGGATGCCTTTGATGGTGATTTGTGGATGGTATATGGGAGTGTAACTTCTTTTTTTAGGCCTCAAAGTAAAAGACTAGGTGTCAGTAGATTAAGAGGAGGTGATTGGGTTAGTTTGCCATGGAGTATGTTTAATGTTGATGGCGCTTTAAATGATATTTCGGTACTTTCAAGTATAAAAATGAATAAGCAGAATAAAGAACAAGTATTTGTTGGAAGCTTTAGAAGAGGTGGGATTTATGAAATAAATAATGCAGCTACTGTTGAGTTATTTAATAATACAAATAGTAACGTATTGAATAGCCCTGTTAGTCCAGTTTTTATAAGTGCTTTTACATTTGATTTTGATTCAAACAATGAACTGTGGTTTTTTAACGGTGAATTGAGAGAGGGGGCGATAAAAAGATTTAGGAAAGATGTTAATGCGGTTGATTCTGAAAACTCTATAACTATAAATGCTAGTTTTATCCAACAATCAGAAAGTATATCACGATATAATGTTAGTGAGATGATTTTTGATGAAGAGGATAATTTATATATGGCTAGTGTAACAAGTGGTATTTTGGCATATCAAAAGAGATTAGGCAGAGATGTTATTGTATCGTTGCCAGGTGAATCATTGGAATTATCGTTTGCAAATTCCAAAGCTTTAGCTTTGGATTTAAATGGAGATTTATGGTTGGGAGCAACTGCGGGTTTAAGAATTGTTGAAAACCCCGAGCGTATGTTTGATTCTGGAAATAACATTAAAGGAGAACCTATAATAATAGAAGATGAAGAAGCAGGGGGAATACCTCAAGAATTGTTTTTTCAGCAATCAATATCGGATATTAAAGTTGATGCTAATAATAATAAATGGATAGCTGTAAGTGGAGGAGGGGTATTTTATTTGTCACCAGATGGGCAAGAAGTATTGCTAAATTTTACTAAAGACAATTCTCCATTACCTTCAAATATTGTAAACGATATTGCTATAGATGAATCTACGGGGGTGGTGTTTTTTGCCACGGATAAAGGTCTAATGGAGTATAATGGAGGAGTGACAGTTGCTCAAGAAAATTTTGAGAAATTTAAAATTTATCCCAACCCAGTCCGACCAGAACACACAAATGTAAGTGTTAAGATACAAGGCTTAACTGTTGGAGCGAATGTTAAAATTACAGACATAGAAGGTAATTTAGTTTACGAGGTTCAAAATGAAACATTTGGAGGTCAGAGTAGCGGAGAGGTAGCATGGGATACAAGATCTTTTAGTGGTAAAAAAGTAGCTTCAGGAGTGTATTTAGTTTTAGTCACAGGAAAGGAAGGGGAACAGACAACCATTGGTAAATTACTTATTGTGCGTTAATGTTAATTAAAACAGAAGCTATTGTAGTCCATTCTATAAGATATGGAGAGGCAGATTTGATTGTTAAGTTATATACAAAGCAAAAAGGGGTAGTTTCTTATTTGGTTAGAGGTGTGCTGAAATCAAGAAAAGGAAAACTAAAACCATCATTGTTTTTACCTTTTTCAATTTTAAATATTGATGCTAATTATAAGTCAAATAATTCATTACAGCGAATAATAGATGCGAAATTAATAACTCATTTTAAAACATTACATGAATCTATATTAAAAGGAGGGTTGATTTCTTTTTTAGCAGAAATTTTATCAAATGTTTTGATTGAAAATGAGTCAGATGAAGGGATTTATGATTTTATAAAGAAGTCATTATTATGGTTGGATTCTAATGATGAAGTTGCTTTGTTTCATGTGTTTTTTTTACTGAAACTTACTCATTTTTTAGGCTGTTCTCCCGATATATCAAATATTGAATTGAATCAGTTTAGTTTAGAAGAGGCTTGCTTTACTGTAGGAGATAAAAGTGGATATGCTATTGACGGAGAATTGTTAATTGCATTTAAATTACTTTTAGGCATAAAATTTGATGATCTAAAAGGAGTCTCATTACCAAAAAGCATTAGAAAACAATTACTGGATAAAGTATTACTTTATTATAGTTTTCATGTGCCTGGATTTAAAAAAACAAAATCCTTATCGGTGTTAGAAGCTCTTTTTAATTAGCCAATGAATAAAATTACTTTATATCTTTTTTTTCTTACACCCTTATTTTTTTTCTCTCAGTCTATTAAAGTGATTGATCTGGAAACAAAACAACCTATAAAAGGGGTAACTATTTCTTCGGAGGTTTTTAAAGAAACTCGTTATACAGACTCTAATGGGAAAGTAAATGTATTTTTGAATAAAGGGGATGTTTGGTATGAATTTAAGATTAAAGACTATAGGGAAGTAGGGCTTAGTGCATCCGAAATATTGGCATTAGGTTATGTGATTGAAATGGATCGTATAAAAGAGTCATTAAAGGAAATTATTGTTTCAAATACGAAATGGACTCAGGAAAAACAGAAGATATCCAGAAAAATTATTCAAGTAACTAAGGATGATATTTTAAAAACCAATCCGCAGACGGCAGCAGATGTGTTGCAGAAAACTGGAAATATCTTTGTTCAGAAAAGTCAATTAGGTGGAGGGAGTCCTTTTGTAAGAGGCTTTTCTGCCAATAGATTATTGCTTTCAATTGATGGTGTACGAATGAATAATGCTATTTTTAGAGGAGGTAATGTTCAGAATATTATATCGATTGATCCTTTATTTGTAGAAACTTCAGAAGTTATACTAGGACCAGGTTCGGTTGTTTATGGGAGTGATGCTATAGGAGGTTCTATCAACTTTAGAACATTAACCCCAAAAATAACGAACAAAAATGTATTCAAAGTAAACGGGAATGCTCTTTTTAGGACTGCTACAGCTAATAATGAGCGTACATTTCATGCAGATGTTGGATTGAGTGGTAAAAAGTTAGCATCGGTAACTAGTTTGACATATAATGCATTTTCAGATTTGATTCAAGGGAATAATGGAGTTGATGATTATTTACGTAATGAGTTTGTTGAAACCATAGCAGGTGTAGATGTGGTGAAAATAAATAATAATCCAAATAAACAAATAGCTTCTGGATATGAGCAATATAATTTACTTCAAAAATTAATTTATGCGCCCAATAAGTATGTCCAAACATCATTAGGCTTTATTTACACTACTACATCAAAATACGATCGCTATGATCGATTACAACGAAAAAGGGATGGTCAGTTTAGACATGCCGAATGGTTTTATGGACCACAACGTTGGTTAATGGCTTCAAGTGTTTTTTCATATCAAAAAAAGCATGCTTTTTTTGATGAGTTTAAAATAATTAATGCCTATCAATCTTATAAAGAGAGTCGTAATATTAGAGATTTTAATTCTCCATTTCGAACTAAAAATGAAGAAACTGTTGATATTTATACCTTAAATATCGATATGCGAAAAGCCTGGCATAAAATAAATTTTAGTTACGGCTTTGAATATGTGTTTAATAAAGTATATAGTAAAGCGCAAGAATTTAATATTTTAAATGAGAGTAGGACAGATTTATTTTTGACACGTTATCCTAATGGATCAACATGGCAATCATTGGCAGGGTATTCGATTGCAAATTTTGATATAAATGAACATTTAGATATATCAGCAGGGGTGAGGTATAATCATGTGTTACTAGCAGCAAAATTTAATAGTAAGAGTCTTGATTTTCCTTTTTCAGAATCAAAAATTAATACCGGTGCACTAACAGGAGCTTTAGGTGTTAACTGGAATATAGCTAAAAAGTTAACTATTAAGGCAAATGCCAATACGGCTTTTAGGGCACCGAACATTGACGATGTAGGGAAAACAGTTTTAGATTCGGAGCCTGGTACCTTAATTGTTCCTAATCCTAATTTAAAATCAGAGTATGCTTATAACTTTGAATTGGGAGCTGTTTATAAAAAAGAAAATTTTAAGTTATCCTTAACTGGATATCATACCTTTTTAGATAATGCGTTGACAAGAGCAGATTTTGAATTGAATGGTAGTTCATCAGTTTTTTTTAGAGGAGAAGAAAGTAGGGTCTTGGCCATACAAAATAGTTCGCATTTGTATACTCAAGGAGTAGAAATTAACACCCAAATTCCATTGTTTACTAACTTAGATTTATTAGGAAGCTATACAATAACTAGAGGAAAAAATATACTTTCGGACAATACTAGTGTAGCGGTAAGACATGTATCTCCTGATTTTGGAAATATTCATTTAAAATATAAAAAAAAGAAATGGATGCTAGATGCTTACACAGAGTTTAGTCAAGGTTTTTCTTTTGATGAATTGGCACCTTCCGAAAAAGAAAAGATATTCATATATGCTAAAGATAGTAATGGTAATCCCTTTTTGCCATCATGGATGACCATTAATATTAGAAGTAGTATTCATGTAACAAAAAAAATAACGCTGGTTGCTGCTTTGGAAAATATAACTGATCAGCGCTATAGAACTTACTCGTCGGGTATATCTGCTCCCAGTATTAATTTTGTTGCCAGTTTTAATTATAAATTTTAAAAAAAATATATAGGTACAAATTTAATTTAATAATGTGTTTTCTTAATATGAAAGGTTTTCCATAATTTTAATTATGTATAATTGTATAGTATTGTTAATCATATTTAGTTTTAAATTAAAATTTGAAAAATAAAGAGAGAATTCATTGGATAGATATGCTGAAGGGGTTCGCAATGATTACTGTAATCTATTGCCATAATTTTCCAGTAATAAATGATTATATCTATAGTTTTCATATGCCTTTATTTTTTTTATTAGCAGGAATTTTTCATAAGAAAAGTGAGCTTGAGAATTTAAAAAAGAACATACTAGAAAGAGTGAGAATTATTATTATACCCTATTATCTGTGGGGAGGTATTTTATTTGTCTTTTGGTTTTTTGTAGGTAGACATTTTGGAGATAGTAAAGAGAAAAATTTATCTGCTATTGAAAATTTTATAGGACTCATATGTGGGCAAGGTGGAGAAAATTATATGGACTGGGGTATCCCAATATGGTTTTTACCTTGTGTATTTGTTACATTTTTGATTTATACTATAGTTGATTTTTTACCAAATAAGAAGATTAAATTGTTATCAGTTTTAGCATTATCTATTTTAGGCTATTTTATATCTGATTTTTTTGACTGGTATTTTTGGAGTTTTGATGTTTCATTAGTAGCCATTTTTTTTTATGGGTTTGGACAATTGTTAAAAGAAAGGTTTATTAAATTTGACATTCCTTTATATGTTAATTTAATTTTGAGTGTAGTTTTTTTGTTAGGAATGAATTATACTTTTAAGGTAGATATGTATCAGTCAGAATATGGAGGAAATTTACTTCTTTTTTATAGCAATGCGATATGTGCTATTTTAATTTTAATTTCAATATTTAAAAGGTTACCTCTGTTAAATTTTTTAATTTTTATAGGAAGAAATACAATAGTATATCTAGCAACTCAAATTAGAATTTTAACTATAATAAAAGCAGTATTATTTTTTGGAATCGGGATGAGTGTTTTTCATTTTACAGAAGCTCAAAAAATTTTAATAACTATGATTCAAGCAATTTTGATTGTTCCTGTAGTTTATTTTATTAATTCATTTTTTCCAATATTAAATGCAAGAAATAAAAGGTAATATTGAGTTTCATTTACTATTAAATGTGTCTGTTGTTTTTTTTGTAACAGGGGCATCTTATTATCATTTGCCATTAAATGGATTCAAGGATACTCTAATCTATTTAGTTCATCTAATTTTATTGCAATCCTCTGTGGCTGGGGTCTTGTTTTTTTTGTCACTTAATAAGTATGTGTTTAAATTACTGTTTCCATTTTTGTACATAATTTATGGATTATTAGGATTTGGGATATATACCATGGATATATCTGTAACTTCTTCATTATTAGATGCAGTCTTCCAAAGCAAAATTTATATAATTAAAGATTTTTTTACAGTAGAATTGTTTAATTATTTAACAATGCTGTTAATTAGTTTAGTGATTTTACTAAATAAATATAATAAAGTTGATGTTAAAAAAAATAGTACTTTATTTTCAGTTATAAGTGTATTGTTGATTTTGATTTTTCCTTTAATTGAAAGTCGTAGGCATAATACATTTAAAATTAGACAGCCATATAGTTTGATTTCTAGTTTTGAAGAATTTTTAGAAAAGAAAGAGAAGGTATTTGAAAGTGTAGTAAATGGCGAGTATAATGCTGATGTTTCAGGTTTAAAAGTAGTTTTGATTTTAGGAGAAACGGTTAGAGCAGATCATTTGCAAATTAATGGATATTTTAGGGAAACAACTCCTAATTTGTTAAATATAAGTAACTGCTTGTCTTATAGGAAAATGTATACAAATAAAACATATACGGCAATTAGTTTACCTCAAATTTTAACGGATGAATCAATAAATGAGTCTAGCAAAAAAAAAGTTAAAAGTATTTATAGTGTATTGAACAGTGCTAATGTTAATACTTCATGGATAGGTAATCAATTGTTAGAGAGTAGTTATGAGTCTATAGTTTTGGAAAATGATGAAGTGAATATTATTGATAAGTTTAAATCAATTTCAAGTTTTAATAAATTAAAGGATGAGGCTTTATTGCCTTATTTTGAAGAATCACTGAAAAAAGGTAATTTGAATCATTTGATAACAATGCATATGATCGGTAGCCATTGGTGGTATGAAGATAGATATAATGAGACTGAAAGAAAATATACACCAGTAATTGATAGTAAGTATATACCAGCGATGTCTAAAGAGCAATTGGTTAACTCTTATGATAATACGATTGTTTATCTAGATCTTTTTCTAGATCATACAATAAGGAAACTAGAAAAAATAGAAAAACCAAGTGTAATGATTTATATTTCTGATCATGGAGAGTCTTTAGGAGAGGAGGGTAAGTGGTTGCATGCTCATGATGGGAAGGAGTTGACTAATCCGGCATTTATAATTTGGTATTCAAATAAATTTAAAGAGGAGTATCCGGAAAAGGTGTCTTTTTTTAAAAGTCTAAAAGATAAAAGTTTAAAAACAGATTTAATTTATGACATGCTACTAAATGTTTTTGAAATAAGAAAAAGTAACTAGCAAGAAACTTAATTGGTTAAAATAATGGTTCAACAGCTATGGTGTCTTTTTTTATTTCTTTTTCACGCTCTAGTTCTTTTTTAAAATCTTCGGGAAGTTTAAAGGTAGTTTCGTCTATTTGTGTAAGTAGATGATTATAGCCAATAATTATTTTTGAAGCTTTTTTATTTAATACAGCAGTGTCTTTTCTTTGTTTTGTAATTCGGTAAGCCACATCTTTAGAGTAAGTATACATTTCATTAAGTCGACTTAAAATACTTTTGTTTTTGTACTCTTTAGGAAGTGTTTCTATAAGTTCTTCAATATTTTCATTAATTGAAATAACATTAGCTTCCATTAAAGCAAATGAAATCGTATTTAGGGTGTCAATATTTTTTGATAAGGCTTCAAAATTAGCGTCATCTTTTAATATTTTAGGTATTTTATGGGTTGAATTTTGAATAGTTATACGGTTTGTCTTTCGTTGTAAACTATCCAATACGATACTTTTAGTAGTGTTTTGAAGTTTTTGTGATTTATTACATCCTAAGATTAATGTAGATATTAAAATTAGTGTTATTGAAATAGTCTTCATAAAAAATAATAATCAAAAGTATACTTAAAATAAGCATACAGAATTTTTAAGCTGCTTGTCAAAAATACTAAAAAAGGCCACTCTCGTTGCAGAAAGTGGCCTGGTATTATTAATGTTGGGATGTAATTATATGTTTTTAGCTAACCAATCTCCAATTTCACTTGTTTTGTAAGCTTTTCCACCTGCAGCTAAATCTTCAGTAACGATGGCTTCAGCTAATGATTTGTTTACTACATTACGAATAGCTTCAGCTTCTTCTTTTAAACCAAAAGCATCCTCGAACATCATTGCAGCGGATAATACAGTAGCAAGTGGATTGGCGATATCTTTACCAGCAGCTTGCGGGTATGAACCATGTATTGGTTCGTATAAAGATGTTTTTTCTCCTACAGAAGCAGAAGGCATTAATCCCATAGATCCAGAAATTACAGAAGCTTCATCTGTTAAAATATCTCCAAATAAGTTTTCAGTGATTAAAACATCATAGCTATTTGGCCATTGTACTAAACGCATAGCCACTGCATCAACAAATTCATAAGATACTTCAACTTCAGGATAATCTTTTTCCATAGCCTGTACAGTTTCTCTCCAAAGTCTTGAAGTTTCCAATACGTTAGCTTTATCAACACAACATAGCTTTTTTGTGCGTGTCATAGCTAATTCAAAACCTTTTTTAGCTAAACGTTGTACTTCTGCACGGGTGTAAACACAGTTGTCAAAAGCAGTTTCACCTCCATCTTTTCTTCCTTTTTCACCAAAATAGATACCCCCAGTTAATTCACGTAAAAAAACTAAGTCGGTACCTTTAATGCGTTCTTCTTTTAAAGGTGATTTATCAATTAAAGAAGGGAAAGTAAATGTTGGGCGTACGTTAGCAAATAATCCTAATTTTTTACGCATTTTAAGTAAACCTTGTTCTGGGCGTACTTTGGCAGAAGGATCATTGTCAAAACGAGGGTGTCCAATAGCACCAAAAAGAACCGCATCAGCAGCTACACAAATATTGTGAGTTTCATCAGGATAAGGTTCACCAACAGCATCAATAGCTGCTGCACCGGTTAATGCAGGTGTCCAGCTAATGTCATGGTTAAACTTTGTGGCCACAGCGTCACAAACTTTTACTGCTTGATCAATTACTTCGGGTCCAATACCGTCACCGGCAAGTAGTGCTATATTTAATTTCATTTGTATGATTTTTTTGAACTTTAATCTTAATTCGAGACAAATATACCACATTAAAGTATGTTTTGCATAGTTAATTAATAGGAGTAAAAGCATAAACTAGCAATACTTTATTCAATACAATATAATGATAGATTCCAAAACAGCCTTTCAAAAAATAGGTACAATGGATTCAATAAATTTTGTAGCAAATAATTCTCCTTTAATTCGGTCAATATTAAGAAATGAATGTTTCGCTTTTTTTGAATTTAGTATTGGAGATAGTTCTGAAAGAATCTCATTGATTTTTAGAGAAAATTGTTACATCTGGAAAACAGTTACAATATAAAAGGAGAGGAATTGTCAAAAGAAACTCTTTAATGTAATCTATAGAAAATCAATAGATCATTTCAAAATTTTTGATAATAACAGATAAATAAAAAGAATAAAAACCCCTGAAAACAGGGGGTAAATTAATTAGTAAATTACATAAATTTGATATTATCAAAAATAATCACATATAATTAGGTGTTTAATAATTATAAATGTTACGTAAGATTAAAAGCTCATTTTTTTTACAGTATAGTTAAGTATTTAATTATTGCGAGCATAAATTAAAAGGGTTTGACTAGTACGTTTTTTAGTAAAATGTATGAGTTAAAAATTTCGGGGGATAGGCTTAACAAAAATTGAACCCTTTTTAATTTTAATTGATGATAGCTTGTTAAAAAGCCCGCTTAAATAAAATTTAGGTGGGCTTTTGTTATACATAGAGTGTAAAAAATTAATT
The DNA here is from genome assembly GCF_000255455.1 of Aquimarina agarilytica ZC1. GTDB lineage: Bacteria > Bacteroidota > Bacteroidia > Flavobacteriales > Flavobacteriaceae > Aquimarina > Aquimarina agarilytica. Next base: position 117,955 of record NZ_JH621246.1, on the reverse strand, counting down.
TAATTCGTTAATGTTTAGCATTTTTTCAGTAGCTTTTATAGCTGAAACGGTTTGGTCAGAATCTAAACCTCTGGAAACAAATTCCTTATTTTCGTCTTTCCAAGTAATTACAGTTTCGCATAAAGCGTCGGAATGACTTCCTGGAGGTATACGAACAGAGTAGTCAATCAATTCTGGGATAGTTTTATTCCTTTTCGTGTAAAGCTTTCTAAGGGCATTCATAAAAGCGTCAAACTGACCATCTCCTTGGGCGTGTTCCTCATACAATACACCTTCGATTCTTACCGAAACAGTAGTGGAGGGTTTTAAGCCTTTAGCGTGTGTTAATACGTATGATTCTACAAGAACAGTCTGCTCTAAAGTACCGTTGTCTAAAACGTCGGAAATGATATATGGAAGGTCATCTTTAGTAAGTACCTCTTTTTTATCACCCAACTCAATAATACGTTGTGTTATTTTTTTTATTTCTTCTGCGTTAAGCTCTAAACCTAATTCTTGTAAGTTTTTTTCAATATTAGCTTTACCCGAAGTTTTTCCCAAAGCGTATTTACGTTTACGACCAAAACGTTCTGGAAGTAAATCATTAAAATACAGGTTCTTTTTATTATCGCCATCGGCATGGATTCCCGCAGTTTGTGTAAACACGTTATCACCTACAACAGGCTTATTTACAGGGATTCTAAAACCTGAAAAATTTTCTACTAACTTACTTACTTTGTAAAGCGCCTTTTCTTCAACATTGATTTTAATATCGGCCATAAAATCATTAATCACTGCTATAGCACTAGCCATTGGTGCATTACCTGCACGCTCTCCCATACCATTCATAGTAAGGTGGAGGCCATGTGCCCCAGCTTTTATAGCTTCCATAATATTGGCAACACTTAAATCATAGTCATTATGGGCATGAAAATCAAAGTGCATATTGGGATAGCGTTCAACTAATTCAGTGATGAATTTTTTTGACTCCTCATAAGTGAGTACACCTAGTGTATCTGGTAGCAACACACGTTTAATAGGTTGTGTAGCTAAAAAATCAAGATATTGTAGTACGTATTCCTTGGAATCCCGCATTCCATTACTCCAGTCTTCGAGGTATACATTAGTTGCTATTCCTTTACTGGTAGCTAGTTCGATATTACTTGAAATGTCCTCAAAGTGCTGTTCTGGTGTTTTTTTTAGTTGGTGGGTTAAATGATTTAAAGAACCTTTGGTTAGTAGATTTTGTACTTTTGCACCAGCATCAAGCATCCATTGTATAGAAATTCCTCTGTCAACAAAACACAATACTTCAATACGATCAATTAAACCTTGTTTTTCTGCCCATGAGGTAATGTCGGTTACCGCTTGGAATTCACCTTTGGAAACTCGAGCAGAAGCAATTTCAATGCGATCTACTTTAAGTTCTAAAAGTAATAATTTAGCCAAGGTTAATTTTTCGGAAGCTGAAAATGATACTCCTGAAGTTTGTTCACCATCACGAAGTGTGGTGTCCATTATTTCTATATGTCTTTTGTTCATTTTAGTACTTATGAAATTCTATATTCAATACTATTATTGATTAATATCACATTGTTTTGTAAGCAATTTGATATAAATCGAAGCAGAAAAGCAAAAAGCGTCTTAACTTTATAGTTAAAACGCTTTTTGTAATAAATGTTTTTATACTATAAAGGTAACTCTTCAGCAAAAGCTGTAATATCCTTTTTAATATTTTGAAGGTAATCAATATCATCAAAACCGTTCAACATATTTCCTTTTTTATATCCATTGATATCAAAAGACTCACTTTCGCCAGTAGCCAATAAAGTTACTTTTTGCTCAGGTAAGTTTACTTCAATCTCTGTATTTGGATCAGCTTCTATGGCTGCAAAAACTTTTTCAGCAAATTCGGCACTTACTTGTACAGGAAGTACGCCTATGTTTAAACAGTTTCCTTTAAAAATATCTGCAAAAAAGCTTGAAATTACACAACGGAATCCATAATCGTAAACTGCCCATGCAGCATGCTCACGTGATGATCCAGAACCAAAGTTTTTTCCTCCTACAAGGATTTTTCCAGAGTAAGTAGCGTCGTTTAAAACGAAATCAGCTTTGGGTGTATTATCATTGTTATACCTCCAGTCACGGAATAAATTATCTCCGAAACCTTTACGCTCAGTTGCTTTTAAAAAACGAGCAGGTATGATTTGATCTGTATCCACATTTTCTATAGGAAGTGGTACAGCGGTACTTTTTAATATTTCGAATTTATCGTATGCCATAATTTTTTAGCTTTTGGCCTTTAGCTTTTGGCTGTTGGCTTTTAATAATTTTGTTTGAAGCTAAAAGCCAAGGGCTAATAGCTAATAGCGTTTTTACATTAACTCACGTGGGTCAGTTACTTTTCCGGTAACAGCAGCAGCAGCAGCAACTAAAGGAGAAGCAAGTAGTGTTCTTGATCCGGGTCCTTGACGTCCTTCAAAGTTACGGTTACTAGTACTTACGGCTAGTTTTCCGGCAGGAACTTTATCATCGTTCATGGCTAAACAAGCAGAACATCCAGGTTCACGTAACTCAAAACCAGCTTCGTGAATAATATCTAAAATACCTTCTTCTTTAATAGCAGCTTCAACTTTGTGTGATCCAGGTACTAACCATGCGGTTACATGATCCGCTTTTTTGCGTCCTTTAATGATAGAAGCAAAAGCTCTAAAATCTTCAATACGCCCATTAGTACAACTTCCTATAAAAACAAAATCAATAGGTTTACCAATCATATCGTCACCTTCGCTAAAGTCCATATATCCTAAAGACTTTTTGTAGGTAGCCACACCACCTTCAACATCGGCAGCATTTGGTATACTTTTAGAAATTCCCATTCCCATTCCAGGGTTGGTTCCATAAGTAATCATTGGTTCAATATCTGCGGCATCAAAGGTCAATTCTTTATCAAAAACAGCATCGTCGTCAGTTTTTAAAGTTTCCCAGTAAGCCATTGCCTTATCCCAAGCAGCACCAGATGGAGTGAATTCACGACCTTTTACATATTCAAATGTTTTCTCATCTGGAGCAATCATTCCTCCACGGGCACCCATTTCAATACTAAGGTTACAAACAGTCATACGACCTTCCATAGTCATATTTTCAAATACATCACCCGCATATTCTACAAAATATCCTGTAGCACCAGATGTGGTTAATTTTGAAATAATGTATAAAGCCACATCCTTAGGAGTAACTCCAAAACTCAATTCACCTTTAACGTTAATACGCATTTTTTTAGGTTTAGGCTGCATAATACATTGTGTAGCCAATACCATTTCAACTTCCGAAGTTCCAATACCAAAAGCAATGGCTCCAAAAGCACCGTGAGTAGATGTATGTGAATCACCACATACTATAGTTGCACCAGGTTGAGTGATACCATATTCTGGTCCTACAACATGTACAATACCATTTTTTTCGTGTCCTAATCCCCAGTGACTAATACCGTGTTTAGCTGCGTTTTCTTCTAATGCCTTTAATTGATTAGCAGAAAGTGGGTCAGCAACAGGTAAGTGCTGGTTAATTGTAGGAGTGTTGTGATCTGCTGTAGCAAATGTTTTTGAAGGATATAAAACGTCAATACCTCTGTTTTCAATTCCTAAAAAAGCAACAGGGCTTGTTACTTCATGCACCATGTGGCGGTCTATGAACAATACGTCTGGTCCATCTTCAACGTGTTTTACTACATGCGAATCCCATACTTTGTCAAATAATGTCTTACTCATTTCGGTTTTTTTTATCGATCAAAAAAGCAACTAATTAAAAAATACTTTTTTGGATTTGCAAATTTACGAAAATATGACTTCAAAGTTGCGAATATTATTTAATTAGAACGGGTTCAAATAAGTTGGAATTACGATGTTCAAAAATGGATTTGTGATTTTATAGTTGCTTTGGTTTGATAAAAATGAGTATTACTACACGTTAAAATTTAAAGTGAATTCAATTAAATGGATGTGAAAAATCTATATATAGTTCTTGTTAAAATAAACATAAATAGGGAAAATCCCCTTCATAAAAAGGTGTTAATCATGAATGTAACTTACTCTAATTCAGTAATTTTATAAACACACACTTTGACCAAAGAAACCAACTTAAAATGTATTGTAATTTAAAAAATAAATCATCTTTTATTGATGGATGTCTATTAAGATCCAAGCTTTCTAATATTTTAAATTCATGTGAGCAATCACAAAAATTGATTATTAGTATTTGTACTGTTAAAGAAGGTAGATTAGTTTATTACAATAAAGCGTTTCAAAAAATTATAGGTTGTAATGATGCTGTTTTTTTTGAATCAGATTGGAAACATGGTCTTTCAATAGTCGATTTTGTTGAGGCAACTACGGTAGAAAAAAAATTAAAAAGCTTTTTTACAAGTAATTTAAATAGGAATGTGTTTTCATTAAAATATCATATCACAAATTTTTGCGGAAAAAGAATTTATATCAAACATGAAGCTGTATTATTTAATCTGGAAAAGGAAGCGCTGGTATTAAATTATTATTATGATATTTCAGAAAAAGAAGCTATTGAAAAATGTATACAACTAAACACAGCATGTGGTTTTACAAACTTCAAATTAATTTCAATAAGAGAAAAAGAGGTACTTAAATTGATTGCCGATGGTTTTTCTTCGAAACAAATAGCAGATCGTCTTTTTATTAGTAATCATACTGCAATTTCTCACAGAAAACATCTTATTGAAAAATTTAAGGTGAAAAATACAGCACAACTTATTAAAGAAGCTTCAAAAGTTATTGAGTTATAATTAGTACAGGTAGGTCTAAAAACTTAAGCTTATTTAGTATGATATAATGAGGTTTCATATAGCTTTTTGATTTGTCGGCTTATGTTAATATGATATTAGCAAATACATTTTATACGATTTACTGATAAGAATTTCGCATATATGCTATTTTTTTTCACCATTCTTGCGTTAAAAAAAACAACAGTAGCC
>NZ_JH621246.1:56334-112920 GCF_000255455.1 Aquimarina agarilytica ZC1 | reverse complement strand
CCTTAGACTAGCAAAAAATAATTCAACATATTTATACGAAATTCTTATCTGTAAATCGTATTAATCTAATTTAGACTGGAATTTAAAACCCTTAAAAATTATTTAATGTTTTGATTATTATGTGTTTATAAATCCCCAAAAATGGGGATTGTTTTTTTAAAGCTCCTTTTGGAAATTTACTAAACATCAAACAAGTATTAAAAGTAAGTGTATGATTGGGTTGGCTTTAAAATTAATTAGGGATGAGTTAAGTGAATATATTTTCGCTAACAAACGCCCTACAGATGCTATTCTTGCAGAGGATGTTATTCTACATAATATATCCTTAATGGAGAGTGAAGCACAAGATTTGAGCGATAAAATAGTCATTACGCTTGTGAATACAGAAGAGGAAAGCACTCTTAAAAATAGTAGTAACCTAATAAAAACACCAAATGGTATAAAATATAGTGAACCTCCGGTGTTTTTAAACCTTTATATTTTGATTTCTGCAACTTTGGGACAGGACTTACAGGATGCATATGAATTTGCATTGCACAGGTTATCGTTGGTATTACAATTTTTTCAGGCCAAAAAAACATTTACAGTCAAAAACTCACCTTTTACTACGATATCTAATGATGATAATATTCCGCAGCAAATTAAAGATGAAATCAGATTAAATATAGAATTATATACCCTCACTTTTGAACAAATTAATCATTTATGGGGGTCCCTTGGCGGGAAGCAAGTGCCATTTGCAATGTATAAAATACGCTTAGTCAATATTCAAGAAGCATCGAGTGTTACCGCTCCAGTAATAGAAGAAATTCAAAATGATTCCTTAGTCACCAATGCAAATTAAAAATTATGGATAGCAGTACAGTCATATATAAAAGGTTATTTGAGGTGCAGATCTTACATGATTATTATTTGACAGATGCTAAAGGGGTGTCTTTTTTCTCTATTAATAAAATAGATCAGGAAGGCATACTTTCTGTAAAAACAGAAAAGGGAACCTATAATATAAAGGACTTGTTTAACATAGAACCTGTTGATGAAACAAAAAAGATATTGAATAATTACAAATTAGTTTTTGCCAAAACGAGTTTAGGTTTTATAGTAGGTATAGAGGTTAAGGTGGAATTGGTTTTAAATGAAATTAGATATAAACCCAGTTTAACAATTGATAAAAATCTAAAACTAGCCTTTAAAATTCAAACACAAATTCCTTTTTTTAGAAGTGTTACTAATATCAGTTTTGGATCATTTAAACCGGCAATTCATTATTTTACAAATAAAGGTAAAGAGGTATTTAATGAAACTGATGTAGTTCCAAATTACGAATCGCTTTCATTGGCCAATAAAGCCATGACACATCAAAATGGATTGGCATATGAAATGGGAGCATATGTTGATTTTGCAGGAACCATAAAGGAAGCTAAGATTTTTACAGATGGAAATGTAGCTGCCGATTGGCAAGATGTATCAGATAAACGCTTTGTAACAGACGCGGATAAATTATTGTTGCCAGCTGTTTTTAGTTATGCATTTAAGCCTACTCAAAATGTAACAGATGTGGTAATCGAACTGGAAGATAAAGAAGGGCAATTGGTAAAAACGATTAGCAAATCAAGCACAAATGCTATAAGTACAGTTCTTTTAGATTTTTATAAAGTTGATGCTAATGATCAAGACTCGGCAATTATCCCTTCAGGCTTGTATACGTTAAAAATGATGTTGAATGGAGGAGCCGCTATTACATATCCTATTTACCTAAATGACGAATTGTATAGTAAAGATAATTTTGGGGTAATAGAAATCACTTTTGACGAAGAGGATTCCCCTTTTAGTTTATTGGATGCGCAAGGTTTTTTAAAAACTAGGATTAATGCAGCAAATGAAAAAATACCACATCCAATTTTTGAAATTCGATTAAAAAACAGAAGTACTTATTGGCGTTACAATGTGAGTGGGGATTTCTCAGCAGCCGAGGTAGCAGCAACGACTTCTTTTTTAACACATACAGATACTAAATTAATATCCGATATCCCTAAATCGCTTACTAATGCCTTAGTGCCTTTTATTAATGGAAGCACTTTAATGTTACCACATCCCAAATCATCAGATATCAAAATAGAGAATGATAGGATTTTTTCGGAAATCTATATAAGTCAGTCAAATCGATTATTGAATAGTTAAATGGATTTTTAAAGTAGAGAAATTATGAATTACAAAACGCCAGGAGTCTTCATTGAAGAAATTCCAAAACTACCACCATCAATTGCGCAGGTAGAAACTGCGATTCCGGCTTTTATAGGGTATACCCAAAAAGCCGAAGATGAAAGAGGAAATTCCTTAATTAATGAACCCAAAAGGATTAGTTCACTGTTAGAGTATGAACGTTTTTTTGGAAAGGCAGTACCCGAAGAAAATCTTTCAGTATTAATAAAAGAAACTCCAGGCGCGCCAGTTAATGTACAAGCATCTATTGGGGATAGAGCTAAGTATATCATGCAATATGCATTGCAAATGTTTTTTGCTAATGGGGGCGGTCCATGTTGGATTGTTTCGGTAAGTGATTATACTACTGGAATTGTAAGTTTTGCAGAACTTAAAGCAGGATTAGATGCTACGGAAAAGGTGGATGAAATAACACTATATGTATATCCTGATGCACAGGGAATGGATAATTTCTCTGATTTCTACAATCTTTTTGGCGAATCTATGGATTTGTGTGAGGAAATGAAAGATCGTTTTACCGTAATGGATATTTGGCAAGATCCCGAACAACCAGATTTGTTAGCCAATATTGAAACGATGCGTGATAATACCCCTCCAGAAGAAAACACCATTAAATATGGAGCTACATATTTTCCAAATGTAGAGACTATTTTGGATTATTACTATGGCGGTGAAGGTGTAGGAGATGCTCGAGTTACTATTGTGCACGAGGGAGGAGATGGTTCGTTCAATGGCACATTAGAAGAGTTAAAAACGAAGAATAATGCCCTTTATTTTCAAGCACAAAATTCCATTCGAAATTTACCTATTGTAATGCCTCCTTCGCCAGGGATTGTAGGTGTTTATGCAAGTGTAGATTCTTCTCGAGGCGTATGGAAAGCTCCTGCAAATGTGAATATGGATTATGTGATTAGACCAGTAATTAAAATTACGGACAAACAGCAAGAAAGTTTAAATGTGGATGTGAATGCTGGGAAATCGGTCAATGTAATACGTTCATTTGTAGGGAGAGGGAATGCCATAGTTTGGGGAGCACGTACCATGGCGGGTAACAGTAATGAATGGCGCTATATATCGGTACGAAGATTTTTTAACATGGTAGAGGAATCGGTTAAAAAAGCCTCGCTTCAATTTGTTTTTGAACCTAATGACCTTAATACTTGGGTAAGGGTAAAATCAATGATCGATAACTTTTTAGTACAACAATGGAAAGCAGGAGCCTTAATGGGAACCACTCCCGAGCAAGCTTTTTATGTAAAAGTTGGACTCAATGAAACCATGGATGAGGTAGATATTTGGGAAGGAAGAATGATTGTAGAAATAGGAATGGCGGTAGTTAGACCAGCTGAATTTATCATTCTGAGATTTAGTCACAAAATGCTGTCTGAGTAATATATAACTGGTCAAGGATAATAATAACTTTAAAATACTAGTAAAATGGCAGATATGGCAGGGAATGACGCTTTGAAAAATCCTGAAATAAAGATTTGCGAAAAGCTGAAAGACATTAAGAATGAAAAAAAAGCTTCAGAAAGTTTATACACGGCTTATGGAACCAAAAGAGATGCTAAAGAGATAGCTCGTGGATATAAAATTTGTTGCTTGGATAAAGCAACGGCCTCTTATGATATTTATCAAGATCTCATGAGTTGTATAGTTATAAAAAACTATAAAAAAGCAGGAATTATTCAAAAAAACGTAGATGAGTACATTAAAAAAGATGATGAGCTCGAAAAATTGATCAATGAGTCTTCAAAAATGATTAATGAGTTACGTGTAAAAATGAATGAAGCCAACAATGAGGCTTGCATTGTAGTCAATTGTGTAAAGGAGTGCATACTTCCTCCTAAGCCTAAAAGGACAAAAGGCAAAAAAGGGACTAATGATGATGAAGTATCAGATGATGTATCCAAAGTAGAGGACTTACTGATGGATATCAAAGAAAAAACAGCAATGTTAACTACTAAAGGACAAAATGCTTTTAATGGAGTAGTGAATATTGCAGGGATACAAACATTTACCAATACCGGAGGACTTAAAAATTTTGCATCAAAATTAGTAGATACGCTAAAAATATTTAATGATTGTGTTGCAGATAATGTAAAGAGCACCGAAAAGGATGTGAGCACGTATCGCGATGAGTTAAATAGTATTGTAGAAGAACTGGCTGAAGTTTCGTGCACTCTTTATAACGAAGGAAGTAAAGTGAAAGGTTTACATAAAACAGGGAAATTTATTTGCGAAGGCGAGTGCAGGGAGGAAGAATTAGAAATTTCATGTGAATGTGTAGATGCTGGCAATGATTGTAATACCACCGAGCATATGGCTACTCAAACAGCTAATGAAGATTAATAATAGGGTATTGATAAAAATTAAAAAATAGAATTATGAGTATGATTAAATTTTTGAATGACGATACCTGTTGTAATGATGACTCAGGTAACGGAGGTAATGGCGAAAAGAACTGTCTAACCAAATGGGAAGAAGATTATGCGAACGCATGTAATGTCTACAATGAAAAGTCTGCAGAATCTGAAAAATTAAAAGAACAATATGATAATTCATATAACTGGCAAAATAAGCTAGATAAATGGTTTGACCTTATTGATAAATCAAATGAAAAGGCAGATAATATTGTTATTGAGCTTGGCTTTTTTTACGGTCAAGTAAAGGAAGTCTGTAAAAATGCAAAATGTACAAGTAGTGCTTTAGAAAAACTACTCTGTCAAGTAAAATCAATTTTCGATTGTTTGTATAGCTATAATGATGCGGATAAAGGTTTAACGGAATTGATAGGTGATTTAATTAAAGCAATCAATTGCTTAAAGGATACTAAAGATGTTGATAAAGAAACAGCGGTTAATTGTGTAAAGGTTCTCGAAGAAAAAATTAAAGTAGTATGTGATCTTCAAGAGGCTATTCTATGTAAGTTAATTGATGCCTTAAAATGTGCCAATTTACTTTATGCTTATATCTGTGAAGAAGAAGGCTTGAGATTTAAGCTGGAGATAATGTTAAATGAATTTAAGGGAATCGTAGTAGAGCAGCCTAGTTGTTCCGATGAGGATGATACGGAGAATTATCCATGCGATGCTAAGGAAAAAAAGCCTCAGCCAACCTTACCAATTGTTAATGACGATTATTACAAGGATATTATAAAGGATTTAGCTAAAGCAAATACTAAAACACAGGAACTTAAGGAGGCATGGACAAAAAAGAAAAAGGAAAGTGATGATGCCTTGTCACGTAAAAACAGTTTAGCCGAAGCAATAAAAGCCGCAAAAGCAGCTGAAGGAAAGTAAACATTCTAAAAAAAAATAAAAACGAGTATCATGGCAGATAAAAAAATAGATTATCCATTACCAAAGTTTCATTTTAAAGTGGAATGGGGAGATAAGTTTCGTATTGGATTTACCGAGGTTAGTGGTTTGGATTTTGAAACAGAGGTTATTGAATACAGAGAAGGGGATAGCGTAAAATATAATAAAACAAAACAACCCGGATTAACTAAATACAGTAATGTTACCTTAAAGCGAGGAACATTTCAAGGTGACTTTGACTTTTATAAAGAATGGCAAAAAACCTATTATTTCCAAGAAGGAAATAAAACAGGTTCCAAATACAGAAGAGCTGTTTCTATTAGTTTACTGGATGAAAACCATAAAACAATTATTACTTGGCAATTGGAAAATGCATGGCCTAGTAAAGTACAGTCAACCGATTTAAAAGCGGATGCTAATGAGGTGGCTATTGAAACCATGGAATTAGTTCATGAGGGCTTAACCATTTTAGAAGCTAAAAACTAACACTATTTATGGCAAGTACGCATCAAATAGTAGGTTTTCATTTCAAGGTTTTTTTTACCGGACTTCCTAAATCAAATGGAACAGATATTAGTTTTCAATCCGTATCGGGCTTGGATGTACAAATCGAAAAAGAAGGGATGAAGGAGGGAGGAGAAAATAGATTCGAGCATCAAATTCCTGGACGTAGTAAGTATACTACGCTTACGCTGAAGAGAGGTATACTAAAACCAGAGGATTCTGGATTGGTTCAATGGTGCCAGCAAGCTTTTCAAGATATGATAGTAAAACCCTTAACTAATGTTGATGTCGAATTATTGAATGAGGATCATAAGCCTTTAATGCGATGGCAATTATCGCATGTATGGCCTGTAAGTTGGAAAGTTGGGGAATTAAACGCCGAAAAAGGAGAAGTACTTATCGAAACCTTGGAGTTAAACTATAATTATTTTGCCTTAAAAGCACCTTAAAAATTAAAATATGCCATTAGAAATTAGAGAATTAGTGATTAAAGCGAGTGTAGGGGATAGGAATTCAAGCGCATCAGCTTCAAGTGAAACTTCGGGAGGAAAAAATAGTGAAACCACGGTAAATGAAATTGTAGAAAAGGTACTGGAAATCATTAAAGCTAAAAATGAACGATAATGAACCAAAGAGGGAAACTTATAAAAGTATCTATTGAATCTTTTGATAATGAGGATTTTTCAAAACGATCCAATATCAAACCAAATCCGATTTCATTACCTGTAAATCCAGAAAGTTTTACTCAAAATTACAAGGTGAAACTAAATACACAGCAAGGGCAAGGAAATCAAGGTACTAATGCAAGTTATGAGGGTACAGCGCCAGAGGAATTGAAGTTGGATTTTATATTGGATGGTACAAATTCAATTCAGGGCTATAACTCAAGATTAAAGTTTAAACCGGATGTAACCACATTAACATCCGAAACACCGCTTCCCGTAAAGGAACAGTTAGAAATTTTTAAGAATACGGTCTATAATATGAATGGCGAAATTCATAGACCACATTTTTTAAAAGTGCATTGGGGGGATGGTTTTAAGTTTCCGTGTATACTTTCAAATTTAGATCTTAATTACACGCTATTTAAACCCGACGGGGATCCACTTCGAATAAAAGTGAGCGCTACATTTTTAAATTATGTAGCCCAAAAAGAAAGAGTAGCTAGAGAGCGTAAACGATCTCCAGATTTAACACATGTAAGATTAGTTAAAGCCGGGGATAGACTCGATTGGATGACAGATCAAATTTACAATGATCCTAAATATGTAATGCAAATAGCTAAAGCTAATGGGTTAACCTCGTTTCGGAAAATAAAACCAGGAGTGGAAATGGTGTTTCCTCCTATAGAAAAAACAGTTGAATAAAATTAAAATTTGTAATCGATTAAAGGACCAAAAGTATAATGAAAGATAGAGAGATCCCTGTAGAAGTATCACACAATATATCCACATTTGATATACTAATTGATGGGAAATTAGTCGATCCAGGCTATCAGGTACTTTCTATATCTATTCAAAAAGAAATTAATAGAATTCCAACCAGTAAGATTGTTTTACAGGATGGAAACGCATCGGAAGAAACATTTGAAATAAGTGAAAAAGAAGAATTTTTGCCAGGAAAATCAATCGCCTTAAAAATTGGACGAGACGGTGAAAATAAGCTATTATTTAAAGGGATTATTGTAAAGCATAGTATAAAAATAAAGGAGAGTGGAAAAACGGAATTGATTTTAGATTGCAGGGATGAGGCAGTTAAAATGACTATAGGAAGACATAATTTTTATTATGAAGAGGCAAAAGATAGTGAAATCATGGAGGAGGTTATTGGGCGGTATACACCACTTAGTCACGATGTAGAAGCAACCACAATAAAACACCTTGAAATGGTACAGCATCATTGCACCGATTGGGATTTTTTATTACTAAGGGCTGAGGCCAATGGAAAATTAGTTGCTGTGGATGATGGCAAAATTAATATCAAAGCACCAGTAACAAATACCGACCCTAGTATATCCGTATTATTTGGATCAACACTTATTGATTTTGAAGCCGAAATGGATTCAAGAGATCAATGGACTACAGTAGAAGCTAAATCATGGGATTATGCTGGTCAAAATATGTTTGAACATGTAACCGAGAGTGTGGGGATTAATGAACTTGGAAATGTAAATGGTAAAGATTTAGCAGCAGGGATAAGTCCTGAAAAATATGAGCTAAGACACACGGGACAAGCCATCACCGAAGAGTTACAGGAGTGGACTAAATCCATAATGCAAAATAGTAGACTTTCAAAAATAAAAGGGCGTGCAAAGTTTATCGGTTTTGGAGGAGTTAAACCTGGGCAATTAATAGAATTGCAAGGGGTGGGAGCTCGATTTACTGGAAAAGCATTTGTATCTGCGGTAAGGCATGATGTGTATAATGGGTCATGGTATACGCAAGTGCAGTTTGGGTTAAAGGCAGATTGTTTTTCACATATTCATAAAAACATAACAGATGCCCCAGCCGCAGGTTTGGTACCAGGGATAAGTGGATTACAGATAGGAAAAGTGGTGCAATTACAGGATGACCCAGAGGGCGAAAATAGAATTTTAGTACGACTGCCTATTATTGATAATTCGGCACGTGGTGTTTGGGCAAGACTAGCCACTTTAGATGCGGGTAAAGCAGATGAAGGCGTTTCGGGTAGAGGAAGCTTTTTTTTGCCAGAAATAGAGGATGAAGTGATCGTAGGTTTTTTAAATGATGACCCACGAGAAGCTGTAGTACTTGGTATGCTACATAGCAGTGCTAAGCCAGCACCCATGGAGGCGCAGGATACAAATCACGAAAAAGGAGTAGTAACCCGATCAGGGATGCGCGTACATTTTCATGATCAAACAAAAACAATAACTATTGATACCCCAGCAGGGAATAGTATCAAATTAGATGAAGATAGTACTTCGATCACCATCGAAGATCAAAATGGAAATGTAACCAAAATGAATCCATCGGGAATTGAAATGAATAGTCCTGGGGATATAAAAATAGAAGCTTCAGGTAATATTGACATAAAAGCAGGAATGAATATGACTTTAGAAGCGCTACAGCTTGCTGCAAAAGCAAGTGCAAGTATGGAAATTAAAGGAGCAACTACCAGTGTTTCGGCCGATGGGCCAACAACAATAAAGGGAACGCCTATAAATATTAATTAATAAAAATAAGGATATGCCAGCAGCAGCTAGAATTGGAGATATGCATACGTGTCCATTATCAAATGGTCCTGTACCTCATGTAGGAGGACCAGTTATTGGACCACCAAAATCAACCGTGTTGATAGGTGGGCAGCCTGCTGCCGTGGTAGGTGATATGTGTGTATGTGTTGGTCCGCCAGATACTATAGCAAAGGGATCAGCAACAGTGTTTATAGGCGGGAGTCCCGCAGCACGGATGGGTGATTTAACATCACATGGAGGTACAATTGTTCAAGGCTTTCCAATGGTAATGATTGGGGGATAAAATAGAGAAGAATGAATGCAAACAAAGCATATTTAGGAACAGGTTGGTCATTTCCGCCAACATTTGATATCGATGCCAAAACGATCACTATGGTTAGTGCCGAAAAAGATATTGAGCAAAGTTTGGAAATTCTACTTTCAACCAGTTTGGGGGAACGGGTAATGCAACCCGAATATGGCTGTAATTTAAAGGATTACCAGTTTGAAAATGTAGATAACGCACTCATTGGTTTTATAAAAGATGTGGTGGAAAGAGCGATTCTTTATTTTGAACCAAGGATAAAATTAGAAAGAATTGATATTACTGAAGAAGATTCCTTTGAATTGATCGAGGGAAAACTAAAAATCATTGTGCATTATGAAATCGAAGGAACTAATACGCGAAATAATTATGTATATGATTTTTATTTAAGAGAAGCTGATCAAGCGATATAAATAAGTTTAAGTAAATGAAGCATCCATCAAATATAGCACACCCTTTAAAAAATAGTACGGGGACAAGTCAAAAGGATAGACTTATACAAGCATTGGACCCCAGTGCAGTACCTATTGATGGAAAAACCTTGGCCGATCGTTTGTATATGATTAGTGGGTATGCACAACAAATTAATTTTTACCAATACCGAAATACTGCAATTGATGGGGAATTTCAGGATATAGATAATTGGGGAACTTTTTTTAAGAATAGTTTGCCATTTCAGTTGGCAATATTAAGTAAAATAGTAGTGGAAGATTTGGAAGTTCAGTTTTCATTATTATATAAAGAACTTACAGAAAATCCATCCAAAGAAACCTTAGAAGCCTTATTTAATTTTATTGAAACAAAACTTAGTAAACCTACAACAGCATTGTTTACTACAGTACAAAAGCAAGAGAATAGTTTTACAGATTCGTTACTAGCCATTATTAAAACTTCGTTTGCCGAAGCCATGAAATCTTTTATAGGCTTACATAATTCAAGTGTCAACTATTTATGTGTATCCAAAAAGAATTTCAATGATTTTTTACAGCTTCCTTGGCAATTCGAGGTGATTGATATTTATGCTATTGACGGATGTATTCAAAAAGTTAAAAAGGGAAAAAAAGAAGCGCTGTTAAAAGCGGGAGCGCAATTGAATGGCTTATTTCTTAAAATAATAAATGGAGTACAAGCCATTGTTGAGGCTGCTCCAAATTATATAGAGGAAAGTTTGTTACCATTACAAGCCTCACTTCAACAAAAACATGAACCCCATATCGCCTTATTGTTTGCTTTTTTAGAAGTATTCAAACATTTTCAAGGCAATATAAATGAGTTAAGTAAAAAGCATTTAGACTTTTTTTACGAAGAAGTATTAAAAATGCTTCCTAAAGATGCCGTACCAGATCAAGCACATATTGTTTTTGAAGTGGCGAATCATCAAGAGCAATATGTATTAAAAAAGGATTTATTATTAAAAGACAGTAAGGATGCCAATAATCAAGATATACAATTTGGTTTAGATCATGAGGTGGTAGTAGACAAATCCCAGGTTAAAGAGGTAAGAACACTTTCATTAGTTCCAATTACGGACAATAATGATAAGACCTATATAGAAGGGGTTTATATGGCTCCAGTAGCGAATTCAGCAGATGGAAAAGGCAAGAAATTCAAAGAAGATCAACCAATCAACTGGGCAACACTTGGCGATAAGTATAGCAAATACATAAAAAAAGGGAAGGAAATAGCAGAGGAACACCCAAAGGCACGTATAGGTTTTGTGTTGTCTTCACCAGTATTGTTGTTGGAAGAAGGAGAGCGTTCTATTGAAATACGTTTGAATTGCAATTTACCAGAAGGAAGTATTTCAGCTGCAAAAATTAAACAGAATTTAGATGAAATTATAGCTCAAAAACAATTTTCATTTAAAAAAGAAACTGTTGAAAATTGCGAAACAATAACAAAGGAGACCAAGAATTATTTACTAAACCTATTGGGTAATGAAGAAGTATATGTGATAGGAAATAATTTAGAACTGTTTTTAACACAAAAGGATCCTATTAGTTGTTTGCCTCTTTTTAATGACAATGAAAAAAAACGATTGTGCGAGTGTGGTATTTTTGAAGAAAACATGTCAAAAGTGGGGCAGTTGTTTTTGATGTCTTTTAGTGGTGAAAAAGATTGGGTAATTCCTAAACAAGAAGCGATAGAGGACTTGGTGATTGATTTACCTCCTTTTTCGGACTTGAATACAACTGCCGATCTCCAGTTTATATTTAGGTTGAAATTAACAAAGGAAGATCCTAAGGTGGTGTTTTTTGATGAAGAAAAACTGAAGGAGAAAATTGATGTAAATACGTCGTTTCCTTTAGTTAAAATAGAACTCAATCCAGTTATTGAAAAGTTAGAAAATGTGTTGACTTGTGATGATATCATTGGTGGTAGACCTAAAAATGGCAATAAAAAAGGATGTTGTTTAAAGCAAGAAAAAAAGAATGTAGGAGAAATTTCAATTTCACCATATCACTTTTTACAAGGCATCAAGTTAGTAGATGCAAAAATTAAAGTTAATGTTTGCGGGCTTAAAAATTTAATTGTTCAAAATGACGAAAATTTACAAGATGTAAATAAACCCATGTTCCCATTTGGTCCAAGACCGAAAGTTGATGCAGCGTTTATTATAGGATCAAAAGAGGTTTTTTGCAAAAATTGGCAATCATTTCGCTTAGGAGTAGAATGGAAGGACCGTCCTGTTGATTTTGAAACGTATTATGAAGCTTATAATTTAGAAGATGGGGTGAATATCACTACAAATGTTTTTGAAATTAGTGGTGGTGTTTTAGATAAAGGGGTATGGGAAGATGGTGGTGTGAATAAAAGATTATTTACCTCAAAAAACGGATTCACTCCTTGTCCGGCAATTAATGCAGCATATAATTTTAATGGGTATCGGTGGAGTCGTGGGGATTTCCCAATTACAGCCTATGAGGCTAAATCAATGCCTAAGGAACCTTTAACCCCGTTAACGGTTAATTCTAGAAAAGCTTTTTTTAGAATAAAATTAAAAGGAGAAGATTTTCAGCATGATAGTTATGCATTTGTGTTGGCCAAACAAATGATGGCTTTGGCTAATATTTTAGATCCAAAGTCTATTGAAACAATAAAGGATGAGGTTGATAATATAATTACATTATGTGATGAGTCTGAAGATCGAATTGATGCTATAAAGTCGTGGGGAGGAACGCTAGAAGACCTTCAGGATGAAGTTGAAAAAGCACCTCCACCTCCAATGTTTGCACCGATCAATATACCTTCAGATATTCCAGGGGATCTTTCACCATATGGTTTAGAAAAAATTGACGAAAGTTTATGTGGTAGAGCAGATAAGATTAAAGCTGTTTTTATAGCAAATAATGCCGATAATGCCATACTTCCAAATGAACCTTATACACCTGCTATAAAATCCTTGTTTGTTGATTATAAGGCAGAAGCGACAATGAATGATATGGATATTACACATTTGTATCCTTTTGAAAACACATCAAAGTTCGAAAATATTGAAACCAAACCCACCTTATTTCCTTTTTTTAATGATGAAGGAACACTATTTATTGGTTTAGAAAAAATAACTATCGGAGGTAGTTTATCATTATTATTTCAATTAGCAGAAGCTACTGCCGATTCGGAATTGGATCGTGCCGAAATTTATTGGCATTATTTAAGTACTAATGAATGGAAATTATTGCAGTATGATTTTGATGTGATTTCGGATGAAACAGATCGTTTTACGGTATCTGGAATTGCAAGTATTAGTATCCCAGATGATATTACTAACAAAGGGAATACCGTTATGCCCGATTCATTGTATTGGATTAAAGTATCGACACCTAAAAATGTCAAAGCAGTTGCCGAAACTATTGGTATACATACGCAAGCAGCTAAAACTTCGGCTAGATTTAGTCCCCTAAATGATAAAAATAGATTGGAAACTCCTTTGGCGTCAGGAAGCATAGCTAAACTGGTGAATGGAGATTTTAATATTAAAAAGGTGGAACAAATTTATCCTTCATTTGGAGGAAGAACACCAGAAGTAAACGGGCATTTTTATACCCGTGTAAGTGAGCAGTTAAAGCATAAAGGGAGGGCATTAATGCTATCCGATTATGAAAAAATTATATTGGAAGGCTTTCCCGAAGTTGAAAAAGCCAAATGCATTACCCATACTATGGGATTATCTGCTATAGATTACAAGCGTGATTTGGAAGTAGCGCCAGGTTATGTGGTAATTACGGTCATACCCGATTTAGCAAAGTTAGAATCAGGGAACTTAATTGTGCCCAAAGTACCGGTAAGTTTATTGGAAAAAATAGGGGATTATATACGGAAACGTACTTCGCCCTTTGCACGTATAAAAATAATGAACCCAAGGTACGAAGGCGTTGATGTGGCAATTAAAGTAAGATTACATAGAGGGAAGTCTCCTGATTTTTTTACGAAAAAACTGAAAGATGATATCACCCTATTTTTAGCGCCATGGGTGTTAGGTGATATTGAAAAACTAGCTTTTGGTCAATTAGTTCGCTATTCAGATATTATTGGTTTTGTTGAGCAATTAGAGTATGTGGATTTTATAGTGAAGTTAGAATTAACAGGACTATGTGATCAAAAAGGGGCTATTATAAAACCATTAACGGCTAGAAGCGTTTTAGTACCCGGAAACATATGTGTTGAAAATGAGAAAGAGACCTGTTTGGAAGCAGAAGCTACACAAAAATTGAAGTCTAATAAAGTACACCAATTGACATAAAATGGGAGGATTATTAGAAAATACCGCAGCTGTTATTAAGCAAAATGATCCAGATATTCCTGAGTATTTAGATTTTGATCGCCTACGCAGAGAAGGTCTGGAACATATTGGGAATTTAGCAGGTAAGATTTGGACAGATCATAACGTTCATGATCCAGGAGTTACTATTTTGGAGGTACTCATTTATGCATTGCTTGATTTAGGCTATAAAACGAACCTGCCTTTTAAAAATTTAATTGCCCAAAAAGATAATTCTGAACAGGATGATAATTTTTTAACTCCTTTAGAGATATTGACTATAAACCCAGTTTCTGTTACCGATTACCGAAAATTGCTGATAGAAATTGATGGGGTTCGAAATGCCTGGTTAGAAATAGCAGATCAAGAAGTGGCGTTGTATGTTGATCAGCAAATGGATCGTTTAACATGCACACCACCAAGTACACCTAATGAAGGCGAGGAAGCTAGTTTTGAAGAAGCCCTACATGTTATAAATGATAGGGAAGATTGTTTACTTAATAAAGAATATGAACAGCTTTGTTTAAATGGCTTGTATAAAGTCTATATAGAAAAAGAAGATGATGTGATTGATGAAGCGGCATTAATTGAAGCTGTTAAAAGCTTCTTGTTGGAGCATCGAAATTTATGTGAAGACTTTATCCAAATTGAAATTTTAAAACCCATTGACTTTGGTGTTTGTTTGGAGGTAGAAATTACTTTGGGTATTGATCCTAAAAAGGTGTATTCAAAAATTATAAAGGCCGTAAGGAATTATTTTCAACCAGAAATTAACTATTACACGCTTAACGAACTTTTAAACAAAGGAAAAAGTATTGATGCTATTTTTGAAGGAAGACCGTATCTCAAAGAAAGTTTTGGTTTTGTTGATACAGATGAACTGGAAAAATTAGAAAAAAGAAATAAAATCCACCTTTCGGATTTGTATGCGGTGGTTTTAGCCATTGAAGGCATTCAAAAAGTTAAGAAAGCACATATAAATAAAGGGAATAGTTCGGGTAGTTTAGCTTGGACACATAGTCTTAATAAAGATGAGGTTCCTGTTTTTTTATTAGAAAATTCATGTATTGACTTGTATAGCCAGCAAGGAATTATAAAACTAGATAAACTAAAAGTACATCAATCATTATCCTTTGGGAAAAAATTTAGACTTCCGTTGACCAGTTTGGATAATGAAATTCCTATGGGTGTTTATCATGATGACTTGGGCGAGTTTTATTCCATTCAAAATGACTTTCCAGTAGTGTATGGTGTAGGGGAAGATGGCTTAGCCGAAAGTGCTACTTTATTAAGAAAAACACAAGCTTTACAATTAAAAGGCTATTTGTTATTTTATGACCAATTATTGGCTAATTATACGTCACAATTGGCCAATATTCGTTCTTTATTTTCATTAAAATCAGAAGCCGAATATACCGAGGAAGCTTGTAAAACCTATTTTACGCAACTACCAGATAGTATACCAGGTATTGAAAGTTTATTAAAATTTCATACCACTACCGAAACTCAAAACGGGAGTTCCGTAGTGGCCTATCCTGTTCAAAATAATGAGGCATGGAAAAAAGCTATAGCTTTATTGGAAGCACATCCGCGAACAGAATTTAGTATTGGTAATTATTGTGATCATCAAAGTGGTTTGGTGGATTTGGTAAGTTTTGAATCCATAAACAAACGATCTATACATATCAATCAATTGGTAGATGTTTTCTTTTCTAAAAAATATAGTATTCAAGTTTTGGAAGATCGTTTTGGCTGCTTTTTTGTGCTTTATCCCAATACCTCAAGTGAATTACTACTGGTAGGAACAAAACGTTACAAGTCCATTAATGAAGCAAAGAGTAAAGCCAAAAATGTAGCTTTTATGGCTTCGACAGTTACGGGTTATAATTTGGTTACTGATAGCTTAGGAGGAGCAACGCAACATTATTTTGGGATTGCATTTCATCCTGTTTCTTACTTGGATGTTTTACAGGAATTAACCGAAAATAAAGAGGAATATAGTACCAGACGACAACTCTTTTTAGATCATTTATTGGCCCGATTTGGCGAAAGTTTTACGGACTACACTTTGTTGCAATACAAAGGCAACTTAAATGAAACCACACTGGATCAAAAAAGGATTGCAGATCAATCGAGTTATATAAAAGAATTTGCAGATTTAAGTAGAAACAGAGGGAAAGCCTTTGACTATCTAAAGCCAGCATGGAATACAGACAATGTTTCTGGATTTGAAAAAAGAGTCTCCTTATTATCAGGAATAAATAATTATGAGCGAAGAAATTTATGCAATTTCGAAGTCACCGAATGTCACAGGTTTGTACTAAATGATGCTAATGGAAATTTACTTTTTAGAAGTAATCGTAGTTATGAAAGTAAGGAAGAATTACTTCTTGCAGCTAATAAAGTTTTAGTACAGCTTAGGGACCCTAAATCATACAAAAAGTTAGAAAAAACCTTAAACGGATTTAACAGATCGGTCATAAGTAGATTATTTTCTGCACAAGCATCGGCAGAAAATATAGTGACTACAAAATATAATTTTCATCAACAATTAACAGACCATAAAGGGATCGAAGTGGCTAGAAGCACGAGTCTGTTATCGGAAACATTAGCATTAAAAAAGCAGGGGGATTTTATAAAAAAAGGAAAGCAGCAAACACTTAAAAATGAAAATGCCGTATCCCGAGAATGTCGTTTGTTGCCAGTGGCTCGCGAACATTGCTTTTTGGACGCATATCGCTTAGATCAAAACTTAGAAATAAAAACACTTGAAAGTTGGAAATGGCACATTCAGCATCCTATAAGCAAGGAGCATAGAATGAGTGCTACCACTTTTTCTTCGGTAAATGAAGCTTGGGAAAATGTGTTAAATGAAGGCGCATTAGATTCATATTTAACCCAACATGATTCCGCTTACAAATGGAAATTAAACATTGCAGGAAGTAAATTGATGTTTGAAGGTGTGGGGTGTTATCCGGATAAAAGCAAGGCGACTGATGCTTGGCGTAGGGCTAAAGTATTGGGGAGTGATGCCAAAAATTATGAGGTAGTGCAGCAAGGGAATCAGTTGGCTTTAAAAAATGAAAAGAAAAAGATTATAGCACTAGCCTTACTTCCTGAAAAGGAACTAAAAACGATTATTGAAGAAAGTACTATAGCTTTTGGAAAACGAAATACAAAGCCGAGTATTGAAAAGGTGGCTGATAAAGTAGGCTTTAAGGTGCAACTAAATGAACAAGACGCTTCATTAATTAGTTATGACGTATATCATTCAAAAAAAGAGGCGTTGTTAGCCCTCGAAAAAGCCTTTAGTTTAGGTGGAGATAAAAAAAACTATTTACAATCGGGTGATGAAGGAAATCCAGAATATAGTTTTTTATTACGTGATACGGATGGTTCTTTTTTAATGATGCCACCAGAGCATTTTGAAATTGCAACAAATAGGAATAAAGCCCTAAATGCAGTAGCACGATTTATAGTTAAAAATGAATCCCCAGTACGTATAAAAAAAGAACCGAATACATACAATTGGTCACTTTTTAATGCTGGGAATATAGTACTACAATCAACGTCTGAATTTACATCTAAAGCAAGAGCAAAATCAGATTTTGATAAGACAATTGCCACAGAGGCCTTACATAGTTGCGAAGCATTGTGTAAGGAACTGTTGTATGATTATAAAGTGGTAAAAATACCCGCAGCGTTTAATTTTATTTACGGAAACACAGATGCAGATAATGTGTTTAATCCTCTTTTTATAAGTAGTAAAGCCTATAAAAAAGTTGAAGATACTAAAAAAGCATATACCGAGTTTGTTGATAAATTACCCCAATTAACATTAAAAGAAACTAAAAAAAGTAAGGGGAGTGGAGAGTTTACATTGTATGATAAAGCATCGGTTGTAGCAACTCAATTTACTAAAAGCAGTATACCAGATGATACTACTAAATTGGCAATAAGTGCTTCGGAAAAAGCAAGTTTAAGTGAAGCCGAGCAGCTGAAAAAGTATATAAGTAATGCTTATGTAAATAGTGAAACTCCGAATAATGATTTTACTATTTCGGATATGGCTCAAGATGGACAGATTTCATATGAATGGCGATTTTTAAAAAAGAATATGCCATTAGCAATACATCCAAGTTTATGTTATGAAAAAGAAAATGCATTACAACTTAAAAGAGCTATTTGTGATGTTATTCCACCAATTCAATTAAAAAAATGTCCCGATAAACCTATTGTAATTTGTCCCGAAATGGATAAAGATAAATTTCATTATCAGGTGTGTTTTAATACAAATGAAGAAGAAGAATTTGTTCTAATAAGTTATGTAGGTTATAAAACAGCGGAGGAAGCAGAAGGGGCTTGGGAAAAAGAATGGCTCGAGGTTATTACTTATGCCAGAAATACAAATCAGTATATCAAAAGGGGTAAAATTAGTATTGTTGAACAATATTATGACCATGAATCAAATACTTGTGAAACGGACGCATTTATAGCAGTAATACCAAACAAAAGAAAAACAGCACAGAAAGGACAGGGGTTGATTGAATTTTATGTTCAATTGGCGGAGTTATTTCCCATATACAAAGTTGAAGTAGCGGAAGACAATGAAGTACGTGTGTATTACAAATACCGAGTGGTTGTAAAAGAAGAGGAACGTATTGATGTTGGCGATTGTATAAGTACACATGCAGAAGAGGCAGGAGGAAACCCACTGTGGGATAGTGTGGCTCGTTTTTCTAGCATTGATGAAGCAATTGAAGCTTATCAACATTTTTATGTATTAGCTGGAACGTCTAATAATTGTAGACTGTTATGTGAAAAGGGCAAATTTTATGTAGGACTTATTGAAGTACTGGCCGAAAGCGCGTGTAATTTTAAAAGTGAAGCCGAAGCATGGGATAATGCTTTTCCTAAAAAGCTAGATTCGTGCAATGATTGTATGCCAGGGGGTTTACGCGAATTTATATATGCCGCCGAGGATACTCAAAATTATATTCCAGTTTGTGATCAAGATTATTGGAAATTTAAAATAGTATCGCCTAAGTATTACGTGGCTAATCATAGTTGCTGGTACGATGATAAAGGTGATAGAGATGAACAAATTACTACATGGTCTTCAATTTTAGAAGGTTTGGATTGGAAACTTTTTTCTTCGGGCTTATTTTTTGAAACAAATGTAGAAACTCCTGTAGGAGCAGCGCCGGCTACTCATTTGGTTAATCCACAAAAAGAAGGCTTTAAAAGTAATTGTGATTTAGTTAATGAAATACGCCAGTGTATTAAAATTTGTGAGGATCAGGCTAATGGGAAAAATGAGCTTAAGCAGTGTATTATTGAAAGTATAAAAGGCTTTCAAAAAAAGGATGAATTAATAAAGCTGTTTGATAATGATATTGATGCATTTTATGCCTTGATAAACCGTTTCCCTATTTATAAAACAACAGCCGGTTATGGATTCCGATTGTATTGGTCTGCAAATGACACTATGGTTTCGGAAACAGGTTTACGCCCTTGTGGTTGTGATGAGGATACCATACCTAGAGAAGAGGATACTAATACTTGTAAAGAAGTTTATCCCTTTGTAAGTAAAAAATACTACTCTTGCTGTTCGGAAGCTTTATTGGAGTTTGAGAAATTTTGTCAATTAATAGCAGACAAGACTTATACAGTTGAGTGTGTTTCCAAAGCTAAATATGGACCGTATTCATTTCAAATAGTAGACCCTAGCAGGGAGTTAGCTTATCATCCACAACAATATAATTGTTTGCAAGAGGTGGAAGATGCTATTGAAAGAACTAAGGCATGTGTAGACAATACAGGGATGCACTTGTTGGAACATATTTTATTACGACCAAAGCATATTGGTGAATGTAGCTCTTCTTTTGTGTTAGGAGGTGATGACGTGCTTCAAACAAAAAGTTGTTTACTTCCCATTTGCCCCGATTATTGTTGTGAAATTCCGTGGAAACCAGATATGGATAAAAATGATCCATGCGTTGACAATACGGCTATAAATACTATTTATTACCTACCCGGTTCGGATCCTTATTCTTTTTGGGCTACGCTGGCACTGCCTTCATGGGTAAAACGTTTCCGAACAAAACAATCACGAGAGGCTTTTGAAAAATTACTATACAAAGAAGCTCCGGCATTAGTAGGGCTACATATTTTATGGTTAAGTCCAAAGGATATGTGCAAGTTCGAAGATGAATACAGAAGATGGTTAACATGGAAACAAGTTCCAAAAAAAGATATTGAAGATGAGGTAGATGTAGGGCAACAAGTATGGTGCGAGCCAGAAAAAGGTCTTCCTATTTGTGCTTTAGTGGATTGTATAAAAACATTAAAGTCGGAGCCCGTATGTGAAACATCAGCAGAGGCTCAAAATGATTGTGATTGTAACTCAAATGAGTTTATAAATGATGATGAATGTTGCTTGCCTAATGATACAGAGGGGAGCATATTTTGGTCTTGTTGTGAAAGAACCCTAACTGATTTACCACAATTTAATGAAGCTCAGGCCCTGTTAATGTCATCAACAAAGGAAGATAGTTTAGCAGTAGTAAAAGCAGAAGAGGTATTAGAGCAAAAAAAGAAAAAAGTTAATGGGACTCCAAAAAATAATGCTTCAAATGTTACTAAAATAACATCCAAAAAAGTAATTAAAAAGAAAACAGAAAAAGCAGCTAAAAAAGAAATAAAAGAGCATGATTTATTGGCTTTAGTTAGAAAAAGAAAACCAAAGTATCTTAAAAATATAGAAGTACTTTCTAATGAAGATATGCAGAAAACGAAAAGTTATGAGCGTACTGTTTTCTTTCTTAAAAATACACCAACACTAACAGCTTATGTACAGTTAGTTAACTTTTTTAAACGCTATAGTTTACAAAAGGATAACAATATTGCGGGCTTTTTAGGCTTGCTAAAAAATGCGACTTGGCATTTGCTAGATCAATTAGTAATGAATCAAAAACAAGAATTAGTTACAGGTGATATAGATCTTTTAAAATCCAGCTTAAACGTATTAAACGAAAAAGGACTTACAGGGAAAGTAATTTATAAGGAGTGGAATATTGAAGAGGTAAAGCAAGTAACGAACACTAAAATGCTTGCTCAAGTAAAACAATTAGTAAACTCATAAAATGGCAAATAATCATCTCATAGGAAAGCAGATTTTGGAATTGGAGGTAAAAGCATCCGATCCTGTTTATTCAATGCAGCAACACTTGAGTGAGTTAGTTTGGAATGTTTTGTTACCCGAATTAAGTAAATTGTTTGATCGTTTAGTGAGTGAAAATGAAGTGGTAAGTATTGATAGCATCACATTAAATATTGGTGAAATTAACTTAAGCAATGCAGCTACTATAAATAATATTGTAAATAAAATAGTAGCCTTGCTAACTCAAGAAATTAAAAATAAATTAAAAGAAGTAAGGGGAAATAAAAAAGATGTATCAAGAAGTGCTTCCAAAAATGAAAGGGGGATAAATGAACCTTCTTTTCTTCGGGAATTACAATTATCTGCCAAGGAAAAAGAAGCGTATCTTAAGCAATATTTGAAAGAAAAGTCAACTGAAAAAGATGCAGTTGAGGTTATACAGGATAACAATAAACACCAATCCATTAGGAGGTATTATTTTGAACTATGGTTACATTGGTTGCAAAAAGGCACCTTTAAATCCTATACGATTTTACCCGAAAGCAATTGGTTAGAATTGGTATTGGAAACATTGGCTGTAGATATAAATGCGGTTAGTGCATTAAAAAAAGTGGTTGCCAAATATCCAATGGCTCTACAACGATTAATACTTCAGCATACTACTAAAAATTTAATTTCTATTGTAGAATTATATACCACAATTTCACAAACAAAGTTAATTGAGTTTTTTAAAGAGCTCAATATTCTTTTTAAGGAACCCGCATTAAAATTGGTGTTTACTAATTATAGAGCTTTTGAAATTAAAGCTTGGCAATTAATTTTTGAATGTGTGATTTTGCAAAGAGAAAAAATGAACACAATTTCCCTAGGAATACATGTCATTCGTAACTCACAAATAGGGCAATCCAAAGACTTGTTTAAAGAACATATTGAGCTACATCAAAACAAATATGCTTTTATAAATGTATTACTTAAAGAAGAATACACTTTTGTTTTAAATAAAAGTAAAACAAAAAATAGATCAGATTCCGTATCCAAAGCCCCTATTTTTAATGAAGGAGCAGAAGTGAAATTGATAAACATACAACATGCCAGTATAGCGGAACAAGAGGTAGAGAGTTTTGAAAAAAAAGAAGCCTTGGATGAATTGCCTCAGTTTTTTAAAAATGCAGGAATTGTTTTGATTCATCCTTTTTTAAAGCATTTGTTTGAAAAGTTAGATTTAATAACTGGGAGTGAGTTCACTGATTCTTATTGTCAAAGTAAGGCGGTATTAGTAATTCATTTTCTAGCCACAGCTAAAGAAAAAGCCTTTGAATATGAGCTAGTATTGCCAAAATTTTTATGCGGAATACCTGCCAATTTACCAGTAGATCATACAATAACGATTACCAAAGAAGAAAAAGAAGAGGCTACCAATTTGCTTACAGCAGCCATAGATCATTGGGGAGCTTTGGGGAGTACATCACCCGATGGATTACGAGAAGGTTTTTTAAGTAGAGAAGGGAAATTAGATAAGCAAGAAACAGGCTGGAAATTAATAGTAGAAAGAAAAACACTAGACATTTTATTAAATCGATTACCATGGAATATAAGTATTATAAAATTACCATGGATGGAAGAAGTACTATATGTAGAGTGGATTTAGTAAAGGAATCATAATAAGAAAACATGAAGGACTTACTTGATAATTTAGATTTATTTGAAATTGTGCTACTATTTTTAGGAGCCTTTTTGTTTCTGCTATTGTGCGGAGCTTTGGTGTATTTTATTGTTAAAAAAGAAGAAATAAAAAAGTTATTGTGGTTTTTTCCTATTCCTATAATCATGATGGGGTACCCAAGCATAAAAGAGATTAGTGTTAGTATTAAGGAAATTAAAATTGAAAAAGAGAGAGTCGCCTTAAAGGAGCAGGCCGATAATGTAATTACGCACCCCGATGATACGATAGCTCAAAAAGAATTGATGGTATTGGCTGAAGAATTAGAAAAAAAAGCTTCTTCTACAGAGGATTACAAGTTAGTAGCCGAAACTTATTTATTGCTAGGAAAAACAGATAAGGCTATTAATTTAACTAATAGAGCAGTAAAGGATAAGCAAGCCGCTTTAGAAGAATTGAAAATTTTAGAAACAACGAGTACGGATAGTTTGGTTTTAGAAAATAAAAAAGAAGAATTAATGAAGATGCAGACTATTCAAGATATAAAAGAGATTGCCGAAACTCAAAAAGAGATTAGTAAAAACCCATCCGCAATTAAGGATACGGTGGTCTTAAAACAAAAAATAAGTAGAGTGAATTGGGAAAACCCAAAGAGTGGGCAGTTTTTAAGGAAAAGAATGAATACAGTGATCAAAAAGTAGAAAAATAATAGGTGTAATTGGAAGTAGTTAATACAATACATAAAAAGAGTACTACCGCAACGAATACAGTTCAAACAAAGCGGCAACCTTTCTTTACTAAAGAAGGGCAAGGGGATTTTTTTGCTAACCCAAATAAAAATACGACTCCTTTTTTTTATTCAAACACTAGTATTCAACCCAAGCTTACTATTGGTCAGCCAAATGATAAATATGAAATAGAAGCAGATGCTATGGCCGATAAAGTGATTCAGCGTTTAAATGATTCCAATAATAAGGATAATTCGGTTAATGGTGATAGTTTTAAACTATGGCAAAAAAAATCAGTAGTCCAAAAAAAATGCAATCATTGTGAACAAAAAGAAAAACTACAAAAGAAAGAAGAAATAAATGTACAACGTAAACCAATTTTTGAAAGTACTATAGAAAAAGAGACTGCTGTTCAAACTAAATTAGATGGCATGGTACAACCCAAATGTACAGCCTGTGAACAAGAAGAAAAATTACAGTTAAAAGAGACACAATCATTAGATTCTACTCCTAATTTACAACATAGTTTAGAGTCAAGTAAAGGAAAAGGAAACAGCTTACCTCTAGGGGTGCAATCAAGTATGGGAAGTGCTTTTAGTGCTGATTTTGATAAGGTGAAAGTACACACAGGAAGCGATGCAATTCAAATGAATAAAGAGTTAGGAGCTCAAGCATTTACTCATGGAAATGATATTTATTTTAATCAAGGGAAATATGATACCAGTTCAAATACAGGACAGCATTTATTAGCACATGAGTTAACGCATACCATTCAGCAAGGGAGCTCGAAAAGTATTCAACGAAAAAGTTATGATACCAAAGCCGATTGTGAAACAGAAACAAGTACTAGTATAAAAGCGGATAAGGATACGGTAGCTAAAGATGCTATGAAATTAAAAATATCCAAATCCATAAATGGGGATCCATGTGCCTGTCTTATTGTTATTCATAATGATGAACAGAATGCTATGTTGACAGCCAATTTATTGCATAAATATTGTTCCTACAATTTGATTTTATTAGATAATAAAAGTTGGAAGGATCGAAAGATTATTTTACCTAACCAGGGGTGTTCAAAAATAAAATGGGGGAAAGATAAAGGGAAATACCAATCTAACTCACATGACCCTAATTCGCTGTTTCCAAAAGATATTGCTCAGAAATATTTATATGATCCTGGAGATAAGGGGATTAATAAGGATTTAAAAAAACTAGAAAATTCAAAGAAAAAGGATGAGATAGAAACCTATACTCAAATGCAGTTTTTTAGAACAGTAAAGGAAGGTTCAAAAAGCTTTGCATTACCAGTAATAGCCCTACACAATAATTCTATAGATGATACTGAACTTTATAGGAATTCCTCTAGATCCAAATCCAGTTTTAAAGGATTGGATATTGACAAAACAGATGAAAAAAAAGGAGCAACGGAACTTGATAAGTTGAAAGAAAAATTAGAAAAAAAATTTAATGCTAAAACTGCAGGGCAATTAAATAAAAAAGGAAAAACAAATATTTACCGTTGGTGTTTTTCTAATGATTTAGTGAAGTGCCATATAGGTTTACCATCTGATCCAGATAAAGTGGTGTGGGTGACCAATGAAACAGATTTTGATAAAATGAAGAAAGAAAAAATCAATGTTGTTTTGGAATCCTCGAAATTAAAAAGTAGTAAAAGTGAATCTGCAGGAGATTTATCAACGCTATTTGTCATACTTGAAAAAAAAATAGTGGAAAAATCAGCTAAAGAAAAAGAAGAAGGATTAAATGATTTAGAAAAAAGAACCAAAGAAATTAGAATGCTTTTAAAAGGTATGGGGAACATAAATAGCATGTCTGATTTAGGTGCATTACCAATTGATTTGATGCTTTCAATTTCAAAATCCATTGGAATAGTATTTAGGGCCTTGGGTTTGTCAGCAACTTTGGCTGGCAGAAAATCGGAAATAAATAATTTACGATACATAAATATAGAAACCCCCATAGATAAAATTAAAGATCAAACAGATGCAGGCAGAATAGAAAGTTATGAATATATAGCTGAAGCGCTCGAGGCAGTAGGGCTACACTGTTGTGGAAAAGACAAAAAAGCTTCTAAAGTGAATGATGCGAATATAAAAAAAGAATTAAAGGTTGAATGACATAGAAAAAAATTGAAAGTAGCAGAAATATCACATAAGAGTACTACCGCAACAAATACAGTTCAAACAAAGCGGCAACCTTTCTTTACTAAAGAAGGGCAAGGTGATTTTTTTGCTACATCTAATGCGATTTCAACGCCTTTTTTTAGGTCAACTACAATTCAACCAAAACTCAAAATAGGAAAGCCAAATGATAAGTACGAGGTGGAAGCCGATGCCATGGCCGATAAAGTGGTACAACGTCTTAGTAATCCAACCTCCCAAGATAGAATTGCTTCTTCATCAACACCCACAGTACAAGCAAAGTGTAATCATTGCGATCAGGAAGAAAAACTACAGAAAAAAGAAGATGAACTTTCTGAAACCGATACCGAGCTACAACAAAAATCCATTTTTGAAAGTAATGGAGAGCAACCTGATGCCGATGTGCAAACCAAGCGATTAGTTAGATCTATCATACAGCCATCTTTAACTACAGAAGCATCGGAAGATGAGTTTCAACAAAAAGAGGACGAAGTCTCTGAAACGGATGAAGAATTGCAAAGAGTAACCATGACTGATGGAGGTTCACCTTCTGATGAAGAAGAGCCGGTACAACTTAAAATGGGTAGTGATAGCCTACAGAAACAAGAAGAGGCAAAATCTAATGAAGATGAGGTACGACCCAAGTTGATGCTAAAGAAAACCGAAGAAAAACCTCCCGAAGAAGAAGAGCCGGTGCAACTTAAAATAATTAGTGATGGACTCCAAAAACAAGAAGATACTAATGGTGAAAATGATGCTGATGAGACAGCCTCATCGGAATTACAATCAAAATTAAACGCTTCTAAAGGTAGTGGTAGTAGTTTGCCCGATGACACAAGATCTTCGATGGAGTCTGGTTTTGGTGCGGATTTTTCAGGAGTGAAAATTCATACAGGATCGCAGGCTAATAATATGAATAAAGAATTAGGAGCAAGAGCTTTCACTCATGGCAGCGATATTTATTTTAATAAAGGCGAATATAATCCAAGTACGAGTTCAGGACAACATTTATTAGCACATGAACTAACTCATACTGTTCAACAGGGTGCAGCGGTAAGAACTAAACCAAAACAAAGTTATCACAAAACAGCACCTAAGGTACAAGGTGTTTTTGGTAGATTATGGAATGCTGCCAGAAATGTAGGAAGAGCAGCTTGGTCTGGTGTAAGGAGGGTTGGTAGTGCCGTAGTAGAAACCGTATCTAGAGGAGTAGATTGGATTTTAAGTAAAATATCTCCAATTCTAAAACGTATACCCGGGTATACGCTGCTAACTGTAATTTTAGGTAAAGATATTGTTACAGGTAATGCTGTAGAACGCAATGGCCCTAATTTGATCAAAGGTTTTATCGGTTTAATCCCTGGGGGGCATGATCTGTGGATGAAACTGGAAGAATCCCAAATGATCACCAATGCTTTTAGTTGGTTAGAAAGCGAACTTTCTAATCTGGGATTAAGTTGGACGTCAATTAAAAATGCTTTTACAACGGCAGCTTCCTCTTTATCGGTTGGAGATGTATTTAGCTCTATAGATGCTTTTAATACTAAAATCAAACCCATATTTGCTCCAATTTTGGCCAAAATTCTTACCCTAGCAAAAAAGGTAGTTAAAAAAGTAGCAGAATTTGTATTAGAAGGCTTTTTACGTATGGCTGGTCCTATGGGGGCCAAGGTAATGGAGATTTTACGAAAAGCAGGAAATACCTTCTGGACTATTGTAGGAGACCCTATAGCCTTTTTGAATAATTTGATAAGAGCAGTAAAAGGAGGAGTTTTCAAATTTAGAAATAATATTAAAAACCACTTGGTAGGTGGGTTGACAAATTGGTTAACAGGAGCAATGGGGGATTTGCCAATTCAGATTCCTCAAAATTTTGATGTTAAAGGAGTCTTGCATTTGGGACTACAGATTATGGGAGTCACCTGGGACCGCATTCGACAAAAACTAGTAAAACGAGTAGGTGAACCTTTGGTAAAAGCAGCAGAAACAGGGGTAACGATTGTAAAAACATTAATCACTCAAGGACCTATGGGACTTTGGGAGATGCTTAAAGAAAAAGCAGGAGAGATTAAGCAAACCATTATGGGGGGTATTCGCAATTGGGTGATTACCGAATTAGTAAAGCAAGGGATCATAAAAATACTAAGTTTTTTAAACCCCGCAGGTGCATTGGTACAAGCCGCATTAGCTATATACAATGGGGTGATGTTTTTTGTGGAAAATTGGCAACGGATTGCAGATTTTGTAAATTCGATATTCAGCTCTATGGCAAAAATAGCAGCTGGTAACATTAGTGCCGCAGCAGCGTTCATTGAAAAAGCCATGGCTCAGGGCATACCTGTGATTTTAAGTTTTGTAGCCAGGTTATTAAATATAGGGGCTATTGGAAGAGCCATTAAAAAGATCATCCAAAAAATCAGAAAACCTATTGATAAGGTAATTCGCAAAGCAATTGATTTTATTGTAAAGAAAGTAAAGAAGTTATTTGGTAGAGGGAAGAAGAAAAAAGATGGCAATTATACCGAAAAAGACCGCAAGGATGCCAAAAAAGCGATTCCAAAGGTTGAAAAACAAATGGCCAAAGATGGAAAAGTATCTGATGAAGAAGCCAAAAAGACAGCTAGTAGTGCTAAGA
Organism: Aquimarina agarilytica ZC1; assembly: GCF_000255455.1. GTDB lineage: Bacteria > Bacteroidota > Bacteroidia > Flavobacteriales > Flavobacteriaceae > Aquimarina > Aquimarina agarilytica. The sequence goes on along the minus strand of NZ_JH621246.1, from coordinate 84,243 downwards.
AAAAACATCCAGTGATTAAGTCTATTACGCCTGTGCTAAAAAATAAGACCTATGACTATAATGTGATTTTTAGGCAGCAAGATAAGGTTACGACTCCTTTGCCAGCGGAGGAGGAAGATGACACCAAAGTTCCTGTTAAAAAGAATGACAAAGTTAAAGCAAAATATATCAAAGGTATGTTTAAAGCATTAATTAAAAAGGTTGAAAAACCTAAACAAACTAGTAAAGGACTAGTGAAACATGAATTTTCTGCTGATAACTTAAAAAATAAAGTTGTCGAGAATGATTTCCCTAGCTTTAACAAAGCATGGAAAGCTAAGGAAATTATTCCTTATACAGGAGGTGAAGAAATGAGTGATGAAGATAAAATCAAAGTATATAATAGATTTTTTGATGCGGCAAATGTTCCAGGAACGCTTAAAGGGTCGAATCCAGATGCACGCAGGAGGAAAATGAGAGAGTTAATAATTAGTGCTGCAAAAGGCCCCGATGAGACAAGATCAAATAAAGAAACCATTGATGTAATATTAAATAGGGCAGCTGCGATTAACATAGATGACGTGGAAAATACAGGAGGTATTTTAAGTAGTTTAAAAGGAAATATTTATGAAGCATGGAATAGATTATCAGATAACGTATCGGATGAGCATGCTGATGTTTTTGTAGATGATGAGGGAAGAGATAGAAGAGCCGATGCCAATGAGATGAGAGATAAGGAGAATAATGAAAGAACTGGGACAGAAATTGAAATGAAATCGCATAAAGATGCTGGTCCTTCAAGAAGTGATAAGGCTCAGTTTAGGAGATATTTAGATAGAATTAGAAGTGATGAAATAAAAGGGCTTAATTATCATTTTATGAATGAGGATGCCAAAGTGAAATGGAAAAGAGATTTAATAGTCCCTGGAAATCTCAGTGGGAAGGTGAAATTTTTATTAAAAAACTAGTTTAATGGAAGAATATGTGTTCATACATTTTGTGATTAAATTTAAAGATAACAACACGTTGTGGTTTAAAAAAACTAATGTCTTAGAAAGGATTTTAAAACCTATAAAAAAATTATCATTAGTAACTACCCTAAATGATTTTTATGATGATTTTGAAGTTGTAAAAGTAAATAACGATAGCGGTATAGACAACGTATTGAAAATTAAAGATGAAGGATTTTATTCTATAGCCGACAATAGAAAAGAAATCAATAACAAAATTGAATTTTTTATTGATAAAAACATGTTGAATATAGATTTTTTAATCAACCTCAATGGAGATGTGTTACAAAATGAATTAAAAGAATTCGTAATATTAGTGGACGAACTTCATAGTATAGTGCAAAATGATCTTAATTTGTATGCCTTATTCACTCCTATTGAAATACATTCAAAAGCATTAAAATATCCGTTGCCACCAAAAGAAACTTTTGGGCATTTAACTGGTCTTTGTTTTAATAAGAATGATGAAATTTTTCTTAGAAATTTTCCTATTGCGTATCAGTTAATTAAGCATGCTAAAATTCCATCTTCTTTTCAAGTAATAGAACGTGATTATGGTTTTAAGATTGATTTTTTGCCAGAAACAAATGATCCACATGAAGTATTTAAGAATATTATCAAAGGAGAATTATGGTTGAGTAATCTTCTAAATCGTAAAATTGATGAAAATTTTAATGAATTAGGGGATAAAAAAACTGAGCAAAAAGTAGAACATGTTGGGTCCGATTTTGTGGGAACAGATGAGAATGGTGCATATCATTATTACTATGTCGTTTCATTAGATAAAAATAGCGATGTTTCAATTGATAAAAGATGGGATGAGATTAACAGTTTTATCAAAAACCCGGTTGACCCAGAATATAATAACATTATTTATTCTTATATAAACTTGACCATTTTTAAAAGAGAAAACGCAGTGCCTTTATTGGAGAAAACTAAATTATTAGGTATACATAAAATATATTATGTCGAAAATGAAACTGATTTGTCAGAAAAAAATAGAACTAAAATACTTTGGGAAGTTAATCCATTTGGAAACTGGCTTACTGAAGAAGAGGAAGCGCAACTTTTAAGGGAGTTAAAAGGTTAATTATTTTTAATGACATTGAGCGGCTAGTCTACAACTAGTGATGGCAAGAGTAAAAAGAACTTCTGCTTTAAATGGTGTATAACTCTGTAAGTAATAGCAGTACAAAAACACAAGTAGGTGTTTTTAATGATGATAATAATAGTAAGAATGATCGATTATAAAAAATTAGGCGAAGAGGGATATAATAATTAGACAAAAACCAGCACTCATGGCAACAAACAAAAATTACACACCGACCGAAGTCCAAATTTGGAACCGTTTAACCTGCGATGCCATACATTATGTAAACATGTCACCAACGTTAGCTTCTCGCGCCTTAGCAATGGTACATACGGCGATGTATGATGCATGGACTAATTATAATAACAGTGGTGATGAGGTAAGTACTACTACAGGTAGGCGATTACAACGCCCTAGTGCTGAGTGTAATCCTAAAAATAGAGAAATCACCTATAGTCATGCGGCATTTACTGTATTACAAGCCTTGTTTTGGTTGGACTTACCGGCCGAAAAGAAAAATATATTTCGTGATTTTATGTGTACGCTTAATTTTGATCCCGACGATAGAAATTTAGAACCTACAAACCCCGCAGGTTTAGGGAATTTATGTGCTAAGTTGATCATTGATTGCCGGTTAGGCGATTTTGCCAATCAGTATGGTACATTGGAGGATGGTCGGTATGTGGATTTTACGAATTATTGCCCAGTAAATCCACCCATTCCACAGCCACTCAAATACGAAGATCGTTGGCAGCCTTTGTTAATAAATCATAAGCCACAACAATTTTTAACGCCACACTGGGGATTAGTCAAAGCATTTGCTTTGGAATGGGGAGGTGAGTTTAGACCCCCATCGCCTATAACATGTAGCGATAAAGAATATAAGGCACAAGCCGATATGATATTGGAACATAGTGCTTGTTTAACAGATGAACAAAAACTAATAGCCGAGTTTTGGGCGGGGATGCATGAGGATAAATTTGAAGACAGTCCCAAGGATGGCGATTTAAATCGATCAGCAACACCTCCAGAACAATGTTGCCGACAGGCTCGTTATTTGTCAAACAAGTATCATCATAAAAACGCTTTTGATATCAAAATGTTTTTTGTGCTATCCAATGCCTTATTAGATGCAGGTATTGCCGCATGGGATAGTAAAGTAGCCTATGATTATGTACGGCCAATATCAGCCATTCGAGAATTATATCGAGGTAAAACAATCAAAGCATGGGGAGGCCCATGTGAGGGCACAAAAGAAATTGAAGGCGAAAATTGGATTCCATATATTCCAACACCTCCTTTTGCCGAGTATGTGTCGGGGCATAGTACGTTTAGCGCTGCTGCAGAAGAGGTGCTGACCTCATTTTGTAACAAAAGTAGGTATGGAGAATCGGTAACGATTCCCAAGGGAGGTTCTAAAATAGAACCCGGTTGTACACCATGTGAAAATATTACATTAGAATGGAAAGTACTTAAGGATGCGGCAAACGAAGCTGGTATTTCAAGACTTTATGGAGGTATTCATTTTAAAGCAGGAGATATGGAAGGTCGCAGGCTAGGTTATAAAGTAGGTTGCGCAGTTTGGGATAAGGCCAATGAGTATTTTAATGGGAAATTAGGCTAGTAAGTAATTACGTAATGTAGTGCTAAAGTGTTGATTTTTAGCTAAATTGTAGAGAGGTGTCTGGTGGTAAAATTTAATTTGTAGTAGTTTTAGATATGAAAGTAATCTCAGTAGCAAATTTTAAAGGAGGAGTAGGTAAAACTACCACGGTAATCAATCTAGCAGCAGGTTTAAAAAAGCAAGGAAAAAAAGTGTTATTGATTGATGTAGACCCACAAGCCAATCTTTCACAGTCACTAGGCATTACAGATGAAATTGAACAGTCTATTTATACCGTGCTACGTAAAGAAGCCTTTGGAGAGCCTGCAAAATTGATGGATGTAAAACAGGAAGCTTCAGGTTTGGATGTAATACCTGCTTCATTAGATTTAGCTGGTGCCGAATTAGAATTAGCGAGTGTATATGGAAGGGAACAGATATTGGCACAATTAATAAAACCTTTAAAAGGCTATGACTATGTGTTAATAGATTGTCCACCATCAATGGGAATGTTGACTATAAATGCCTTGGTAAGTAGTCATTATGTATTAATACCGCTCCAGGCAGAATTTTTACCTTTAAAAGGAGTGCGAAGTTTTTTGAAGCACCTTGAATTGGTAAAAAAAATGAATAAAAAGATCAAGTTATTAGGTTTTGTATTGACCAAATTTGATCAACGTAAAAAAATGAATCAGCAAGTGAAATTGGAACTCGAAGAAGAATTTTCGCAAAAGATGATTTTTAACACTTTTATACGGAGTAATATTTCGTTAGCCAACGCGCAAGAGCAAGGGAAAGATGTTTTTTCCTATGATAAAAATGCCAATGGAGCTAAAGATTACCAAGCCTTAACGGAAGAATTTTTAGAAAAATTCAAGTAGGTTTACAATTAGTGTAAGAGTAAAAATGAGTAATTATGAAAGCAATATTTTCTAGTAGCAGAAATAAGATTCCTCATAATAATGAAGGAAAAGAGCATAAAGGAACTCCTTTTTTTTCAAAAGAAAGTAGGCAGCCGTTTTTTACTATTCCCAATGGAGGAGCTGTTCAAACAAAATTAACAGTAGGGGAACCAGGAGATAAGTATGAAAAGGAAGCAGATACTATGGCTGATGCCGTGGTGAATAAATCCATTTCTAAACCAGTTATTCAAAATAAAGAAATAAGTTCTATACAACGCGAATCACTCGCCACGCCATTTGAAGATGAAAAGTTGGGGACAGCAGAACAACGTATGGAAGAGGATAAATTGATACAAGAAAAGCCTGAAATACAGCGTATGGAACGTCCTGAAGAAGAAATGCTGAATAAAATGGATAATGAAGAAGAGGAACCTATTCAAAAAATGGGAATGGCAGGAACCGATAAGGATGAGGAATTACAAGCGAAAAGTAATTCAAGTACGCCTAACACTGCTAGTGCAGCTGTAGCGAATAAAATTTCAAGTAAGTCGGGTAAAGGAGAAAGAATGGCAAACCATACTAAGGCTGAAATGGAAGGATCTTTTGGGGTGGATTTTAGTAATGTCAATATACATACAGATCAGGAGTCAGTTTCCTTAAATAAGAAATTGGGCGCACAAGCTTTTACTCATGGGAATGATGTGTATTTTAATTCGGGTAAATACAATCCAGATTCTAGTCAAGGAAAACATTTACTAGCGCATGAATTGACGCATACTATTCAACAAGGAAATATAGTTTTAAAAAAAAGTTTAGTTCCAAAGAAGATCAATAGCTAGGAGGTCAACAAGTTGTGATAACCGTAAGAAAAAGAGTTGTAAGATCTAGAAATCATCGATCTAGCTCATATGGCAGGTGTGTTTCTGGAAGAATGAGAAGACACCTGAGTGGAGGTAGAAGCGCATGTCGTAATGGTGAAAGATATGAAGGTGCAAGAATGAATTTTTTTCAAGTGTTTACATTTTGTGGAGGTTCTCGGGGTGGTTTTCATCAAGGCGATATAAATGAAACTTCTCATGGTTGTATTCACTTAAATAGAAGAGATACAAGATGGTTATGGAATTTAATTGAAAACTATTATCGAACTAGAGGGAATAGATCAAAACATATAAATGTAACTGTAGAATAATAAATATGGATTCGATAGAGTTTAACTACTTAAAAGCACTACTAGAATTTCGTTTGGAAAAACATTTCAACCCCGATAATGAAATTTCTATACCTAATATACCTCCCGCAGAAAAATGGTCCATTCAATTGCCAAAGGAGTTAAAAAATAGGAGCTTAAGTACAGATGAAAAAACACTACTCCTATTGGCATTAATTCCTCATGTGGATAGTGGTTTTTTAGATAGCATAATTCAAAACAAGTTACAGTCTACAGGTGACTTTCCCCAATTAGGAGGTGTGAGAGGAAAAAATTTCAGGGGTTTTTTACCCACAGGTGAAACCGCACTTTTTCTATTAGCCGGAACTGATTTTGAGCAAAGAAAGGAAGTGTATGAATTGTTTAGTTCGAATCATTTTTTTGTAAAAAATCAAATTTTATGGTTGGATGATGCGCCAAATAATGAGCCTAAAATGAGTGGGAAATTGGTCTTATCCTCAGAATATGTAGAGCTTTTTTTATTAGGAAAAGTAAGTAAGCCAAGCTTTAGTATGAAATTTCCTGCCCAAGTGATAGAAACTGAAATGGAATGGGAAGATTTAGTGTTAAACGAAGAAACAAATCAACAAATACAGGAGTTACAAACGTGGATTACTCATGGTGATACCTTGTTAAATGAATGGGGGATGTCCAAAAAAATAAAACCGGGTTATAGAGTCTTATTTCACGGTCCTCCAGGAACAGGGAAAACGCTGACCGCAAATTTGTTAGGGAAATATACAGGGAAAGATGTCTATAAAATTGATCTTTCCATGGTAGTTTCTAAGTTTATAGGAGAAACAGAAAAGAATTTAGCAAACCTACTCGCTAAAGCAGAAAAAACTGAAAACATTCTCTTTTTTGATGAAGCAGATGCATTATTTGGAAAAAGAACCAATGTGAGAGATGCTCATGATAAATATGCGAATCAAGAAGTATCTTATTTATTACAGCGCATTGAAGGCTATAAAGGACTGGTTATTTTAAGTTCGAATTTGAAAAGTAATATTGATGAAGCTTTTGTGCGCCGTTTTCAGTCGATTATTCATTTTTCTTTGCCTAAACCTTCTGAGAGATTATTGATATGGCAAAAGGCTTTTCCTAAAAAAATAGGATTACACCATGAGGTAGATGTGTTGCAATTAGCTCAAAAGTATGATTTGTCTGGAGCAGAAATAATGAATATTGTACAGTATGCATGTTTGTGTACATTAGGCAATAACAATAAAAAAATTCATTTGTTAGATATAATTAATGGAATACAACGTGAATATCAAAAAGGAGGTAGAATAATGAGGTGATTGTGAACTATTTTTTTAAAATCAAGTTAAAATAGTTAAAAGTGATTTAAATACTGTGTATATTATGAGTTATACACCAATCAAAAAGCATTATACTCATGAAAAATATTTCAAGTCTTATCGAAGATCCAGAATTAACTCCGGATCTTGAAAAAACCTATCAAGAAGTTAAAGAAAATTTAAATGCACCTTTTGTGCCTAATTTTTTTAAAATTTGGGGGCATGCACCAGTAGCTTTGCAAGGGATATTACCGGTAATGAAGCATATATTAGGAAGTGGTGAATTAGATCGGAAACTCAAAGAAATGATTATGATAGCTGTTTCTTCGGGAAATGAATGTAATTATTGTCAAACGGCTCATCATGCTTTCTGTACAATGCTTGGCGGAACACAAGAGCAGATCGATTTATTAAAAGCACAGCAAACACTCAATGGGTCTGGAAGTCCAAAGGAGAGAGAAGCTATTGATTTTGCAGTACGAGTAGCAAAATCACCAAATTCAACAAGTGAAGAGGATTTTAAAAAATTAGGAGCTTTGGGCTATTCAACGGGAGAAATAATGGAATTAATTGCAATGGCGGGTATGGCTGTCTTTTATAATTTAATTGCCGATGCCTCCGGAGTTAAATTAGATAAAGAGTTTTTAGAAATGTCTAGAAATAAAGAAGCTCATAAATAACGATGCCCTTTTTAGGGCATATTAGATATTTTATAAGTAAACTGAATTGAAAAATAATGGTTTTTTTATTAAGGAATATGTTAGTTTATAGACTAACAGATTGAATTTAAAACCTGAATTATGAAATCATATACAAACAATTCCAAGACTTACAGTAAAAAAGAATTAAGAGCATCAGTAAATAAATTAATGAACTCTAGAGCTGTTAGAGACAAAATTATCCAAAAATTAGAGTTCAATATTGTTAGGGTAGTTTAACTTGTAACAATACAAACATTTCTTTACAGAAAATAATGTGACAACTATTTTTTATTTTGCTAGCATTAGCATAATGCTATATCCTTTATCAGATTAGTGAGGTAATTTATCTTTGGAAATTCCATATAAGTAAGTGCCTACTAATGCTCCTAGAATAACAATACCTATTCCATAAAATCCAGCGCCTAGTAAGGTGAACATTGGACCAGGACAAGCACCTGCAAGCGCCCAGCCTAAGCCAAATATAATGCCGCCAAATAGGTAACGTTTTACTCCTTTTTCCTTAGGTTCAATATGAATGTAATCCCCATTAATGGATTTTACATTTTTTCTTTTGATCCATTGGGTCATTAAAATTCCTAAGGCTAAAGCCGCACCAATAATACCATACATATGAAAAGCATCAAAGCGAAACATTTCATAAATTCTAAACCAAGAAGCTGCTTCCGATTTAAACATAGTGATTCCAAATACGACACCGATTCCTAAATAACTTAATGCTTTCATATTAAAATAATAATGGGAATAATAAATAAATCATAATAAGGCCTCCTATAAAAAAACCTATAACTGCAATTAATGAAGGGAGTTGTAAATTACTAAGTCCAGATATAGCATGACCCGAAGTACATCCACCAGCATAGCGGGCTCCAAAACCAACTAAAAGTCCTCCAATAAAAAGGAAGAGTAAATTTTTGGGAGTAGCTACAGTTAGATCAAATAATTGTTGGGGTACATACGCCTTACCAGCATCATTAAAACCTAATTTTGTTAAGCTATCAATAGTGTTTTGAGAAATATGAACGCTATCATCTATTGTTAACCAGTTTGCAGCTATAGTAGCACCTATAATAGTACCAACGGCAACAAGCAAATTCCATTTTTGAGACTTCCAATCAAACTTAAAAAAAGCTGTTTTTTTACCTGCGCCACATAAGGTACATAGTGTCCTTAAATTAGAAGACATTCCAAATTTTTTGCCAGTCATGAGTAATAAAAACATAACAAATGCGATCATAGGACCACTAACATACCATGGCCATGGATTGTATATCCAATTCATAATTATCAAAGTTTAAAGCAAAAAAAGTAAATAAAACTGATTTTGTGAGTAACAAATGTTACAGATGAATTTTTAGCATTGGCTTAGGTAAAAATCTACCTGTTTTGGTCATGTATTTTTTGTAAGTAGTGAATTTTTGTGATAAGCAAAATTCTTCATATTTGGATTTGTAATAGAATAATACAAACAGTAGGAAGCTTATGAATAATTTATAAATGGAGAAATTAATAACGGCTAGGCCTAGAGTTATAAATAAAATACCAGTATAAATTGGGTGTCGAATCCATTTGTATATTCCTTTTTGAATCAAATTTGAGTTGTTTTTTGGTGAAGGAAAAGGAGATAAGTTTGTATTTAGTTGAACAAAACTTATTAAACAGACCACTACTCCTGCAATCACTATAAGGTTACCTATTACTTTGTAAGCAGATATATTAGTGACTTTAGGGCTGAGTAGCGTGTAATTTAAACTAAATAATAGAAATAGAATGGCCTGTATAAACACAAACAGGTAATCTTTTTTTGTTTTTCGCATACAATATGAAGTTCTTACTAATAAATCGTATGAATCATTTTATAAAAAAAGGAGCCTATAAAGACTCCTTTTACGAATGACTACTCTTTTTCAATTTTACAAGTTTTTAATCCGAAAATAGTATATAACGGACAAAAACTGATAAGACTTGTTAGCAAAAACACTACGGCTAGTATACTCAATACGATTCCTAATGTTCCTGGGATTATACCTTTCCAATATAATAATCCAATAGCAGCTGCAATAATTATTCTAATTATTCGATCAGCGTTACCCATGTTTTTTTTCATAACAATATAATTAAGTAGTATATTTTTCTATCACCATTACCAGTAGCGTTATTATTCCTATGCAACTTATGCATACTAGGATGAGCTTTTGATAAATCTTTAATTTCATTGGTACAAAAATAAATGTTGTTGAGTTTAATTAATGTGACATTTGTTACAAGAAAATATTTTATTTAATAGTACTTTTAAAATAAAAAAATGAGAATAGTTTATATCGCAATTTTATTGCATAGCGTTTTATATGCCTGTAATAGCCAGGATGATAGTATGGTTGAAAATAAGATGGGTGGAGATAGTGTGGTTGAGGATATGATGGAAGGTGGAATAAAGGAAATGCAGCCTAATGCTACCGCTGCTATGGCTCGTGTTACAAATGTATCATTTACTGGTGGGGAAAATAATTATAACTTTAGTGTCACCATATCAAGTCCCGATACGGGGTGCAATCAATATGCAGATTGGTGGGAAGTAATTTCTGAAGATGGAAAGTTAATATACCGTCGTATACTAGCACATAGTCATGTAAATGAGCAGCCTTTTACAAGATCGGGTGGCAAAGTGGCTATTAATGAGGATAGTGCTGTTATTGTTAGAGCACATATGAATAATACGGGTTATGGAACAAAAGTATTTAAAGGGAGTGTAGCTACAGGATTTAAGGAAGCGACTATTGAAAAAGACTTTGCTGCTGATTTAGAGAACACAACTCCGCTTCCGCAAAGCTGTGCTTTTTAATGAGATTTAAAATAACCGAGCTGAAGGCTTACAATAGTTCAATATTGCCTTGATTTAGTTTTATTTGTCCATCGTGTTCAAGCTTTTTTAGCAATCGGGATATTACTTCTCTGGACGAGCCTAAATCGTCGGCAATTTGTTGATGGGTAGTAGTGATAGTTGTTTCGTTTTTTAGAGCAGCTTTATTTTTGAGGTATTCAAATAATCGAACATCTTTTTTAGAAAAGGTTAAGATTTTGACCACATTCAATAACTCATGAAATTTTAAATTGAAAAGTTCATAAATAAACTCATTCCATTTAGGATATTTATGGGCAATCTGTATGGCCTTATCGGTAGGGATGACAACAACTTCTGCGTCTTCTTCGATTATGGCTTTCACCATACTTACTTCATTTTTGATCATAGATGTCACAGACATGATGCAGCTTTCCCCTGGTTTTATGTAGTACAGTAAAACTTCATGTCCGTTTTCTTCCTCTTTGTATACTTTTGCGAGTCCGCTAATTATTAAAGGGATTACTTTAACATAAGCGCCTTCTTTTAAAATAACCGTACCAGCATCAAATTTCATTAATGTACTAATACTAGCCAACTCTTTCTTTAGATCCGGCATGTTGGCCAGTTTAGGAAAATATGTGGAAAGTGCAGTTTCTATCATTGTTATTTTGTATTCAGTATTCAAAATTAAGATCTAAAAATGTACGATTTTTCATTTTTAGTCCAGATCCTTTGACCAAGCTTTCCAACCTCCAGTAAAATCATAGATACTTGTAAAACCTGCTTTTGCTAGTATTTTGGAAGCTTTTCCGCTTCGACCCCCGGTGTAACAATAAAGATAAACAGGTTTATTTTTATCTAACTGTTGTGTTTGCTTTATAAAATTATCAACCTCGGCAATGTTCATATTTATAGCATCGTCAATATGACCTTCATTATATTCTTTAGGACTGCGAACATCTATAAATTGAACGTTTTTACCAATGACATCTTGTTTTAATGTGAGCAAATCTACTTTTTTAATGCTAGTTTGCTTTTGACCAGTGCAAGAAATTACAGCTAAGAATAAAGCGATACATACTGTTATTGTTGATATATTTTTTCTCCTTTTTTTAACCATTTTGACCATTCTTTATTGTAAGTGTGTATTTTATATGTAGTGGTGTTTCCGTCTGAAACTTTTTTATTGTTATGGACCCATTCAAAAATGCCTCCATACAAGTTGGATACGTCAGTGTATCCATTCTTTAATAATTTTTCAGCAATTTTTTCGCTTCGGTATCCAACAGTACAATACACTATAATAGGTCGGTCTTTTGGAATATCCTTAAGTATTTTTGGTTTAAAATTTTCATAACCTACCCATAAAGCATTTTGAATATGGCTCACATTATATTCTTGTTTTTCTCGTGCATCTAAAAAAATGTATGTGGAGTCATTTTTTATTTCGTTAGGAAGTACCTCTTTAACAGTATGACTTAACAATTTGTTGAGCATAGTAGTAAACCCTTGATCGCTCGTTTCTTTTTGTGCAATTAGATTTACTGTAAGCAGTAGAGATGCTAGTAATAAGATTTTTCTTTTTTTCATGATATAGCGTCTACTTATTTAATTGTAGAAGGGCAAACATAACCAGAGGTCGGAATACCTGCTTCTTTAATGGCTTTAAAGCCTCCTTGAATATCTATTAAGTTATGAATTCCTCTACTTTTTAAAATGGAAGCAGCAATCATGCTTCGATATCCACCGGCACAATGTATGTAAAAGTTTTTTTCATTCGGGAAATTAGCTAAAAAATCGTTGATCCTACTAAGTGGAGCGTGTTTAGCGGTAGGTATATTTTCGGCGGTAAATTCGCCATCTTTTCTTACATCAAAAATAATGGATTGATCGGTACGTTTTTTTTTGAATTCAGTAGCATCAATACTATGAACAATATCGTAATCTTTACCGCTAGTTTTCCAAGCTTCAAACCCACCTTTTAAATACCCTAAAGTATGATCAAAACCTACACGCGAAAGTCGTGTTACAGCTTCTTCCTCTCTTCCTTCGGGAGTTATTAATACTATGGGATGTGCTATGTCACCTATCAAACTTCCCACCCATGGGGCAAAGCCACCATCAAGACCAATAAAAATAGAATTAGGAATGTGACCTTTTGCAAAATCAGATTGATTTCTTACATCAAGTATTAAAGCACCCCTATCATTAGCTAAATTTTCAAATTCATTTGGAGTAAGTTCACGAGTACCTTTTTCTATGACTTCATCGATATCTTTATACCCTTCTTTATTCATTTTTACATTAGCCGGAAAATAAATAGGAGGTGGTAATAACCCATCTGTAACTTCTTTTATAAATTCGGCTTTGGTCATGTCATTTCTTAGCGCATAATTTGTTTGTTTTTGTCCTCCAATAGTGCCCACTGTTTCTTTACTAAGGTTTTTGCCGCAAGCAGAACCAGCGCCATGAGCGGGGTATACTAATACTTCATTTTCAAGAGGCATAATTTTATTTCTTAAACTGTCATATAACATGCCAGCAAGATCCTCTTGTGTTATTTGATTTGTTTTTTGTGCTAAATCTGGCCTTCCGACATCTCCTAAAAATAAAGTGTCTCCACTAAAAATAGCATGATTTTTACCCTGAGCATCCTTTAGTAAATAGGTGGTGCTTTCCATGGTATGTCCCGGAGTATGCATTACAATAATACTTAGGTCACCCAATGAGAATTCCTGACCGTCGGTAGCTATTATAGACTCAAAAGAAGTTTCGGCATTGGGGCCATAAATAATTGGAGCTCCAGTTTCTTTTGCTAAAGTGATATGTCCACTTACAAAATCGGCATGAAAATGAGTTTCAAAAATGTATTTTATGCGACTATTATTACTTTGGGCTTTTTCTATATAAGGTTTAATTTCTCTTAACGGATCAATAATAGCAACCTCTCCTTTACTTTCAATGTAATAGGCTCCTTGGGCTAAGCATCCCGTATAAATTTGTTCAATTTTCATATTCAATTTTTTTAGATTGTAAGCAAATACTATGCTGTAATTTTGTTTGCGGTTTTTGTTGTTTTAAAAAATCATAGGCTGCCACGGTATCTATAAAAAAATTGGAAACACCGATTTCATTTATTAATCCAGATTTATTAAAAATATCTCTAATAGGCCCTATGGCTGCAGCAACCACAAGTTGTATTTGTTTTTTATGGAGTTCATTTAATAACCCACGAAGCATATAAATGCCGGTACTATCAATATAGTTAATGCTCTCGGCATTTAGGATTAGTGCTTTAACGTTGTTTTTTCTTTTATTAATTTCTTTAAGAACTTGTTTTCTGAAAAAGTCTTTATTACCAAAATAAATTTGAGCATCAAAACGGATAATTAATATGGACTCATCTATTTCTACAGATTCGGTAAAGCGATTAATGTTTTTGAAGTATGAAGTTTCTTTAACCCTGCCTAAGACTGCCATGTGAGGTCGAGAAGTTCTATAAATCATAAGTAAAATAGAAGAAGCAACTCCAAGGAGAATACCTTCCTTGATTCCAATAAATAATGTGGCTAAAAAAGTCAAAAATAAAGCTGCAAACTCATCCTTTCGGTTTTTAAATAGTTCTTTGGGATAGGTTAAGTTTATTAAGCCGGCAACAGATACCATAATAATAGCTCCAAGACTTGCTTTGGGTAAATAATAAAAAGTAGGAGTTAAAAAAAGTAACACCAAAGCCACTGTTGACGCACTAATTAACGAAGCTAGTTTTGTATTAGCGCCATTTGCGTCATTAACAGCCGTTCGAGAGAAGCCACCAGTAACGGAAAAGGACTGAAAAAAAGAACCAACTATATTTGACATCCCTAAAGCAATTAATTCTTTATTGGGTTCTAGTTCATTTTCATTGTATTTATCTTCAAGTGATTTGGCTATTGAGATGGCTTCGGTAAATGAAATGATAGCCAAAGTGAGTGCCAAAGGAAGTAAGTTTAGGATTAAATTATAGGATAATTCCGGAATTTTAAATGCAGGTAAGCCTTGTGGTATTTTGCCAATTGTACTAATCCCTAATTGTTCTAAATTAAATGCATATGAGATACTAATGCTAATGATTAATAATAGAATGGGGGCAGGTATTTTTTTATAAAAGAATTTAGTTAGAACTAAAAAAAGAATTGAAAATGTGCCTAAAAGAAATGTGGGGAAGTGTATACTTTTTATAAGGCTTATACTATTGATAAAGCATTGTAGTAAGGAATCGAAGCCTTGATCATAATTTCCTAAAATATGCTTTAATTGACTAAAACCAATGGTAATCGCCGCAGCTATAGTAAAACCAACAATAACAGGTTTGGATAGGAAGTTTACTAAAAAGCCTAATCGTAAAAAGCCTAAAATTAAGTGCATAACCCCTACAATTAAAGCAACAATAATAGCGGCCTGTATATACAAGTCTACACTTTGAAAAGTTAAAGCGCTAAGACCAGAGGCAATGATAAGAGCATCCAAAGCTACAGGGCCTACAGCTAACCTTTTTGAAGTACCTAAAAAGGAATAAATAAAAAGTGGAGTTATGGCTGCGTATAATCCGTAAATAGGAGGTAATCCAGCAATTAAGGCGTAGGCCATACCTTGGGGTATAAGAAGTATGCCCACAGTGATTCCTGCTAAAAAATCTCCTTTTAAATGAGTTTTTTTGTAGCTACGTAACCATTGAAAAGTTAATACTTCTTTTTTCATACTTTGACAAGCTAAGTATCAAAATTATGAAGTGAGTAGGTGGTATACAGTAACAATAGTTACATAAATTGATTTTGCACTAAATAAGTAATGAAAATATTTCTGTAGCCAAGATGATACAAACGTTTCGTAACTTTTTTATCATTAATTTTAATGGGAGCTGTATTAAAATTAAGAAAGCATTTGGTTGTATTGAGCATTTAATACGTGCTGCTAAGTTCTATTGCATCATCTGGTTTAAAGGAGTTCTATGCTATTTCTCGATATCTTGATTTTACCTTGGTTCTCAAGGCTTTTTAATAATCTAGATATCACAACTCTTGATGAATGTAAATCAAAAGCAATTTCTTGATGGGTGCAAAAAAGAATGTTATTGTCTATTACTTTTGCTCTGTTTTTTAAGTATTTCTCCAGACGTTCATCCATTTTGTTAAAGGCAATAGAATCAATAGCATCTAACATTTCCATAAAGCGATTTTGGTAACTGTTCAATACAAAATTTCTCCAACTTTTGTATTTGATTAACCACGAATCCATTTTTTCAATAGGTATCATGATTAGTTTGGTTGGTGTTTCCGAAATGGCTTTAATTTCACTTCTAGTTTCTCCTAAACAACATGTTAGTGTCATGGCGCAAGTGTCTCCTTTTTCTAAAAAATACAGGAGGAGTTCTTCCCCATCGTTATCATTTCTCAGTATTTTAATGACACCATTAAGTAATAAGGGCATGGATTTAACAAATTGACCTGCTCGAATTAATTCAAAAGCTTCAGGAACTTCCTTAAGGACTCCTATTTTAGATATTTCAAGGAGTAATTCTTTCTCGAAGATATAAGAATATTGTTTTTCTAATTCATCAATAATCATACAGGAAAATTATTAGGGTCTATTTTTTCTTTTTAAAAGAATACTTAAAATTGTTTAGTAAATATAGTTATAGAAAAGGCTCAAGCTAAAAACTTGGGAAGAAAAAATATATATAAATAAAAAAAAGCCAGTAAAACATAATGTTTACTGACTTTTTAAGCTCCCCCTCTTGGGCTCGAACCAAGGACCCTCTGATTAACAGTCTGTCATTATTATTTTTCATTTAACTTCTTTTGTTTTCAAATGCTTGATTTTAAGGGTCTTTTGATTTTTTATTGTTTCAGATGTTTACTTTTAATTACTTATTATTTCCAAAATGTTTGACCTATGTTTGACCCAGAATGAATTGCTACATTAATTTCTTCTTCATAGCAATCCCTGTATTTCCATCTTTCTTGACCAACAATTCTACAACTGTATTTGAATCTAAATTGCAAGTAGCTCTATAAACTCTGAAAGGGTCTATTTCCATTTTGTTGTTATGTGGAAGTCCTTTATTCAACTGCTTCAATAAATATTCAAAATGATTCCCTTCAAACCTATAATAAACAGCACTTAAAATATCAGCATTAAATAGTAATAAAATTCCTCTGGAAATAGGTAAGTCAAAAAGTGTTTTAAAATCATCCTTTCCATACAGGTATATATCATAATAGATACCATTTACTGTTTTCTCTCCTTTAGATTTTAAATCAAACTCATAATTTTCATATTGCTCTCCTATTTCAAACTTTAATGTTTTATAAAGCTCAATTCTATCTGCTATTTTAACAGTAACTGTATTATTTATGTTAACATAAATAACAATACAAGAAATAATTATAATAGAGAATATAAAAGGATGATGATGTATGTAATTGGTTATGGCGTTTAAAATATTGCCAATTAACCCAACACAGAAGAAGACAACTAAAAGCAAACCAATTACAATGAGGTACTTAATTGTCCTTTCTTTCATTATTTTTTCTTTTAATCAAGTATAATAACAGAATAATTATTCCTGTAATAGCTATTCCTAATAATAAGTAATTAGGCTTATTATTAATAATTTTAGATTTAATGGTTTTAGAATTAGCAGGAGTAATTCCTGATAAGTTGTTTTTAGCAAAAGTTGTTTTACTTTTGATATTCTTAATGGAATCATTCTTCATCCTCTTCCAGAACTTGTCTTTATCCATTTTTAAATTAGTTAAAGAATCTGCTTTACTGTAAGTCAGTGAATGATTTTTATTTTGCGCCAATAATGTATTACTTAGTACAAATAGGCTATATAGTAGTATTGCTGTTTTTTTCATTTTATAAAGTATTAATTCTACCACTTGCAGTAAAAGTTTCCCCAGAGTTAGTTTCAAAAATTATATCGAAGAACTCTACTCTGTATTGAAATCCATTAATTTCATCAACTGAAATAGATTGACCATTTTGTGAAGTTCCTGCCATAATTACATTATCAGACTCATCTTTTAATCGAATAAATAATTCACATTTATTAAATTTATCTATGATGGGTAATCTATTTGCATTAAAGAGGGTTTCTATATTCTCATCAGGGAAACGAGTTTGAAAAACATCAGCAAAAACTTCTATCTCAGAGCATCTATTTATCCCTGCTATATTGCCAATAAATTCTTTGTTTGGGTCATAAATATCCATAACAAACTGTACTCCTTGAGGTTCAGATGATGTCTGATTAAATTCAAAACTTGATAAATCAATTTCATAATTATTCCTATTAGAAGCATGCAATTGCCTTATATCATCGTTAATGGATATAAATATTGCATCTTCAGGTATGTCCTCATTGTTTGTTTCATCATCTTTAGAACAAGACAAGATTGAAAAAAACGCTATTAATACTAAAAAAAAGTGTTTCATAATATTTTGTGTTATATAAGTATCTATTTGATTTTTGTTTGAAGCTGAATTTGACAAATTTAAAAAGTTACCAAAAATGATAACCAATTTACTTTAAAAAGTTTTCATATTTGGTAACAACTAATTATTTTTAATGTGTCTGATAAAGAAGAACTTCAAATTTCAATAGGGAAAAGAATAAGAGTATTAAGGGAACAAAAAGGTATTACTCAACAACAAGTTGCAGATGCTTGTAACTTTGAGAAGTCCAATATGTCCAGATTAGAAGCTGGTGGAACTAATCCTACTTTATATACTCTAAAAAAGATTGCGGATTTTTTGGAATTAACATTGAATGACTTGGTTAGTTTTTAATACTAATAATATTCCGCTATTAATACCTATCTTAAAATAGTTACCGTTATAAATTAATGCTTAAATAGTGGGTATTTACATAAGTTCACAAATACATTTATCCAAAAATTACAGTTTTATTATATAAGATTTCACAGTAAAATCTAGATAAAATTGATTTTAACCTGTAGTAAAAAGTATGTATAAACAATGCTTCACCTTTATACAGGTACTACATAATTCCTTCATCATTAAAACTGTAAAAGCCATCTTTAGTAATAACTAAGTGGTCTAAAACAGCAACATCTAAATATTCTCCTGCTTTTTTAAGCTTGTTAGTCATTATTTTATCAGCTTCACTAATTTTTAGGCTACCACTTGGGTGGTTGTGTGCTACAATAATACCTTTTGCATTGCATTTTAAAGCTACAGAAAACACCAATTTAGCATCTACATTTACACCAGAACTTCCTCCTTTGGCTAATGGATAAATTCCTAATACTTGATTAGTATTGTTTAATAATAATACTTTAAATTCTTCCTGTAATTCTATAGTATGTTTATTCCAACAAGCTAATAGTAAATCATAAGACATTTTACTGTTGGTTATTTTTAATCGTTTCTTATTATTGTTTGTGTAAGAAACTTTAATTTCTGCTATTTCCATAAGGTTATAAAAATTTAAAAGGCATCACTTTAGTAGTAATGCCTTTGTTGTTGATTTGTTAAGAAGCATATTGTAAAGCTCCATTTTGGCTAAATTGCTCAATGCTTGGTTGGAGTGTTTCAGTTTCTAATGGCGTACTTTTAGCTACAGGTTCTTTTACATCCTCTGGCATATAAGTCCATCTATGATGCATAATAATTTCTTCTCCTGTTTCTGTAACAACATACTCATAAGGCTCACATTCCTCTTTAATGATGCTACCCTGCATTTCTGTACCTGTTAAGGCAATACAGGTTTGCTCATCAAAAGTTGAAGGTATATAAGCCTTTTTTGCAGTTGCATAAAAATTACCTGTAGATTTTGACCTAATCAATTCCACACCGCCTTGAAGTTCCAGAACATTAAATAGTTCTCCGTTTTCTTTTTGTCTTTGTTTGTAACCAATAATTCTTACCATGTTCTTTAAGTTTTTGAGTTGAAAAATGCCACCAAGAAAAGCAATGCTTCTACCATAAAAAACTACAACTATCACCTTGATTTTTTTACTGGCTGAGAAAAAATGCTTTCACTATATAAGTGGTGGGGGAATCTTCATTCCTAAACATGGGTGGGGGTTTTCTATGAGGTATTTTAAACACTCACTATTCTTTTGTAATTTTTTTAATAAAAAATTTTTTCAGCAAAAAAAATAATCTATTTTAGACAAAATTCGACAAGAAATAATTTGACTAAAAAAATGATACTCTCAGAATTACTTAAATCTAAAAGAGAAAATAAGAAGCTGTTATTAAGAGAAGTAGCTTCTATGATTGATGTTGACACAGCTTTAATAAGTAAAATAGAAAAGGGTGATAGAAAGCCTACAAGAGAGCAAATTAAAAAACTTGCTATAGCTTTAGATATTAATTATTCTAAACTTTTGAAATTATGGATAAGCGAAAAAATATATGAAGATGTAAAGAATGAAGATGTAGCAATTGATGCTATAAAACTAACCTTGAAACGTTTAAAAGTAGAAGAATAATCTATGAACAGTAAAGAAATAAAAAATAATGTTCAAGCTATAATAGATAATTTTTCTAAAGAAGAGTTTATCTATGATTTTCTTATGGCATATGGGACCACCAAGACAGTAACTACAATGCTGAGAAAGGGAGACTATAATATGTCTAAAATTGAAGGAGAATTACTTTCTAAAAATAAAGTCTTTTTTAAAGTAGAGGAATCGAGTAAACTACTAAGTACCATTGATAGTATTTCTAAACAAGATAGAATACTAAAATACAAACCTAAGTTTGCAATACTTACAGACTATAAGCAACTTATAGCTAAAGATTTAAGATTAGGGACAACAAAAGATATTCAAATACGTGATTTAGCTAATCATCATAGTTTCTTTTTACCACTTGCAGGTAGTGAAGTCTATAACTCTAGCAATGATAATCAAGCTGATAGGGATGCTGCCTATAAAATGGCTCTACTTTATGATTATTTGAGAGAAGAAAATCCAGAAATATATAAGTCTAAAGATAGCATCCATAACTTAAATATTTTCTTATCTCGTTTATTGTTCTGTTTCTTTGCTGAGGATACAGAAATCTTTCAAGAAGAAAGTATTTTCACAAATACACTTGCTCAACACACAAATGTTGACGGTAGTGATACCGATGACTTTTTAAATGATTTGTTTAAAAGGTTGAACACTGAAAAATCAGCAGAATTTCCAGATTACTTAGTTAGGTTTCCTTATGTAAATGGAGGATTATTTAGAGATACTATAAAATCTCCTAAATTTTCATCTAAAGCAAGAAAGACACTTAAAGAATTAGGGGATTTAAATTGGAAGGATATAAATCCAGATATTTTTGGGTCCATGATTCAAGCTGTGGTAATAGATGAATATCGTAGTGATTTAGGTATGCATTACACCTCTGTACCTAATATCAAAAAACTGATAAAACCTCTGTTTTTAGATGAGTTATATGAGGAGTATGAAAAAAGCAAAAACAGTATTACGTTATTAAGAAAACTCATCAACAGAATTTCTAAAATTAAATTTTTTGACCCTGCATGTGGTAGTGGTAATTTTTTAATTATTACCTACAAAGAAATAAGAGTTTTAGAGATTGAAATTTTAAAACAGATTATAGACTTAACATCTACACCTCAATTAGAGTTTACACAAATACGCCTATCTCAGTTTTATGGTATTGAACTAGATGATTTTGCCCATGAAATGGCTATCCTTGCTTTATGGCTTGCAGAGCATCAGATGAATAGAATTTTTGAAGAGCAGTTATTTGATTATGGAAAGTCTGAACCTATACTCCCATTAAAAGAAGCTGGTCGAATAATACAAGGAAATGCCACAAGGGAAGATTGGGAAGAAATTTGTCCTATTGATTTAGCTAGTGAAGTTTACATCATTGGGAATCCTCCGTATTATGGGAGTAGAAAACAGAATCAGGAACAAAAAGATGACTTGAAATTTGTTTTTAAAACAAACTATAAAAGTTTGGATTATGTCGCTTCATGGTTTTACAAAGGAGCTAATTATATTAAGGGATTTAATGCCAAATGTGCTTTTGTTTCGACTAATTCCATTTGTCAAGGTCTATTAGTAGGTTTAATTTGGGATAGAATATTATCCAGCGAAATAGAAATAAGTTTTGCTTATCAATCTTTTAAATGGACCAATAATGCTAAAGGAAATGCAGGGGTAACCGTTATAATAGTAGGATTAAGAAATATTTCAAACAAATCCAAGTACCTTTTCAAGGATAAGTTTAAAAAAGTTGCAAAAAATATAAACCCTTACTTATTAGATGCTCCTAATCTCGTAGTTCGTAGTATATCAAAATCAATATCAAATTTACCCTTAATCACTCATGGAAATATGCCAGCAGATGGAGGTAAATTTCTTTTTACCTCAGAAGAAAAAAATACGTTTATAAAAAATGACCCCAATTCAAAAAAATGGTTTAAAAAGTTAGTTTCTGCAAGAGAGCATTTAAATGGCAGAGATAGATGGTGTTTGTGGTTAGAAGGGATTACAGAAAAAGAATTGGAAGGCTTAGAAAGTATAAAAAAAATAATTTCAGAAGTTAAAAAAATAAGAGAAAACTCTTCTAGACCACAACTGGCTAAAATTCCTCATTTATTTGCTCAAATTACTCAGCCAGAAGATGAAAACTGTATAATAATACCACGTGTATCCTCAGAAAATAGAGACTACTTACCTGTAGATTTACTTGACGGTACACAATATAAAGTAACGGATTCCTTTTTTACAATTTCCACTAATTTTCCATACATCTTTGGTATAGTTAGTTCAAGAATGCATACTGTATGGATTAAAAATGTAGGGGGTAAAATGAAAACAGACATTCAGTATTCCAAAACATTGTGCTATAATACATTCCCTTTTCCTAGTATTAATACCAAACAAAAAGAGAATTTAAATCAATATGTATTTGACATACTAGATGAAAGAGCAAAAAATAATGGTAAAACTTTGGCACAATTATACAACCCTGAGACAATGCCTAAAAGTTTGAAGCTAGCGCATAAAAATCTAGATGAAGCTATAGAAAAGTGTTATAGACTACAAGAATTTAAAAATGATACAGAGCGTTTAGAATATTTATTTAAACTATATGAAAACATGATTCAAAAAGACGCTGTGTCTGTCAAACAAAAGAAAAAACGCAAAAATAAGTCATGAGTTCTAAACAAAAGGAAATAGCATACTTTAGTCAAAATGGCAGATACTTAGTTTATACTATTAAGGGAGAGTGTTTTATTCTAGAATCAAAGGAAGAGCTTGAAAAATATATAAAAGAAAATAATTGTAAAATAGTTAAACATTAAACAGATGCCTAATTTAATAGAAGTAACCTATAAACAAACAGGACAAAGTAAGAAGACTAATGAATTGGGTATGCGTGAAATGCAAGCAGAAGCCTATAAAGCTAATACTGCTCAGTATTTATTAATTAAAGCACCACCTGCTTCTGGTAAGTCTAGAGCTTTAATGTTTATAGCTTTAGAAAAGCTACATAATCAAGGTGTAAAAAAAGTTATAGTAGCAGTACCAGAAAAATCTATTGGTGCATCTTTTGGTACTACAGAATTAAAAAAATATGGTTTTTTTACAGATTGGTCTCCAAATCCAAAATATAATCTTTGTACTCCTGGACCAGAAAAAAGTAAAGTAACAGCATTCTTAGAGTTCTTGGATACTGATGAACAAATTATTATTTGTACTCATGCTACTTTACGCTTTGCTTTTCAGGGTTTAGATGAAAAGAAATTAGATAATACTTTAGTGGCTATTGATGAGTTTCACCATGTGTCTGCTGAGGGAGATAATAGATTAGGGGAAGTTTTAAAAAATATAATGGCTAAGTCTAATGCGCATATCGTTGCTATGACGGGTTCTTATTTTAGAGGTGATAATATTCCTGTATTAATGCCAGAAGACGAAGCAAAGTTTACTAAAGTAACCTATAATTACTACCAGCAGTTAAATGGCTATGAATATTTGAAGTCTTTAGGTATTGGCTATCATTTTTATACAGGTAGATATTTTAAAAAACAACCTGATAAAAATGTTTCTGCTTTGGCTGAAGTTTTAGACCCTAACCTAAAAACAATAGTTCATATTCCAAGTGTCAAATCCGCAGAGTCCTCTAAAGAAAAGCATGATGAAGTGGGGCATGTTATAGAGGTTTTAGGAGAAATAGATTACCAAGATGAAAAGACAGGAGTCATATTTGTTAAAAGTAAAAAAGCAAATAGAACTCTTAAAGTAGCAAACTTGGTAAATGATGACCCAAAATCTAGAGATAAAATCACCGCATATTTAAGAGATGTGAAATCTCCAGAAGATATAGATGTCATCATTGCTTTAGGTATGGCAAAAGAAGGATTTGACTGGCCATACTGCCAGCATGCCCTAACCATTGGTTATAGAGGTTCGTTAACTGAAATTATACAAATAATTGGTAGAGCAACCAGAGATAGTAATAATAAAACACATGCCCAGTTTACTAATTTAGTAGCTGAACCTGATGCAGAAAATGATGATGTAAAAGTAGCAGTAAATAATATGCTAAAAGCCATTACAGCATCTTTATTAATGGAACAGGTATTAGCACCCAATTTTAAATTCAAATTAAAAAAAGATGAAGATGATGAAAGTGAAGACGATGATGAAACTATAAGAATTAGAGGTTTTAAATTACCAACATCGCAAAGAGCAAAAGACATTATAGAAACAGATTTAAATGACTTAAAGGCAAAAATTTTACAAGATGACCAAATGCTTAAAGCAATGCCTGGTAATTTAGATGCAGAAACTATAAATACTGTGCTTATTCCTAAAATAATAAGAGAGGTCTATCCAGATTTAGATGAAGATGATGTTGAAGCTGTTAGGCAACATGTAGTTGTAGATTCTGTTATTAAAAATAGTACTATAGAAGAACAAGGAGATAAAAAGTTTATTAGAATGGCAAATAGCTTTGTCAATATTGATGATATACATATTGATTTAATAGACCAAGTAAATCCATTCCAAAAAGCTTTTGAAATACTATCTAAATCTGTTACTGCCCAAACCTTAAAATTAATAGATGACCATATACAATCTACTAAGATTGAAATGACAGAAGAGGAAGCCATTTTATTATGGCCCAAAATAAAAGATTGGGTAGCAAAAACAGGTGAACAGCCAAACTTACAGGCTTTTGACCACAAGGAAAAAAGAATGGCAGAAGCAATCATTTTTTTAAGAGAGTTGAAACGTCAAAAAATGTTAAATGAGTAAAAAAAAGCCAACATTAGATGACATCTTTAATGATGATGAATTTGGATTGTTAGAATCCAAAACAAAAGTCTCTACAGAAAAAACTGAAGAGGATAGACTTATAGATTCTTTTGAAGAAATTAATACATTTTTTGACAACAACAATAGAGAACCAAGTACCTCTAGTATGTCAGAATATGGACTTTTAGCTAAATTAAAAAACTTTAGAACAGATGAAGCTAAGAAAAAAATAGTAAAACCTTTTGATAGGCATAATTTATTAGGTTATGTAGAAATAGAGAAACAAAGTTTAGATGACATTTTAAACGATGACGATTTAGGGTTATTAGACACAGATAAGGATTTATCTATTTTCACTTTTAAGCATACACCTAAACAAGAAGATAGAGCAGAAACAGATTTTGTGGCTCAAAGGCAAGCTATGAAAGAGAAAGATTTTAAGCCTTATGAAGCTCTTTTTCAAAAAGTACATCAAGAAATAAAAGAAGGTAAACGAGAAATAAAACCATTCAAAAACATAGAGAAGAATTTACATGTAGGCAATTATTATATTATGGATGGTATCCTTCTTTATTTAGAATCAGCTGATTTAGAGAGAACAGAATGGGAACAAAAATCTGGTAATAGAACTAGAATTGAAGGAAGAACAAAAACCGTTTTTGAAAATGCCACTTATAGTAATATGCTATATAGGTCTTTAGGTAAACAAATTCAGAAAAACGGAAAATTAGTCACTAATTCTAATGATTATCAAGAAAGTGAGCTTTTTGTTAACTCTGGCTTAGTTAAAGAAGAAGATGTTCAAACAGGTTGGATTTATGTTTTAAAGTCTAAATCAACGGATTCAAAAATATCAGACATAGATAATCTATATAAAATAGGTTTTTCTAGTACCTCTGTAGATGAGAGAATTAAAAATGCTAAAAATGAAGCTACTTATCTTTTTGCTGATGTAAAAAAGGTAGCAACATATAGTGTTTATAATAGAAATGCGGATAAACTAGAAAATTTATTACATAGGTTTTTTGCATCTGCTTGTTTAGATATTGAATTTACAAATGATAGAGGGCAACGTATTAACCCTAGAGAATGGTTTGTTGTTTCTTTTGAAATTATTGAAGAAGCAATCCAGCTTATTTTAAATGGCAACATTTTAAATTATGAATATAATTTTGACAAAAAATGTTTGATAATAAAACCATAGAGCAGTTAGGCTACTATGTCTATGCATTAATAAATCCTGAAACTAACATCCCTTTTTATATAGGTAAGGGAATTGGTAATAGAGTTTTTAACCACAAATATGATGCAGAGAACTTAGAAGATGTTGCCTCTTTAAAATTAGATATCATTAGAGCTATACTAGATAAAGGTTTAGCAGTAAAACATATAATTATAAGACATGGTTTAAAAGAATCAGAAGCCTTTGATGTGGAGGCATCATTAATTGATTTTGGTAATTATATAGGATTTAATTTATCGAATATTGTAGAAGGTCATCATGTAGGCTATAAGGGGTTGATGACAACTGATGAAATTATAAGGCTACACAATGCAGAACCTTTAAATGAACTTTTACATCCTATTATTATAATCAATATCAACAAAAAATATAAAAGAGGTGAAGCATTTGATTTTATTTACCAAGCAACAAAACAAGGTTGGGTTATTAGTGAGCAAAGGAGAAATACTGTTAGATATGCACTTTCTGAATATACAGGTATAATTATAGAGGTGTTTGAAATTTTAGAATGGTATGAGATTCCAATAACAGAAACTAAAAGTAGATGGGGTTTTAACGGTAAAGTAGCTAGTGATGAAGTAAGGGATATCTACATAAATAAATCTATTGCACATACTAAGAAAAAAGGAGCAGCAAACCCTATCAAATACAGATTAGACTAAAATTTATGTTTAAGACAACAACTATTGAAGAATTAAAAGAACATCTCATTACTATTAATGTAGCTGAGGTTAGTTATTTAAACACATATCCTTTTTTTGTTAAGTATTTCAGTAACATAATGAGTATAGAAAAAGAGCATTTAATTATAGCATCTCATTTTGTTTATGGTTGGATGCCGACTATTATTGATTTAAACTTAAAAAACATAGATGCTGTTTTAAGCATATTAAATAAAGCCAAGCAAGGGGGGCTGTTAAATGAAGGTGAGTTATTAATTGGTAAAGAAGCTATAAATAATTCAATAGTTGGATTATCAAAACTACTCCATTTTATAAATCCGAAAATATATGCTATATGGGATAGTAGGATATTCAGATTCTTGACAAAGAAAAAATCCACTTATGGTATTACAGAGCCTAAAAACTACATAGCATATTTACATTATTTAGAATTATTAACAAAGGACAAGTTATTTCAAGATTTTCAAATAAGTGTTAATGAACTTATAGGTTACGATGTTTCTGCATATAGAGCTTTAGAGTTTACAATGTTTGAAGCTGATAAAAAATCATTGAAAACTGTGTAGGTGATGGCATTTTTAACCAATTACAACTTTAGTAAACTAGCTCAAAAATTAAAGGTTGATAGTGAAATTTCGATTGAATTATTTACTGAACATATATATAATGATAGAGAGATTTTCTACATTTTAAATAAAAGAGAAATAGCTTATTTGTTTTCATATAAAATGCTTGCTTCAAATGAAAAAGAATTTTATTCAACTTACTTTAAACATATACCAGAAGCTATAGATGATAAAAAAAGAGTCTTTACAAAAGGCGGTAAAGTGAAATATCATTTATCACTAGATTGTAAATCTTTTTCCAATGATTATGTAGATTTTAGAATCCCACAAGATATTGTGGATATTAGCATTCAAAGAAGCGCTCCTTCAATTATTGAAGAGTACAGAAGTTGGTTTATAAAAAACGAGTTTAAAGAAAAATACTTAAAAGGTAAAATAAACAAAGAGTATAT
>NZ_JH621246.1:0-56286 GCF_000255455.1 Aquimarina agarilytica ZC1 | reverse complement strand
AGAGCACTCTAACACTTTGGTTATTGAAGCAAAAAATTCTAAACATACAGTAATAAAAGATGAGTTTAATATAGATAAATTTAAGTCTGACCTAGAAGAAGCAAAAAGGCAATGGCAAAATAGCTTCCAATGCAAAAATTCAAGAATTATAGGGAAATGGAAACATTTAGAATCTAAAACTGACGATGAAATAATACAAGTTATGACTGATGTGTTTTCTCCATTATTTGTTACTAATTTTGAAGTAGTTAAATTCAAAGAATATTTCAGTTTATCAAAAAAGCATACTAATAAAATCATTGTCCTACTTCTTGATTATTTAAAATGGAATTACAATATAAAAGATAAAAATTTTGATAAAGTTACCTTAGAACAATTTGGTTTAGAGTGTTGTTACTATTGTAAAAATAGTGTTAAAATTGACTCTTTACTTTAAGGCACTAAATCCCTTAATTATTTCGTTTACAACTTAATGAAGAATATAATAGTGCAATTTTCTTTAATTCTAATACTACCATTATTATTTGTAATCCTAGTAAACGAATATTCAAGACTTACTACAACTGACAAAAGCTTTGTTAGAAAAGGGGTTACAACTATAAATCCAAGTATAAAAACACCTAAAAAATGTAGTTGGTATTGCCATACAGATACTGGTTACTGTAAAAAACATCATACTCATTTACTAAAAAATCATACTTCTAAAATAGACCCTTTTTATTTTGGCATTATAAACTCACTACATAATGCAGGAGATTATGGTTTAGCCAATATTATTTTTTTAGTGATTTTATTTCCTGCATTAATCTATGTGCTTTTAATAAAAAACATAACCATTCAAAGAAAAATCAAAAAGCTAAAGAATGGGTAGATTGATGGATATAGTGAATTTTGTCTATGCTTATTGTACAGATTTTGTAATCAATATGGCTAACATTTTAGGGGTATCTTATTATGAAGTAAATACCTTCATTTTTGTTATTCTGTATCCTTTACTGTTAATTGGTTTAACTTGCTTATTTATAATTCAAATTTTAAGGTTGAGGTACTTGAAAAAGAAACCCAACCTCTAAAATAGAGATTGGGTAAACATCAACTTAAAAACCAATGATAAGAACCATCATTGATAGCTTTTGAAAGACTTTTAGTAAAATCAAATGCATTGACATTACGATTTAAAAAGCTATCAATATAGCTACTCTTATTGGCTGAGGTAAATAAGTTGTACATATTCCAAAGATTGATGTTTCCATCTTCATTTTTACAAAACCTTTCATCTTGGTAGTAATCCTTAGCAATAGTAGAAATTTGTCCATCATTAATAAGTAATTGAGGTATTTTTAACTTCTCTTGCTTAGGTAAGAATTGATATAGTTTAGCTCTACCAACTAATTGAGCAAATTGTTTTTCTGAAAGTTGGCATTGGGTTAAATTTTGCATTGATTTAAAATGATGCTCCATTTTGTAAGACTGGAACAACTCTAAAATTTTGGCTTTTAATTCTGCATAGCTTGATACTTTTATTTCAGCAGAAAAACCATCTGTAGAAACACATAAATTACAGCATACCATATTTTGAAAACCTATAAACACTTGAAACTTTTCAAATGATTTTTTACTGTACAAGTTTTCTCTATTATAGCTTCTAACTCCTCCAACTATTAAGGATAATTGATTACCATTAATAGTTTCGGTTATACTAGGTATTCTAATAATAAAAGCCATTCTTTCAAAATACTGTGTCCTTTCATGGTCTAATAAATCTTTAGCCGATTTATGTATAGCTTCAGGAGTTCTACCTTTAATTTGATGGCTAATTCTAATTTCAGGTTTACTAATTTGATGCCTATTAAATGTTGAATGTACACACTCATTTGTAATATCAATAAACTCTTGGTGTGCTATGGTTTTTTCGTTGTCCTTTGCAAAGACAGGGATTACACAGTCCTGCTTTAAACAAGAAAGGCTAACCTCTTTTGTGTTAGCCTCTATAAAAGGATTTTGCTGAAATTGTAAAGGTTCATTTGATACCTGTATTAAAGAGGAGCTATTGTTATTAACTCTTTTTACTACAGGTACTTTGTTTAGGATGGGTATATCCTTAGATACTGGTATAAGTTCCATAATATTTGATTTTTATTAATTAGTAGAAGGTCTATGCACTCCATTTGAACTGAAATTTTGAGGATTTATCAAACTTTCAAGTTGTTGCTTTTTAGTTCTAAATTCTTCTTGATGAGACTGCTGAAATTGAGGGTTTTGCTTGTACAATTCCATCAGCTTGTTTACTGAAAGACATTCACTAATCCTATCTGATATAGGTTTATTATTTACAGGTTCAATATTACTCCACTGCAATAGTTTTTTACCTGTAGCAGAAGATATTATAAACTCTGGTTTCCCATTAAACAAGCCTGTTCTGTCTTTTGATGTTTTAACTAAATGCTTATCATTAAGAAGCTCAAAGTTAACTGTCAGCTCATACTCAAAACCCTCCCTAGTGATTTCTTTAGTTCCATGTTTTACAACTTTAGTTCTGCCATTAGAACCTACATCTAAAGAGTAATCAATCTTTCTTCTTGTAGTGGTAATTATATGGCAACTTGATTGTAGTATCTTATCAATAAATGCTTGATGTCTTGGAGTAACCTTTGCCCAATCTTGAAATCTACCACCTAATTGTTCCTGTATTTGTAAACAACCACCAGTACCAGACCATTCATGTGTAATGGAATCCAAAATACAAACTTTTATTCCTGCTTTTTCACAAACTTCTATTGCTTCAATATACCTTTCAGGAGAAAATGGAGCTTGTAAATCCAATACATTATAATTTCCTAAATGACTGTATAATGAAGCTGATGAGTTTTCTGTATCTATTACAGCTATTTTAGACCAGTCATTTGTTAAACCATGTGCCAATAATAAGGCACTTGTTGTTTTTCCAAACCCACTAGGTCCAGAAATTCCTATGCGTAGCTTTACATTGCTACGTTTACTCTGTTTTAATTGCATACTGCTGTTTTTTTTAATATTAAACTGAATTGTTTCATTTATAAATGAAAAAGACTCTTAAAATGGAGAGCCTTTGTAATGGTATTAAGAAGCATATTTTAATTGAGGCTCTTCTAAGAGTTTCTGCATAGCATCATCAATTACTTTATCTTCAAATTCTTTTAAGTAAGCTTTTGTTACACTAACATCATGATGCCCCATAGATTCACCAATTAAATCAGTTGAAATACCAGCAAATTTTAAATTCGTAGCAAAACTGTGTCTAATTACATAAGAAGTTACATTTTGGTTTACCCTTTGTATTTTAGCTATCTCCTTTAATTGCTTATTGAATTTCCTTAAAGTTTTATGTTTCCTGTTCTCAATTTGAAGAGGGGTTAAGTTATCTTTTAATAAAATTGGGAATACATAATCAGTAAATCTATTTTGTGTTTTATAATGGTTGGTAATTTCTAGTATAGGCTGTAGCATTTTAACCGAAAATCTACCCTTAGTTTTAGAACGGATATATAAAATTCTATCTCCCTTAATATTCTCCCATTTTAATT
The DNA here is from genome assembly GCF_000255455.1 of Aquimarina agarilytica ZC1. GTDB lineage: Bacteria > Bacteroidota > Bacteroidia > Flavobacteriales > Flavobacteriaceae > Aquimarina > Aquimarina agarilytica. Next base: position 52,723 of record NZ_JH621246.1, on the reverse strand, counting down.
TCATCATATCTACAAAATTCATTCCTCCCATATAATAGCTGAAAATCATGTAGTTTTTGGTGTCTAAAAGATGAGGGTATTTATCTGTATCAATAGCTTCCATTAACCTCATTTCACTCCTAGTTAGTGCTTTTTTAATATTTCTGCCTTTTAGTTTTGAAACTTTGTAGGTTTTAAATGGATAGTATTTCTCTTGTACAACGTCTTTTTTAATAGCATCATTAAACAATGCTCTAATCTCTCTCATTTTAACACCTATACCGCCATCAGTATTATTTTTACTTCTTAGATAAGTTTCATACTTGTCTAATAAATTGGGAGTGATTTCTCTAAATACAAGATTTTTGTTTTTATGAAACTTAAAGAATGAATTATATACATCTTTATAAGCTCTTGCATTTCCTGTTCTTCCAGATTTGTTAAGGTCATCTATCTTCTCTTTCCAAAATTCAGAAACAGTTATAGCATTTTGTTTTTTACCTCTAAATCTTTGTTCAAATTGATTAAGTGTAAAGTCTATATCTTCTAGTGAAAATTCGTCTATTATTTTTAATGCCTTTTCTTGTAGTTTTAATAACACTCTATTTCTTTGAGATGCATTGGGGTAGGTTCTTTTAAACTCATTTTTCTTAGTATCCCAATCTTGCTTTTTACAAGACATTCCCAAGGAAATTAGCTTTGATTTTCTGTCCTTTACAATTCTTAGTATTACGGGGTATTCTCCCTGTTTGTTAGGTTTGTTTCTTAAATTTATTGTTATGCTTGCCATGATATTTATATTTTGAGTGTGACAAAATCCATATATAGAGATTAAAGATTTTGTCATGTTTTTAATTATTGATTAAGTATTGGAATTTTGTATTCAGCTTATCACGCAGTAGATTCTTAGTATTAAGTAAGTTGTTATCTTCTAATAATTGTTTGAACTCTACTTTTTGTGCCATAGCCTTATTTCTTAAGTAAGATGTTGATTTCAATGATTCCCAATGATTATAGCTTGTGTATACGCCTATCTTCTTTTTTGCTTCTTCAGGAATGGAGCTGCTATTTTTGTAGTTATCTATTATGGTCAACTCTTCAAATCTTATCATCAAGTTTTCAAATAAACTTTGAAGATTATCTTTAGATGTTAAGTCGTTTATGTTGAAAACTCCATGTTTATTAATACTTCGGCTACATTTGTATTTAATTTCAATTCTTAGTACATTATTTTTTAAACTATATTGTTTTGCTTTGTCATATATTTTAAAGTCATATTGTGAATGGTCAAATTGTTTAAATTCTCCTTTACCATTAAACTTCTTGTTATGATTATGAGTTTGATATTTATGCATCATTATATTGTCTTTTACAATAAATTCAGCAGGAAAATCCAATTCAATATTTAATCCAAATTCCAGTTTTGATAATCTGGCATTTTCAAGCTTGATTAAGCCATTATTTAATAAATCAATGCTTTCTGTTAGTTGTGAGTAGGTGAAGTCATTATGATTTCTATATCCTTTTTTGTTTAGTTGATTATAAAACTTATGCAAAGAGTTCATCACACAAATTTTTTTCTCAGTAATATTTATTTCCATTGAACCTAAATTGGTTTTGTATGGATATTCTATTTCTCCTGAGTGTTTTTCCAAAACAACTCTCAATTCCTCAAAGTTTTTAGAATCACATATAAAAGATTCCACTTCACTTTTGTCCTTGTAGTTCATCCTAATAAAATCTATCATAATGCTAGATTTTTATTAGTTCTACTTAGGTAGTTTTCAACATCACATTCCAATTCATTATTAGATGTAATCTTACCGTTAAAAACCCATGCATCAAGCTCTGATTTCTTGAAGTAGATTTTTTTGCCACCAGGTTTATAAAAAGGGATTTCCTTATTACTGGTCATCTTGTGTAAACAAGATTTTGATAGTTGTAGATACTGTGTAGCATCATCAACACTAAATATTTCTTTAGTGTTTAAATTATTAAGTTGAAGAAGTCTTTTTATTTCCTCTATCTCAGTTTGGATATTTTCCATAACTATAATTGTTATGGATAAGCGCTTATCCTGATTAATACTGAGACAAAGAAACCTTAGAAGTACAGGTATATACTTTTACTATACCTTGACTGTATGGTAAAGGTATATTTAGAGAGAAGAAATTATAGTGTCAATTCTTTCTTTTTGAGTTACGTTTTTAGAGTATGTAGATTTTGATTGTTTCAGGTTTTTTAGTTCATTTCCAAGATTATCCCTAAAAACATATTTTATATATCTACTAAGGTCGGTTATTATATTACTTTTTAGATATCGTTTTTTTATAAGCTCTTCTATAAAATAGAATAGGGATATTTTACTTGTAAATTTATTTTTGCCAGTAATCAACCAGTAAATACCTTCTTTTATTTCCTTTCCTGTGAAAGCATTTATAAAATCTGTTTTATTACATTTTATAACAGCTGGGATTTCAGTCAACAAAAGATGTAATTTTTCTACTTTGGTTAATTGTTCTTCTGTGGTATCTGCAAGAAGATTAAAGGAAAGATTATATTCATTTTGGGCTGCGATTACCTGTTTTGAATATTGGTCAATCAAAGAAGTAATTTCATCAAAATACTTTGTTAAGAAAGGAAACTCTTCTATATTTCTATCAGTGTAGTATTGTTTAAGTTTAATTCTTAAAAAATCAGCATAACCTGTAGTTTCTTTTTTATCTGCAAAACGTTTTTGAAATTCACTTTCAATAAATCGCTTAGTTATGTTTATTTCTGTTCTAAGTTTTGTTTTTATAGTTCCTTCAAAAGAAAAGGTAATATAGTTAGCTTGGGTTTCTTCTTTATGATGAAGATTGGGGACTTTGATAATATGACGTACTTTATCTATTTCTTCAATATTGTTAAAGTAAAGTTCTTCTGTGATATTAGTATAAAATTCCTTTAAGTCCTTTTGAATTTGATTTTCGAAATAGTTGTCTAAAAACAAGAAAGGATATTCTGCTGTACTTTTCATAAAACCAAAAATATGAAATGTTTGACCTATGTTTGACCTGTATAAAAAAAGAAAGCCACTCAATTTCTTGAATGGCTTGTCTTTATTAAGCTCCCCCTCTTGGGCTCGAACCAAGGACCCTCTGATTAACAGTCAGATGCTCTAACCAACTGAGCTAAGGAGGAATGTTCATATAGAACTGTATTTCAAAGTGTGAAAATTATCAGCTTTCACGTAGCATTTAACTTTTGAACAACTATTTAAAAGATTATTTTTATGTCGTTGCGGGTGCAAATATATAACGGATTAAGGTTTCTGCAAAATATTTTTAGACTTTTTTTTAAATTTATTTCTGGTTGTTTTTTAACTGGTTGTTTGTTAAAATTTTAGCCTTTGATTAAATTCCAAATATCATTTCCAAAAATAAATACCATTAGTGTTAGAATGATAAAAAAGCCAATCATCTGTCCCATTTCTAAAATACGTTGACTTGGCTTTTTGCCAGATATAATTTCATAAAGTAAAAACATTATATGTCCCCCGTCTAGGGCTGGAATAGGTAAAAGGTTAACAAAGGCTAACCAAACCGATAAAGTGGCTAAAATAGTCCAAAAATAAGTGTTGTTCCATTTATTTGGCATTTGTTCTACTAAGCCAATAGGGCCTTTAACCTGTTTGTAGGCGCCCGTTTTTTTGTTTAAAATCACCTTAAATTGACGTACTTGATCCGTTAGTGATTGTATAGTTTTTGTAAAACCAGCAGGAATGGCACTAGCAATCGTGTGTTCATCGGTAATAATCAAGTCCATTCTTTCGGGGCTAACACCTAAAATACTGTCTTTAGGAATAAATATTTTTTTAGAAAAGTGTTGATTGTTTCTAGTGTATCCAATTTTTAAGGTATCTCCACGACTTGCTTTTATTTGATCGGCAAACTCTGACCAATAGGTAGCGGGTTTGTTATTGGCGGTGTGAATTACATCTCCAACGGCCAAACCTATGCTTTTGGCAATTGTTTTTTCGCCAATAAAGCCTAAAATAGTTTTATAACGCGCCGTTATAAAAGGTGTTTGTAAGTTTGAAAATAATAATTCTTTATTTTCATCGGTGATTTGAATTTGTTTTTTTTGCCCATCTCTTAGTACAGTAACTTGTTTACCAAGAATAATTTCAAGTACGGCAGTACTCATTTTTTTAACGGCCTTGCCATCGACACTTAAAATTTTATCGCCATTTTTAAATCCAAGAGTTTCACCAATTTCATTGACTTGGATACCATACTTTAATTTTTCGGTAGGAATGTAGCTATCTCCATTGTTAACAAGTAAACAAGAGAAAACAAACCAAGCCAATAAAAAATTAACAATGACACCACCAGCCATAACAATTAAGCGTTGCCAAGCAGGTTTTGAGCGAAATTCCCAGGGTTTTGGAGGAAGAGCCATTTGTTCACGATCCATACTTTCGTCAATCATCCCGGCAATTTTTACGTAACCACCCAGTGGAAGCCACCCAATACCCCATACGGTTTCGCCTATTTTGGTTTTAAAAAGTGCAAATTTAGCATCGAAAAATAAAAAGAATTTTTCTACTCTAATTTTAAAAAGTTTAGCTGGAGTATAATGTCCAAACTCATGTAGTATTACTAAAATGGACAACATTAAAATAACTTGTCCAATTCTAAAAAGAAGTTCCATTCAAAAATAAATTTGAACAAAAATAAGGAAACTTACTTTTTTAAGGTTAGCAAAAAGGGACTAAAAAAAGTAAGACTTTTAAATGATTTCCAACCCGCATTGTGTTTTAAAAATTCGTTATTCGTATTGAAAGCATAATAAAATCGAGTATTTTCTTGATTTCAGCACAGTAGCGTTATGGTTAAATCAAAAAATACAGCAAAACTTTTGATTTTCGCAGGGATTTCGATAGGTAAAAGATTTTTTAAAACACAATTAGGGTTTAATAGTCGTTATCAGATAATAGGTGTTATTTTTGTACAAAATAATAGAAGTTGAGTATAGTTCGTTTTTTTGCGCCTTATAAAAAGTTTGGAATATTCCTTTTCGTACTTTCGGTAATTATAATTACACTAATTTATAATGCTTTGAAACCAAAACGGGTGCTTCGTATTTATGAGCCCGAACAGGTGAATGTTGAATTGGTTGATTCGACCATGCAAGAAATACGAAAATACCATAAAATAGCAGATTTTAAATTGGTCAATCAACACGGGGATACTATTACTGAGCAGCATTATAAGGATAAAATATATGTAGCAGACTTCTTTTTTACGACCTGTCAAACAATTTGCCCTAAAATGACACAAAATATGGGCGTGCTCCAGCAAAAGCTTAAAAATGAGCAGCAAGTATTGTTGTTATCTCATACGGTCATGCCCGAAGTGGATTCTGTTCCTCAATTAAAAAAATATGCGGTTAAAAAAGGAGTAGATAAAACGAAGTGGAATCTGGTTACAGGAACAAAAAAGGAATTATATGATTTGGCTCGTAAATCATATTTGGTAGCAAAAGCAGCTCCATTTTCAAAATACGATTTAATACATACCGAAAATTTTGTATTAGTGGATCAAAAAAGACGTATTCGTGGGTATTATGATGGGACAGATACAAAAGCAATGGAGCAATTATTAGCTGATATTGATTTGTTATTAGAAAAAGAATGATTTTTTAGAAAAGTAATTCTGCAGTTATCAGCATATCTTTTTATAACTAATTTTGTAGGTCGTAATTATATTGTATTTTTGTTGTTTCAATTCAATCTAAATAAACTTTGAAAACAACGTTAGCAGAATTAAAGAGGGGGCAGTCGGCAGTTATTACAATGTTTGAAACAGATGAAATTCCTTTAAAATTACTTGAAATGGGATGTTTGCCAGGTAATGAAGTTACTTTATTGCAGGTGGCGCCATTTTCATGCCCTATGTATTTAAATATAAATGGATCGCATTTAGCTATTCGGAAAGAAGTGGCTAAGCAGATTGAAATTGAATTAATTTAAGCACCGCACCTCAGGCGTTAAACTATGGCAAAACACATCAATGTTTCGTTAATTGGTAATCCAAATACAGGTAAAACTTCAGTATTCAACTTACTCACCGGATTAAACCAGCAAGTAGGAAATTATCCAGGGATTACAGTAGAACGTAAGGCGGGAGTTTGCAAGCTGCCAAGAGGAGTAAAGGCGCATATCTTGGATCTGCCGGGGACGTATAGTTTAAATGCTTCATCACTGGATGAAAACGTGGTGATTGAAGTATTGCTTAATAAAAAAGATAAAGATTATCCCGACGTTGCCGTAGTTGTTAGTGATGTCGAAAATTTAAAAAGGAATCTGTTATTATTTACACAAATTAAAGACCTTGATATTCCTACCATATTAGTCATTAATATGGCTGATCGTATGAAACGTAAAGGAATTAGTTTAGATATTCCTGCGCTAGAAAAAACATTAAAGACCAAGGTGGTGTTAATGAGTGCACGTAAAAAACAAGGAGTAGAGGAGCTAAAACAATTGATAGCTAATTATAAAAAGTTATCAATTGAACCTTGTGTGAATGCTTCAGTAATAGATAAGGAGTATTTTGAAGGTTTACAACGTGCTTTCCCTAATCAGTCTTTGTATAAGTTATGGTTAGTGATTACGCAGGATGTTAATTTTGCAAATATCAATAGGAATACCATTGCTGATGCTTCTGAATTTCATACCAAAAAGAAAAGTGATTTAAAACGCTTACAGCAAAAAGAAACGATAAAAAGGTATCAGTTTATTAACGAAACTCTTAAGCAAACGCAAACAATCGATATAGGATCAGCTTCTGGTTTGCGTGCAAAATTGGATCAGTTACTAGTACATAAAGTGTGGGGATATTTGATTTTCTTTGCTATTTTATTGTTTATTTTTCAGGCAATATATGATTGGTCAACTTACCCAATGGATTTGATTGATGAAGGCTTTGCTTGGTTAAGTGAATCTGTTAAAACACAGTTGCCTAACGGAGCATTAACAAGTTTGATTACCGAAGGGATTATTCCTGGTTTAGGAGGTATCGTAATTTTTATACCGCAAATCGCTTTCTTGTTTTTATTTATATCCATTTTGGAAGAATCTGGTTATATGAGTAGGGTAGTGTTTTTGATGGATCGCTTAATGCGAAGATTTGGTTTAAGTGGAAAAAGTATTGTGCCTTTAATATCTGGAACGGCTTGTGCCATACCAGCAGTAATGGCGACTCGAAATATAGAAAACTGGAAAGAACGCCTAATTACTATTCTAGTAGTGCCTTTTACTACCTGTTCGGCTCGCTTACCAGTGTATTTAATAATTATATCATTAGTCATACCCAATGAGCGTGTGGCATGGATTTTTGGGTATCAAAGTTTAAGCTTAATGCTGCTTTATTTACTTGGGTTTGTGACGGCTTTAGGCTCTTCGTGGTTGTTGAGTAAGTTTTTAAAAATGCCAAATAAAAGCTTTTTTGTAGTTGAAATGCCTAATTACAAATGGCCATTGTTTAAAAATGTGGCGATTAATGTTATAGAAAAAACAAAGGCGTTTATTACAGGAGCAGGAAAAATAATTTTAGCAATATCAATTGTACTATGGGTATTGGCAAGTTATGGTCCTAATGAGGAGTTTTCAAAAGCAGAAACTATAGTAACAAGTCAATTAGAAGAAAATTTTGAAAAGGATCCAGAAGCACATTTAGAACAAGCTATTGCAAGTCATAAATTAGAACATTCATACATAGGTTATATGGGGAAAGCTATTGAGCCTTTGGTAGCTCCTTTGGGGTATGATTGGAAAATAGGAATAGCTTTAATTAGTTCTTTTGCTGCACGTGAGGTTTTTGTAGGGACTTTGGCTACTATTTATAGTGTAGGGAGTGAAGAGGAAGAGACCATAAAAAATCGAATGGCTGCAGAAATTAATCCAGTTTCTGGGGCGCCGTTGTTTAATTTGGCAACAGGAGTATCTTTGTTATTGTTTTATGCTTTTGCCATGCAATGTATGAGTACTATAGCTATTGTGAAAAAAGAAACAAATGGCTGGCGATGGCCATTACTTCAGTTATTTTTTATGAGTGGTCTGGCTTATACTACAGCCTTAATTGCTTATCAAATATTGAAATAAAGTAAGTTGTCTAATGAATTTCGACTAGTATATTAAATGAATCAATTTGTACAAAATATAGGAGTTTTAGTGTTGTTTTTAGGAGCATTATATTTTTTGGTTACAAAGTTTTTTTGGAAACCAGCGGCAAAAAAGACTAAAGTTAATGACTGTGGAACAGGGAGCTGTGGCTGTGGTTAATTTTGTCAACTTCAACTTAGCCTCAAGGAACAGGGTCATAACCACTTCCTCCCCAAGGGTGGCAACTAAAAATACGTTTTAAACCTAATACACTTCCTTTAAAAAGTCCATGTTTAAGTAATGCATCTTTAGTGTATTGCGAGCATGTTGGCTGGTACCTGCAGGTGGCTGGGGTAAAAGGTGAAATTAGATTTTTATAAATAAAAATCAGCAATAAAAAGGGCGCTATTAGTATTTTTTTGAACATTAATAGGTAAATGTTGTGCCTTCTCGTCCATCTTTTAATTGTACTCCTTTTTCTGCAAGCTCATCTCTAATTTTGTCACTTAAAGCAAAATTTTTGTTTATTCTTGCTTCTTTACGGAGTTCGATAAGTAATTCGATAGCAGCATCTAATTTAGAGGTAACGTCATTTGAGGCTTCTGCAGAAGCTTGTAATCCTAATACATCAAAGGTGAAATTAGTTAATGTAGCAGAAAGAATAGTTAGATCAGCTTGTGAAACGTTAGACTTTCCTTCTTTAACTTGATTGATGAATTTTACTGCTTCAAATAAATATGAAATCAAAATAGGACTATTAAAGTCATCATTCATAGCATCATAGCAGCGTTGTTTCCAGGAGTTAACATCAAAGTTTGTGGTTTCCTTTTCTACCGTAAGGGAATTTAAATGTTGAATAGCTTCCATTAACTTAGAAAAACCTTTTTCCGAAGCTTCTAAAGCATCATTTGAAAAGTCCATAATACTACGATAGTGTGCTTGTAACATAAAAAATCGAACTACCGATGGTTTAAAAGGCTTGCTTAAAATAGTATTATCACCAGAAAAAATTTCATGAGGTAATATGGTGTTACCTGTACTTTTCGACATTTTTTTGCCGTTAAGTGTAAGCATATTGGCATGCATCCAATAATTTACAGGTGTTTTGCCACAAGCAGCTTCACCTTGAGCAATTTCACATTCGTGATGCGGAAACTTTAAATCCATTCCACCTCCATGAATGTCAAATTCTTCGCCTAAATATTTAGTGCTCATTACAGTGCACTCTAAGTGCCACCCCGGAAAACCATCACTCCACGGACTTGGCCAACGCATAATATGTACCGGTTCGGCTTTTTTCCAAAGCGCGAAATCTTGAGGATTTCGTTTTTCACTTTGACCTGCCAATTCGCGTGAGTTGTTAATCATATCCTCTAAATTACGGCCACTAAGTTTACCGTAATCATTAGTTTCGTTAAATTTAACCACATCAAAATAAACAGAACCATTTACCTCGTAGGCAAACCCATTATTAATAATGGTTTTAATAATTTCTATTTGTTCTACAATATGACCTGTTGCAGTAGGTTCAATGCTAGGGGGTAAATTGTTAAATTGTTGTAATATGTTATGGAAATCCAACGTGTAGCGTTGTACTACTTCCATAGGTTCAATTTGCTCTAAGCGTGCTTTTTTAGTGATTTTATCTTCACCTTCATCGGCATCATTTTCTAAGTGTCCCGCATCGGTAATATTGCGGACATATCTTATTTTGTAACCTAAATGCTTTAGGTAGCGGAAAATTAAGTCGAATGAAATAAAAGTACGACAATTACCCAAGTGCACATTGCTATACACGGTAGGGCCACAAACATACATTCCAATAGCGCCTTCAACAATAGGAGTAAAGGTTTCTTTTTTTCCCGATAAGGAATTGTAAATAGTTACCGATTGTTGGTTGTACAAAGGTACTGGTGTCATAGGAATAAGCTTTTGCAAATTTTGAAACCAAAAATACTAACTATTTTGTAGGATACATATAGAACAGCGTAAAATCATTCAATAATAAATAAAGAGAATGCTATATTTACAAGATGAAGTATAGTTTACTTTTATTAATTAATTTATGTAGCCTTTTGGGAATGGCTCAAGAGGAAAAGCGTTTAGCGTTTCCAGAAATTGATTCATTATATAAAGAGGATCAGCTTTATATTGGAATCACATTTAATGCTATAGGTGATCGCCCTGCTGGGATTACCCAATCTGGTTTTTCCGGAGGACTTCATTTTGGAGCAATACGAGATATTCCATTTAATAAGCGTAGAAATTTTGGTATGGGGATCGGGTTAGGCTATTCATTAAATACGTATAATCATAATTTAATTGTTATTCCTGCCGAGGCTGCTAATGAGAACACTAGGTTTAGTGCCATAACGGATCAAAATGCCATTGATAGTAGTCGTTTTACAACACACTTGGTTGAAATGCCTGTAGAGTTTCGTTGGCGCACTTCAACTCCGGAATCCTATAAGTTTTGGCGAATTTATGCGGGAGTTCGTTTGGGATATATGCATTATTTTAAATCAACATTTAAAAATGTTGATGGAGTAGCGTTTAAGGAGAAAAAACCAGATGGTTTAGAACGCTTACGTTTAGGGACTACTGTGAGTTTTGGGTGGAATACATTTAATTTTCATATTTATTACAGTCTAAATAGTTTTTTTGATAAGTCTGTGCAAATCGAAAATCAATTAGGAGGATTTTCGGTAGTTAAACTTGGGTTACTATTTTACATCTTATAGTAGTAACACTAAATTTTCTTTGATCCTAGTAATTTTTCCAAATTTAACTACCGATTATGCCTATAGAATAATTTGTGGTTTTATCCAAAGCATAAGGCTCCTTGTTGCATAATTGCATAATAATTTTGTTTTTAGGTTTTGCTGTTCAACAAAACATTTTTGGCTGGTAATTATTAAGTTGCGCTCTTTCATAATTTAATAATTTTAATAACAAAATATACATTAGTTTAACGACGAATTGCATAAGCACATGCAGCTGGTAAGTTTAAGCTTTTAATAAAGTTGATGATTTTTTTAAAGCTTCCTTTAGTGGATAAATTGAATTGATTTTTCATAATTACATTTTTTAAAGTTTATACTATTGTTTTCTATATGTACAACAGGTTGTATAGCTTTTACCCTACTTTATTTCTGCTTTTTTTATTTAGAAACTTAACTAGATCGTTAAAATGTAATTTAAATCAGATTATTGGTATTTTTTGAAAGAATGAAGTGGTGGTTTAGTTAGATTCGGTTACTTTTTTTTAATCTGAATGCTGAAATAGATTTTCTATTGCGCAACCCTGTTTAAAAGTACGACCCAATCCTTATTGGATGTTGAATTTAATTTTTTTGGAGGAGTTCCTATTTTACGAATAGTACCTCCAGTAATTTTTTTTATGCTTCCTTGTTGTAGGTTGCCTCCAGTTAGGGGATGATACCAAAGGACATCAAAGTTAGCTTTTATATTACTTAGATTTATAGTACTGTTAATTACTTCAGGAAGGTAAATGGCATAGACCTCTCCTGGTTTTTGTAAACAATAAGCTCCTTTTGTGTTTATTAATTTGTGATTAGGTTGCATTTCCCAGTAGGGAATATAAGTGTCAAAAAACGTTTTGGCATGATTTGTAATTTCCCAGAGTTGATTTCGTTGCCTCCAATCTTCGGAAGTTAAGTCATTATGAGGGTGTTTGGCACCAAAATACCATTCCACACCAGCAGCTCCAGAAAATAAAGTACCCCACAAGGCATATTGCCTAAGGCTATTGTGATTTGGGTCTTGGTTATCCGGTAATGCTGCGGTATGCCATAGTCCTATTTCGTCCATGGTTATTATCCAGTTTTGGTTGGTTTTTTTAGAGGTTGTTCGCCATTTTTCTACAACAGCAGCAGCTTCCTTACGATTGGCTTGTTGTAATGATAATCCATCAAGGTATTTAAAACCTAAAATATCATTTAGGATAGTTTCTCGTAAAGGATCCTCAGAATGTGTGTGGAGCAGTACCGGATGATTGTAGGGGTCATTTTCTTTAAGAAATTGAGCCATACTCTTTCGTTGGGCATCATTTTGACCAATAGGAGACCAAGGTGCCGGGCCATTTTCTTCGCCTAAATTCCAAATCAACGCCAAATGATGACCAAATCGAGCTATAAGTTCTTTAAAATAGAGTTGACGTAAAGCTCCCATATCACCATTATCAAGTAGGGTTTCATTTTCTGTTTCTTGCAAAACAAGGTGAAGAAGGATTCCTTTGTGTTGCATGTGGCTAAATAAAATTTCCCATTGCGCTAATTTGCTTACATCAAAACGAGAAAAATCATTTGGATTTATATAGGGCCAAACATCTTTGCCATCACCTAAAATATTTAGGGTTAAAAAATAAGCGGAATTCATTCCTTTTGAGGCGAGGTAATTAACGGCACCGATGATGGCTTTTCCCTTATTTTTTTTCCAGAAGGGGTCACCGGTTTTCCAGTCTTTGAGGTGTGGTGTAAAGGAATGTATGTTTGTAGGAGCTGCAGCTTCACCTTCTCGTGCTTCGGCTTTCATGCGAAAAGTATTGTCGAAATCAATATAACCCAATAAATTTTCGGGACTATTTGTGCCTGCTTTTAACCAATAGTTAGAGGTGTTTTTAAATTTAAAATACCCATTATGAGCTTCTAAGCGACCATGAGTTCTAAAATCAGAGCCGTTTTTATCAGAAGGAATTACAGTAAAAGCTCCTTTAGCATTACTAATTGGTATGAATTTGCCTTTGGAAGAATTGTTGGATAAGGCAATACTATCCCCTTGATGAAGTTTGGCTGTATATGACCATTTGCCAATTTTGTCGGGAGTAAAATGTACCTTCCATATGTTGCCCGAAGTAGCGCTGGTTTCGGCAGCATTTCCGTCAGCAGCATAAAACCCACGAATAGTTTGTTTGGTATGCTCATGTGTAAAGTTTACCAGCAGTCTATAATTTAAAAAAGGGTTTAAGGAAGCAGTTTCTGATGTTTTAGGGCCTTTGAATTCAAGTGTTACAGTATGCCATTGCATGTGTATTTTTGTAGTGTCAAGCCTATTGGTAATGGGTTTCGGGTTTCCTTTAGGCAGTGGCAATCTTTCAATAGTTGTCAATTCGGGATTGCCGCCTCGGTTTCCACAGCCCGAAGCAGTATAAGCATAATTACCAATAATGGCTACGCCTGTGCCATGTCTACCACTGTTTAAAGAAGGCCATATGCTCCAGGAATTTGTTGTAATATTAAAAGCTTCAACTTCGGAATGAGCTTTTTTTTGAGTTATACTTTCGCCTCCGCTAATAATGATGTGGTTATTCCATGTAAAAGCAGCGTTTCCAGCTCTTTCGGTAGGAATAAGCATGTTGTTTGTTACTTGTTCCCATTTTTTAGTGAGTAAATTATAGCAATTTCCATGAGGAACGGTTAAAGCCATATCTTGATCAGTAGCTTTAGAAGTCCTTCGACCGGCAAATGTATACAGTTTGTTATTGTTAACTACAGCCTGAAAATGATCACGGGCATTAGGTGCATCATCAAGTGTTTTCCATGCCCCTGTTTTTGGATTGTAAACATCAAGCCAAGGTTGGTAACCATTCATATGTCCATTAGTGATTCCGCCAACCAGATAAATTTGATTGTTATACACAACGGAGCCGGCACCTCCACGTCGACGGTGTTTGGGAATAGAATCACCATAAACGTATGTATCACGTTCGGGGTAATAAATAATTATTTTATCCAAAGGTTTTTCGTTTGGCCATTGACCAGTCATAGCGCCAATTATATATATGGCATTTTCAAAAACTACAGGCTGAAAATGATGTATTTCAATAGGAGTAGGGGACTTTTCAGTCCAAGTATTAGTAGCTGGATCAAATTCTGAAGTTGGATTAATACGACGTCCGCCTATTAAATAGGCTTTTGATTTATAAGCAACAAAACCAGCTTCGTGCCTAGCCGTTGGTTGTCCATTTGTTTCAAGGCTTTCCCACTTCCAATTTTTAGGAACGCTTTTTTTACAAGCCTGTAAAGAAATTAAACTATATAGGATAAAAAAAATAAATGGCACTCTCCAATAAAATTTCATAAAGTCAAGCCTTTTTAATACTAATTGCTATAATGACTGTAATTTATTGAGAATTAACTAAAAAAAAGATTCAGTTGGAGAAATATATATCACAAATAGTTAATGGAGTATCATTAATTCGGGATTTTGGAGTGTGATTACTAGAGATTTTTGATAAAATGATTTTTTTAGAAATATGGCGAATAGGGTTTCTAGTACATCGTTTTATGTGCTAATTGAAATCCAAACTATATTTTTTTCCTTAACCTAGCTACAGGGAAATCTAGTTGTTCTCTGTATTTAGCAACAGTCCTTCGGGCAATAGGATAACCTTTTTCTTTAAGAATAGCGGCTAATTTCTCATCGGTTAAAGGTTTTTTCTTGTCTTCGGCTTCAATAGTTATTTCCAGTATTTTTTTGATTTCTCTTGTGGAAACTTCTTCTCCTTGATCATTGGTCATGGATTCCGAAAAGAACTCTTTAATTAATTTAGTTCCGTAAGGAGTATCCACATATTTACTATTGGCAACACGTGAAATTGTACTTACATCCATTTCAATTTCATCGGCAATATCCTTTAAAATCATTGGTTTTAAATGGCGTTCATCACCCGATAAAAAGTACTCTTTTTGATAATGCATAATGGCACTCATGGTAATCATAAGTGTTTGTTGTCGTTGTCTAACAGCTTCAATAAACCATTTAGCGGCATCCAATTTTTGTTTTATAAATTGAACAGCATCTTTTTGAGATTTTGTTTTCTTTTTAGTTTCCTTATAGCCTCTTAACATGTCGTTATAAGCTCCAGAAACATGAAGTTCAGGGGCATTTCGTCCATTAAGGTTTAGTTCTAATTCCCCTTCAACTATACGAATGGTAAAATCGGGAACCACGTGTTCAACCATTCGCGTATTTCCTGCAAAACTACCGCCAGGTTTGGGGTTTAAGTGTTCAATTTCCTCAATGGCGTCTTTAAGTTGTTGTTCGGAAACACCGTATTTAGATAGTAATTTTTTGTAATGTTTTTTTGTGAAATGCTCAAAAGAGTGTTCAATAATTCTTTGAGCCAGAACCATAGTTGGTGTCAATTCCTTTCGTTGTAATTGAATATGTAAGCATTCCTGTAAATTACGAGCGCCTACACCTGCCGGGTCTAGTTGATGTACTAGTTTTAGTACTTTTTCAACTTGGGGTTTATCGGTGTATATATTTTGAGTAAAAGCTAAATCATCGGCAATATCATCAAGCGAACGTCTAATGTAGCCACTCTCATCAATACTCCCAATTAAAAATTCGGCAATTAGGTAATCGTTTTCATTTAAACGGTAGGTGTTTAATTGTGATTTTAAGTGCTGATTAAACGAAGTTCCACTGGCATAAGGAACGGATTTATCATCATCATCGGCACTGTAGTTATTTGCTTGTAGGCGATAAGCTGGAACTTCATCGTCACTTAAATATTCATCAATATTGATGTCAACATCATTAGTGTCATCATTGTATTCTTCTTCCTGATTTTCATTAGAAAATTCATCATCAGGATTTTGATCTTTTTCTTTACCAGTATCTAATGCCGGGTTTTCTTCAATTTCTTGTTTTAAACGTTGCTCAAAAGCTTGCGTTGGCAGTTGAATCAGTTTCATTAACTGAATTTGCTGTGGCGATAGCTTTTGCGATAATTTTAAATTGAATTGTTGTTTTAACATTTAACGTGATTTCTTACTGATAATTTAAATACTTTTTAAAGATAATTTTTTTTATTGGCACCGCCAAAGGGGATGTTATTCTTAGGTTTGACTTAAGCTAAGTTACTGAAAATACCAAGGAACGTTTAAAAATGAAATTTGTCAAATTTCATTGTGATTCAAACAGCAATGAATTTAAAAATCAGCATTCATAGGTGTTCTAGGATAAGGTATTACATCACGAACATTGGTCATTCCGGTAACAAAAAGAACTAAACGTTCAAAGCCTAAACCAAACCCACTGTGGGTACATGTTCCAAATCTACGTGTATCTAGGTACCAATATAACTCTTCTTGACTTACGCCAAGGTTATCCATTTTTTCTTTTAAAACATCCAAACGCTCTTCTCGTTGCGATCCCCCTACAATTTCGCCTATACCAGGGAATAATATATCCATGGCGCGAACAGTATTTCCGTCTTCATTTAAACGCATATAAAAAGCTTTAATTTTAGCAGGATAGTTAAATAATATAACAGGACATTTAAAATGTTTTTCAACCAAGTAACGTTCGTGCTCACTTTGTAAATCAACGCCCCATTCATTGACTGGGTACTTGAATTTTTTCTTTTTATTTGGCTTTGATTCCTTAAGAATTTCAACGGCTTCGGTGTAACTTACGCGTTTAAAGTTGTTGTTTAAAATAAACTCAAGCTTTTCGCGAAGTGGCATTTCACTACGCTGTTCTAAAGGTTTTTGTTTTTCTTCGGTTAATAAGCGCTGCTCCAAAAAGGCTAAATCATCTTGACAATGATCTAATACATATTTTATCACGTATTTAATAAAATCTTCGGCAACATCCATATTTTGGTCCAAATTACAGAAAGCCATTTCGGGCTCAATCATCCAAAATTCTGCTAAATGACGTGAGGTATTTGAATTTTCGGCTCTAAAAGTAGGTCCAAAAGTATAAATGTTTCCTAATCCCATGGCATAGGTTTCCCCTTCTAATTGGCCAGAAACGGTAAGATTGGTTTCTTTGCCAAAAAAATCCTTTTTAAAATCGGTGTTGCCATCTTCTCCTTTGGGCAACTGATCAAAATCTAAATGAGTTACTTTAAAAGTTTCGCCAGCACCTTCGGCATCACTTGATGTAATAATTGGCGTATGTACATAAAAAAAGTCACGTTCCTGAAAATATTGGTGTACTGCAAATGAAAGCTTAGAGCGTACTCGCATTATGGCTCCAAAGGTATTGGTGCGAATGCGTAAATGCGCTTGTTCACGCAATAATTCTAAACTATGTTTTTTGGGAGAAAGAATAGTGGTTTTTACTTCTTCGGGATGCGCATCACCTTCTATTTTAAGCGAAGTAATAGTTAATTCAACACGTTGACCTCTCCCTTCACTTTCTTTTAAAACACCCGTAATCCGTAATGAGGCTCCAGTGTGTATTCTGTCAATAATAGAATCATCAATAGTGTTGTCCTCAATTACACATTGAAGATTGTTAATTGTAGAGCCATCATTTAAGGCTATAAATCGATTGTTTCTAAATGAGCGTACCCACCCGTTAACGCTTATTTCTTGTAGTAGTTTTTCTTCTTTTAAAACAGCTACTATTTTTAAATGCTTCATAGTTTATTTGCTAGAAATCTAAAAAAGATCCTTTAAAGGAAACGATAAATAAAAATACATAGATTCCTCGAAGAAACCTTATATAAATTTAGGATTAAGCTTTGGATGTTGATTTTTTACTATTTACGCTCAAGAGTAGTGCAGGGAGTAATACTAAATTGCAAAGCATAGCAAAAAGTAATGTGGCAGAGATTAATCCTCCTAGGGCTTTTGTTCCTCCAAAACTTGAAATAAGGAAGACAGCAAAACCAAAAAATAATACCGTTGAGGTGTAAAACATACTTACACCCGTTTCTCGAATTGCAGAAAAGGTAGCTGCGGTTACATTTCTGTTTGAGGTGAGTAATTCTTGTCGGTACTTGGCCAAAAAGTGAATAGTATCATCAACCGAAATTCCAAAAGCAATACTAAAAACTAAAATGGTCGATGGTTTTATAGGTACTCCAAAATAGCCCATAAGTCCACCAGTGATTAATAAAGGAAGTAAGTTAGGGATCAATGAAATTAAAATCATTCGAACCGATTTAAACATATATCCCATAATTAGGATAATTAATCCAATGGCAATTAAAAGCGATTGCATTAAATTAGTTACTAAATAGCCAGTTCCCTTTTGGAAAATTAGAGCGCGACCAGTAAACGAAACACTATAGCGATCCTTTGGGAAAATTTTCTCAATAATAGGTTTTAGTGTGGTTTCAATTTCTTCCATTTTTTCGGTGCCCACATCTTTCATATAGGTAGAAACGCGTGCATATTGCCCTGTTGAATCTACGTAAGATGAGAGCATACTTTTGTTTTCTTCTAGTGACTTTGCATAGGGAAGCATAAAATTGCGCTCCTGTCTAGTAGGAAGTGAATAAAACTTTGGATCTCCATTGTAAAAAGCTTGTTTGGCAAATTTTACAATATTTACTACCGACTTGGTAGGTGATAATTCAGGAAATTTTTCTATTTCAGCACTCAATTTTTCGATACGTTTTAAAGTGCTTAGTTTTAAAACTCCTTTAGGTTTTTTAGTATCTACAAGGATTTCTAAGGGCATAATGCCGTCAAATTCATTTTCAAAAAACTTAATATCATGAAAAAACTGCAATTCTTGTGACATTTCTTCTAAAAGGCTTCCCGAAACTTTTATTTTGTTCATGCCTATAATGCTCAAAACAAGGATCACTAATGTTACGGCATAAATATAGTTTCTTTTAAAGGAAACAATACTTACCATCCAGTTTACAAAACCATCGACCCAGCGTTTTTCTAAATGCTTCAAATGGCGATCTTTTGGTAAAGGCATAATGCTGTACAGTAAAGGGATCACTAAAATGCACAGTACAAACAGCCCTAAAATACATACAGAAGAGACCATTCCGAATTGAACAAGTAATTCGCTAGAGGTTAATATAAAAGTAGCAAAACCTGCCGCAGTGGTTACATTGGTCATTAAAGTAGCATAGCCTACTTTGCTAATCATTTGAACAAGTGCATCGTTTTTATTGGATTGTTTTTTTATTTCCTGTTGGTATTTGTTTATTAAAAAAATACAATTTGGAATTCCTATAACAATAACTAACGGCGGTATTATTGCGGTAAGTACCGTAATTTGAAAGTGAAATAAACCAATAAATCCAAAGGCCCATAATACACCGATAACAACAGTGATTATAGAAATTAATGTGGCTCTGGCAGATCTAAAAAAGAAAAAGAACAACAATGAGGTAACAAGTAGGGCAGCTCCTAAAAAGAGCTTCATCTCATCAAAAATATTTTGAGAATTCATAGTCCGTATATACGGCATGCCCGAAATTTTTAAATCAATATTGTTATCTTTTTCAAATTGCTCGAGTACGGGATTTAATTTTTTTAAAATAAAATCTCTGCGCGCTCTGGTGTTTACCACATCCTGTCTAATGTAAAGCGCCGATTGAATTGTTTTTTTTGAGCTACTGTATATTAAACCTTCGTAAAAAGGGAGCTCATTGAATAGTTTTTGTTTGTAGTGTGCTATATCAGCTTCAGTAAATACTTTGGCATTGGATACAGGTGTTAATGTAAATGATTTTGGGTTTTCAGTTTTGGTTAGCTCTTTTATTTCGGAAAAAGATACTACAAAATCAACCTCTTCATATTCTTGTAGTTTTTCATTTAGTCTAACCCAACTGTTAAATTTATTTTTATTAAAAATGGTAGAATCATTCACTGCCATTACAATTACAACCCCTTCTTCGCCAAATTTTTCGAAAAATTTATTGTACTCTATGTTTACAGGGTGATCATCGGGTAATAAATTTGTTTCGGTAAATGAAAACTGAATATTACTCCATTGACTCATGAGCCCAATGGTTGTAAATATAATAATGAGTGATACAATAATACGGTTGCTCAAAATAGCTTGAGCAAGTCCATTCCAAAAATAATTGATTTTTCGTTTTGAGGCACTCATTAATTTAGTTTGGGGTTTTACTAGTTATATCGACAAGGATATAAAGTGTTACAAAAAAAGCAACGGAAGTTGTTCCGTTGCTTTTTTGTGGGTTATTTAGGTGTGTTAAACCGTCATTATTTCTTTTTCTTTTAGAACAAGTAAATCATCAATTTTAGCAATATGACTATTGGTAAGTTCTTGAATATCTACTTCGGCATTTTTGGCAATATCTTCAGAAAGTCCGTCTTTTTCTAATTTTTTAATTTCATTATTGGCGCTTTTTCTGTCATTTCGAACACCAACTTTAGCATCTTCAGCCTCTGCTTTAGCTTGTTTAACTAGCTCGCGTCTTCTTTCTTCCGTAAGGGGAGGGACACTTATAATAACACTTTCGCCATTGTTCATAGGGTTAAATCCTAAATTAGCTATCATAATCCCTTTTTCAATTTCTTGAATCATTGATTTTTCATAGGGTTGAATAGTAATGGTTCGGGCATCGGGTGTATTAATATTTCCAACTTGTCCTAATGGTGTTTGCGATCCGTAATAGTCAACAGTTACACTTCCTAGCATAGCAGGTGAGGCTTTACCGGCTCTAATATTTGAAAATTGTTTTTCCAAATGCTTTAGCGCATTACCCATGGATTCTTTAGTGCTGTCTAATATGAAATTTACTTCTTCAGTCATTTTACAATCGGGTTATTCGTTTTGAATTTGAGATTTAGTTTTTGAATGATGTAAGCTAAATCAAATACAAATATTGGTTATACGTTTACTGTAGTTCCCACATTTTCACCTGAAATTAATTTTAATAAATTTCCTTTGGTGTTCATGTCAAAAACTATAATTGGTAATTCATTTTCTTGACTTAATGTGAAGGCAGTCGTGTCCATCACTTTTAGTCCTTTTTTAAGTACTTCGTCAAAACTAATAGTGTCATATTTAGTAGCTGTTTTGTCTTTTTCAGGATCAGCGGTGTAAATACCATCAACACGCGTTCCTTTTAAAATTACATCAGCTTTAATTTCGATGGCACGTAAAACGGCAGCAGAATCTGTAGTAAAGTAAGGGTTACCTGTGCCTCCGCCAAAAATAACAACACGTCCTTTTTCAAGGTGACGCATGGCTCTTCGTCTAATAAAAGGTTCTGCAACTTCATTAATTTCAATAGCAGATTGTAATCGGGTATCCACATTTTCATCTTCCAAAGCACCCTGCAAAGCTAATCCGTTAATCACAGTGGCAAGCATTCCCATGTGATCGCCTTGAACACGATCCATTCCTTTGCTTGCTCCCGCAACTCCTCTAAATATATTTCCACCACCAATAACTATGGCAACTTCAACACCTTTATCAGTAATTTGTTTGACTTGTTTTGCATATTCAGCTAAGCGATTAGGGTCAATACCGTATTGTAAATTTCCCATTAGGGCTTCGCCAGAAAGTTTAAGTAGTATTCTTTTGTATTTCATGCTGTGTTTTAGAAAGATTGTACAAATATAAACATATTCTCTATTTGATTTGGATGAATTTTTAGGTGTAATTTTTAATTTTTATACTATTTTTTTTTGTGCAATATCGTTAGAGTGTTTTTTTAGGGATTGAGTTTATTAATGCTTTGCTAAATATTATATTTGCTACTTTATTTATTTTAATGCATATCTTTATGATAAGTGTGTCTTTTGCATAGTGTAAGATATTGTTTTAAGGGAAATAAAATTTATAAGTTTAATTTTTGTAAAATATTACGACAGAGTTTGATGAGATCATTTGTGACGAAAAGTGCATTAGTAATTTTAAGTTCTTTTTTTGTGTTTAATTCTATTTATGCTAATGGAGGAGAAGGGGAGAAGAAAAAATCAAAAAAAAGTAAACAGAAAAATAAAAGTTTTTTACTAAAGGAAGAGTCTCCTATTACGGGTGATTTTACTAAAGGAAGTTTTAAAATTACTTCATACTTGGGAGTGCCGCCTTTTAAAGGAACATGGGAAGCAATTGATGATTTAACCGATGAATTTAATTATACGGGTAAGAATGCCGAATTTTATAAAAAATGGAAGGATACTTATTTTAATCAATGGTTAGGTCCTGGTTTGACGGAGTGGAACCCCGAGAATACGAATGTGATAGGCGGTAATTTGGTGTTGAAAGCTTCAAGAAAACCTGGGACGGATAAAGTTTATTGTGGAGTAATTTCTTCAAAAAAACAAATTAAATATCCCATATATTCTGAGGTAAAAGCTAAAGTAGCCAATCAAGTACTTTCGTCAAATTTTTGGTTTTTGAGTCCCGATGATAAAAGAGAAATTGATGTTTTGGAAATTTATGGGAGTGATCGAGAAGATCATAAATGGTTTGCAGCACGTCCTTCGACAAATTATCATGTCTTTGTGAGGGATAATGGAAATCGTATTCTAGAAGATTTAAATGATCAAAATCATCATACATTACCAAATGATGAGCCGTGGCGTGAGGGATGGCATCGTTTTGGAGCGCATTGGATTGATCCTTTTACAGTTGATTTTTATTATGATGGAAAAGTGGTACGAAAATTGATAAAGGAAAAAGTGAAAGATCCAGAAGGTTTAGGAATGGATAGAGATTCATTTTTAATTATTGATCTAGAGGATCATGATTGGCGATCAAATCAAGGGTTTTTTCCAACTGATGAGGAGTTAAATGATGCATCTAAAAATAAATATTTAGTGGATTATGTGAGAACTTACAGACCTGCTCGTAGTTTTAGATTAGAGGGAGGTTTGATTCAAAATGGTTCGTTTGATGAGCCAGATTTAAATCAGTGGTATTGGAATAAAAAGGTGCGGTTGAGTGCTGATTTAAATGAGAATAGTGGTGAGGTTTTTTCGGTTAATTTAGCCGGTAAAGGGGCTAAAATAATCCAGGAAGTTGAGGTTGAAAAAAATACGTTGTATAAGCTGTCATATAAAGTTAAAGGTGCTAATGGAGGTGCTGTTTTAGTAGGGGTTTATAGTATTGATGAAGAAAAAGTGGAATCAAATGAAGGCTGGAAGTATGAAACACTTTCGTTTAATTCTGGGAATAATAAAACAATTTACATTACTGCAGAAAATGTAAGTGATTCAAAAGTATTAGTTGATTCATTTAAATTGAAAAAAATCGAATAGTAATTTACTTGGTTAATTCTTAAAAAACAGATTGCTTTTTGGAATAGGTTGAGGTATTCGGTAGTGTGAGGTGGATTGTGTGCTCTGTCGAAAATTCGTATGGGGTTGTTTTAAACATATAAATTATGAATAAAAAAGTAGTATCAATTTTGGCATGTGTAACCATGATGTCAGCTGGTATTGTTGCTCAAAGTAACAAAAAAGGTAAGGATATTGGTAAGTCTTATGAAACTGAAAGAAATGGGTCGGCGTCACCTGTAACAGGAGCATTTAAGAATGGGAATTATAAATTGCCAAAGTCAGTAGGTAATCCTCCGCTTGGAATGGCCTGGGAAGTTGTAGGTACGCACTCAGATGAATTTAATTATTCGGGAAAAGGGACTGAGTTTAAGAAAAATTGGAAGGATACTTATTTTAATGCATGGACCGGTCCTGGATTAACGTATTGGAATTCCAAAAACACGGATGTTAAAGATGGGAACTTGATTGTGATGGCTTCCAGAAAGCAAGGAACCGATAAAGTGAATTGTGGAGTAATAACATCTAAAAAGCAAATTAAATATCCTATATATTCTGAAGTTAGAGCTAAGGTGGCTAATCATGTGCTTTCTTCGAATTTTTGGTTTCTAAGTCCCGATGATAAAAGGGAGATTGATGTGTTGGAAATTTATGGAAGTGATCGAGATGATCATAAATGGTTTGCGGCAAGACCATCAACTAATTATCATGTTTTTGTTCGTGAAGAAGAAGGAAATGCTATTATTGAAGATTTAAATAAGCAGCACCACCATACATTGCCAAATGAGGAGCCTTGGAGAAATGATTGGCATCGTTTTGGAGCATATTGGAAAGATCCCTTTACGGTAGATTTTTATTATGATGGAAAAATAGTTCATGAACTACGTAAATCTGGAATTAATGATCCAGAAGGCTTGGGAATGGATA
The DNA here is from genome assembly GCF_000255455.1 of Aquimarina agarilytica ZC1. Classification (GTDB taxonomy): domain Bacteria; phylum Bacteroidota; class Bacteroidia; order Flavobacteriales; family Flavobacteriaceae; genus Aquimarina; species Aquimarina agarilytica. Next base: position 28,681 of record NZ_JH621246.1, on the reverse strand, counting down.
GGGATTCGTTTATGATTATAGATTTGGAAGATCATGATTGGAGATCAAACGCAGGTAACAAAGCAACAGATAGAGAACTTTCGGATGCTTCTAGGGATTATTTGGTGGATTATGTGCGTACTTATAGGCCAGTAGCAGCCAAAGATGATGAAGGATTGTTAAAGAATGGATCGTTTAATGATCCAAGTTTAACAAGCTGGTTTTGGACAAAAGGGGCAACTGTAAGTGCTAATATTGAGGATAACGATAGTGAGATTTATGCTTTAAAACTTGCTCAGGGAGCTTCTGTAATTCAAAAAATAGCTGTAGAGCCTGGGAAGAGTTATGAATTAAGTTGGAAAACAGGTGGTAAAAAAGGAGCAGGTGCTACTGTTGAGGTGTTTAATTATCCAATAGGTAAAAAAGTAGTTTCTAATGGAGAATGGACATACAGTAAATTAAAATTTCATACTGGGAAAAAAGAAATGATTTATGTAATTGTAAAAGGTGTTAGTAATGATGTTTTGGTTGATTCGTTTGAATTAATTAAGAAGTAGTTCTTTCTTTTAAATATATAGTTAAAGGGTTGTTTTCGAATAGCCCTTTTTTTTGTGTTTTGTTTTTGCTTATTGCAAAGGGGTGCGGTTAGGTTAGTTACTTTGTGTTTTTGGATTATCATAAAAAAACCACTTGCATCACAAGTGGTTTTATTTGTTGTATGTTTAATTGGATTAAACCAATGAAACTCTTTCGAAGCTTACTACTTCAACATCACCTTTAGATGCAACGAATTCAGCAACGTTTTTAGATTCGTCCATAATAAAACGTTGGTCTAATAAACATTTTTCGTGGTCTAACGTCGTGTTGTCAGAAATAAAACGCTCTAATTTACCAGGTAAAATACGGTCCCATATTTTTTCTGGCTTACCTTCAGCTTTCAATTCTTCTTTGATAGTTTCTTCAGCTTTAGCTAAAATTTCATCATTTAATTGAGAACGAGAAATGAATAAAGGAACGTTTTTAAGCGTTTTACCTAAGCGACCTAACTCGATATTGTCTTTTTCAATAGCAGCAATACGCGCTTCGGTTTCTGAAGCTACATATTCTGGGTCAAAATCTTTATAAGATAAAGTAGTTGCACCCATTGAGGCTACTTGCATTGAAATGCTTTTTGCTAATTCACCAGCACCATCAATGGCTGCAGATAAACCAACTAGTGCTCCAATTTTGTTACCGTGAATGTATGATCCAATGAATGGAGCTTCTAAAACTTTATAGCCACCTATTTCAATTTTTTCACCAATAACACCAGTTTGCTCAATAAGCTTTTCTTGAACAGTTAGCCCGCCTTCATATTCGGCAGCTAAAAATTCTTCCTTTGTGTTGTGGTTTAATGCAACTTCGGCCATTTTATTTGCCATAGTTACGTAAGTGTCATTCTTTGCTACGAAATCAGTTTCGCAATTCAAAGATAATACAACACCTCTTGTTGAGTCAGCATTAATTTTAGAAACAACAGCACCTTCACTAGAGTCTCTGTCGGCTCTTTTTTCAGCGATTTTTTGCCCTTTTTTACGTAAAATGTCAATTGCTTTGTCAAAATCACCTTCAGCTTCAACTAAGGCTTTTTTACAATCCATCATACCTGCTCCGGTAGTCTTTCTTAACTTACCTACATCTGCAGCGCTTATTTTAGACATAACTATATGTTTTAAATTATGAGTTTAAATTTAAATAAATAAGTCGTTTAGTGAATGCAAAGAAACCTCCTAAACGACTTATTTTAGTATTGTTAACTTTAAGTTAACCTGAAACCCTAAGATTTCAATTTTGTAAAAACAGTCTTAGACTGAATTATTCAGCTTTTGCTTCTTCTGTAGCTGGAGCTTCAGGAGCAGCTGGTGCTGCTGGTTTAGCTTCAGCTTTTGGTGCAGCAGCTTTACTTTCTTTAGCAGCTTTACGCTCATTTAAGCCTTCAATAATAGCATCACTTACGTATCCCATTACCTTGTCAATAGATTTAGAAGCATCATCATTTGCAGGGATAATATAGTCAACCTGACGTGGGTCAGAGTTGGTATCCACCATTGCAAAAATTGGAATGTTTAATTTTTGAGCTTCTTTTACAGCAATGTGTTCTCTTGTTATATCAACAATAAAAAGTGCACCTGGTAAACGAGTCATATCAACAATTGATCCTAAGTTTTTTTCCAACTTAGCACGTAAACGGTCTACTTGTAAACGCTCTTTCTTTGAAAGTGTGTTAAAAGTACCATCCTTCTTCATTCTATCAATCGTAGCCATTTTTTTAATCGCTTTACGGATAGTAACAAAGTTAGTTAGCATACCACCTGGCCATCTTTCAGTAATGTAAGGTTGGTTTGCTTTAGCAGCTTTTTCTGCTACAATCTCTTTTGCTTGCTTTTTAGTTGCAACAAAAAGGATTTTTCTACCAGAAGCAGCAATTTTTTTCAAAGCTTCAGAAGCTTCGTCAATCTTTGCAGCTGTTTTGTATAAGTTTATAATGTGAATCCCATTACGCTCCATGTAAATGTATGGCGCCATGTTAGGATCCCATCTTCTAGTCAGGTGTCCAAAATGAACTCCCGCGTCTAGTAATTCTTTTACTTCAATGTTGTTTGCCATTTTTGTAATAGTTTACGTTCCGTTTACTTTAAATTAGCAACACTATACTTAGTGTTTAGATGCTAAACCAAATCTTGTTACGTCTTTTATTTAAAAAAGAATAAACAAGTAACGACAACATGTTTTTAATTTTTCTAATACTTCCAATCGAAAAAGGAAAAACACCAAGTGTTTAACGTTTCGAGAATTGGAATTTTTTACGCGCTTTCTTCTGACCGAATTTCTTACGTTCAACCATACGAGGATCTCTAGTTAATAAACCTTCTGGTTTAAGTACTAATCTGTGTTCAGCATCAATTTCGCATAAGGCTCTAGAGATAGCTAAACGGATCGCTTCAGCTTGTCCTGTGATACCACCACCGTATACATTTACTTTTACATCGTATTTGTCTTCATTTTCAGTTAAAATGAAAGGTTGTTTTACTTTGTATTGTAAAGTTGCAGTTGTTAAGTAGTCACTTAAGTCTTTTTTGTTTACCGTTACTTTACCTGAACCTTCAGATAAGTATACACGAGCAACAGAGGTCTTTCTACGACCAATTTTGTGAATAACTTCCATTACTTAAATTCGTTTAAGTTAATAGTTTTAGGCTGTTGCGCTTCGTACTTATGACTTGCACCGTTAACCACTTTTAAATTGCGAAAAAGTTCAGCACCTAATTTGTTTTTAGGTAACATTCCTTTTACTGCTTTTTCAACAAGGCGCTCAGGTCCTTTGCCGAATAATTCTTGTGCCGTTAGGCTTCTTTGTCCACCTGGATACCCTGTGTGACGGATGTAAGATTTCTCACTCCATTTATTACCCGTAAGCTGAATTTTTTCTGCGTTAATAACAATTATGTTATCTCCACAGTCAGCATGCGGTGTAAAACAAGGCTTGTGTTTTCCTCTTAATAGTTTTGCAACTTTAGAAGAAAGGCGACCTAAAGTTTGTCCTTCAGCGTCTACCAATAACCACTCTTTGTTAGCAGTTGCTTTGTTGGCAGATACTGTTTTGTAACTTAATGTGTCCACACTAATTAATTTTACTGATTATTAAACATTCCATTTCCCTGCATAAAACAGGGGTGCAAATGTATAACTATATTTCCAGATAGCAAAGCTTGTTTTGTTTTTTAGTTAATTATGGTTGCTTTTTGGTGATTTTTACCTTATATGTTATTGGTTGTTGTTTGTTAATTATATATGTTTTTTGATGTTGGATTTAGTTGGGTTATACGGGTAGTAGTATGAGGTGATTTTGAGTCTGGATAATGTGCGTTGTTTTATAAGTAAATGGTGTAAGAAAAGAGGTTTTTTGTGAAGTTTTTTTTATTGAAAATTGTAGGTTGATCGTTATATATGTTGGTTTTGTAGAGTTGTTGTTAGGTTAAATCTTACAAATGTAAAAAAGAATTACAGTGTATTTTTTAAGAAGGTTAAATCTTACAATTTGTAAAATTTGTAACACTCATGTTTTCAGGAGTTACTGGTTTTTTTGTAAGAAATTTTTGTCTTGTTTTTTTGGTTTTGTTGCTTTTTAAAAACGGTGTTATTTGTATCATATCGAAAAGGGGTTTTGCAAATATATTACTTTGAAAATATTAGCGTTATTTCAGTTGTTAAACTATCATGCTAATTATTATCTATTATGCAAAAATTACTCTTTTTTGTAAGCGTTCTCTTCGGGATTATAAATGTATATGGACAGCAACCTACTTCAATTACTATTGATATTGAATTTGGTACTAATCCATCATGTGAAGGTTCGTTGGTGCAATTGAAAGCAGTTCCTAGTGAGTTGAATTCAGCTTATCAGTACGATTGGTGGGAAATACCTCAAGAAGGACCTGAAAACGGTAGAAGGAATAATGTTAAAAGGATTTTAGCAGACGGGAGTACTGTTGATGTTAGAGGTACTGAAGGTCCTAATGGTGAAAATACATTTATTAGAGTGAATCCAAGAGTGACAACCTTGTATGGGGTTCGTATTGGCGGGACAACACAAGAAATTATTATAAATGTTGATAAAGCTCCTAACCCAGGTATAAGTGCTTCTATTTTTTTGTGCGGAAAAACAAGTGATATAGATTTGTTTTCCGAATTAGACGGTGCACCGGAAACAGGAGGGGTATGGAATCCTGGAAATGGAACCTATGATATTACAAATACTAAAGGGGGAGTGTTTACATATACAGTTGATAAGGGAGGGGCTTGTCCAGTGCAATCTGCAACAGTCACTGTGCGACCTTGTGGTTTCAATGATAGCGATAATGACGGTGATTTGAATGATGTAGATAACGATGATGATAATGATGGTATCCCTGATACAGTAGAGGATGGTTTTTGTACACCAGCCAGTTTAACGCCGACCTTTGTTTTGGAAGAAGATTTTGGTTTTGGAGGGCCTACCAGAAGTAAATTTGTGGAAGGGACTGGTTTAACATTTAATCCAGGTATCCCTCAAGATATTAATGGAAATGACGGAGAGTATAACATAGCAACCTCATTACATATTTTTAATTTTAATAATGAAAGTGCATTATATATATCATCAGAAGCGAATGGACATGGAGATGCAAATGGTGATACCGATGGTAGGTTTATGGCTATAAATATGTTGACAAGTTCTTTTTTGTCAAAGCCAATATTTCAGGTTAAAGACTTACCTGTAACTCCAGGAATAGAATATGATTTTAGTATGAGGGTGGCTAATTTGAATGGAAATGGAGGGACACTTCCTAATTTAAGAATAGAGGTTTTAGACCAGGCTACAGGTAATTTAATAGCTGATGCAGGTTCGGGAACAATACCATACAATAATGATGAATGGGTTCTTAAGGAGGCTAAATTTATTCCAGCTGCTGGAGTAACAACCGTAACGGTTGTGGTAACAAATCAGCAATTAACATCTGGAAACGGAAATGACGTAGGAATTGATAATATATTTCTTTCTCGTTTACAATGTGATTTTGACCGCGATGGGATTCCAAACTCTGAGGATTTAGATAGTGATAACGATGGTATTTATGATATAGTTGAAAATAACGAAGGAGCAAAGGATGCTGATAGTGATGGTCGCGTAGATAATCAAGCGGATTCTGGTAGCATTACAACTATTGTTAATAGTGATGGTGATAGTAATCCAGATTATTTAGATGTTGACTCGGATAATGATGGTATTATTGACCATGTAGAAGCTATGGAAACGGCTAGTTATATTGGTCCTAGTGGAGTTGATGGGAATTTTAATGGGGTAGATGATAGTTATGATACCAATGGAACACCTATTGTTCTTTCAGATGCAGATGCAGATGGAACACCAGATTACTTGGATGATAACTCAGATGATGATTGTTTGGATGATACTGTTGAAGCTTATGATCTAAATCAGGATGGGGTGTCTGATATATTGAATGCGGCATTTAATGATGCTGATAATGATGGTTTTGATGATGATTACGATACGGTAGTTCTTGGAAGATTGACAAAAGATACCAATGGAACAAATGACGGACAAGAACCAAGTTTGTTTCCCGATGTACATAACCCAGGTGGGGATCGTGATTGGAGACAAGAATTTGAATTTTCTGCAGCTCCATTAACAAAGTTTGAAACATGTGCAGGGGGAACTCCTGTTAATTTGTTTGATCAGTTACCAGCTGGATTGGCCACAACAGGAACATGGACAGTGCCTACAGGAGGGGGGATTGCATTAACAGGTGGACATTTAGGAACATTGGACCCTGCCACTGAAATGAAAGAATTAGATTATGTGTATACGCTACCGTTAATAGGATCTTGTCCAGAAAGAAAATATACGCTCCCCGTGGAGGTAATGCCTGTGCCATTTGCAGGAGAAAATAAAACTGTTCCTAAGTGTACCTCAGATGGAGGATTCAATTTATTTGATGAGTTAGGAGATAAAATGGATGGGACTAAACCCAGTACAGGTGGTGAATGGACAATAGCAGCTACAACAGTTGGAGGTGCCGCAGTTACTTTTGGAACCGATGACAAAGGAGCGTTTGATCCAAGTAAGGATGCTTTTGGGGTATATACTTACACGGTAAGTGGTGGAGCAGGTTGTGGAGTTGATACAGCAACAGTGACAATAACAATAGGAGGGGCAAATGCAGGTGTAGCTCCAGCTGATCCATTAATTTTGTGTAGGAATGACACAACAACTATAGATTTATTTAGTGAATTAACAGGAGGTCCTGAAACTACTGGAACTTGGACTATGCCGGTTCCAGGTGGAACTACAACATTTAATGGGGTGATAACGCCATCGGATGTTAAATTTATATCGGGGACGTATAATTATAAAGTGACTTCTTCAGATGCTACATGTCCGGATGATGAAGTAGATGTGGAAGTTGTTATTATTGATATTTTTGCTGGGGAAGATAATCTTACGGTGTCAAAATGTACTTCAGATGCGACATTTGATTTATTTGATGAATTAGGAGATAGAGGAGATGGAACTACTCCAAATACAGGCGGTGTATGGACAGTTGGAACAACTACTACGGTTTTTGGAACCGATGATAAAGGATCGTTTACACCAGGTATGGCGGGTACATTTACTTACACCTATACTGTTACGGATAGTTCATCGGCTAGTTGTACCGAAGATACAGCAACAGTGACAGTCACAGTTGGTGGAGCAAATGCAGGTATTGCACCAAGTACTATTACTGAGTGTAGGGATAATACAACAGCTATAGATTTATTTGCGTTATTAACAGGTTCACCACAAACAGGTGGTGTATGGACTAGACCCGATAGTACGACATTTGATGGGAATTTAATTCCTTCTGATTTAGCTTTTACATCAGGAAATTATACCTATACGGTAACCGATCCATCAAACCCTACTTGTGCAAGTGATAATGTTATTGTTGAAGTTGTAATAAACGAAATTCCAACGATATCCGTTACAACAAAAAAATGTGATGCTACAGGTCCAACGGCAACGGTATACAATATAGATTTTACATTTACTAATGCTGTAGCTATAGTTAGTAATATAGCAACAGCTAATGTTACTTTTGATACAGTGACAGGAACAGGTACAGTTACGGATATTCCCAAAGATCAGGATATCGTATTAACAGCAACCAACGGGACTTGTGATTTTGATTTGGATGTTATAAAGAAAGATTGTGATTGTCCCGATGATTTAAAAAAGCCAGGAGTGCCCATTGCTAATATTACGTTTTGTGATACACAAGATGCTCCAGAATTAAGAGTAACTGTTGATGATCCTACTGATTTTACAGCACGTTGGTATGCCCCTAATGGTAGTCCAATTGTTGGAGCAGAAAGCACATTAACCTATACGCCTGTGAAAGCAGATTTAAAAGAAGGAGAAAATGTTTTTACAGTAACAGCTGTTGATATAAAAACAGATTGTGAAAGTGATGCGGTGAATGTAATAGTTACCAGAGTAAATACACCAGTAATTACGGTACCAAGTAAAAGAGAAGCTTGTGGGGAATTTGTTTTAGAGCCATTGCCTGTTGGTGATTACTATACCGAAAAAGAAGGGAAAGGTACAAAATATGATGGTAGAGGAGGAGATGTAGTAATGGTATCAGGGACATTGTATATTTATGCTGAAAGTACATCTGGAAGTACAGTATGTCCAGCAGAAGAAGAATATGAAATTATTGTAAATCCAATACCGGTATTAACAGCCCCAATGGATGTGGTTGAGTGTGGAAAGTATGAACTCCCAGCATTAGCAGCCAATCAGCAATATTTTACAGCACCAAGTGGCGGTGGAGACGAATTAATACCAGGAACTGCTAATGGAGAAATCACATTAACTCAAGTGGTTTTTATAAGAGAAACTACTGATAAAAATTGTAGTGCAGAAGTGTCATTTTTGATTACCATCCAAGAATTAGATGGTAATACAGGCTCAGATGGGCAGCTTGATTTGTGTGTAAATAGTGGTTCTGTAACCTTGATTAATGGATTGGGAGGAAGTCCAACCGATAATGGAACTTGGGTGAACGAAACCGATACAACAACTGTTTTAGGTGATGGTAGTTATGAAATAGATCCTAGTACATTAGGAGCAGGTAGTTATACCTTTGTTTACAGTATAAGTAATACTACTTGTACAAGTTCAAACAAAGTAGAAATAACTATTGAAGATTTACCCACACCAACACTACCAGCTACATTACCTGTGGCTACACAATGTGAAACCTTTACGTTGCCAAGTTTGCCTGCGAATCAATTTTATTCTACTATTTCACTAGCTACAGATCCAAATGTTATAGTAGATCTTAGTGCCGGTCAAGTATTAACATCGACAAGTGATTTGTTTTTAATTGAAGAAAATGCGAATGGCTGTAAAGGAGAGATTCCTTTCAAGATAACGATCGAAAATTTACCTCAATTTGATTTAATAGGAGGAGATGGTTGTATTGATCCTGATGGGAATGTGGATCCAATTACTATCTCGACTTCATTAAATACTGCGGATTATGATTTGCAATGGTTATTGAATGGAGTGGATTTAGCAGGTGAAACTAACCCTGAAATTGAAGCAACAAAAATTGGAGATTATACTATTGAATTTTCTAGTAAAACCACTGCAGGTTGTAGTGATTCGAGGACGACAACTATTTCGCCAATTGAATCCCCAGAAAATTTAACCTTTAAAGCAGGTTTAAATACCGTTGAATTATTTGTTACCAAAGGGGATGATTTAACATATACGTTAATTGGTGTCGATAATAATTATTTGGTTACCCAAGTAGGAAATGTATTTAGAGGAGTTCCTCCTGGAGAATACTTAGCTACTGTTTCAAATCAATGTAACTCTTTATCTGCGGATGTTTCTGTTTTCGGTTTTCCAGAATTTTTCTCTCCTAACGGTGATACGGATAATGAATTATGGAATGTGAAAGGGAGTCCTGGAGATAAAAAGATTTTAATTAGCATTTACGATCGATATGGAAGATTAATGGCAAGTTTTAATCCCGAATCTCGTGGCTGGAACGGAACCTATAATGACCTACATATGCCAGCTGATGACTACTGGTATTATGCAAAAACAGATGATGGAGAGGAATATCGTGGACACTTTGCATTACTTAGATAAGCACCTAAATTTAACTAACTATACTACATTATAACTAATGACCTACGCAATAAAATTTAAATTCAAGTCAATTGTTGTCTTGATTGCATTACTTTTTTCAGCCTTTGTAAACTATTCTCAAGAGGGTTTACCAGTGTATTCTGATTATTTAACCGATAATTATTATTTGATTCACCCATCAATGGCAGGGGCGTCAAATTGCTCACAGGTAAGGTTAACTGCTCGTAGATCATGGTTGGGGCAAAGTGATGCGCCAGGTTTACAAACTTTAAGCATTAATGGACGTATTGGTCGTAGCTCTGGTTTGGGTGTGAATGCGTTTGCAGATGTTAATGGATTCCATAAACAAAATGGAGTATATGGAACTTATGCGCACCACCTTATGTTCTCTCGTGATGAAGTGGATTTAAATATGTTGTCATTTGGATTAAGTGCAGGTGTATTGCAGTACCAATTGGATCAAACTAGTTTTATAGCTGGTGGTGATATGTTAGTGGGGGGTAGTACAAATAGTGCTTCTTATTTCAATATGGACTTTGGGATGTCTTATTTTTATCGTGATTTTTATACGCACTTTACAGCTAAAAATTTAATTGAAAATGCAGGTGTTAATAATAATGCAGAGTTAACAAGTAATTTACGTAGGTTTTTATTATCCATGGGAGTAGTGATTTCTAAGTATAATAGCCCATGGCAATTTGAGCCTTCATTTATGGCGCAATACCGTCAGGCATTACAGCAAACTACTGTGGATATGAATATCAAGGTGTATAGAACACTTAAAAATAACAGAAAAGCCTATTTAGGGGTGTCATACCGTAGGGCTTTGGATGATTCATCCTTTGAAGATGATCGTAATATTATTGTTCAAGAACAATTGAGTTATGTGAGTCCTTTGTTTGGAGTGGATTTAGGGCAATGGAAATTTGCTTATACGTACACAAAACAATTAAATGAAGTTGTTTTTTCGAATGATGGATTCCACCAAATAACGATAGGGTACAATTTCGGATGTCGTAAACAACGTTACCACTGTAATTGTCCAGCAATTAATTAGATTTTACAGAATAAGAATAGTGTGTATTATTTTTATTAATATATAATGAAAAAATGAAGGCTTTCTGTATTTAGGTAATATTTAGTTTTTCTATACTATTTCCTATAGAGAAATCCTTCATTTCTGCTTCAAGTAGTGAAAAATCTTTTTTTACTGCTTTTTTTATGAATTTTCCTTCAGTAGCGTGCTATTTCCAGCAATAACTTTCCATTGTTTGTTGTACAATTTCCATATTCTTAAAACTTTGTATTTGCCATCAATAGGGTGGTTGGCATAGTGTCCTTTTAGGTTTGTAATTACAGAAACAACTGCGGTATTTTCAATAATATTTATTTGCTGTTCCGATGCTGTAATTTCATTAATTTGCATGTTTCCTGAGCTGTAGTTTTGTAAATCGATTGTTTTGGTAATTGTTTCTCCATTGGGGATATTGAAAAGTAACTCTTTATGTAATAATTGATCTAACTTTAATACATCAGAATTTTTCATAGCATTCAAAATTTCTTGCTCATTTTTGATTATAGCATTTTTATGTATTGATTCCATATAAATAGAAGTTTAGGTGGTTATCGTGTTTGGATTAGGTTATAGGCTATGTTGGAAAATCGTATTACAGCAAGTTATACGATTTGCTGATAATAATTTCGTATAAATATGCTGAATTATTTTTTGTTAGTCTAAGGCAAAAAAATCAAGCATAGCCTTAGTTATGATTGCTTTTTTTAACGCCAGAATAGTGAAAAAGAAACAGCATATATGCGAAATTTTTGTTAGTAAATCGTATTAATAGGCTAAATGCTAAGATGAGTTGTTTTAAGTTAATTTTAATAGTAAGATGAGTCGTATTATTTGTAAAATTGGATACTTGCTAAATTCAGAATAGGATGTGATTTCTTTAATTTGCTTTTCTGTTTGAATAAGAGTAATTTATAGCTCAAATAGGGCTCATTTTATGGCTACAGTAATCAATATATTATTAGGTTTAATTATAGCGATTCATTTATATATCGTATGGTTTGAAATGTTTGCATGGACATCTCGTGGGTCAAAAGTATTTAAAAGTTTTTCAAAAGATTTATTTCCAAAAACCAAAGCCATGCAGCCAATCAAGGTTTGTACAATGCCTTTTTAACAGTAGGTCTATTATGGACCTTTGTAATACAAGATATTACATGGAAAACAAATGTTTCCATATTTTTTCTAAGTTGCGTAGCTGTAGCAGGTATTTATGGTAGTGTAACTGCCGAACGTAACATATTTTTTGTACAAGCCTTGCCGGCTTTAATAGCATTAGTATTGATTTTTATTAAATAAAATTAGCAAATGCTATGGTCGTATTTATTGTGTTTTTTCAATTTTAACTCACAACTCACAACTCACAACTCACAACTCACAACTCTTTAATGTGCTTCCAACCAGTTATCACCAACTCCTAGTTCTACATCAAGTGGGACATCAAGTGTAAAGGCGTTTTCCATTTCGTGCTTAATAAGTTTTGAAATAGTTTCTAATTCATTTTTAGGAACATCAAATACCAATTCATCATGTACTTGTAAGAGCATTTTAGTATGGTAATTGCCTTCATTTAGCTTATTGTAAATGTTAATCATGGCAATTTTAATAATATCAGCAGCGCTACCTTGTATAGGCGCATTTACGGCATTTCGTTCGGCGGCACCGCGCACAATGGCGTTGGCCGAATTGATGTCTTTTAAATACCTACGACGTCCAAGTACGGTTTGTACAAAGCCATTATCACGAGCAAAATCTACTTGTTCGCTCATGTAAGCTTTTAGTTTAGGATAAGTTTTGTAGTAAGCTTCTATAAGTTCTTTGGATTCAGCACGTGTTAAATTGGTTTGATTGCTTAAGCCAAAGGCCGAAACACCATACATAATACCAAAATTCACTGTTTTAGCATGACTTCGTTGTTCTCTAGAAACTTCTTCTAAGGGAACTTGGAAAACTTTAGCGGCAGTAGTGGCATGAATATCCTCTCCATTTTGAAAGGCTTCCATCATGGCCGTTTCATTACTTAAAGCGGCAATAATACGTAGTTCTATTTGCGAATAATCGGCAGCAACAAGCACATGATTTTCATCGCGAGGAACAAAGGCTTTACGTACTTGTCGACCACGTTCAGTTCTGATAGGAATGTTTTGTAAGTTCGGATTGTTTGAACTTAAGCGTCCAGTCGCAGCTACAGTTTGTATGTAATCCGTATGAACGCGTTTTGTATTGGGATTTACCTGTGCGGGTAAGGCATCAATATAAGTGCTCTTTAATTTAGTTAATCCTCGGTAAGTTAATATGTCAGCAATAATTTGATGCTCCTTGGCTAAAGACGAAAGGACATCTTCGGCAGTGGAATATTGTCCAGTTTTTGTTTTTTTAGGTTTGTCAACTAATTTCATTTTTTCAAATAAAACCACACCTAATTGTTTAGGAGATCCGATATTAAAGGTTTCTCCTGCTTGTTCATAAATGCTATCTTCTAGTTTGGAGATATCTAGGTTTAATTCTTCGGAAAGACTATTTAAAAAATCGATATCTAAATTAATTCCTTCAATTTCCATAGCCGATAGTACTTTAACCAAAGGCAATTCGATATTGTTGAATAATTCAAGTGTTTTTGCTTCCTTAAGTTCTGGAGTAAAGTGAGCGGCAAGTTGTAATGTAATGTCAGCATCTTCTACGGCATATTCCGTTTGTTTATCAACAGGAACTTGACGCATGCTCAGTTGGTTTTTTCCTTTTTTACCAATAAGTTCGGTGATAGAAACCGGTGTGTAATTTAAATAAGTTTCGGCCAAAACATCCATATTATGGCGCATATCTGGATTAATCAAATAATGAGCGATCATGGTATCAAATAAAGGTCCTTGTACAGTTACCCCATATTTGTCTAATACTTTAATATCATATTTTAAGTTCTGTCCAATTTTTGTAATAGATTCATTTTCAAAAAAAGGAAAAAGTTGAGCAATTAAGCTTTGAGCCTCTTGTTGATCTTCGGGAAAAGGTAAATAAAACCCATGTGATTTTTCCCAACTAAAAGCAATACCGACCAGTTCAGCAAGTAGCGGGTCAAGACTGGTAGTTTCTGTATCAAAGCAGACGCTAGTTTGTTGGTTTAAATTTTGTAAAAACAATTGTAAGCCTAAGCCCGTATTTTGAATGCTTTGATAATGATGTTCGGTACTATTTATAGTTTGTCTTGATGTGGTTTTAGAAGCGTTTTCCGTATCCCCAGCAGCATCAAAAAGTGAAAATTGCCCAGCACCAGCAGTGGTGTTTGTTTTTACTTGAGATGGTTTTACAGTTTCTTTGGTTGCTGGATTACCATCGGCATCAAAAAGTTTGAAAAATTGATCTTTCATTCTTCTAAACTCTAGGTCTTCAAAAATAGTAGTTACTTTTTCTGCATCTGGAGCCGATAGTTTATAAGATTCAGCATCAAAGGTGACATCACAATCAATTTTAATAGTAGCTAATTGTTTTGATAGTAGTCCAAGTTCCGCATTAGCGGTAACTTTTTCTTTCATTTTTCCTTTTAATTCATGTAGGTTTTCAAATAAACCTTCCATACTACCGTATGCTGCAATAAATTTTTTAGCAGTTTTGTCGCCAACACCGGGTAGTCCTGGTATATTATCAACAGCATCTCCCATCATTCCTAAATAATCAATGACTTGTTCGGGGTGTGCTACTTCAAATTTTTTCTGTACTTCGGGTATTCCCCAAATTTCAATACCATTACCCATACGGGCCGGTTTATACATAAAAATGTTTTCCGATACTAATTGTGCATAATCTTTATCGGGAGTGACCATATAGGTTTGAAAACCTTCCTTTTCGGCTTGTTTGGCTAGGGTTCCAATAAGGTCGTCCGCCTCAACTCCCATTTGCTCAATAATAGGAATGTGCATGGCTTTTAAAATTTCTTGGATATAGGGTACCGCAATTTTAATCGCCTCAGGTGTTTCGTCTCTATTTGCCTTATATTCTGGGAAAATTTCTGTTCTAGCTTGACTTCCACCTTTATCAAAAGCTACGGCAAGGTAGTCTGGGCGTTCCCGTCTAATTACATCTAAAAGTGAATTAGTAAAGCCCATTATGGCCGAAACATCCATTCCTTTACTTGTAATTCGTGGGTTTTTTATAAGGGCATAGTAACCTCTAAATATAAGTGCAAAAGCGTCTAGTAAAAACAGTTTTTTATTGGAATCCATCTTAAAAAAATACAGGAGTTAACTTTAAGGGATTGAAGATACATTAAAAAAAGAAATGCTGCCATAAATGACAGCATTTCGCCCCAAAATAAAATTGATAACAACTAGTTATCAATGCTTTATATATCGTTGTAGTTGTGAAACTATTATATTCTCAAAAAGCATGTTAAATATACTACTTTATTTAACATTTTTAGTGTTTTTATTTAAAAATTGTCTTTTTTTAGCAGACTTAAATAGATTTGTGTACTATAACTCCATAAAGCTTGTTCTATTGTGTAAATAGTATGTAAAAATGATTAATTTTTTATGATTAAATTTTTGTTGGTTTTTGGGAGTGTTTTTTTGGTGCTTGAGCTTATTTTTTTTGTTTTAGCAGTAAAGGTATTTAAGTTGCCTTCTTTTTTGTTTTGGGGGATATTAAGTTATAGTTTTTTTGCTTATTTATTTTTTGTTTTTCAAGTGTTTTCCTATGATAGGTCAATAGGTCCAAGTCATAGTTTTTATTGGGGAGTTGGTTTTATGGTGCTCCATGTGGTACCTAAATTAATAGTGATACTATTTTTGATAGTAAGTTATTTAGTGATGTTGGTTGTTAATGTTAACGCTTCCGCAGAAGTAATACAAGGTAGACGTAAATTTATAGGAAAGTTAGGTTTGGGTATTGCTGCGCTGCCATTAGTAGGAATTATTCATGGTTTATGGAAAGGGAAGTATAATTTTAAAGTAATTAAAAAGCAACTTTTTTTTGCAGATTTGCCCAAGGCTTTTGATGGTTTTAAAATTCTACAAATTTCAGATTTACATTCAGGTAGTTTTGATGATGCTGATAAAATTAAGTACGCCATAGATTTAATAAACAAACAAGAGGCAGATTTGTTCCTGTTTACTGGAGATATTGTAAATACAAAAGCCGAAGAATTTCACCCGTGGCTTACTACTTTTAATAAGTTAAAAGAATTTCCACATGGAAAATTTTCCGTATTAGGGAATCATGATTATGGGGAATATGTAACCTGGCCTTCAGACAAAGCAAAACAAGATAATTTTGAAAGCATAAAAGGATTACACAAACAAGTAAATTTTGATTTATTGTGTAACGAAAATAGAACTATAAAAAAAGGAGAAGCTCAAATACAATTGATAGGTGTTGAAAATTGGGGAAAGAACTTTAAAAAAGCGGGTGATTTAAAGCTAGCATCAGAAGGGCTTGTTCAAAATGATTTTAAAGTGTTAATGAGTCATGATCCTTCACATTGGGAATATGAGGTTAAAGCGCATCCAATGAATTATCAATTAACGCTGAGTGGGCATACACATGGATTGCAGTTCGGAATTGAAATTCCAGGTATTTTCAAGTGGAGTCCTATACAATACGTGTACAAACAATGGGCAGGTATATATGCTCATGCTGATCGCTACATTAATGTCAATAGGGGATTTGGATTTCATGCTTTTCCAGGAAGGGTAGGGATCTGGCCGGAAATAAGCATTTTGGAGCTGAAACGGAAGGTTTAGTCATAATATAACGTTAAATCATACTATTTTTGTAGATATTTCGTTGTTAGTAGAATATTTTTGGGCAAAATAAGGCTAAAGAATGGCTTATTACTGCATTACAAAAAAAACTTATATTTACAACATTAATTAAATTAATACGATACAAATGTCAAAATTTGGAGATTTAATAGATATTACATCGCCAGTATTGCTTGATTTTTTTACCGATTGGAGTGAGGCCTCCAAAGCAATGCATCCTGTATTAAGGGATGTGGCAGCTGCCATAGGAGATAAAGGTAAGGTGATAAAAATTAATGTAGACAAGAATGAAGATTTAGCCAGTGCCTTACGTGTTAATGGAGTGCCTACATTAATGATTTACAAAAATGGGGAAATGGTATGGCGTCAAAATGGAGAACAGGATGCTAATACGCTTATTGCTTTAATGATAGAATATGTGTAACGCTACGCTGGTGTATTGTGAAAAATAGTTCTTTTAATACTAATGGAGCAGCCATATTAAAAATGTCTTGACTCGCTAGGTATTAGTAGCAGCACACAAATAAAATAATAATAAACAAAAAATGCTTGAGATTCTAGTCTCAAGCATTTTTTGTTTAGCTGCTAGGGGCCATTTTTATGGAGTTGGTGTAGCTTCCTCGTTATTATCAATATTAAGTAAGCTATCTGGTAAGGCACCTGCTTCTTTTTTATCCGCGTTATAGGCTTCGTCTTTGTCGTAAAAATTAGAAAACAACTCTAAAAAGCTATTAAATTCAGCTGCTTTTTCTTTTAATATTTCGGTATCATCGTTGATCAATAGTAAGTCAACAACAGCTCTATAGCGTTCTACTTGAGTTATAATATCTTCGGCATTTTTATATTGTCTTTCAATATCTAAACTTGCATAGTAGGCTAATTTTTCTTGGTATTTTTGGGCTAATTTTTGCCAAAGTACACGTGCTTTTTCTTTTTCGCCTACTTGGTAGTAGCCACTTACATAGGGCTCAACAAGGGTGTAATATTCATAATATTCAATAGGTAGTTTGGTAACCCCTAATTCAATAATATCTTTGGCTTTGCCTTTTTTGCCTTCTTTAATTAAGTTTTCAAACAATCGT
Organism: Aquimarina agarilytica ZC1; assembly: GCF_000255455.1. Lineage (GTDB taxonomy): Bacteria > Bacteroidota > Bacteroidia > Flavobacteriales > Flavobacteriaceae > Aquimarina > Aquimarina agarilytica. The sequence goes on along the minus strand of NZ_JH621246.1, from coordinate 11,044 downwards.
GCTAAAGTACTACGGTAAGTAATGGCATTTTTACGTGTTTCTGGGTCGTGATAAATGTCTGGACTATCACCATTACCCCAATCCCATTTCATTACAATATCATACAATTGATCGGTGTTAATACGGCCCATATCAAAAGGATTGTTTTTGTCCAAAGGAGTTTTTATAGGGACTAACTTATAGGTGAGACCAGTAAGCTGTAAATAGTCTTTCATCCACAAGTAATCATCATCTCCAAAACTACCTCCAGTAAAGTAGATAGGGCGTTCCCAGTCGTTATTCGCTAATAAATCAAGCATAAGTAGCCTGTTTTTAGTTAGAATCTCATCCTTAATAGTAATGTCAATATGATCAACAATTAAGTGGGCATCTTCTGGCGCGACTATGCCATTTCTAAGCACTTTTTCTTTATCAACGGGAATACGGATATGTTTCGAAGGAAACGTATTTGTAAAAGCACCACTTTGTAATTCTGCCTGTGTACGTTTGTCATCACTTTCAATAAAATCTAACCAAGTTTTTATATCAAGAGTATCCTCTGTGGCTTGTCTAAAAAAGATCACATCATTGTTTCCCCAACGGTAAAATTTGTGTGGGAGCTGAGAAGGGATTGGAGCACTCTTGTAAGCAGCGCGCTTCATCTGGTCAATATACCAATCGGTAGCAAATAAACTTGTATTAATAGTTCGCACATCGGTGCGGTATTCTTCTATATCTTGTGCGTACCAAAGGGCAAAAGTGTCATTATCACCAATGGTATATAAAATGGCGTTTTTCTGGCAAGAATCTAAATACATTTTTGCCATAGCTTGAGCTGTATATCGGTCAGATCGATCATGGTCATCCCAGTTCTGCGAGGCTAGTAATACAGGTGAACCTAGTAGTGTAATGGCAAACACAGCAGGAACTGCAGCTTTTGCAGAAATGTATTTTTTAATATTATCAAAAATAGCATAGGCACCAAACCCAATCCATATGGCAAACACATAAAAGGAACCTACTAAGGCATAATCGCGCTCTCTAGGTTCAAAAGGGCGCTCATTTAAGTATATTTTTAAGGCTAATCCAGTGTATAAAAAGAAAAGTAATAATACCCAAAAGTTTTTCTTATCATTTTGAAGTTGGAAAATGAAACCAAATAACCCAATTAATAGCGGGATAAAATAATAAGTATTTCTTCCTTTATTTTTTAAGTCATCGGTAGTTAAAAATTCTTGATTTCCTAGTCGCATGGTGTCAATGGCTTGGATACCACTAATCCAGTTCCCGTCGGTATCTGTATATTTACCTTGGTTGTCATTTTGTCTTCCTACAAAGTTCCACATAAAATAGCGCCAGTACATATACCCGAATTGGTATTCAAACATATATCCAAGATTGGCAAATAGTGAAGGTTTTTCAACATTAATATAGTCGCTAAATTGACTTAAGAACTTGGAATATTCTTCCAACCCAATACGTTTGCTGTTAAAATCTTTCTTGAATTCGCCAACAACACGTTTTAAATCTTTATCCTTCGCATATTCTTTTTTAATAGTAAATTTTAAAGGACCGGTAAAGCGCAAGTAATTTTCGGCATTTTCACTGCTCCACATTCTGGGAAGAATCGCTTTGTGTTTGTCTTCAAAGTTTTGTTGGGCGTTTTTATATTTATTTACAATAATGTATTTGCCTTTTTTTAAGTCCTTTTCATATTTGGGCTTGCCATCATAGTAGGGGTTTACGGGATCTAGACCACCATAAATTTCAGTAAACTGAGGTCCATAAAACAAATGAGTTTCTTGATATTGTTCACGGTTGTAGTAAGCAAGTAGTTCTCGAGCATTATTGGGGTTGTTTTCATTAATCACTGTTCCTGCATTGGCTCTAATAGGAAGCATTAGCCAACTAGAGAAGCCGATAAAAATAAAAACAATACATAGGATGAGTGTGTTTATTTGGAAGTAGCCCTTAGCACGGGTGAATTTTAATCCGAAATAGAAAAGAGTAATTGCAAGTAATCCCACAATGATGGTTCCAGAGTTAAAAGGAAGACCGATGGTGTTTACAAAAAATACTTCGGCCACACCAAAAAATGAAAGACTGTACGGGAGTAGTAATTTGAAAATAAACATTAAAACAGAAACCACAGCTACGTTTGCTATTAAAAAGCTTTTTAATGTGACTTTGTAGTTTTTAAAATAATACAGAAAACCAATGGCAGGTATGGTAAGTAATCCCATAAAGTGTACACCAAAGGATAATCCGATAACAAAAGCAAGTAATACGAGCCATTTATTGCCTCTAGGAGTATTCATATCGTTCTCCCAACGTAAGCCTAGGTAAAACAGAATGGACATAATGCAGGATGCCATAGCATAAACTTCGGCTTCCACGGCATTAAACCAAAAGCTATCTGTAAAAGTAAAGGTTAATGCTCCTATGGCAGCACTTCCTAAAATCATGAATTGTTCAGCACGTGTATCTTCTTTTTTTGAAATCTGAGAAACTAATTTTTTTAATAAATAAGTGATAGACCAAAACATAAAAAGAATGGTAAATGCCGAAGCAAATACGGACATCATGTTTACCATTAAAGCAATGTTTGCTTTGTCTGGGCTAAAAACAGAAAAAAAGGCACCAAGCATTTGGTATAAAGGGGCCCCAGGTGGGTGTCCTACTTGTAATTTTGATGAAGTGGAAATGTATTCTCCAGCGTCCCAAAAACTAGCAGTAGGTTCTACAGTAAGGCTATATGTGGTGAATGCAATAATGAATACAATCCATCCAATGATGATGTTCCATTTTTTGAAATCAAAAGCTTTCATAAAATTAGCTAAATTTAGTTGAGCGAATTTACTAATTAAAACTTTATAGAAAAGCGATTGTTACAGGAACATTATATTGAGTTGTTTTTCAATAAAAAATGAATTATGTTGTATTGAGTAAAAAAAACGTAATTTAAATGTTAGTTGTTTAATTGGTTAACAAAATAAAGTGTTTCATAGTTATGCATAAATGTTAAAACTCTAATTTCTTTTTACGCAATTCAAAGTTTTGACCTAAATATACCCTACGCACAGTTTCATCTTCAGCCAATTCTTCGGGGACACCAGATTTCAAAATACTACCTTCGAACATTAAATAGGTTTTGTCGGTAATAGCAAGTGTTTCTTGTACGTTATGATCAGTAATTAAAATGCCAATATTTTTATCTTTCAAGCGAGCAACAATACGTTGAATATCTTCTACGGCAACGGGGTCAACACCCGCAAAAGGTTCGTCGAGTAAAATAAAATTTGGACTTGTTGCTAAGGCGCGAGCAATTTCGGTTCTACGTCGTTCACCACCACTTAATAAATCACCACGGTTTTTTCGGATATGACCTAAACTAAATTCATCAATAAGAGATTCCATTTTTAAGTGCTGCTCTTTTTTTGAAAGTTTAGTTAATTGCAATACGCTAAGAATGTTTTCTTCAATGCTCAATTTTCTAAAAACCGATGCCTCTTGCGCCAAGTAGCCAATTCCATTTTGAGCTCGTTTGTACATGGCATAATTGGTAATGTTTGTGTTTTCTAAATAAATATTACCTCCATTAGGCTTAACAAAACCAACAATCATATAAAAAGAGGTAGTTTTTCCTGCTCCATTAGGTCCAAGTAGGCCTACAATTTCCCCTTGGTTTACCTCTAAAGAAATTCCCTTTACTACTTTTCGCCCTTTATAGGACTTCATTAAATTTTCGGCTCGTAGTTTCATAATGCGTTGCTTAATGGGGTGAAATTACTTTAAATTTTCTTGTTTCTTTAGTACAGACTTTGATATAAAAATACTTATTTCATATAAAATTAAAATAGGTATAGTGACAATAACTTGACTAGCAATATCTGGTGGAGTTATTACAGCTGCCAAAATAAGTACAATTACCAAGGCGAATTTTCTGTATTTTCTCAATATTTCAGGGGTTACAATTCCAACTCTTGATAAAAAATAAATAATAATAGGAAGCTCAAAAACCAACCCACACGCCAGTACAGATGCTCTAATAAGTGATATGTAACTCGAAAGGTCAAATTCATTTAAAACTTCATTACTAACATTGTAACTTCCTAAAAAATTTATAGATAAAGGAGTAATAATGTAATACCCAAAAAGGACGCCTAAAAAGAATAAAAGTGACGAAATAAAAATGAAACCTTTAGCAGTTTTTTGTTCGTGGCTATGCATAGCAGGCTTAATAAAGCGCCAAAATTCATAAATAACATAGGGAAATGATATAATAAAACCTGCTGTGATTGCAGTCCAAATATGTGCCGAAAATTGTCCAGCCATAGTTCGACTTTGTATAATGAAAGGGAGTTTGTCTAAGCAAAAGCTTTCGTCAAAACCAAGTGATTTTGATAAGTTACAAAATATGCGATAGGTTAAGAAATCTACTTTTTTAGGACCAAAAAGAATCGTGTCAAAAATAAAACTTTTAGCAAGAAAAGCGATGATTCCAGCAATTAACACTCCTAATGTGGCTCTTATTAAATGCCATCTTAACTCTTCAAGATGATCTAAAAAAGACATTTGTTGTGGGTTTTTGGACTCTAGTTGCTTCATGAATTGATTTTGTAGGCTGAAAAACGGGGTAAAGATAGGCTTTTCGATAATTTGTATACTAAATTTTTTTTTTGTTAATTTGATGTTAAACAAATGTCAAAATTTAGCTAGGGCTTTATTGGGAAGCCGTTGATGAGTGAAAATCTTATTAAAAGTTAAACAATTGATATTCATTATGGACGGGGCTTGTGAATTTAAAAAAGTTTTTTGCTATCTTTAATAGATGTAAGATTATTTTAAATAAGAATATATATAAGGTACCGTGAATCAGAGCGAACTACAGAAGGCTTTAAAAAAATATTTTGGTTTCAGTCAATTTAGAGGACTGCAAGAGCAAGTAATAAAAAGTTTACTTAAAAAAGAGGATACTTTTGTTATTATGCCAACTGGTGGGGGGAAGTCCTTGTGTTATCAGTTGCCTGCTTTAATGAGTGAGGGGACAGCTATAGTGGTATCGCCTTTAATTGCATTAATGAAAAATCAAGTTGATGCAATTAGAAGTATTTCTTCAGAAAATGGTATAGCACATGTGTTGAATTCATCTTTGAATAAAACAGATGTGGCTACAGTTAAGGCGGACATTTCAAATGGGATTACCAAATTATTGTATGTGGCACCAGAATCTTTGGTGAAAGAAGAGTATGCAGAATTTTTAGCATCTCAAACAATTTCTTTTTTAGCTGTTGATGAAGCACATTGTATTAGTGAATGGGGGCATGACTTTAGGCCCGAATACCGTAATTTAAGACGAATTATACAAAGTATAGGGGATAACATACCTATCATAGGTTTAACAGCCACTGCTACACCCAAAGTACAGGAGGATATTTTGAAGAATTTAGGAATATCAGGAGCAAATACATTCAAAGCGTCTTTTAATAGACCTAATTTGTTTTATGAAGTACGCCCAAAAACGGCTAATGTTGAAACAGATATCATTCGTTTTGTAAAGCAGAATACTGGAAAAAGTGGAATTATTTATTGTTTAAGTAGGAAGCGAGTAGAGGAGTTAGCGCAAGCGCTTCAAGTGAATGGTATAAATGCCGTGCCTTATCATGCGGGATTGGATGCTAAAACACGTGCAAAGCATCAAGATATGTTCCTTATGGAAGATGTTGATGTGGTTGTGGCTACCATTGCTTTTGGTATGGGAATCGATAAGCCGGATGTGCGTTTTGTGGTACATTACGATATTCCTAAAAGTATCGAAAGTTATTATCAGGAAACTGGAAGAGCGGGACGTGATGGTGGTGAGGGACATTGCTTGGCTTATTATGCTTACAAGGATATAGAAAAGTTAGAGAAATTTATGAGTGGTAAGCCTGTGGCCGAGCAGGAAATTGGAAATGCGCTTTTGCAAGAAGTAGTTGCTTTTGCAGAAACATCAATATCACGTAGAAAGTTTATACTTCATTATTTTGGAGAAGAATTTGACGAAGTGACTGGGGATGGAGGAGATATGGATGATAATGTTCGTAATCCAAAAAAACAAATTGAAGCTAAAGTGCAAGTAGCTCAATTACTGCATGTAGTTTCAAAAACAGGCGGTATTTATAAATCTAAAGAAGTTGTAAATACGCTTATTGGAAAGGAAAATGCGATTATAGTTTCGCATAAAACACAAACACAGCCTTTTTTTGGAAGTGGTAAGAAAAATGAAGATAAGTATTGGATGGCGCTAATTCGTCAGGTGTTAGTAGCGGGTTTTTTAAAGAAAGATATTGAGACATATGGGGTGTTAAAAATTACACCCAAAGGAGACGAATTCATCAAAAAACCTCAAAGTTTTATGATGACTGAAGATCATTGTTTTGAAGATGCTACGATTTCAACATCGGTAAAGTCAGGAGGAGTAAGTACCGACGAGGTTTTATTGAAAATGCTTAAGGACTTAAGAAAAAAGGTTGGAAAAAAACTTAGTGTGCCACCTTTTGTAGTGTTTCAGGATCCATCATTAGTAGATATGACCCTAAAGTATCCCATTACCGTTGATGAGTTGTCAAATGTTCATGGAGTTGGTGAAGGGAAAGCAAAAAAATATGGAAAAGATTTTCTAAAATTAATTTCAGAATACGTAGATCAAAATGATATTGTGCGCCCAGATGATTTTGTGGTAAAAACAACAGGAGTAAATAGTGCACTTAAGTTATATATTATTCAAAATGTTGACCGTAAGCTGCCTTTAACAGATATTGCTGATGCAAAAGGCATGAATATGGAGGATTTTATTACCGAAATGGAGGCTATTGTATATAGCGGGACGAAGTTAAATGTTGATTATTGGTTAGAGGATATTTTGGATGAAGATCAACAAGAAGAAATACATGACTACTTTTTAGAAGCAGAAACGGACAGTATACAAGAGGCTCAAGAGGAATTTGATGGGGATTATGAAGAAGAAGAACTTCGTTTGTATCGTATCAAATTTATTTCGGAAGTTGCCAATTAAAGAAGCTGTAGTTTGTTTAGGATTGAATTCTTATAAATTAATAGCACTCATCTAATTTCGTAAAAAAAATAAGGTAACGTCAATACTAATAAAGTTGCAGACTTGTTTGCCTTAACCTCCATAAACCTGTCCTCTGTGTGGTTTAAGTGCGTCACGTACGGGTTTCATTTCATTTTCTTCAACAACTAAAAAAGCGATACTATGCATGTCAGATAGGGTTTCTGTTCCTGTGATTTGAAGTAAAAGCTTTTCGGAAATAGCATATTCTTTAAGGTGGATTTCATGGTGTAGTGCGGTTTTGTTAGCTGTAGGTCCTCTAAAATCCCAAATTAGTTTAAGTTTTCTGTTCATAAGTGTTTCTTTTTGCAGGGTCTATTTGCGATTAAAATTCATTATTAATCATAAAAATGCCTGTGTTTGTAATAGTTTAAGGTGTAAATAAGTTTATTAAGTATAATGCAAGTTGTATTCGACTTGTCAAACCTACGAATATTACTATTTTTGTACGATTAATTAGTTAGGAATTTTTTTAGTGAAAAGACAGCAAGTTCAATTTTTATTGGTGATTTTGGTTTCGATGATAATGACGTCATGTCAGTTGTTCGAAAGTAAATCGGATGCTCGAGTTATAGCAAAAGTACATGATGCTTTTTTGTATGAGGATCAGCTAAGTGATTTTAATATTCCTTCTGGCTTGACCGAAAAAGATAGTGTAGCATTGTTAACCGAGTATATTGATAATTGGGCGACTAAGCAATTACTGTTATATGAGTCTAAACAAAATATGACACAAAAAAAGCAAGCTCAATATGATAAGCTTGTGGATGATTATAAAACAGATTTGTTTGTTAGTGATTATGAGAATGGCTATGTGCAGAAAAATTTGAATACAGTAATTACCGATAATGAAATAAATGAATATTATGAGGAGCATCAACAAAGCTTTTTGTTAAAGGAAGACTTGGTGCAAGCGCGCTATATTCATTTACCATTGAGTTACACAAATACTGCTGCCACAAAAAAGTTGTTTACTCGTTTTTCAGTAGAGGACAAGCTGGAGTTGAAAAAAATTAAACTAAGTTTTAAAAAAGTAGATTTAAATTTAGAAAATTCTTGGAGTACTTTTGATGAATTGCTTACTGCAGTTCCTAGTGTAGGGAACTTTAAAAAAAGTTCGTTTTTAGTGGCTAACAAGTTTTTTCAGTACAAAGATACTAAGGGTAAATATTTAGTAAAGTTTAAAGAAGTACTGTTGGTAGGTCAACCTGCACCAGTGGAATATGTAAAAGAAACTATAAAGCAAATAGTATTAAATAAGCGAAAGCTTCAATTAAAAAAACAACTTGAAAAAGAAATCGTTAAGGATGCATTACAAACAAAAGACTACACAATTTTTGAATAACACAGCCTTATTTGTAGGTCTTTGTTTTGGGTTTTCAACTTTTGCACAAGAAATTGTGATTGAATCACCAAGTGAAGCGGCAAAGGAGAAAAAAGAGGGAATACCAGCAGAGGAGAAAACAATTGTGATTGAGTCGCCGAGTGAGGGAGTCAAAAAGGATAAGGAGGAAGTGGCAACTAGACGTCAAAAAATTGACGGTATAGCTGCTGTTGTAGGTGATTTTATAGTGTTGGATAGCGATGTAGATAAAGCTTATATTGATCTTAAAAATCAAGGGGTTTCCATTGCCGAAATTAGCCGTTGCGAATTAGTAGGTAGTTTGTTGGAAACAAAGTTGTATACGCACCATGCTATACAGGATAGTATCCCAGTATCTGATCAGCAAATCCAACAACAAGTAGAGCAGCAGTTAGACTATATGAAAAAACAGCTGGGGAATGAGGAAAAGGTGTTGAAGTTTTACCGTAAGGATAATATAGTTGATTTTAAAAAGGAATTATTTGATTTGGGTAAAAACCAACGTTTGTCGCAGTTAATGCAGCAGAAAGTGGTGGAAGAGGTAGCGGTAACTCCAGATGAGGTTAAACAGTTTTTTAATACCATACCAGAAACCGAAAGACCATTGATCGATACGGAAATAGAAATTTCTCAAATTGTTATAAAGCCTCAGCCTTCTGCAACCGAAATTAAAGCAACTCTAGATCGTTTAAATCAATTTAGAACTGATGTGCTGGAAAATGGATCAAGTTTTGCAACAAAAGCTGTATTGTATTCTCAAGATCCTGGTTCACGTTCTAATGGAGGGAAATATACGATTTCAAGAACGGATCCTTTTGCAAAAGAATTTAAAGATGCTGCATTTAGTTTGCAAGTAGGAGAGGTGAGTAAGCCTTTTAAAACAGATTTTGGTTATCATATTGTTACCGTTGATAAAATAAAAGGACAGCAAGTAGATGTACGTCATATTTTATTGATACCAGAGGTGAGTAGTAAAGATTTGGAAAAATACGAGGCTCATGCAGATAGCGTTCGTATACGAATAGCTGAGGGGAAAATAAAATTTGATGAGGCTGCTAAGCTATATAGTGATGAAAAGGAGACAAAATCTGATGGCGGAAAGCTGATTAATCCAGTAACTCAAGATACGCGTTTTGAACTTACAAAAATTGATCCTATATTGTACGGGCAAGTGTCTAATTTAAAGGAAGGTGAAGTTTCGAATGTGATTGAAGATCGAAATAGAACTGGAGGTAAATTTTTTAAAATTGTAACTGTTTCTAAGAAATACCCTGAGCATGAGGCTGATTATGCTAAGGATTATTTGAAAATAAAAGAATTGGCTTTAAAAGAAAAACAATTAAAGGCAGTAAAGAAATGGCAAGACGAAAAAATTGTAGATACTTACGTTAAAATTAACGAACCTTACCTTGATTGCGATTATAATAGTGATTGGGTAAAAAAATAAACTGAATGTCAGACGTAAAATCTGTTGAGCAACTTGTAGAGAAACACGCTCAATTAAAAAAAGAAATTTCAAAAGTTATTATAGGCCAGGAAGCAGTTATCGATCAGATACTGCTTTCTGTTTTTGCAGGAGGTCATGCGTTGTTAATAGGAGTGCCGGGTTTAGCAAAAACACTTATGGTAAATACTATTTCGGAAGTGTTAGGCTTGGATTTTAAACGTATTCAATTTACACCCGATTTGATGCCAAGTGATATTTTAGGAAGTGAGATTTTAGATGATTCACGTCAGTTTAAGTTTATTAAAGGGCCTGTTTTTTCGAATATTGTTTTGGCCGATGAAATTAACCGAACACCACCTAAAACACAAGCAGCTTTATTAGAGGCTATGCAGGAAAAATCGGTTACCGTATCGGGAAAGCGTTACGAATTGTCAAAACCTTATTATGTGTTGGCTACTCAAAATCCTATTGAGCAAGAAGGGACATATCCGTTACCAGAAGCTCAGTTGGACCGTTTTATGTTTGCTATTCAATTAGATTATCCTTCATTTGCAGAGGAAGTAACTGTAGTGAAAAGTACGACAGGAGTACAAGTTGAACAACTGCAAGCTTTATTTACAGCAGCAGAAATTATTGAAATGCAACAATTAATACGACGTATTCCTGTGGCTGATAATGTGATTGAGTATGCTGTTGGTTTAGTAGCCAAAACCAGACCAAATACAGATGCTGCAACCGAAATGATTGCAAAATATGTAGACTGGGGAGCGGGGCCAAGAGCATCACAAAATTTAATTTTAGCAGCTAAAGCTCATGCAGCTATTCAAGGTAAATTTTCGCCAGATATAGAAAATGTACAAGCAGTAGCCATAGGAATTTTGAGACATCGTATATTAAAAAATTATAAGGCTGAAGCCGAAGGCGTAAGTATGGAAACTATTATAAAAAGCTTATTTTAAATACAGCATCGGATAAGTAAAAAAAAGAGTGCTTATAGCAAATTGCTATAAGCACTCTTTTTTTTGTAATAGCATAAGCTAATGATAATTGGTTAGGTTTATTCTCGCTTTTAGCTTCTAAAAAGGCGCATTCAGAGAATAGCCTAATTCTCATAAATTATACATAAAAAATCCAAAATTTG